>JAILLA010000104.1 GCA_024693325.1 Solobacterium sp.
GAACCGCTGCAGGTTCTTCATCCAGGAAGCGGTAATCAAAGAGAATGATATCTGCTTCAATATCCAGTCCATGTGCTGCCGCAAGAAACCCGGGATCCATGATGTCATCAGAATCCAGGAAAACGACCCAGTCCCCTTTCGCAGCGGATATCCCGCGGTTTCTGGCTCTGGATACACCCGCTGTCTCCAGCTGTACCGCACACACACTTGGATATGCGTCACTGTAGCTGCAGCAGATCTCCCAGGAACTGTCGGAAGAACCATTCTCTACCAGGATGACCTCGTCTCCCTCTTTCATCCCCTGCAATACGGATTCCACACATTCCTTCAGATATTTTTCGCTGTTATGAACCGGAATGATTACTGAAATACTCATTTTTCTACCTTTCCAAGAGCAGCACTTTCCTTATGAAACAGATCCTGGTACTGGTCTGTGATGGAATTCCATCGATAGGCATCATCAATTCTCTTCTTTGCGAGAAGACCATAGGAATTGATCTGCTCGTCACTCATCTGGTCAGACTTCTCGATCAGCCATGAAAGGGATCCGGGTTCGCATGTCCAGTAAAGAGCTGCATCCTCGCCGACCTCCCTGTTAAAGCCGACATCCAGCAGGAGGTTGAGCTTCGTTGTTCCAAGGGCTTCAAGGAGGCTGGGATTTGTACCGCCGACAGAATGACCGTGCAGGTAGGCATATGCCTGTTCACGTATTTTCTTCAGCAGTTCCTGGTCATATACCGATCCGGTAAAGCAGATCCTTTCATCCTTTGAGAATCCGAGTTTTTTGTCGAGTTCCCTGTAAAGCTTCTCATTATCCGTCGTGATCAGTGCCAGTTTCTTTGAAGTGTTTGACTTCATGAATTCACGGATAATGGTCTCCACATTGTTTTCCGGGACAAACCGGCCGACTACCAGGTAATACTCCCCTGCGGAAAGGCCTTTTTCTTTCAGCCAGCTGACAAACTGCTCTGAATCATCCGCAAGACATGACGGCTGGCTGTCACAGCCATAGGAAAGAAAAGTAGTCCTGGGATCATACTGTTTGTATTCTTCGCAGATGTACTCTTCGATCTTTATACTGTCACAGACCAGAAGATCGGCGGATCTGACCATGAGCTTCTCCGAGACTTTCCAGTACTGCCTGACAGGCGGTGACCATTTGGACCGCTTCCACTCATTTCCGTCCGGATTGATCAGGAGGACACCGCCCAGTTTCTGTATCTTTTTCTTATATGCAGCCATGAACGGTCCGATCCGGCATGCAAGGATATAAAAGACCGGCGGTTTTTTCAAATTCATGGAAGTACAGTAACTTATACACTTATCCAGAGCTGCGACATCGTAGTAGATCGCTTTTGCCGGACCAATGTTCGGCACTTTGACATTAAAGGCGATCGCACCGTTGTATTCATACCGTTCGTCGTCATCTGCCAGTCTTGCAACGTGATAAAGGATATCCTTGTCTGTCTGATATTCGACCAGTTTTTCCACAAACGTTTCAAAACCGCCGTACTGCGCGGGGATCCCCTTTGATCCGATAATAAAAACATGCTGTTTGTTCAGGAGGGTCTCAGTAGCTTCATCCGTCGCACCAAGTACTTTCAGCTTTTTGCCGCAGATCGTTTTATATTCAACATTCATTGTTTTTCCTCTTGTCCGATGACAATTTGAATTAATAATACATCATTACTGCTATGATTCCATTTTGTCCGGAAAGCCTTCGTGTCCCCATACTCTAAAAACCATACAATGCCCAGGATCGTGGGGAATGCGATATGTCAGCTGTCTGAACGATTCTGTATGCAGTGCCTGCAGTAGAACAGGTCTGCAATATTTGAATTCATGTTCGTTCTTCCTGCAATTACGTTCAAATTTTATCACGTTTATACAGGTGCGGTAAACCATATGCATATACATAGCAAAGATGAATATTCATCTGTTTAAACAAATAAATATTCATCTTCATGTTCTTTCATTAATAAACTGATTTACACTGGAGTACCAGATCACAGATCCGATCCACATCTTCGATCGAAAGATCCGGATATATGGGAAGTGTGAGGATCCTCTTGCTTACGTGAAGTGCCACCGGCGTCTTCAGGACATCGTATTTCCTGTGGAATGCCTTGAAGCTGCTGGTGAGCGGATAGAAATACTTTCTGACCATCACATGATGCGTTCCAAGATACTGCATCACTTCTTCACGGCTGGATCCATACGCTTTTTCATCGATCACGATCGGGAAATATGCGTAATTGGATTCGACATCCTTCTGAACGACATTCAGCTGGAGTCCCTTCACACCGTACAGCCTCTCGCGATAGCGGTCTACGATCGCCTTTCTTTTCAGGACGATCTCATCCATATGGCGGAGATTGCAGATGCCCATAGCTGCGCAGAATTCATTCATCTTGGCATTCGCGCCGACTGCACTGACATCTTCAGGACCATGGATACCGAAGTTCTTCAGTTCGTACATGGTTTCCTGCAGTGTCGGATCCTTAAATGTGACTGCCCCGCCTTCGATCGTGTTGAACACTTTCGTCGCATGGAAGCTGAAGCAGGATGCGTCACCGTAATTCCCGATTCCCCTGCCCTTATACTTTACACCGAAAGCATGGGCATCATCGTAGATCACTTTCAGTTCATATTTTCTTGCGATCCTATCGATCGCCTCGACATCGCATACGTTGCCGTAAACATCGACGGGCATGATCGCTGACGTACGGTCTGTGATCAGGTGTTCGATCTTTTCGGGATCGATCGTGAAGTCATCCGGTTTGATGTCACAGAAGACCGGCTCCAGGTTATTACGGACGATCGCGTGCGTAGTCGATGCAAACGTGAACGGTGTTGTGATCACCTCTCCCTGCAGGTTCATTGCCTGCAGTGTCAGTTCCAGGGCCATATGCCCGTTCGTCAGAAGATCGATGTTGCTGATATCAAGATATTCTTTCAGATTCTCCTGGAGTTCCTGATGCTTAGCCCCCATATTGGTCAGCCAGTGTGTTTCCCATATTGAAGAGATTTCGGCAACATATTCTTCCATTGACGGTAAGATCGCCTTCGTCACAAAGATTTCGTTTTCCATTCGATTATTCCTGACTCCTCTCTCCAAAAAACATGGTCAATTTTATTTATTATACAGCACCATCGTTTCTCAGTACAACCTGGACAGTTTTTAAAATGATCTTGATATCCAGCAGGATGTTCCAGTCACGGACATATGATGCATCGAGCTTGACCACTTCGTTGAAATCTGTGATCTTGCTTCTGCCGCTGACCTGCCAGACTCCGGTTATACCCGGCTTTACGCACATTCTGACTCTGTGGTTAACGTCATACTGTTCCCATTCATCAACTGTGGGAGGCCTGGTCCCTACCAGACTCATATCACCGATCAGGACATTCCAGAACTGCGGGAATTCATCCAGGGAAGTTCTGCGGATAAAGTTGCCGATCCCTTTCGGCCTGCCGTTCTTGTCCTTCTTTTCACTGCCTATAATCCTGGGGTCATCATCCATCTTGAACATCAGGCCGTTTATCTTGTTCTGCGCCATGTATTCTTTCTTGCGCTCTTCAGCGTCCATGTACATGCTGCGGAACTTGTAGATCTTGAATTTGCGGCCGTTCTTACCAACACGCCACTGACTGAAGAAGATCGGTCCCGGTGACTGGATATAGATGATCGGGGCGATGAAGACAAAGATGATCGCTGTCAGGAAGCATCCGACTAAACCGCCGATAATATCGAATACCCTCTTCAGCGCCATGCTTGACGCATTAACGATCTTCAGGCTGTTCGTAAATACATAGTAAGAGCCGATCTTGTCCGTCTTCTGCATGATCCCCTGCTCTTCAAAATAGGAAGAGTAGCTGAAGTGGATGGTGATGCCCATCTTGAGCAGAGTATCGACATAGCATTTAGGCAGCAAGTACTCCGGGCTCAGGAAGAAGAAGGCTTCATCTACCCATTCATGCCCGATCGCTTCAAAAAGTGATTTATTCGTGTCGATCAGCGGAATTCCCTGAATGTCACTCCTGTTGATCTTTTTCTTATCAAGGAGGTATATCCCATTGATCTTGAAATAATTGTAGTTGTCTTTCAGCAGTCCGCTGACGACTTCGTCAGCCATATGGCTGTATGTAAATATGACCAGTGCCCTGTCACGAGATTTTACACTTTTCTTTGCCTGCAGATGCTTTTTATATCCTGTACGGAATATCCACATGACCAGAACAGCAAGAACCGCCAGCACTAAGAAGAAAACTCGGGAAATGATATATGTCTCTTTGATGATAAAAAGATAAATAACATCCAGAACCATAACAACTGCGGACAGATTGACTACACTCTGTAATTCAACACCATGGCTGCGGCGGAGAATGTGAGTGTACGGCTGCATGACCAGGCATACTACCATCTGAACCATAAAGAAAACAAATGACTGACGAAGATAGAACGCTTCGTTTGCATGCCCTGCATACCTGAGTAAAAACAGATAACTCAATATATACGCTGCCTGAAATCCCAGGAGATCCAAGATCATGAAGTCGAGATGTTTAGCCCATTCATTTTCGATTCTTTTGTACATATCACTACCTCCTCTCCGTTCCTTTATTAACTCTTTATTCTTTCTGCCTCAAAAAAATATGAGTTAAGCAATAGTACTGTATGAAAATATAACCAGCCTTCCAGAACTGTCATAGTCACTGCATAGGGTTATTAGATGCTTTTCTGTTTGCAGGAAAAAACCGATCAAACAATGATTTTGACGTCTCTAAGTGTACCAAAACAGAAAATGCCATTCTACATGTGTGTTGTTAACGACTCTTATCATGTTGTGAAAACAGAGCG
>JAILLA010000083.1 GCA_024693325.1 Solobacterium sp.
GCTGTAATTATGGTCTCCACCTGAGGGACCTGTACTCGTTGCGGTGCAACGATGGTTAAAGAGGTCGAGAAGGCTGGTTTCCCGATCGTTCAGATGTGTAATCTCATTCCGGTCGCAAAGACCGTCGGTTCTAACAGAATCGTTCCAACTATTTCCATTCCATATCCTCTCGGCGATCCGGGTACATCAAAAGAGGATCAGTGGAAACTTCGTTATCACAGAACAAAAGTCGCTTTGGATGCTCTGGCTACAGATATCACTGAACAGACTGTATTTAAGGTTCAGATCTAATGAAGTGATGCCGGAGAGAGTACTGTCTTTTCTCTGGCAGACCCCCTGAAAATGGCGGAGACAGAGGATGATCCTTTGCGAAAAATCTTCTGTCTCCTCCCGGGAGGTTAAAGGGGGACACCTTTTTGGGAGGAAATAGTTATGAAAAACAACAAGCTGAATCAGGTAGCGATCATTTCCCTGATCATTGTTGGCGTACTTGCTGTTTGGGCTGTCGCTCTCAATGAAAGTTTCACCACATTTTCTAATGCAGCTTTTGCATTTCTGACCACAGATTTTGCATGGTTGTATCTGTTGGCTGTCGTCGTTTTTGTAGGCTTCTGCCTGATCATTGCTCTTGGCAAATGGGGCAATATCAAGCTGGGTCCTGATGACGCTGTCCCGGAATACAGCAACACCTCATGGTTTGCAATGCTTTTTGGCGCAGGCATGGGCGTTGGCCTGGTCTTCTGGGGCGTATCTGAACCTTTATCACATTTCCTTAATCCTGCAGAAGGAATTGAATCCATGACGGAAGAGGCTGCCGATTTCGCTATGAAATCGTCATTTATGCACTGGGGTATCGAGCCCTGGGCATGTTATGCCATTATCGGTCTTGGTCTGGCCTACTTCCAATTCAGAAAGAATAAACCCGGTCTTTTGAGTTCTGTTCTTGAACCTTTGGTCGGTGAGAAACTTACAAAAGGCTGGTTCGGTAAATTAGTAGATATCCTGGCTGTGTTCGCTACGGTTGCCGGTGTTGTCACTTCTATCGGCCTGGGCGTTCTTCAGGTCAGCGGTGGTCTGAATCATCTTTTCGGTATTCCAAAGACCATGGTGATCCAGATCGCGATCATTATAGGTTTTGCGGTCGTTTATATCTGGACCGCGGTTTCAGGTGTTGAAAAAGGCATCAAGATGCTGGGCGATATCAATCTGTTTATTGCTGTCAGCATGATGATCGTTTTCTTCGTTCTCGGACCGAGACTTGAGATGCTGAATTCCTTTACAAACGGTCTGGGAGCTTACCTGAATGATTTCATGAAGGACAGCTTCCGTATCCATACGTATGGCGATAACAGCTGGTATGGTTCCTGGAGAGTCTTCTACTGGGCATGGTTCATAGCCTGGGCACCGTTTGTCGGTATCTTTATCGCTCGAATCTCCAAGGGAAGGACCATCAGAGAGTTCATTATCGGTGTCATGGTTGCTCCGGCACTTGCATCTTTCGTCTGGTTCGCTATTTTCGGAACTCTGGGAATTTCTCTCGGCATGAACGGTACTTTTACCAGAGAGGTCCTGGAGGGCGTTGTTTCGACTCCGGAAGTCGGATTGTTTGTCGTGCTTGAACAGTATCCGCTGGGCAAGATCCTCAGCGTGATCATGCTGGTGCTGTTGTGTACATTCTTTATCACATCGGCCAACACAGGTGTATTCACTTTATCTATGCTGACCAGTGACGGCGACCTGAACCCGCCGAACAACAAGAAGATCATGTGGGGTATCATTCAGTCTGTTATGGCGATCGGTCTTCTGATGGCAGGAGGACTGAAGCCGCTGCAGACGATCTCCCTGGTAGCCGCCTTCCCGTTCATCTTTATCATGCTCATGTGCATGGTATCCTTTGTGAAGGCACTGGGCAGTGAAAAGAAAGATACTGAGAGCATTAAGAAGCTTGAGGATAAATAATTTAAAAAAGAGGTAAGGGAAGATGAGTAAAATCTATGATGTGGTCATCATTGGCGCAGGTCCTGCCGGACTTGCAGCAGGTCTCTATGCAGGACGCGCAAGACTTTCAACACTGATCATTGAAAAAGGCCAGGATGGCGGTCAGATCGCGATCACTGATGAGATCCAGAACTATCCGGGTCAGAAAGTGGAAGGCGAGAGCGGCCCGTCACTGATCGCAAGAATGACTGAACAGTGCGTGAAATTCGGTGTTGAGCGCGCAAAAGACACGATTAACGGCATGGAACTTCAGGGTGCTGTCAAGGTGCTCAGAAGCGCAAAGGCAGAATACCAGGCAAAGACCGTGATCATCGCTACAGGCGCATTTCCGAGACCGATCGGGTGCAAGGGCGAGAAAGAATTCATGGGCAAAGGCGTTTCCTACTGTGCGACCTGTGACGCCAACTTCTTCGAAGATTTTGAGGTGTTCGTTGTAGGCGGTGGTGATTCTGCAGTTGAAGAAGCAATGTATCTGACAAAATTCGCGAGAAAAGTTACTGTCATTCACAGACGTGATGAACTTCGCGCAGCAAAATCCATTCAGGAAAGAGCATTCAAGAACGATAAGCTGTTCTTCATGTGGGATTCCGTTGTTACTGAGCTGAACGGCGACGGCCTTCTTTCTTCCATGACTGTCAAGAATGTCAAGACCGGCGAACTGACCACATATGAAGCAGATGAAGACGACGGCATGTTCGGTGTCTTCGGTTTCATCGGCACCTTACCGTGCACCGGCATCTTCGCTGATACCGGACTGAAGCTTAATGAAGCAGGATACATTCCGACAGATGAAGATATGCATACCAACATCCCGGGTGTGTTCGCAGCTGGCGATGTCCGTGTCAAGAGCCTTCGCCAGGTCGTTACTGCAGCTGCTGATGGTGCAATTGCTGCGACCCAGGCTGAGAAATATATTAACGAGCAGTGATCAAGGAGGGTTTTGAGAAATGATTGAAGTTGACAAGAAAACATTTGAGACAGAAGTACTTCAGGCAGAGGGCTATGTATTTGTAGATTTCTATGGCGACGGATGTGTTCCCTGCCAGGCACTTATGCCGTTTGTTCATGAGTGCGCTGACAAATACGGCGATAAGATCAAATTCACATCCTTAAATACATCCAAGGCACGCCGTGTTGCTATCGGACAGCAGGTGCTTGGACTGCCGGTCATGGCAATTTACAAAGACGGCGCAAAGGTCGAGGAAGTTGTTAAAGACGATGCTACTCCTGAGAGCATCGAGGCTATGATCAAAAAGTATTATTAATTCAAAATGGGATCGGCCTGCAGATGGGTATCATCTGCAGGAGGCCCTGCGGTAATACGAGGAATGACCTCTGTATTATAAAAAAATGCAAGGAAAGGAGGAAATAAAATGGCAATTTTAAAGGGCAAAAAGGTTGTCGTAATCGGCGACCGTGACGGTGTACCGGGTCCGGCAATTGCAGAATGCGTGCAGACAGCAGGCGGCGATGTTGTTTTTTCGTCAACTGAGTGCTTCGTCTGAACGAGCGCAGGTGCAATGGATCTGGAGAATCAGAAACGTGTTAAGGAATTTGCTGAGCAGTATGGCCCAGAAAACGTAGTAGTTATCGTTGGTGCGGCTGAAGGCGAGGCGGCTGGTCTTGCAGCAGAGACAGTTTCTGCAGGCGATCCTACATTCTCCGGTCCGTTGACAGGAGTCCAGCTTGGACTCACGTGTTTCCATGTATGTGAACCTGAAGTCAAAGAAGAGTTTGATGAGGCTGTTTATGATGAACAGGTCGGCATGATGGAGATGGTTCTCGATGTCGATGACATCGTTGAAGAAATGTCTGCAATTCGTGATGAGTTTTGCAAATATCTGTAGAATAAGTTAACTCAATGAAGGGGCGGTGGGGTAGTTGTATACCTCACTGCTTTTTTTAAGGCAAAATCATACTTTTAATATATATAAGTTGATCAACAGAAAGGTGAATATAATGGCTATGAACTGTGTAATTAAGGGCGCCGGCTATATTCTGGCGCATACGCCGCAGATGGTGATTCACAATGGTACAACACAGACGACCGAGCGTATCGTTAATCCGGAATCTGAGTATCTCAAAGTCCTTGATC
>JAILLA010000075.1 GCA_024693325.1 Solobacterium sp.
GCGGTTGGAAAAATACGTTGATGATGCCGTCAAAATCAGTCCCGATCATAAAACTGATCTCTTTATTCCAGTTCTCATAGATGTTGTATTCCTGTCCGTATTCATCAACGATCCTGTAGCCTTTGTAATTTGTAACCGGCAGGATGACGGCCCCGGATGTATTGTTTGTCCTGCAATGCAGACGCAGGTGTGGCCCCTTTCTTTCCAGAAGCTCAACTGAGGCATCTTCCGCTTCAATATCTTTTATGAAATACTCCGGGTCTGACTCGTATCTCATACCGTGGTCGAGCAGAACAGTTCCGACTTCTATGTCATTGGTGTTCAGGTACAGATCTCTTTTGGCTTCAGAGGAATAGCTGCTGGAGATGACAGAGGCTTCCAGGAAGATGGAAAAAGCTATGATCGAAAGAACGCACGGCAGGATATATCTTTTGATTTCCGGATGAAGAGCAGTGCTGTTCGTATTCAGAATATTTTCAAAGATCATCAGGAGCTCGCCCATGATCAGTACTGTCAGAATAGATGCCATGGATAAAAACCTCCACGGAAACTGTATCTGGGAAAGGAATATTCCGAGTCTGTTCCTGTATGCGATCGCATTATAGGGGAAAAAATTGGAGGATAAAAAGAGGGCAAAAAGGCTCATTATTGTCAATATACCAAGCATTTTTGTGCTTTTTCCCTTACAGATGCAAATGACCGCAGCTGCAATCGTTATTGTTAAAGTCATTCCGGGTGAAAGATACAGCCGGTCTCCCAAATCTGAGTTTTCATGTCCTTTGCCGAAGATGTCTTTGAAGAAGGTGAAAAATTCACCTGCCTGGACACCGCTTGATTGGATCGCAGGTATCTGCGTATCAATGTTGTGGTTGATGTCCAGGTCATTGCTGAAATAAAAATCGATGAAAGGCACGAGGAAAACAGCACTCAATATGACACACTTCACTGCTGCGGTGAAGAACGCTTTCAGCTTGCTGAGATTCAGGACCTTTTTGATCAGCAGCAGACAGGCTGCCACCAGCATGACCGCTGTCATAACTGTTGTCACCAAATGCGTGAGCAAAATACCGGCCATACCGACGGAAAGATAACGGATATAAGTTTTGGCTTCCTGTTTCTGATCCTTCTGACCGGTATCTGTTTTAATGATCCCGTAAAACCCCGCACAGACAAGCGGCAGGAAAGCCATTGCACAGTATTCACCGACTGCACAGCGCACATAAATATCGACCAGACGGTACGGTGCACATAACCAGGCGAAGGCCAGTACCCATGAGATTTTCTCCTTCCTGAATATCTTCCGGAAAGAAATGAAGGCAGTAAATGAAGTCAGCACATTGATGAGAAATACAAAGATCTTGAAGGCTGTGTCGAAGCTGTATCCTGCCAGGCGGAGAAGTGCCGGAATATAAAGCAGTATGTCCCCGTAAAATAATGCCGCGGGGTATCCGTGATCGCTGAGCCAGTTTGACTGCAGATATACGGGAAACTGTCCGTCTCGCAGCCCGTTCGCGATACCTTCGATGCGTATATAATGAAACGGAAAATCATGTCCGGAGTTCAGCCCTTCCAGCAGGTAAGGGACAAAAGCGATCACGGACATTGTGAGGATCAGCAAGTATCTCTTCGCAGCTTTGGGGTGTTTTGATAAAAGAAACAGTTCCGTACCGATCAAAGTGCAGATGAGGACGGTGGTGACGATGTTTCGTATGTAAAGGATACGGTCTTTATTGAGTTCCGGTCTTATTGAGAAATCTTTTTCACCGTCATAACTTGCAGTTATTTTGAAATTCTTCAGCGGCTCATGAACAGTGATATGAAAGGATACCTGATGCAGCCGGTGGTCTAAGACCAGGTCGCCTGCTTCCAGATATGCGGAGGGTATTGAGCTGAACGACAGTGTTTGTGTCTTTTCCGTATCGTATTCGAAGATGCCATGGTATATACCGGGTGATATCTTTCCGTAATCAAAAACGATTTCAGTATTTTCGGAGGCCCCATCCGCGGCCGTATAATTCCCGTCGGCGATATCTGTATAGCCGGAA
Organism: Solobacterium sp.; assembly: GCA_024693325.1. Taxonomy (GTDB): domain Bacteria; phylum Bacillota_I; class Bacilli_A; order Erysipelotrichales; family Erysipelotrichaceae; genus Bulleidia. The sequence continues at coordinate 2,046 of JAILLA010000075.1, forward strand.
ACCTCCAGCGGTGTTATTTGAGATTCCTGTTTCGGGAAGGCCAGAAAGTGAAATATATTGACCGATACTGACAGAATTACAGCCGCGATGAGGATGATCCAAATGATTTTTATGCCCGTCTTCAGCCGTTCGGGTTTATTAAGTTGGTTAGGTGTCTGGACAGATGTTTTCCCCATGATCAGTCTCATCTTCTGTATGCACAATCAAGCTTTGAACAGGCTTCACACCCCTGACGATGGCAGTTACTGTCAGTCCTGCTGATCCCGATAATGGCGGTGACGGACTTGATCGGAACCATCAGTCCGGAATCGGTCACTGTCAGTCCGATGTTTTTCTGCGCCTTGAGAAGGTTTAGAAAGTCTCTCTGGCAATCCAGTGAGAGATCGCCGTAACCGGGACTGAACCTGGGTCGAAGGAAGAGCCCTTCCGATGCCGCTTCCTCCCGTAATTTTTCATTTTCTTCGTCGCAATAGGCTTCAATGACAGCGGCAGCGGCAGCCTGCATGACAGCCCCTTTTGCTGTGTCCATCAGTGCAGCCCGTTTGATGAGTGTATCGACTGCGATCCCAAGCGTGGCAGCAAACAGATATACTTCTCCGCACCCTGCCAGATTCCGCTGAAGGGCACGGCTCTTCAGATGCAGGGATGCGACCTGAAAAGTCTCATCACCGGAAAAAACTACCGGGAACCGCTCATGGACCGATTTCGGA
>JAILLA010000093.1 GCA_024693325.1 Solobacterium sp.
CTATCTGATCCGCAGTCTGAAACGCTATGACTTCTCCGTCCTGGAAGACATGCCGGACATCTACGCGAAACTGATGGCCAAATACAAAGTCATTACCGGCATCAGCGACAGCCGCATCGAGAGACAGAAACGTCTCCTGCAGTACAGAATTGATCTGATCAGGAAAGTGCAGGCACTGAAATAAAGAACTATGGGAAGAAAAAGAATACAAGACGGGGATCTGAAGAAAGCAGGGATCATCGTAGCGCTGTTAGCGCTGGTGATCACAGCCGGCTTCTTTATCATCTCAAACTGGGAAAATATCAGATATGCAACATCCGGCGGTGAAGGCAACGTAGATGTAGAACCTGTTATCCGTGACCTGAAACGCTATACATATAAAGGAAAAGAGTACGTTGAGAACAGAAATGTGAAAACATATCTGATCATGGGCTCAGATATGTATGACGACAGTGAAGGAAGCAGGGCTGACGCCCAGTTCCTGGTCGTCATCAACGATGCCGCGCAGACATGGCGTATCCTGATGCTGGACCGTGACTCCATGGTGGAAATGGAAACCTTTAACAAAGACGGAAAGAGCCTCGGTACAACAACAGCGCAGCTGACACTGGCTCATCTGTTCGGAGATTGGGAGTTCGGTACAAAGAATACTGTGAACACAGTCTCAAAACTGTTATGGGATCAGAAGATCGACGGTTACTTTGATATGAACATGGCAGCCATCCCGGTATTAAACGATGCTGTGGGCGGCGTGCCGGTCAAGATCACAACTGACTTCTCTGCTATTGATCCGACGTTAGTCATGGGAGAAACCATTACATTAAAAGGAAAACAGGCAGAAACATTTGTCAGAAGCAGACATGGTGTCGATACCGGCACAAACGATGACCGTATGGCCAGACAGGAAACCTATATGAAAGCTCTGGTCAAGAAGGTCAACAGTCTGAGTTCCAATGAAGTTCTGGACATCTATGACAAGCTGATGTCCAACTCTGTTACCAACATGGGAAGCAAAGATTTCGCTGACCTCGCGGAAAAATCCGGCAGATATCATCAGCTGGATGATTTAAAAATCAAGGGCGAACATGTTGTCAACAATAACTTTATGGAATATCATCTTGATGAGGACAGCCTGACAGAAGTGATTCTGGAGCTGTTTTATTCTTGAGAAAGGGGAGTATATGAGTGAAAACAGAATGATCAATACCGAAGAAGAGATCGATCTTGTCGAAATATTCTATCTCCTCTGGAACAACTTCACAAAAATCGTGATCTGCTTCCTCGTCGGAGCGATCCTGGCATTTGTCTATACGTTCTTCATGGTCACGCCGCTGTACAAAGCGAGCGCAAAGATGTATATCACATCTTCTTCCAACACTGTCGTTAACGTAGCAGACCTGCAGATCAGTTCCCAGCTGAGAGGCGATTACAAGTACCTCCTGACCAGCAGAGAACTTCTGGAAAAGGTCAATGCAGACCTCGGTCTGAATTACACAGCAAATCAGCTGAAGGGCATGATCAGTGTCACCAACCCGACAGATACACGTATCATTGATACGACAGTCACCAATCCGGATCCAAAACAGGCAGCAGACATTGCCAACACTCTGGTCAATAACGCGAAGACATTCCTGCCGGATATCATGAAGTCGGAACAGCCGAGCGTTTACGAATATGCAATCGTACCGAAGGCAAAATCTTCACCGTCGTATTCTAAGAACACGATCATCGGCGGCCTGCTTGGCGCTGTGCTGATCTGCGGCTATCTGATCATCCGTCACCTGATGAACGATACGATCATCACACCGGATGACGCGACGAAGTACCTGGGCATGCAGCCGCTGGCTGTCATCCCGGAAGGCAACCTTGGTTCCTTCAACCACAAAGTGGTTTCTAAGAAGTCTTCTTCCAAGAAGAAGCCTGCTCCGAAGAAGAAAACAGCAGCGAAAGGAAAGTAAAGCATGAAGAATCTGAAAATGACGAAGATGCCTGAACTTCCCTTCGATGTTCAGGAAGCAGTAAACCAGTTAAGAGTTAATATCGGTTTTACCGGTGATTCCATCAAGACCATCATGGTCACAAGTACGATTCCGAATGAAGGAAAGAGTTTTGTGGCAATGTCTCTCTGGAGAAACATTGCCAATGTCGGCAATAAAGCACTGCTGATCGATGCCGATATCAGAAACTCTGAGATGAGAGACCGCTACGGTTTTGCAAGTGAAGATGGTCTGGTCGGTATTGAACACTTCCTGTCCGGCAAGCTTGGCCTGCACGAAGTGATCTACACGACAAATGTACAGAATGGATTTGTCCTTCCTGTATCAACCAACGTTATCGATCCGACAATTCTTCTGGAAAGCGACCGCTTCAAGAAGATGATGGAAGTCGTCAAAGAAAACTTTGACTACATCGTTGTCGATACGCCGCCGCTGAACAGTGTGGCAGACGCGATGAACATTTCCAAATACTGTGATGGCAGTATCCTGGTCGTCGGAAGCAACAACGCTTCCCGTAAGATCATCAACGAAACGATCAATTCTCTGAAGAGAACAGAGACACCGCTGCTTGGTATCGTTCTGAACAGAGTTGATACATCCAGACGCGGATCTGCATACGGCTACTACTACCGCTATGGCGGATACGGCCACTACGGCAGATACGGACAGTACGGAAGGTACGGAGAAGAACAAAAGAAAAAGTGACATTCAGACACTAAATGAACAGTGTCACAAAAAAAGATATGCAAACAGGCACACTGGTGCTAAAATTACAGGTGATATCCTAAGATATTAAGAAGTATGGAGGGGAAACTCATATGAGAAAGGGATTATTAACAACAGCAGCTGCCGCTATGGCACTTGCAATCTTCGCTCCGATTACAGCGAAGGCAGAAACACCGTCCGCAAGCGGAATGATCGTCGTTGATCCGAAAGAAAGCGCTGACGGAATCACAAAGGGCACAACAGCCGCAGACGTTGACGCCAAGTGGGGAACAAACATCGCTAAAGAGTATGGCGAAGACTATGAAGTTCTCTTCGTTGGTGAAGCAACAGTTTCTGGAACAACAACAGCTCCGGACAAGACAGTCAAGGCTTCTGACCTGGATCCGAATGCAACAGTTGTAATTCTTAAGGGAAAGAGAATTGCAAGCGGTCCGTCCATCATCATCAAGGCTGATGATCTGGGAACAGTTATCGCTCTCGGTAAAGTTGCAGTTGACGGCATCGACATGTACAGACTCTACAACCCGAACAGCGGCGAGCACTTCTACACAGCAAAAGCTGGTGAAAGAGATGCACTCGTAGGCTACGGCTGGAAGTCCGAAGGTATTGGCTGGACAGCACCGAAGTCCGGCAAGCCTGTTTACAGACTCTACAACCCGAACAACGGCGGCGATCACCACTACACAATGAACGCTGGTGAAAAAGACTATCTTGCTAAGAACGGTTGGAAGTATGAAGGCGTAGGCTGGTACAGCGATCCGAACGAAAAGGTTGCAGTTTACCGTGAATACAACCCGAATGTTGTTGCACGCAACCACAACTACACAGCTAACGTGGGCGAGCACAACTACCTCACAAGCCATGGCTGGAGAGATGAGGGAATTGGCTGGTACGCTATCGGCGGCAAAAAGTAATTAGATTCAAACGTATCAATGAAAAGAGCGGCGAATGACTCGCTGCTCTTTTTTGAAAGCATCTGATCATGGGAGGTTTTATATGTCAAATGAACAGAGTACTAAAAAAACAATAAACAGAATTGTACCAAAGATTGCTCTCGCGATCTTTGATATCATTGCGGTCAATGCAGCTTATCTGCTGGCTTTGTATGTCAGATTTTATGTACACGGACAGTTTGATGAAATGGCCATGATATACTATCTGCCTGCACTTCGCACTTTTGCGCCGTACTATACGATTGCTTGCATTGCTGTATTTGCATATTTCAGGCTATACAGCAGTTTATGGAGATATGCGGGTATCCGCGATCTGAACAGACTGGTTGTTGCGAATGTCATCACATTCCTGATCCAGGTTGCTGGCAGTGTCATGTTTGTTCAGAGAATGCCGATTACCTATTATGTGATTGGCGGATTTATTCAGGTGGTTCTGCTGTTCGTCAGCAGATTTTCCTTCCGTTTTTTTGCAATGGAAGGTTCTCAGATACCTAAGGATAAACAAGATTCAGCTGTCAATGTAATGGTGGTTGGCATTGGTGATTCTGCCAAGATGTTTTTGAGACAGCTTGCAAGACGCGGAAAAAATGTTATGAATCCTGTGTGCGTCATTGATTACAGAGGACACAACGAAGGGTATCTTTTTGACGGCTTCCCTGTCATTGCAACTCTGGAAGGCATGAGAAAAGGAATTGAAAAATATAATGTGAAAAGTGTTGTTATAGCTGATTCTTTGATGCCGTCTGAAGTCAGAGAAAAGATCAGATCACTTTGTGATGAACTGAATGTGGATATTCAGGATTTCTCTGGCTATAATCAGGGCTTTACAGAGGATATTTCTTTACTCAAGCTGATGGAGTGCGTGAATGGACCTGTACAGATCATTATGAACGAGATTCCTTTAGATTATGAGAATGGCGAAGCAGCTGTTATGGCACTGCATGATAAATACATTGTGAAAAACGTCAGTGCTGATAAAGGAAAACTTGTTATCGAAGTGGAACGTGACAAGACTGTAAGAAACAACATCAATGATACCTGGATGAATGTATATGAAAATCAGACAGGTGATCAGTTCAACAACATTTTCTGATAAAAAGATCATTGATACTTAACGAAAAAAACGGGGAGATATTCCCTCCAGATAAAGATTAACAAATAGTATTTGTGGAGGCGGAATTGTTAGTATGACAAATAGTAGTAACCAAAGAATGAATGACTGGAATGTGGAACACTGGCAGATGTCGACATTATGTCTGATGGCCTGGGATTTCCTGATGATTCATGTATCATATTTTCTTGCACTTTGGGTGCGCTTTGATTGTTTATATTCAGCGATTCCAGAGAATTATCTTTCTTCATATCTTCATTTCATCACGATTTATTCGCTTATCGCAATTGTTTTCTTCTGGGTATTCAAGCTGTATCAGAGCATCTGGCGCTATGCAAGTTATGTGGAGTTGGTCAGAACAATTATTTGTTCACTGACTGCATCACTGGCGCACATACTGTTTATTACAGTAATATTCGGAAGAATGCCGCTGTCTTATTATCTTTGGGGATCGATCGTACAGTTCATTGTGCTTGCTATCCCGAGATTTTCTTACAGACTGCTGCTGTTCCTTAGAAATGACAAACGTACAGATGAAACTGCCGGCAGAGTAATGATCGTTGGAGCCGGTCAGGCAGGACAGATGCTTCTGCGTGATATCAATTCTGCTGTTGAGCTGAATGACAAAGCAGTCTGCTTTATTGATGATAACCAGAACAAATGGGGCAAGTTCATTGATGGAGTTCCAATCGTTGGCGGACGTGATGAGATTCTTCTCAATGTAGAAAAATATCATGTCTCAAAGATTTATATTGCAATGCCGACGGCTTCTGCACAGGACAAGAGAGACATCATTGGAATCTGTAATGAAACAGGCTGCGAACTGAAACAGCTTCCTGGTATGTATCAGATCGTACTTGGCCAGGTTTCAGTCAGCGCAATGAAGGATGTGAAGGTAGAAGACCTTCTTGGACGTGAACCAATCAGAGCTGATATGCATGAAGTCTATGATATGATCAACGGGAAGGTTGTCATGGTTACGGGCGGCGGTGGATCAATCGGATCTGAACTGTGTCGGCAGGTTGCGGCACATAAACCGAAACAGCTGATCATCTTTGATGTATACGAAAACAATGCCTATGCAATCCAGCTTGAGCTGCAGCATAAATATCCTGACCTGGATCTTGTAGCACTCATTGGTTCTGTGCGTGACAGCCGCAGAATATTTGAGGTGTTCGATGAATATCGTCCACAGATCGTTTACCATGCGGCAGCCCACAAGCATGTACCGCTGATGGAAGTCAGCCCATGTGAAGCAATCAAGAATAACGCAATCGGTACATATAAAACGGCTTATGCCGCGATGGTACATGGCTGTGAACGTTTTGTACTGATCTCTACAGATAAGGCTGTCAATCCTACTAACATCATGGGTGCGAGCAAACGTCTGTGTGAAATGATCATTCAGTCCTTTGATGCAATTATCAAGGCTGGAAAAGCAGATCAGATTCCTCAGCTGTTTACCCATTTTGGCATGGAAAATGCAGATAAAGATGGTACTGGCAGTGTTTTCAAGAATATTAAAACGGAGTTTGTTGCTGTACGTTTTGGAAACGTATTAGGATCAAACGGTTCCGTTATTCCAATCTTCAAAAAGCAGATCGAGGAAGGTGGACCAGTCACAGTGACTCATCCGGATATCATCCGCTATTTCATGACGATTCCGGAAGCAGTTTCACTTGTTATGTTAGCGGGTACTTATGCCAAGGGCGGAGAGATCTTTGTGCTGGATATGGGAAGTCCAGTAAAGATTGATACGCTGGCACGCAACCTGATCCGCCTGAGCGGTTATAAACCTGATACAGACATCAAGATCGTATATACAGGACTTCGTCCTGGTGAAAAGCTGTACGAAGAAAAACTGATGGCTGAAGAGGGCCTGAAGAAAACAGATAATGATCTCATCCATATTGGCTGCCCGATTCCTTTCGATACCGATGAATTTCTGCAGCAGCTGGATGGGTTAATGAGTGCTGCGTACAGCAACAAGAAAGATATCAGAGATCGTGTAGCAGCGATCGTAAGTACATATCATCCTGAGCATGTACCTGTTACAAATGAAAAAGAAAACAAGTATTCAAAAATGGTTGAAGGGGACGACAACTGACATCTTTTACATATAACAGACAGTTGTAACTGACTAAGTAACTACACGGATTGTATCAAACAACAATCCCTCTAATACTCTCAGAATCAAATGAAACAGTGATCCTGTTTACTTTTTGAAGGGGACTGTCAGTGATTCTCATTACTTGTGAG
>JAILLA010000115.1 GCA_024693325.1 Solobacterium sp.
AACATTATCTTCTGTAAGAAACCATATATAATCCTGTGTCATTTACAAATCCTCCAAGTATTTCTACCTGGAGGATATTTGTTTTCAAGGAATCAGATAAGTACTTTTTTATTTATTGTCCTTGACACAGGGCCCACTTTACCATGATCTGCAGACAATTTTTATTTTTCTTTCAGGCTTTTCATGATCCTGCGGATCCCTTTGACCGGATGACCGTTCAGGGTTTCGACCACGCCGTCTACAGTGTGCCATGTAAATCTGTTCGATCCCATCAGCATCATTCTGATCGGCGCTTCCCAGATCATGGATTCTTCCACATCATGCACGATACCCCTGTCCAGCAGACGTCTGACACTTCTGTGGATAAGTCTTCCGATACGGGTATCTTCCAGGTCGGCTATCGCCGTATCTCTTGTAAACGGGAAGAGGTCCACATCCTCAGGGATCTCTTTTCCATATACGGTCTCAAAATCCTCGCGTGCTACCAGGAGTCCGTCATCATTTACTTTCAGGTATTCCTTTTCCAGCAGCGCATGGACATCCGTTTCCCCTTCCAGGATCAGTTCTTCTTCCAGGATCATATGATCCGAGCGGTCTCCTGCCATGAACCTGTAGGTTCCGTCTTCCAGCAGCCATTCATTTCTGACAACGTCAAAGATTTTCAGTTGCTCTTTGGGGATTTCGAATGCAGCAGTCCTGCATTCTCCTGCCTCAAGTTCAACTGACATGAAATCCTTCAGTTCACGATCTGCCCGGCAGATCCGTGAATCTGTCATACCTGTATAGATCTGAACGACTGTTCTGCCTTTGCGGCTGCCCGTATTCTGTACTTCCAGCAGTACTTTGACTGACTCATCCGTTTCCTGCAGTCTGAGATTTCTGTATTCAAATGACGTGTAGGAAAGTCCGTATCCGAACGGATAAGCCACAGGTACATGGTAAGAATCATAATACCTGTATCCGGTAAAGATCGATTCCCGGTACTGTACAAACAGCGCATCATCATCAAAATATCTGAAGCTCGGCGTATCCTCCAGTCTGAGCGGCCATGTTTCGGCCAGGTGTCCGCATGGACAAGCATCTCCGTACAGCAGATCAAATGCCGCATGGGAACCGCGTGACCCGGACAGATACATGCAGAGTACCGCACCGACCTGTTTGCGCCACGGCAGGATCACCGGTGCGCCGCACTGCAGGATGACGACTGTGTTCTTCTGTACTTCACAGACAGCTCTGATCAGTTCATTCTGGTTCTCCGGCAGGTCCAGATGTCTTCTGTCATACCCTTCCGCTTCATCACGCTCAGGTAGTCCGGCAACGATCACAGCACAGTCACTGTTCTGTGCAAGATGTACGGCTTCCTCGATCATGCCGGGATTTGTCTCATCAACGGATGCGTCATATCCTGCCGCGTAAGTAAAGCGGATCCCCGATTCATCCATGACATCAAACAGGTTATCTGTCCGAACTGCATTTACCTGTGATGAACCTGCGCCCTGGTATCTTGGTTTCTTTGCAAAGGCACCGATCAATGCGATCTTCTGTTCTTTGCCAAGCGGCAGGATCCCATTGTTTTCAAGCAGGACAGCAGACTGTTCCGCTGCCTTTTGGGCAAAATCCAGATGCTTGTCCAGATCAAACCTGTGTCTGCCGGCATAACCGGTCTTCTGCACCAGGTTCAGCATATACTCTGTAGATTCATCCAGTTCCTCTGCAGTGAGCGTTCCGTCTTTCATTGCTTCATCCAGCAGCTGCGATGTTCCGTGATCTCCGCCGGGCATTTCCAGGTTCAGACCGCCCTTCAAACTGCTGACCGGATCGGAAACAGCTCCCCAGTCAGAGACAAACACGCCGTCAAAGCCCCACTCATTTCTGGCTGTTTCTTTCAGGAGCTTTTTATTCTGTGTACAGTAGATCCCGTTCAGCTTATTGTAGGCAGCCATGATCGTCCACGGATGCGCTTTTCGGACTACTGTTTCAAACTGCCTCAGATAAATCTCACGCAGTGCCCTTTCATCAATGAGACTGTCACTGATGAGTCTGCCTTTTTCGCGTGAATTGCCGGCGAAATGTTTTAATGAAGCACCGATCCCGTTTTCCTGAAGCCCGTTGACATACGCGGCTCCGAGTTCACCGGACAATACCGGATCTTCAGAATAATATTCGAAATTACGTCCGCACAGCGGGCTTCTTTTATGGTTGACACCCGGTCCGAGCAGCACGTCTACGGATTGTGCCTGGCATTCTTCTGCCAGCATTTCCCCGAGTTCATGCAGCAGATCCCTGTTAAAGGAACATGCAAGCAGGGAAGCGGTCGGATGGCATACAGCGGGATGTGAACGGTTGAATCCGAGTCCGGTCACAGCCTCTATACGCAGTCCGCCGGGTCCGTCTGAAACACGGACTGACGGAAGGTCTTCGCAGGAATATGTTGTCCATGCATCAGCACCGACAAACAGTTTCTCTTTATCGGTATCTGACAGTTTCATTTCAGATGTTCCTTCAGGTTCGCCGCAATGCCCCGGACTACTGCACTGACTTCCTGTTCATTCATGCCGTTGGCGCACAGTTTCTTCATATCATTCTGTGCATCCGCAAATTCTTTTTCCAATTCCTCATTATGTACATACATTCCTGCCAGACCTGTACCATGGATATCCAGAGTCACAAAGCCTTTCAGGTTCAGTTTCTGCAGTGACGCCAGGATCGTTGTCTGCGGAACGCCTGTCATCTGGGATATCTCCTTCTGTGAGCAGTATCTTCCTGCATGTTTCAGATAGTTCAGCACTTTGATATCAGGAAGCTCAAGTGAATGCATCATGGCGATCGTATTCATATAGCGTTCATACGCCAGCTTCATGTATGTGATCGCGGTATAGATATCCTCATTTTCTTCATCGAAATAATAAATAGGGATCGTTTCTTCACCGAGTTTTTTCGTCCCCGGCATCATCGGGATCGTAAATTCATCCGTTGCGGCCGACACGAGGAAGGAAGCGATATTCCCGCGCTGAGCACGATATTCTTCTTCATCCAGTATGTTGCGGAAGAACTGGTCATAGTAGGAATACAGGCTTGTCTTCATTCTGACCAGACGTACGGGATTGATATTCTGGGAAACAAGTGAACCCTCGGTTTTGACATAGTAATATACAGGCGCCTGGATCGGCTGGATCGTTTTCGCATGCAGTACGTACTCCAGGTTGAATACAAAGTCTTCACAGAAACTGAGTGATTTATCAAATCTGATCTGATATTCCTCAAGAATTTCTCTCTTATACAGCTTATTCCAGATCACCCCGTAATAATAATCTGCCGGGCTTTCCATCATATATTCTGCATATTCTTCTGTCGTCAGAAGCTTATCGGAAGGAATACTTCCTTTTTTGGCAAGATTTTCCCCGACTACACGGTAAAAATCTCCTACCACCAGGTCAGCGCCTGTTTCCTGAATTGCCCTGACCATCTGCTTTGTTGAATCATCGGGGATCCAGTCATCCGCATCCAGAAAACGGACATAGATGCCGGTGGCGGCCTTCAAGCCGTCATTACGGGCAGCCGATACTCCGCCGTTTGGTTTGTGGATCACTTTGACACGGCCATCCTCAGCCTGATACCTGTCCAGGATCGCCGGGCTTCCGTCTTTACTCCCGTCATCCACAAGGATCAGTTCCAGATCCTTGTATTCCTGATCCAGAACACTTTTTATCAGTTTTCCGACTCCTTTTTCCGCATTATAAACCGGAACAATAAAACTTACTTCGGGCATATTTTTGCACCTCCGATATATATAATGGCACAAAATCCGCACTGCTGTTTATACTTTCTGCTGCCTTTTCAGACAGATTTTTCAGTATCACCTGACAGGAACGCCTGCACATGAACTGAAAGCCTGTTTGTAGCGCAAACGACAGGCTTCTTTCATTTTTTTCAGTCATCCATGCGATTCAGGCACAGGCCGGATACCTTTTCCTCATTGAATATTTCTTTGTTAAGGTATCATTAAGTGGTAGCATAGGAGGATTTATCATGATCAACACAGCTTACCGTGCGATCGATGAGCACGCTGACGAACTTGAAAAACTGGCTCTGGACATCTGGGACAACCCGGAAATGGGCTGGAAGGAAACAAAAGCAGTCGCCTGGACTGCCGAAGTGCTGAAAGCAAACGGATTTGAAACAGAAGTAGGAGCTTACGGCATGCCGACCGCGATCCGCGCAGTATGGGGCAGCGGGAAGCCTGTTGTTGGTCTTGCGGCGGAATATGACTGCCTGCCCGGACTCTCCCAGCAGCATTGTTCTTTCCATAATCCTGTCGTAAACGGCGGGGACGGCCATGGATGCGGACATAACCTGCTTGGCGCAGGATGCCTTGGCGCATGCATCGGATTAAAAGCAGTCCTGGAAGAAGAAAAACTTCCCGGAACCGTTATCTTCTACGGATGCCCTGCAGAAGAACAGCTGACAGGAAAAGGCTTCATGGCGAGAAACGGCGCATTTGAGGAATGCGACTTTACGATCACATGGCACCCTTCGACTGTTTCCCATGACACTGTCGGACCGCATACCGGTGTTGAAGGTGCGTTCTTTGACTTCTATGGAAAAACATCCCACGCTGCTGGTGCACCGCATAACGGCAGAAGTGCCCTGGATGCCGCACAGCTGATGAATCTCGGCGTTGAATTCCTGAGAGAACATGTGACGAGCGATGTCCGCATGCATTACATCTATACAGACGGCGGTCTGGCTCCGAACATCGTTCCCGATCATGCCCAGGTCAAGTATTTTGTCAGGGCACTGACCCGTGAAGCAACGATAGATGCATTCAACCGTGTCGTCAAATGTGCAGAAGGTGCCGCGCATATGACCGAAACGACCATGAAGATCACCAAGCTCGGCGGCATTTACCCGACGCTGCAGAATCATGTCATTGCACAGGCAGTTCAGGAAGCCCGCGCAGAGATCCCTCTGAATGAGTATACGGAAGAAGAACTGAAGTTCGCTGATGAACTCAACAGCCACTCCTCACTCTATACGCCGGACACAAAGCCGCTGAACTATGAGGATCAGGAACTCAGATCCAATAATGTTTACGGTTCCACGGACTATGGCGACGTTGAACATATCTGCCCCGGTTTCCAGGTGAATGAATGCACGACGAACTCTCTGGCACCCGGCCACAGCTGGATGGTGACTGCATCCTGCGGTTCGACCTACGGTCTGAAAGGCATGCTGAGAGCCGCAAAGATTATGGCAGGCGGTGCCTACAGGATCATGGCTGATCCTGAACGTCTGGAAGCCGCAAAGAAGGAATTCAGGGAATCGATGGGCGGCAGAGTCTATCAGTGCCCGATCGGCGAAGACATCGAATGGCCGTATAAAGACTGATCAAACCGAAAGAAAGCATCATAAAAGGATGTACATTGATTGAGTACATCCTCTTTTTTGTTATGCTTCCTGCATTGCTCCGGAAGCCCTGAGCTTCCATTTTCCGCTGATCAGATATGTTCCGCCGATCAGGCCAGGTACCAGGCCGGACACAGCATTTCCGAGCCAGAAGCCTTTGATGCCCATTCCCATCTGTACGCCGAACAGAAGCGCAAGACCGATCCTGCAGATGATGCCGTCCAGGAGTGCAACAGACAGATTCAGTTTGGAATTGCCCGAGCCGTTGATCAATGAGAAGGCTGCAGGACGTACGGTCGAGCCCGCATACTGGATCAGCGCAAACGGGATATACGTCAGTGCAAGCGTCAATACCGCTTCATCACTGGAGAATAAGCCGAACAGCCATTCCGGTTTGAATACCGTGATCATACCCATGATGACCGCAGGTACCAGAACTGTGAAGAATGCTGTAAAGACGACCTTCGGTACACGTTTGATCTTGTTTGCGCCAAGTGCCTGGGCGATCATAGCACCGCCTGCGCTGGAAACCGCCTGGGATACGATATTGACGATCGATTCGATCTTTCTGCCGACACCGGTCACCGCGACAGATGTTACGCCATAGGAATTGATATAGGAATTGACGAACAGCATCGAGAATGTGATCGCCGCTGACTGGATCACCATGGGGATACCGAGTGACAGAAGCGGACGGATGACTGTCGAATATATTCTGAAATGCTCAGGTTTGAAATCAAAGTAGAACTGTTCCCTGTTTCTGTAAAGCAGCCTCAGTGCGAAGATAAAGCTGACAGCCTGGCCGATGACCGTGCCGAGCGCAGCACCGAAGGCACCCATTCCCAGAACCGCGACAAAGAGCAGGTCAAGGATAATATTCAGGACGGAAGCGATCGCAATGAACTGGAACGGATGCTTGGAATCACCCATACCTCTGAGGATCGCAGACACAAGATTATATCCGTAGATAAAGACAAGTCCGAGCACACAGGTCCTGATATAATCAGCTGTCATGTCCCATGATGCTTCAGGCGTATTGAGCCATCTCATGACGCCCTTATATCCAAACAGGAATATGACCATCAGAACAACTGCAGCACCCATCAGAAGTGTGAACAATGTGCCTACCATCTGTCCTACCCTGTCTCTTCTTCCTTCTCCAACATATCTGGAGATCGTTATCTGTCCTGCATTGGAAAAACCCATTGCCACAAATGTCAGAAGCTGCAGGACCTCACCGCCGATCGATACGGCTGACAGTCCGTTTGTCCCTACAAACTGACCGACAACGATCATGTCAACCATGTTATATACAGTCTGAAGCAGTCCGGAAAAGAACAGCGGCATAGCAAACGTCAACAGTGTTTTCGGTACGCTGCCGGTCGTCAGATCACGGATCAGTTGTTTTTTCTCACTCATGATTTATCTCCCCATATTCGCATCAATATTATAACTGCTAAATGCAACTATTTTGCAATCAAATATGTTCATTCATCTATGGACACGATCGACGCTGCACGTTCAGCAGCTTCCTCCGTATTCAGCATCTTATACAGCAGATATGATTTTGTGCCGGGATCATAGCAGATCAGTCTTCTTTCCGCCCTGTCATATTCAACCAGTTTCGGAACAGTACATAATTCTTCCCCGCTGTTTCTGTCCAGGACATACCCGTTTCCATATGCGCCGGATTCGGAAATTATGATCCTGTCATCAGTTACCCAAAGACGGATACCGGTTGAAGAAGATTCAAGGTTCTTCTGATACAAAGTCTTTCCTGTCATGGAATCGATCAATGTGAGCGTATTGGAATGATCTTCGATCAATATCAGATCATCTTCACATATTGTTCTGCGAACATCATCAGTCTCAAAAGGTACTTCCTTTTCTTCTCCTTCACCCTTCAGCGGACAGATATGAAGGATATGATCTGTGTCCAGCATATAGAAGTATTCTTCATCAGCAGTATAGATATCTCCCTCATAATAAGACGGCAGATAACGTTCGACTTTCTCATCAGCTCCATAACCGATCATAGTCCATTTCTGTGTTCTGATATTCCGCACAGCATAGCCGACTCTGATCCCCGTCTGCTGATCATCCGTATTTCCGGCAAGCTCATAAACGGCCATGTTTCCGCATACCCGCCAGCTTCTGAGATAATCAAATTCATACGGTATTTCCGGGTCCTCCATTCTGAGATCATTTGTTTCAAAGTCCCAGATATATTCATGGTCCCCAAACAGATGCAGTTTATTTTCATCAAACACCGGCTCGAGACTGAGCGTTTCAGGGTATGCATTGGTCAATACTTCCTGATGCGAGCTGTCCAGCAGATGAAGCTGATAATATGCCTGTTTGTCATATGTCTCAATGTACTGCAGATACCACTGACCATCTTCAGACATTTCCAGATTGCTCGAAGACGGAAGACTTGATTTCTGGTCTATCAGCCATGGAACGCTTTTTTCCGGTGTATCGCCGATGACGTTCAGAAGTTCTATTTTTGACAGATCATTTGCGGGAATGACTGCCATCTCATATCCATTGCCGCCAAACAGGATCCCTCCGGCAAGTTCAATACCGCCGGCAAACACATCATGGAATTCAAGGATATTATTCGCAAAAGCTTCGGGATATACGATCTTGACTGTTCCGTTCGCAAACAGGTAATGCCATCTGTCTTTTGTATAAGCCAGCGCATCCAGACAATCAGATTCCATCAGATCATAATCGATCAGTTCTCCTGTCTTCATATCGAACAGAACCGCGTATTTTTTCCATACAGCAGTAAAGTAATTCTCTTTGGCAAGATAACGTCCTCCTTCCAGAATGGCACCGGCTGAAGGAACAGAAGGCAGAATATCAGGTTCATCCATGTGGCTGAAGCTGACCGTTCCATCAGAATCATATCCTTCTGTCATTGTGAGGACATGATCATTGCTGTATGCGATGACAAACAGGAAAATACTTCCGTCATCCCGGAACACAGTCCTGGTATCCGTAATTTCATGCTGATCGGTATTATATGGAATCGTTTTGAAGACCGATAATGTCTGTTCAGACAGATCAGCCTTGAATATTATCGCTTCATATTCTTTTGGTTTGTTATAGTCATATGCACGGAAACTGACCAGACAGAGGCTGTTATCATCGGAAAAAGTACAATCAAATCCGTTTGCGATCGTAAGATCCGTAACCTTTGATATGTCTGCGGAACATACCCGGTTTCCGGTCAGCGTATCAATGAAGATCAGTTCATTTCTCTCTTTGAAACAGGCAAGTGATGCATCATCTGAGATCCCGAGATATGTTCCCTTGAACTGATAATCTGTACTGCCGGTTTTGTTGTCCAATAAGATGACCGAGTCAAAGCCTCCCGCAAACACTTTTTCGGCATCATTCAGAACATGTATATATTCGAAAGATAATTCATCAGGTTCTGTTTTCCATAATTGTGTTCCGCTGCCGTCAATACAGTAGACTCTTTTATCATTTCCGGCAAAGAAGATATGTTCACCATCCGTGTCAATATAAGTCGGGATCACATCATAATCAAATGCGCGGTCAAAACGCAGATCAGGCGTACGGTAGAGATACAATGCCTCGGACATTGCTTTCTCGGCAGCCGGAACGTACGGGCGGTCTGACCGGTAAGGCAATGCCTCGAATGCATATTTCAGAGCGGATGTACGGTCACCGGATGACAATGCGGAAACAGAAAGTGCCGCAAGTGCTTCTGATTCTTTTTTCTGCGTATTCCTGTGCTCGATCTCCAACTCGTTGTACGCCGTCTGGATCTGATGATTTTTGTAAACGACTGTTCCGGTATATCCCAGAAGCAGACATCCTGCCAGGCTTCCTGCTATGATGCGTCTCCTGGTCTGATAGCGGCGCTCCCGCTGCCACAGATCATCAAATGCGCAGGGAATCATCGCTGCGTAAAGTCTGAATATCTCTTTATTCAGGAGTTTCATGTCCGGACCCGCAGCACCGCATATGTTTGCGGCAAGCGGTTCGACCAGTTCAACCGTTTCTTTCGTGTCCGGATCATAAACATGTGTCAGGGAGTCCGGGAATGATGTTTCCGGTGTTCCATCAGCTAATACTGCCAGTACATGGCTTCTCGGATGATGCTCAAGAAAATACGTGATCTCCCTTTTGCACCAGACAGACTGCGGGAGATCCGGCGTACAGATCACGATCAGATATTCAGATGCATCCAGTGCCTGTGTGATGTTGGAAGACAGATCATCTGAAAGAGGCAGTTCATCCTGGTCACGGAATACCCTTCCGAACCTGTGGTCAGTAATACCATATTTTTCCGCGATCTCTGCCGGGATCCTGTAGTGCTCTATCAGCTGATGAACAGCCTTGGCTGTTTTCATATCGTTCGGCTTATGCCTGTAACTGATAAATGCTTTATTGTTAGCGCTCAGTTAAACGGTCCGCTCAGCGTTCATTAAAATGGGCCAATATGCGCTCATCTAAAACGACCACTCATGAAAAACGGCCATTACATAAGTTCTTCATTTCCCATTACACTGTTGTAGACCAATACATCA
>JAILLA010000004.1 GCA_024693325.1 Solobacterium sp.
GAAAAAAAGAAGTCAGAGTTTCCTTTTGAGAGCATTAAAGAATACTGATTTTTCAGACCTGTATCAAAGCCGGACAGATCAATATGATTTGAGCGTATCCATGCCTGAATTTGAATCCTCGTTTAATGATGATCTTACAGCATTTTGCAGAGAAGTCGGCATTGAAAAAATCTTTACAGAAAAGGCTGATTTCACACCGATGTCTTCTGAATGGCTGAAAGCCGATTCTGTCATACATAAAGCGAGGATCGAAGTGAATCGCCAGGGAACGAAAGCATCTGCAGTCTCATTAATGGATGCCGTTGGTGGATGTGTACCAGACTTTGATAGGATGAAGTATGTTGAACTCAACCGTCCGTTTTTGTATGCCATTGTTCATGAGGAAACAGGTCTGCCGGTGTTTATTGGAATTTTAAATCGGATATAGAATGTAAATCTATGAAGTGTTGCTGTATATTTTGTAGTGGACACAACATTTTCGTGATGTTAGAATGTAAAACAGCAAGAGGTGGATGCTATGGAAAACATTCTGATTGAACGGATCAAAAATGCAAAATTGACAAAATCACAGAAAAAGATCGCGGACTGGCTGATCAAAAATCCGGAAAAGATCGGAAATCTTTCTTCATTGGAAGCAGCTAAAACGATCGGTGTCAGTGATGCATCCATTATCCGTTTTTCCAGAGCGATCGGGTTCGATGGCTTTGCTGACCTCAAAGATCATGTTTACGGTATGCTGGTGGAAAATGCTTTTTCCGAATTGTCTTTACCTGAAAGAGTATCTCAGACAAACGTGAAATATGGAGAAATTGATGTTTTCTCTGAATTTCAGCGGCTGATGAACCAGAACATTATGCTAAGCTTCAGAAATAACAAAACGGAAGATTTTGAACGGGCAGCGAAAATGCTTGCCGAAGCAGACGGCAAATATGTGATCGGAATGCGGGGTTGTAAAGGTATAGCGGTAGAATTCGGAAGGCTTCTTACATTTATGACAGAAAATGTCACATCGATCATTGATGGAGAATGTACATCGATCAGTGCGATGCAGGATATCAGAAAAGGTGATGTAGTCATCATGTTTGCTTTTGCAAGATACTATAAGATCGACCTGAAATATCTTAAAATGGCTAAAGAAAGGGGGGCACAGGTAATTCTGATCCTCAATGATATTACTGCTTCATTAACGGAATATGCTGATGTGCTTCTTACTGTATCTACAGAGAATATGAGCTTTTTTAACTCAAAAATCGGAGCGGAAGTGATATCGGAATACATTCTTGTATTAATGAGCAGGAAGATCGATTATATGGATCGTCTGGTTGAACGGGAAGAACTGACGGCAGACCAGAGGATCTGAGCAACAGCAGCAGGGCAGATGAACAGGTTCGTCTGCTTTTTATAATGCCTGCAAAATATAATATTCATTCACTGCATCTGTATAAATATTTCCAGGGACCGCATGGAGAAAAAGCATACTGTATCAAAAAATGTAGTGAAAACAACAATATGATATTGACATGTCGTGAACGCTAACATATAATGACGTTGTAAATGAAGTGATCACTACATTAAATCTGTTAAGGAGAAGTGAATATGTCAGTATATTTAAGCGAATACATCAATCCTGAATCGCGAAGATATCTGGAGGAACATGTTAAGGTCGTTGATAACTTTGAAAGACCCGAAGAGATCGAAGGTATAATCCTCAGAGTATTACCGGTAGATGCAGAATTGATGGATAAGCTTCCGAATCTGAAAGTGATTTCCAAACACGGGGTCGGCTGCAATACGATCGATCTTCAAGCTGCGAAGGAAAGAGGTATTACTGTCATCAATACACCTGGGGCCAATGCCATAAGTGTTGCCGAACTGATCGTCGGCCTGATCCTCGATATTTCCAGAAATATTACTGCCGCCGATGAAAAAACGCAGGAAGGCGAATTTAAAAAAATAGCACCTGCGGAAATGACCGGTATGGAACTTACGGGGAAAACGTTAGGATTGATCGGCGCCGGCAACATTGCCAGAAAAGCTGCCGACATTCTGAAAAACGGATTCAAAATGACTGTACTGGCATATGATCCATATGTAAATGCTGAAAAGATGAAAGCGTTTGGATATGAGAAAACAGATACAGTAAAAGAACTGATCGAACGCTCGGACGTTGTCAATGTCAGTGTTCCTCTGACATCGGAAACAAAAGATCTGATCTCCGGAGAAATGTTTGACTGCTTTAAAAAAGGTGCTGTACTGGTCAATGCAGCAAGAGGCGGTATCGTTAATGAAGATGATCTTTATGAAGCACTGAAAGCAGGAAAGCTCAGGGCTGCAGCGTGTGATGCGTTTGTAACAGAACCTCCGACAAAGGAAACAACAAAATTATTTGAACTCAGCAACTTCATCGGAACACCTCATATCGGAGCATGTGCAGAGGAAGCACTTGTTCGTATGGGGGATGAATCAGTCAAAGAATGTCTTAAAGTACTGGCCGGAGAGGAACCGGCACACAGAGTCGTATAAACGGGGAGGACAAGAGAAAATGAAATTAATGGACTGCACGCTGAGAGACGGCGGCAATGTAGTAGGGAAGGGATTTTCAGTCGAGTATACAAAGATGATGATCGAAGGACTGATCTCTGCCAACATCAAAGTCATTGAAATGGGAAACTGTGTAGGCATCGGCGCATATAAGAGTCAGGGTGATGCTGCACCTGCAACAGATGTTGAATACCTAGAGGCGGTACAGCCGTATGTTGACAAGGCAGAGATCGGTATGTTCTGCGGCTGGAAGAATGGAACGGAAGAAAACTGCAGACTTGCAAAACAATATGGATTGAATTTCCTGAGGATCGGCGCAAATGCCGGAGACGGTAAATTTGCCTGCGACGCTGTCAGAAATGTCAAGAAAGCAGGTCTTGTATGCCGCTACTCCCTGATGAAGGCATATGTACTGACTGCGGAAGAACTGGCAGAAGAAGCCGCAATGCTTGAAGCGTGCGGACTTGATGAGATCACGATCATGGACTCCGCAGGAACAATGACTCCTGATGAGGTAAAAGAATACTGTGAAGCGCTGACCTCAAGGCTCTCCATCCCGGTCGCTTTCCATGGTCATAATAATCTTGGATTATCCGTTGCCAATGCGCTGGCTGCTTATGAAGGCGGCGCGACAGTGTTTGACTGCGGTCTGCTTGGCATGGCCAGATCTGCCGGCAACTGCGCTACAGAACTTGCGGCAGCTGCTTTCCAGAGAAAAGGTCTTCTGCAGGATGTAGATCTGTTTGCACTGCTGGACTTTGAAGATAAAACGCTGATCCCCGCAATGGAAAAATACAGTTACCATACAGCGGTAAAGCCTCTTGACCTGATCCTCGGCCTTGCCGGAGCACATTCCAGTTTCACAGGCATGTTTAAAGAAGTCGCCGCTGAGAAAAATGTCAATCTTTATCAGCTGATCCTTGAAACTTCAAAGATCGACCGCAAAAATCCTGATCGGGCATTAGTTGAAAAAGTAGCAGAAGAACTGCGCTAAGGAGAAAAATATTATGGCAGACGCAATTACAAAAAACGTAGGAAAAGTATGGTGGACAGCGGCGAACAGACCGTGGGAACTTCACTGTGAACCCTTCAAACTGGCTCCTCATATGTTCTATATCGGAAATACATGGGTAGGCGCATTCCTGATCGATACAGGTGATGGACTTCTGCTGATCGATACTGCGATCTTCGAATGTACGTATGATCTGCTGCAGAACATTTATACGCTTGGCTACAACCCAAAGGATATCAAAAATATTCTTCTGACACATTGCCATGTCGATCATATCGGCGGCGTTCCTCAGTTCAAATCAATATCCGGAGCGAAGGTATGGATCTCCAAAGAAGATATGGAATTCTATCATCATCCTGCAAACCAGGTAACAGACGGACTGTTTAAGCTGATGCCTCTGGAAGCAGACTGCTTCTTTGACGACAGCAGGGAAATGGTATTCGGAAATGTCAGGATCCGTACAAGACTTTCACCGGGACATACACCGGGAACGACATCCTTCTTCATTGATCTGACAGATGATGACGGCAGGGTTTATACAGCAGGTATTCATGGCGGTGTCGGTACAAACACCATGTCTGATCAGTATTTCAAGGACACAGGTCTTGATCCTGCGCTCCGTCAGCAGTTCATAGACGGATGCGAAGAAATGAAGAAGATCCACGTTGATATCACAGTTCCGTCCCATCCGGCACATGGCGACCTGATGAGCCGCAGGGGAAAAGACCCGATGGATTTCAAACCGCTCGTCGATGAAAATGAATGGGCACGTTTCTTACAGATCAGAAAAGAATTCGCTGAACAGCTGAATGGATAAAAGGAGAAGAGATCATGAGTCAGATAACTATCTGTTTAATCGTTTGTCTTATTACAGTCATTGGCTTTCTGCTTAACAAATATACACTCGGAACAACTGCAATGCTTGGTCTGGCGTTGTTCCTCATCACAGGTATCCTTGATGCACCTACAGTATTAGGACTCTTCAGCAACGCAACAGCAGTACTGATCGTTTCGATGTTTGTGATCTCGTCAGGTTTCACAAGAACACAGTTTGTTAAGAATATTGCCGCATTCATCAGTAAGGTGGCTAAAGGCAGCTTTACCAAAGTTATGGCCGGATATATCATCGCTGCGATCATCCTGTGCCAGCTGATCGGTTCAAACCTGATCCCGTTCAGTATTCTTGCTCCTCTGATGACTGAAACATTTACGGAAATGGGATATAAACCTTCCAAATACATCTATGCGCTTGGTATCGCATGCATTATCACCTGCGTGACGCTTCCCTTAGGCGGAGGTGCCGCAACATTCGCCCAGATGAACGGATATCTGGAATCCAACGGTGCCGTACAGAGAATGACGATCCTTGATCCGATGATCTCAAGACTTCCTCTCCTGATCATCATGGGTATCTACTGCATCTTCTTTGCGCCGAAGTTCTGTCCTGATGAACCGGTCGTTAAAACAGAAGATATGGATCTGGATAAAGTTGCAGGACGTGCGATGAACGTCAAGCCGCTCTCTCAGTTCCAGGAAGTTGCCGGCTATTCGATCTTCTTCGGTACGACACTCTGTCTGATCTTCAGCAAACACATTCCGTTCCCTACATGGTTTATCTGCATGGCCGGTGCGTTATTGATGGTACTGACACGTGTACTGAGTGCAAAAGAAGCAGTCAATGCGATGCCATGGGGCGTATACTTCCTCTATGTCGGTTCCATCGGTATGGCAACAGCATTGTCCAACACAGGTGCAGGGGAAATGGTAGGCCGCATTCTTGCGAATCTTGCCGGCGGAACACAGAGCTCCATCCTGCTGTACTCCGTATTCTTCCTTGTTCCGTATGTTGCGACACAGTTTATGTATAACATGACTACCATGATGATCCTTTATCCGATCGTTATCCAGACATGCATGGCCCTGGGCGCTAATCCGATCGGCCCGGTCATTGTTACACAGGCAGCTGCTTTCTCAGCGATTCTGACACCTGTAGCTACCGGAACTGTTCCTTATTTCATGGGTATCGGCGGATATGACCAGAAAGCGATCCTGAAAATGGGGATCCTTCCGACGGTGATCTGCTTCCTGGTAACAGTCATCTGGAATTCGATCGCATTCCCGCTGTTCTGATCGAGTG
>JAILLA010000021.1 GCA_024693325.1 Solobacterium sp.
TCACAGCTGAAGGCTCTAGAATGTGCGTAGACAGCCCCACAAAACGATTCAGAACAATTCTTGATATGTACAACAGCATGATTGATGAACAGATCACAGTATGCATAGATGCACAGGAACGTGAACGGCTGAACGCCCTTAAACTTCCGATCATCCGCCTGCATGATCTCCGCCACACTTCTGCAACGTTGTTACTTGCTGAAGGTGTAGACATTGAAACGGTATCACGCCGTATAGGACATAGCCGTGCTAGTGTAACCCTTGATATTTACGGTCACGCAATGAAACACAAAGACACAGAAGCATCAGACACGCTGACAAGAATCTTTGATTCAGTTAAAAATAAGAACACTTCGACAGAATCAAGCAAAACAATTCTGAATTGATTCACTCACAAGAACCGCACCACAACGGTTCTTATTTTTCTTTTGTTCCAAAACATGCATGAATAATAATGGTACTTATTTGGTACTTGTTTTTACTAAAAAATACGGTCATTTACTCGAAGATACAAAAAGTGTAACGTTCAAAAAACCGCATAATTATCACCAAAAATGAAGATACAGCAATTTACAAAAAGTGTAATTTTACGTTCGCAATCAGAAGGTCAGGGGTTCGAATCCCCCAAGCTCCACCATTGAAAAATCGCATGATGGTCATGCGATTTTTTATTATAAACAACAGACTCACAGTTCTCATTTCTTATGAAAACACGAATACTCGTCTAACTTTGTTCCGATTTCGGAACATTGTCTATGATTTTGCACTTTTTGTTCCCATTTTGGAACATTTGTTCTGATTTTGCATCTTTTGTTCCCATTTCGGAATATGGATGTTTCTGCATCTGTGCAACGTCGGATTATCCAGTTTGTGTATCACCAGTATGCTTTATGATTTCCTCCCGGATGTCATCATAAATCATAACTTTTTGAGAATCAGGAGAAAGATATAGCAGATTTTAAATAACAACGTTATCAACAATCAAAGCATTATTAAAGACGGCTCACTGAGCCGCCTTCTGTGTTTTCGGGCTTACGGTTTCAGGATCTTGTGTCTGATCCAGCGTGCTCCGTCCTTTGTTATGAGCAGCAGATCGATCGGTCCGCCGCATGTCGCGACACCGTTTGCGAATCTCTGTGCCTTGCAGTTAACATCTACAATGAACTCCGCGAATTCGATGGCGTCCCTGAGATACATATGGTTCCAGTCAAATTCCATCTTCGGTTTGCCGTTGATCAGGTTTGTGATATGGGCAATGTCCCCGTTCCAGCAGGCACCGTATTTCCCCTTTCCTGATGTCCATGTATAGATCTCTTTGGCATTGACTCTGTACACTCTCTGTTCATTTCCGACATATCCGCCGACAAAGAAGATCGTCGTGTTGTTGGGATCGATCGCCTTCAGGTTCTGATGCAGTTTTTCAATGACCGTGTCTACGTTGTCATCTTCTGTGATCTCTTTCTCACTGAAGTCTGACAGGTAATCTACGATATTCTGGTTGTTCTGCATTGTATTGCCTGTAAAGGAGATCCCGATCCTGTCTTTCAGCAGGAACAGCTTCTGTCCGTTGTCACTGATCGTGAACTTCTCGTTGATGATCCGTTCTTTGTCCTTGACGATCCTGGCACCGGTAATGCGGCTGTCGGCAGCCATGGCTATGCCTTCCGGTACAAATACACATGATATAACACTCATAGCAGTTACTCCTGATCATCCCAGTCCGGTTCCCAAGCAAGGTATCTCTGACGCATTGCGTCAGTGAATTCCTTGTACAGTGTACCGCTGTCCAGACCTGCGATCTGTTTCATATCCTCTTCTGTCAGGCAGAAGTCAAAGATGTCAATGTTTTCCTTAATGTGTACAGGGTTCTTTGAACCGGGGAGTACGGAGTTGCCGATCTGTACATGCCATCTGAGCAACACCTGTACAGGTGTTTTATGATACTTCTCAGCCAGTTCCAGGATGACCGGTTCTTCCAGCAGCTTGTGGTCTGCGTGTCCTAACGGATACCAGGCTTCCAGTACGATGCCTTCGCTCTTCAGGTATTCTCTCAGTTCATTCTGAGGAGCGTACGGATGGTTCTCGATGGTAAGCAATGCCGGTTTGATGCGGAATCTTGAAATAAATTCAGCGACCTGTTCCTTTGAGAAGTTGGATAAGCCGATGGCTTTTGCCTTGCCTTCGTCTACCAGTTCTTCAAAGCTTTCCCAGGCTCCGTATACGTCACCTACCGGATGATGCAGCAGAAGCAGGTCAGCATAGTCGATGCCAAGGCGTCTGTATGAGCCTTCTACAGCTGTCCTGACTCTTGTATAATCAGACGGCCATACCTTGACTGTAATAAACAATTCTTCTCTCGGTACGCCGCATTTTGCGATACCTCTGCCTACTGCCTTTTCGTTCTGGTAGGAGCTTGCGGTATCGATATGACGATAGCCGTTCTGCACGGCGCATACGACTGCGTCTTCCGCATCCTTGCCGAAGATACGCAGTGTGCCGAGTCCCAGTACCGGCATGTTCTGTCCGTTGTTCAGTGTAAAGTATTCCATAGTGCCTCCTGTCAGATATTCAGCAGACTGATGAGATTGCGCAATTGAATATTCAGGCAGTTATTGAACTGGATCAGTGTATTCAGTGTACGGAAGTCTGCCCAGAAGTATCCGTCGGGAAGTTCTTCCAGTTCCCCTTCTTTAAATTCCATGATCGTATTCCAGTTCTCTTCATGATAGAAGCGTCCGCCTTCTTCCGAGAACAGTCCTCTGAAGCGGATGTCTTCCTTACGTTCCAGTTTCTCAAAGAACAGTCTGTCTACAGGATCTGTGATCCTTTCATCCAGCGGTTCCTTCTGGATGCCGGGTGCTACTTCCACCCTGTCAAAGCATCCGATCTCGCACTTTGTCTGTACCAGGAAACGCATGATGCCGTCTTTGCCGATCTGATACGGCAGGCCGAATTCACTCTTGCCCACTGTTTCCAGCAGAGGCTGTGACCAGCATCTGACTTCTCTTCCTTCGATCTCAATGTCGCAGAATACGATGCGGAAGTTCCCCTGTTCACTGGCATAACTGGCTCCGTCATAGCTCCAGTCCTTCAGTGCATGCAGGTCGATCAGTTCACGCTCAAAGTTGCCTGTCATCTTGATGTCATTCATCTTCCCGTAGATCTTTCTGATCGCGTCTCCGGAGGAGTGCTCCAGGAAGGAACGGAAGAATGCTTCTTCGTGAAAGAGTTTATGAACAGCGGAAAGCGTTTCTTCATCCAGGTCACTCAATACAAACGGGATGCAGGATATGACGGTACGGGTGTCCATATTGACGATATTGTCATACTGCATGAGTTTCTTGATCTGTCCCAATGTCATCCACCTGTGTGTGGAAGGCACTTCCACATCATCCTGCGCCAGCAGGATCATGTTGCGGTTGCGCTTTCCCAGGAAGCGGGATGACTGTTCTGACTGGATCTGATCAGCGATCGTGATGCAGTTCTGTCTCTTAACGAAATACTGGTAGAACGCAGGCTCCTTACCTCCGTGCTTTCTTGTGAAGTTGGAACGTGTTGCCTGTATGGTCGGTGAGAGCTGGCAGTGATTGATGTTGCCGGGTTCGATCTTTGCCTGCATGAGGAAATACATGCGTCCGTCTATGATCTTTGCAAGGATGCCGAGATAACCGATACCGTCCTGTACGATGATCGGCTGTTCTTTGACGCCTGTGTCATCCTTCTGACGGATGCCCTTCACGGAGAAGTATGACTTTTGATCATTGACGATGCCGAGCTCGTCCTTGTCATAGTGCCAGTATCCGTCATAGGCATACGGGATCTTGCGGATCGAGACAGTCGTTTCCTGACGTGTCCGTTCGATCCACTGCAAAAGCTCATCCGTGGTATTCCATGGATTTTCTTCACTTGCCCAGGATTCAAGAATATAGCGGATCACTTGATTTCTGTCATTCATCACTACCGGCTCCTTTATATCTCTTATTTACTGATCTTTTTGACTTTGTATTTACTTCCTGTATAAACTGCTGTACTGCAGGCATCTGTTGCCTGATCCAGCTCGGCACTCTGCCAGTACTGCAGCAGGACATAGTCCGTGTCATACTGCAGCAGGTATTCACAGCTCTTTGTATAATCAGGGGCCTCTTCTTCCAGCCAGTCTTCATGTTTTCTGGCGATCTGGTAGAACTCATCGTTTACCCTGTCCAGCGGATAGTGGTAATGCCACGGTCCGAAGATCGAGTATACTTCCGGCATATATGTCAGTGTTGCGGCACTTTGGGAAACAACGACAGGCTGTCTGTCATTGATCTGCTTCACTTCTTCCCTGAGGAAGTTCAATGCGTCCATTTCATCCGGGTCGACCTTGTAGATACCGTCTACAGTCTGTCCGCCTCTGATGTATACCCAGTACAGTCCGGTGGAAGGATCCAGCCGGAAAGAACCGATATTGCCAAGCAGTACTGCCGCAACGAGGAACGCTGAGAGTACAGGCGCGGCCGCCAGATAGCGTGAACTCTTCCGGAAGATCATATCCAGGAACAGTACTTCTGTCAGCGGATTGAACAGCGTCATGAAGTTGCGGTAGAAGACCATGCCTGTGATCGTCTTCTGCAGCAGGATCATGCAGAGCGGATTCAGGAAGAATACCACCATCATGATGACAAATGCCCTCATCCATTTCTCTTCATCAATGTCATTGCGGTTCGTGATGAACAGCAGTACGCCTGCCCATCTGAGCACATTGACCAGACCGTCCAGCCATTCACTGTGAATGAACAGGTAGTCTGTCATCATATCCATCTGGCGCCAGTTCCAGAGATAGTAGCTGTAGGATGTGAAGTCTGTCTTTTCGACCAGGTGGATCACAAAGGAACCGATGGCAAACAAGACAGGCACACCGATAAAGAACAGGTTCTTTGCGTATTTCGCGTACAGCCCTTCCAGGAACCGGATGAATCCGTGATCCGGGGAGATGCGGATGAATGCGAACACTGCCGCATATGCCACAGCCAGCACGATCGCCGCGGCAGGCATGACGCGTGAAAGGAATGCCAGGATATAGCAGACCATCGGCATGATCAGCTGCGTCATGTCGCTGAGCGCATGCGGACGCTTCATGGCAGCCAGATATCCTGCCAGGGCAAACATGACTGCGAAGCTCATGAACAGGAAGCTCGAGGAGCAGGCAAAGCCTGCAGCCAGAGGTGCCCACAGCAGCCATTTGATATTGTCATCATCGTCCTTCTGCCATCTCCAGACAATGTATATCAGCAGCATCACAAACAGGCTTCTGAATGTATTCCCGTAGAATGCAAAGGCAATGTTCCAGTAGAAAAAATTGGCATAGAAGAGACCGAACAGCAGTACGGCAATACGTACGAATTTATTGCTCGTGCGCATCTGTTTGACCGCGTTCACGATCAGCATATTCGTAAAGACATTGTACAGAAGACCGAGTCCCCAGACGGAGACCACGAGGTTGCTGACATAAGAGGATGAACCGAGCAGATAATACGGCAGGTTCACCAGCCAGCAAAGATACGAACCGAAATGATAGTATCCCTGGAACAGGTAGTAGACATTCCACTCCTGCCCTCTCATACCGTCTGCCAGGTTGTACATGTTCAGTTCAGGTTCATTGATGTTCAGGGCTATATAGTTCAGGTATGTCGTACTGTCCGCGTAATCCAGGTCAATATACATCTTTGAGAATACGAACATAAAGACTGCCGCGGCCACAGCAATGATCACCGTATCGATGCTCAGGAACGAACGGACCGTATCCTTGATATGCAGCAGCGTTACAAGCAGTCCCCCCGCCAGTACAAGGCTGGTCAGTATGATGATCCAGG
This sequence comes from Solobacterium sp., assembly GCA_024693325.1. Classification (GTDB taxonomy): domain Bacteria; phylum Bacillota_I; class Bacilli_A; order Erysipelotrichales; family Erysipelotrichaceae; genus Bulleidia. The sequence continues at coordinate 5,853 of JAILLA010000021.1, forward strand.
TAAATGACATGTTCAGCATCAGCGGAACATAGTACATCGTCTGCAGCAATCCCAGTATCACCGAGAATCCAAGTGCTCCTGCCAGTCCCTTCTTCTCAATATTCAGTTTTTTCAGCAGCGCTGTTCCTGTACCTTCACTGATGAAGATCAGCAGCGCAGCTATGATCAGTATTCGTTTCATAGTATCCCGTACTTCATTCTAAATATCCTCTTTATCATACCATTATTCGAAAGATTACTGTACTGAGGGAAAAACCTTTATGGAAAAAGCAGAACTGCTGCCGTATATACATTTCAAGGAAAGTATTGTGCCTGAAGTATTCAGCGAGACTTCCTTCATACATAACAGTTCCGCAGCAGATCAACGAGTCTGTCAGTGTCCGGGTTAATATCCTGTCAGAATTTGTGGTCGCAGTAAACCCTGGAGATGCAGATTATATACCTGAGAACACCATGTCTTTAGTCATCAGGAACAGTCATACAAGCAACAGTAAAAATCAGCAATTGCATACAGATCCCGAAATCATCGTTGGAATAATAACGGTTGATCGTTATATTTATAGAGACAGGTGAACAGATTATGACTATACAAGACGCTTTGAAACAAAAGAACATGAGTATATACCGACTGGCAAAAACGAGCAAAGTTCCCTATGCTACGGTAAACGATATTTGCAATGGCAAGGTACAGCTGGAAAAATGCAATGCTGAAACGATCTACCGTATCGCTCAGGCTCTTGAGGTTTCTATGGAAGAACTTTTGGCTCCATGCTTTCTTAAGCGCAGCAGTTTTGAAAACTTCAAAAGCACGATCTGCCATCGTGTCAAAGAACTGGGTGACATCGACTTTATTGCGGATACGCTGGAGAGTCAGGAGATCCGCACATATTATGAGAAAAAGTGGTATCCCGAAAGTCTGTATCTGCTTGCCATGCTGGATTACATCAGCCGTGTGAACGATATTCCTCTTTGTGACGAGTATGATGACCTTCGTCGGTGCAGACTGGAAAAACCAATCTTTCCGGCCGGTATCATGGCTTTATCAGCAGCTTCTAAGAACGAGACAGTCCTGCAGCAAGCTGCTTTGAATGCGATTCCCGAATTCAAACGATTCAACATTATTGAAAACGAGGTAAGAAATGTCGCCTGAAAAGGAAAAACTGCATGAAACCAAAGATCAATAAATGTATCCTGCGTTTATTCGCGTTAGGTTGCAGATCACACATATAAGCTTATTCTGCGCGCACTTTTTCAACATGAAAGCAGCCCTATATACAGCGTATTCAAACTGCATGCAGGACTGCTTTTTCATTTCATAACCCGCAGAGTTATATTACGTACTATTCCGTAAACTCCACAAGATGTTAATTAAGGTTTTGTTCAGAATAACTTGCTGAAGAAGTTCTTTACTCCTTGCCAATAATCAACAATACTTCTCTGTCCGATCTTGAATGATACGGTCTTTTCTCCGCCGTATTCTCCTTTACCGCGGAATGTGACCTTGGCTGTACCCTTCTTGATGTTATTCGTATAGCTTGCGATCTCATAGTCAGTTCCCAGCGTCAGATTCTGTTCAGTCTTGCCGATCTTGATGCTCAGGATATCATCTTCACTCAGTGTCACAGATGAGCCTGTGTACTCCTTGTTCGCGATCTTGAAGGTCATCTTGGTGATATCTTTTCCTGTTTCAAGGATGCGGTAGTAGGTTTCTGCTGTTCCTGTATAGTTCCCCTTACCTGTTACCGTGACCTTAACGACTGTTCCAGCTTCAACAACTGCAGGAAGTTCTTCACCGTCTACTGTTGTATAACTAATGGTCTTCTCGTAATCTGTTCCGGCTTTCAGTGTCTTTCCATCTGTATCTTTCAGTATAGGAGCACTCTTCCAGGCATTTGTTTTATCGGAATATACCTTGTCTTTGGATGTGATGCTTACTTTATTGATCGGTTTCGGAGCAATGTTGAAGTCTCTGGTCACTGTTCCTTTGTAGTTGCCTTTGAATGTTATCGTTGCAGTAGGTAGCTTACTGGTGTTCGGTGTTGTAACTGCTTTGTTGTTTGCATACTTAACCGTGTAGTCTGTACCCTCTGTCAGTCCTTCTATTGTGACCTTCGGTTTGGAACCGCCCTTTGTGTAGTATGCATCATCAACATGGATCTCTCTTTCGGAAGCGTCCGCAGGTGTGATCTTGAAAGTGATTTTCCTTGTACCTGTATAGTTTCCAATGCCCCTCAGCACAACTGTGGCTGTTCCTGCATTGATGTTGTTAGAATAGCTTTCTACTGCGTAATCTTTACCTTCTTCAAGCGTCTCTTCACTGTACTTGATACTGAAGTCGTTGCCAAGTACCTGAGGTTCTCCGGTATATACATAGGATGGCACTGCTGCCTTGATCTTCTTGTCTGTTAATGCAATACCCGTGATCTTGACTGTGACTGTTTTCTTGCCATAGAAGCCTGCTGCTTCATTACCAACAAGAGTGAACTTCACTGTACCTGTCTTCTTATAGTCTTCAGGGATATCTTCAAAGTGATATACATCTGCGGGTACTGCTTTCTTGCCATTCTTGACAGTTACTGCTGAAGAAATTTCTTCTATGAAGTTGTCCCCGTTCAGTTCTGCATACTTCAATGTCTTTGCTGTCACCTTCAGTTTGGCAACAGAGATCAGATTACTTGATGCCACATGTACTGTTACATCTCTTGTTCCCTGGAAGTTGCCTTTGCCCTGGATCTTGATCGTAATATCTCCGGAATCCAGCTGGTTCCATCCATTGTAATCAACTGTGAAGTCTGTCTTGTTCTTCAACTTCTTTCCGTTGAAATAAACAACAGGAACAGGGCTGACCGGTTTAGTACCGGACTGAACGGACAGTTCATCCACTGTGATCTGTTCATCATTGATATCCAACGGGTCAATGGAGAAATAGATCGTCTTAGATCCTTTGTAGTTTCCTTTACTGTTGGATTTGATGATGATCTGTGGTGCTTTCTTCTTATCGGCCGCAGTAGGATTCTCAGGATCTTCAACATGGTACGCCTTTGTTGTGTTCTTATAGGTAACTGTATAATCTGTCTTGTTAGTCAGCAGTGTGCCTGAGTCATAGACACTGATTTCAGGTTTGATTGCTGTTCCTGTGTAAATGTAATAAGAAGCAAACCCTTTGACGTAGATGCACTGCGGTACGACAATAACTTCGCATGTCGCAACGTTTCCATTACTATTCTGTACGGTGATTGTTGTAATTCCATCCGCGATTGCAGTAACAAATCCGTTTTCATCTACCTTAGCAATATTTTCATCCGCACTCACCCATGTCAAGGAACCGACCGAAGTCTGTGAAGTGACTGTTAATTGGATAGTTTCTTCTGGCAGCATGTGCAGTATTGTCTTGTTAAGGACCAGAGTATCATCTGATTCCTTGTTCCAGTTCTTTGCATAAAGGATCATATTCCGGGTAATAGCTTCACCCACCGCCCATTCTTTTGTGCATGCGTTGTCTTTGAACCACTCTGTTATACCACCAGGGAGATATTCTTCTGTCAGTTCAAAGCCATTCGGTACTGTAATAGACTGTTGTTCCTGATACGGTAAATTGAAATAAATTGTTATGAAGTAATTTGGATCTGTACTCCATCCAGCATAAAGGACTGTATCTTCTTTAACAGTATCTGTGTCAAAGTTCCACTTTTCCGTATACTCTTCGTCTTTATACCATCCTCTAAAGAAGTAGCCTTCTCTTTTTGGATCCTCCGGTTTCGTAAGCAACGATCCTTTAAGAACATTTGTTAGTGAAGGAACGCTCGTTCCAAGTCGACTGTCAAAGATCACAAAATAACCAAAGTAATCTGTATTCCACTCTTCACCGTTGTGTACAATTCTGCAGACATCTTCATCTGTCCCGATAATTTCTGTACCCTGCTCCGAAACGGGGACATCCTCAAAGGTAAGTGAATTAAACGACGACTTTGCTTTAACAGTCATTGTTGTTTCATCAAGAGAAGTTACAACAACTTTATCCGAATATGGTTTTGCAGTAATGCCTGTTGATGCTGTCTGCAGATCAACAGAATACCACGGTGTCTCCATGATAGATGAAAGAACCGTTACTTTCTGCTCTGCGGGTTCATCAAACTTTGTCTGCACGGTCCCGTTGGCGTAGAGTGTATAAGTTCCCATAGATGAAGTGTTAACGCTTGAGTAAAAACCAGTATCACTGTCATCAAAACGCAGTGTGGTTTCAAAATCAGAAAGATTCAGTGTCGGTGTAATGCTGTAGTATGCATCGCCGAACAGGACAGGCAATTTAAACAAATAGCTTGCCTTCTGGTCAACTTCGCTTATGTTTCCATAAGCGAGTATATCCAAATCTCCACTCTGTTTTTTACCCCAAAGTACTTCTGCACTGTGAGTACCGTCAGTAATGCTGAAACACAATGAAGACGTTTCAAGAATGAATTCCTCTTTGTTCTCCGAATGAACTGACTGTGTCTCACTTAACGTTTCAGGTTCTATTAATATTGGATACATGTTTAGATCTTCGGCAGTTGATGCACTGTGAATTTTAATTCGCGTGTAATTCCCTGCAGATAATCCTGCATCTATTTGCTCCTGAGTGAGCGGCGGTTTGCTTTGTGCCCAATCATTAGTCCACTCAGTACACTCCTTCGTATAACTACCATTGTTATTCTTTATAGTTACGGTATATACTTTATCCTTTTTTGAACAGTCATATACTTTGAACTGCCAGGAGGTATTGTCAATTTGATAAAATTCGTAGCCAACTACCGCGTGAAGTGCGTCAAGTTCTCCAACATATTGACTATTTTCATATATTGGATAATACAATCCAATATTTACGACTACAGGTCCATTAGCTTTCTTGAAAGCTTGAATAACATCCTCAATATCTTCCGATTCTGTTTGTAGATAATAATCCAAACTGGTTAAATTTCCAACACTCTGACGCAATTGGTTAAAATTGATCATACTCTCTATTGGGCCGACATCATTGTCACCATCTATGTTCTTGTTGATTGTTGCTGTATGAACATTTACAGCAGAGGCTTGGAAAGCATTGATATCGAAATAATTATGATATGCCAGTACTGCAGCGGAGGACATACCAAAACAGGATCCGCCCCATTCTTCGTTTTTGTGTCTTTCAACGTTTGACCAGGAAGAGTAATTACCAGATATCTGGACTGACTCTTCCAACTTCTTATAATCTCCGGGGGTGATTTCATAATTGCCTAAACCAAAAGTGTCATAACTATTTCTAAATGACCACGCATCGATATTAGGATCAAATTGTGTCCATTTGGCATAGAGATTGATATTTTTCATAACACTTTCTCTGTTTTTTTTGTTCTGACTGCTAAAATATTCCAGTCCTGAGCCGTTCTTGTTTTCATACCATCCACTGAATTTATAATATGTTCTTGACGGTTCTTCAGGAGGGATAAGATTTTCTCCTGCTTGGATGGCGACAGTTTTATAAATTACGTTTGTCCCATCATTAAGGTAATAAGTCACAATCAGACCATTTTTAACAGTAACTTTGACTTCAATTCGTTCCAGTTCCTCGCCATTCCAATCATATGTGATAACATAAATCGGCAGATCAACATCGAATAATAATCCCGGTCTGATCTCCGTAAATTCACCGTTTTCACTTTTCAGAATGATATTTTCACCTTGAACGAGAGCGATTTCTTTATAAGAGCCGAGATGAATGCTTGGTAGAACGGAAAGATTCACTTTTTCTGTGGTTCCTTTTACGAAGATCATACGCTCAGAAAGAAGATCCACATTCATATTATTACGATTCATAGTTATAACCGTATTTTCAGTACGTTCTAGATCTCCGCTCAGTTTTGCAAAAGCTTCAGTAAGCCCTGTTATATCTTCTGCCTCAAAATATCGATAATCCCCTGCAATTCGTTTCAAAATATCAATATAATGAGAATCACTTGCAAGGCCAACCGTGAAAATTGGATAATCTTTCCTGATTAAATCAGAAAGATCATAGATTGGCTGTTCTGCATCATTCGGTTCTCCATCACTGAACATCACGATATAGTTTTTTTCTGCTTTACTCTCAGTTTTAATGTAATTGTAAGCAGATTCAAGTGCCATATGATATTCGGTTCCACCTTCTGAAGACATCTTTTTCACATATTGCTGTAATTTGGGAACGCATGTCGTATATTTAGCAGATGACTTTATTTCGGCGGCATATTCCATAATTGAAATATCTGCTTTATTGATTCGTCCACCCACATTCTTGATAAATGCATTGACAGCCGTTTTCAACTGATCCATTTTATTTTTCATACTTCCCGATGTATCCAAAAGAAGGAAAATACCAATACTGTCTACAGTATTATCAAAATACTTAAAACCTTCTGTTAAGAATTTGGATACCATCGTATCAGACCATCCAATAGCTGTGGTCGGAATATATACATCTACGTCTTCAGCATCTGAAAGTATGATTCCATACATCTCTGGAGCATTACCGCAGAAAATGAATTGTTCCATATTTTCACATCCGACAAACGCATCCTCGCCGATAGAAATCACGTTCTCAGGTATTTCGACATATGTTAATTCTTTGTTTTCTCTGAAAGCTCTGGTTCCAATTGTTGTAATGGTCTTCGGCAGTTCAAAGAACAATAGATTTTTTGCTCCATCAAAAGCATAATCTCCGATCGAAATTATCTCACCATTAATTTCAAGTTCTAATATATTTGTAATTTTATTATGCCAAGGCGCAGGATTTTGCTCTGTATAATTCTCCATTGTCCCGGACCCTTCCAATTTGAATGTCCGGTTCACAAAATCCAGTTCATATGTGATGTTTTCACCGCAACTTCCGGACATGGAAAGGTCAGGGAAACTGGATGAAGTAAATATCACGCCTTTTCCGAATTCAACCGTTGTAAGCGCATCGCATTTTGTGAAACTATAGTTACTTATTGTGATATTGCTGCCAAGAACGACTGTTTCAAGTTTCGTGCAGTTACTAAACGCATATGTTGAGATAGCCACGCCTTCTGGAATAGAAATTTCAGTCAATGCACTGCAGTTGGCAAAAGCATATTCATCAATTTTCATCAGCGAATCAGGAAGTTTTACTGTTGTCAAAGCAGTACAACCATAAAGCACATAGGACCCTAGTGATGTAATACCATCAGGAATCGTGATCTCTTTTAGACTTGTACAGTACTCGAATACATAACTCCCAATTGTTTCAACAGCGTCAGGAATCGTGATTTCCTGCAGTGAAGTGCAGTAACAG
>JAILLA010000069.1 GCA_024693325.1 Solobacterium sp.
CCCTATGACAAACTGGAAAAGATCGAATATCTCATAAACTGCATTATCAGCAACGTAAAAACCATCAGATATCGGGATGTCATGTCACAAAAACCCGATAAATAGGCAATCACTCAGCACCACTGTGCAAATGGGAGGCGAAAAAAATGTAAATGTTTTACCCGGATTTTTACGTTTCGTTTACCTTTCGAAGATATCCTGTCCCTGTAAGAAAAAAGAAAGAGAGGCAACGAATGATGAACACAGCAAACACAAACACAGTATATCTTCTCACCGGAGCAGCAGGATTCCTCGGTTCCAATATCTGCCGCCAGCTGATCGAACGCGGTGACAGCGTCCGCGCTTTTGTCCTGAATAATGATCAGGCAGTGAAATACATTCCGGAAGACGTTGAGATCTTTGAAGGAAATCTCTGCAGCCCGGAAGACTGCATGTAATTCTTCGATGTTGAAGCAGGTACGGAAACCATCTGCATCCATTGTGCCAGCATGGTCACAGTCAACCCCGATTACAATGAAAAACTGATGGCAGTCAATGTCGGCGGCACGGAAAACATCATCGCCGCCATGAAGTATGATGTGCATACATCCTTCGAGCTGCCGTACCTGATGGCGATCGCAGGCGGCTCAGCCCTGATCCATAAACGTTACGAATAAAAACAGTACAGATACGAATAACGGCGGTCACAATGACTGCCGTTTTCCGTTGCATGCATATATTCCTGTATCAGTCTGCCTGAGCGATCTCATGCAGGAGCGCCAACGCTTCGGCATTGGAATAAATATATTCCGAACTGTCCGAGGCGGCTGTTTTATTGGCTGCCGGGCTTTCCAGTTCCCGGTACTCAGCCGGTGTCATATGAAATGCCTGGCGGAATGCCTTTGTCATGTATTTCAGCTCCGAGAAACCGCAGGCATCGGAGATCTCACACAGTGTGCGGTTCGTGCCAATCAGGCGGACAGCGCTTTCCAGGCGCTTGCTGCGGAGATAATCCTGAAAACTGATCCCGAATTCCTGGCGTATAAAATGGGAAAGATGGGTCTCCGTGATCCCTTCCTTTTCAGCCAGATCAGCCAGGCGGATCGGTTCCATATAATTCATCTCGATATATTCACTGATGCGTATCATGCGTTTTTCTGTTTTGCGTTTCTTTGTATACTCGCTCTCACTGAGAACAATGATGTCTGTATGCTTCATCAGCATGTACAGGATCCCGGACAGTCTGCTGACGCAGAACATGCTGAAATATTCCCCGCCTTCCAGGTAGGAAACGGAAAGATCAAAGATCTCTTTTTTCAGCCGGTCCATCATCTCTTCTGAGAGCTGTTCCCTGAGATTTCCGCCGGGAAACAGCATATGGTTCAGTGAACAGTAATCCTGCAGGAAATGTCCGGAGAACTGGATAATGATCAGTGTGAAATCTGTTCCTTCCGAAAGGATCTCATGAGGTTCATACGCATTGATCACAAGACTGTCATCCTGCTTCAGATGATACGGATGATTGCGTATGACCACGGTCCCGCTGCCCCGGATCACATATAAAAGTTCCGTATCATGGTGCATGTGCGTGGAGCGGATACGGATCGTATTGACCAGGACTCTGACACCCCTGATCCTGTCATGTTTGACAATTTCATATTCGATCATAAGCGTTTCGTTCTCTCTTTAAAAATCGCAGGATTGTCGATCAGCTATCTTAATAATACCATCGCAGGAACGGCCTGTGTTTTTTAAAATAAAGTCAGATAAATAACGGAGGAAGAGATGTTCTACATAGGTATTGATCTTGGAACGACTTCTGTCAAGCTTCTTCTGGTCGACGATCAGGGGAAAGTCGTAAACATAATTTCGAAAGATTATCCGCTTTCATTTCCGCATCCCGGCTGGTCGGAGCAGAATCCGGAGGACTGGTGGAAACAGACTGTCACGGGTCTTCGGGAACTGACAACCGGCATCGATACGTCCCTGGTCCGGGGCATCGGCTACGGCGGTCAGATGCACGGTCTGGTCATACTGGATGAAAACGATGATGTCATCCGGCCCTGCATTTTATGGAATGACAACAGGACTGCCCAGCAGACCGACTGGCTCAACAATACCGTCGGAAAAGAGACCCTTTCCCACTGTACCGCAAACATTGCGTTTGCCGGCTTCACGGCACCGAAGCTGCTCTGGCTCAGGGAAAACGAACCGGCAAGTTTCATGAGAATAAAGAGGATCATGCTGCCGAAGGACTACATCAACTACAAACTCACCGGGGTCCACTGCACAGATTATTCGGATGCCAGCGGTACCCTGCTTCTCGATGTTGAACACAAATGCTGGTCAGAACAGATGTGCAGGATCTGCTCGGTCCAGGAGTCATGGCTGCCGAAGCTTTATGAAAGCTATGAACCGGTCGGCAAGGTCATCAATGATGAACTGCCGTTCCTGAAGGATGTCGTAGTCGCAGCCGGCGCCGGCGACAATGCAGCCGCAGCCATCGGTACCAACACCCTGGCTTCCGGCACCTGCAATATTTCCCTGGGTACCAGCGGAACGATCTTCATCGCAAATGATGATTTCTCTGTTGATCCCGGCAATTCCCTGCATTCATTCGCACATGCCAGCGGCAGATATCATCTGATGGGCTGCATCCTCAGCGCTGCTTCTGCGAACAAATGGTTCCTGGAAGACATCCTCGGCAGCACCGATTATGCCGGGATCCTCAAGGACATCACTGATGAAAAACTCGGAAACGGCACCGTTTATTTCCTGCCCTATCTGATGGGTGAACGCAGTCCGCTCAACGATTCTGATGCCAGGGCATGTTTTGTAGGCATGGATATGACGAGCACAAAAGCGGAAATGGACCTTGCGGTACTGGAAGGCGTTGCCTTCGCGTTCCGTGACTGCCTTGAGGCAGCCGGGACAGGCCAGCTGAAGATCACAGCTTCCACCCTCTGCGGAGGCGGCGCGAAATCAGCTTTGTGGCGCAGGATCATCGCAAACGTCCTGAACATCCGCATCGATATTCCGGCTGCAGAAGAAGGACCGGGCTATGGAGGCGCGCTCCTGGCGATGACAGCTGCCGGTGAGTTCACTACCATTCAGGAGTGTGCTGCTCACTTCAGCGTCATCCATGAGTCGGTCATCCCCAATCCCGAGATCGCTGCGCGTTACGAGAAAAAATACTGGACATTCCGGAAGATCTATCCGGCTCTCAAAGAGATATTCAAAGAACTGTAAGAAGGAGAAAGATCATGACTGTTTTCAAAGACATCCCCGTCATCCCTTACGAGGGACCTGAATCAAAGAATCCCCTTGCCTTCAAGTACTATGACAAAGACCGTGTCATCTGCGGAAAGAAGATGAGCGAGCACCTGCCGTTTGCAATGGCATGGTGGCACAATCTCTGTGCTGCCGGTACCGATATGTTCGGCCGCGATACTGCTGACAAATCCTTCGGTGCTCCGGAAAAAGGAACCATGGAACATGCAAAGGCAAAGGTCGATGCCGGCTTCGAATTCATGGAAAAGCTCGGCATTGAGTACTTCTGTTTCCACGATGTAGACCTCGTTCCGGAGGCGGATGACATCAACGTCACCAACCAGCGTCTTGACGAGATCAGCGATTACATCCTCGAAAAGATGAAGGGTACAAATATCCGCTGCCTCTGGGGAACAGCCAACATGTTCTCCAACCCCCGTTTCATGAACGGTGCAGGCTCAACCAACTCCGTGGATGTTTATACATTTGCGGCAGCTCAGATCAAAAAAGCACTGGATCTGACCGTCAAGCTCGGCGGACGCGGCTATGTCTTCTGGGGCGGCCGTGAAGGCTATGAGACACTGCTCAACACCGATGTGAAATTCGAACAGGAAAACATCGCAAACCTCATGCACATGGCTGTCGACTATGGCCGTTCCATCGGCTTCACAGGTGACTTCTATATTGAACCGAAACCGAAAGAACCGATGAAGCATCAGTATGACTTTGACGCTGCCACAGCGATCGGCTTCCTGCGCCAGTATGGTCTGGACAAGGATTTCAAAATGAATATCGAAGCCAACCACGCCACCCTGGCAGGACATACATTCCAGCACGACCTCCGCATCAGTGCGATCAACGGCATGCTCGGCAGTATCGATGCCAACCAGGGTGATACCCTGCTCGGCTGGGATACAGATGAATTCCCGTTTGATGTCTATGAAGCGACGAAGTGCATGTACGAAGTTCTTAAGAACGGCGGCCTGACAGGCGGATTCAACTTCGACTCCAAGAACCGCCGTCCTTCCTATACAGCAGAAGATATGTTCTATGCCTTCATTCTCGGCATGGATACATTTGCGCTTGGTCTCATCAAGGCAGCAGAACTGATCGAAGACGGACGCATCGATGCGTTCATTGAAGAAAGGTATTCATCCTGGAACAGTGAACTTGGTCAAAAGATCCGCAGACATGAGACCACCCTTGAAGAACTGGCAGCACACGCTGCTGAGCTTGGAAACGCAAAGCTCCCGGGCAGCGGCCGCCAGGAATATCTCGAAAGCATTTTCAACAGCGTTCTCTTCAAATAAGAGTCGTTGACTCCACTCCTCTTTCTTTCCCGGCAGTCAGAATGCAGACCGGGATTATTGTCCGGGCAGATTCCTTCCGGCGTGCATCCGCTGCTCACCTTTGACAAAGGCATGGATCTGTTCCCGCTGTTCCGCGGAAACCGCTGGTTTTCCCGAATCATTGGAATGAATCAAAGAAATCCAGCTGAATGTCATCACCGAAAGCATCAGAAAAAGAATCAGATATGCACTTTTCTTAATCATTGACAGTTCCTCAACTTTCAAATGGATATTAAGAAATATCGCCACTCATATCTGAAACAAGGAGGCTGCTGGTATTAAGTACACCGGTGTAAAAATAAAAAATCCTTTCCTGACTACCATCCAGAAAACGGAGCTGGACTCCAGGGAAAGGAAAGAAATAAAATGAACAGCAAAAGCAATGATTTTGTACGTACAGAACTGATATGACAACGAATAAAAAACATCATGGATCTGCCGGGCAGGCATGTTTCTTCTGCAGGCTGATCCGATGATGTTATATTATCCGATTCGTTTTTTGCCGTATGCCGCTATGCCTGATGATCCGCACCGGAGATCTGTTTTATTAT
>JAILLA010000076.1 GCA_024693325.1 Solobacterium sp.
CAGAATGCCTGCAGTCCGACGCCGATCCATTTAGCTGCGTCAGCAGCCTTCGTTGCGCCTTCCTTCATGGCGATCGCTGCGCCGAGCTCATAAGCCCATTTCACGTTTTCAAAACAGATCGGCTGCGTGCTCTCAACGATACTGTAAGCATCGACACCCTTACTGTTGGTAAAAGCCTTCACATCCTCAAAGTCTTTGAAGCCGTACTTTTCAAGAACGGGCTGCAGTTGGGGCATGCGTCCTTCATAATTTTCAAACAAAGCCATTGCTGCACCTCCTCCTTATTCTTTGCGCGGATCGATCCACTTGACCGCTCCGTCTTCTGCCTTAAAGCGACCATACGTGCCCAGATTCTTCTCATAGGCCTCGTTCGGAGACATACCGTTCTTGATCGCATCCATCATCTTACCGAGGCTGAGGAACTGATAGCCGCATACCTGGTCGTCCTTATCAAGCGCCATCTTTACGACATATCCCTCTGTCATTTCAAGATAACGGGTTCCTTTTGCGGCAGTACCATACATGGTACCAACCATCGATCTGAGACCTTTACCGAGGTCTTCCAGACCCGCGCCGACGCGAAGACCGTCATCTGAGAAAGCGGACTGTGTACGTCCGTAAACAATCTGCAGGAACAGTTCGCGCATAGCAGTATTGATCGCATCGCATACCAGGTCAGTGTTCAGCGCTTCCAGGATCGTCTTGCCCGGGAGGATCTCACTTGCCATTGCAGCGGAATGAGTCATTCCTGAGCAGCCGATCGTCTCGACCAGTGCTTCCTGGATCACGCCGTCCTTAACGTTCAGACTCAGCTTGCAGGCTCCCTGCTGCGGAGCACACCAGCCGATTCCGTGTGTGTAGCCGGAAATGTCCTTGATCTCTTTTGCCTGTACCCACTTACCCTCTTCGGGGATCGGGGCCGGGCCATGATCCGGTCCTTTCGCGACACACATCATCTCTTCAACTTCTTTTGTGTATTGCATACAAAACCCATCCTCCTTATTAATTATCTTTTGGACTTCAGTACTTAACTTAACTCTATCATGAACTTTTCCGGTTTCCAATAACGTACTCTTTTTTGAAGCGTTCCAATGCGATCAGATGGCGCTGCTGAATATGAAAAAGCCATGCATCTGCTGTGCACGGCTGTTTTTGTTTTTCCAGAGAATGAAGCATTCCGCCTTTTCAGACCAATGCTGTCACCTGCAAAACAACAATATCTTATTCGTACTCGATCGTAGCTGTTGGTTTCGGTGTCAGATCGAATAATACACGGTTAACACCTGCAACCTCATGTGTAATACGGTCGGTAATATGCTGGAGAAGACTGAACGGAACATCCTCTACTGTCGCAGTCATAGCGTCCTTTGTATTGACGGCACGGATGATCACAGGCCATTCAAAGGAACGTTCTTCATTTTTAATACCTGTTGACTTGAAATCAGGTACTACTGTGAAGTACTGCCATACCTTTCCTTCCAGACCGTTCTTTGCGAATTCTTCCCTGAGGATCGCATCGGATTCACGTACTGCTTCCAGACGGTCTCTTGTGATCGCGCCGGGGCATCTGACTGCCAGGCCGGGTCCCGGGAACGGCTGACGGAATACCATGTTGTCAGGCAGACCAAGCGCCTTGCCGACAACTCTGACTTCGTCCTTGAAGAGCAGTTTGACCGGTTCAACAAGTTCCATATCCATTTCCTGCGGCAGACCGCCTACGTTATGATGAGCCTTAATACCTCTCTCACTTTCCAGGATGTCAGGATAGATCGTACCCTGAGCGAGGAAATGTACACCCTCAAGCCTGGAAGCTTCTTCATCAAATACTTTGATGAATTCTTCGCCGATAATGTGTCTCTTCTGTTCGGGATCAGTTACGCCTGCAACCTTATCAAGGAATCTGTCTACTGCGTCTACATAGATCAGATTTGCATTCATTTCATTGCGGAATACCTGGATGACCTGTTCCGGTTCACCCTTTCTCAGGAATCCATGGTTTACATGAACACATACCAGCTGCTGTCCGATCGCCTTGACCAGCAATGCGGCTACAACAGAAGAGTCTACACCGCCGGATAAAGCAAGCAGGACCTTCTGGTCTTTTACCTGTGCACGGATCGCTTCGACCTGCTCTGCAATAAATGCGTCAGCAAGTTCCGGAGTTGTAATGCGTTCCATCGTTTCGGGACGTACGTTTTCGTTCATCTTCTTTTCTCCTTTTTTACGTTCAGTATTATAGCAGGAAGTTGTACTCATACAACATTTTTGTTTTATGTCTTGATACGTCTTTCCCGCAGTTCTGAAACATCGGTATTTTTCTTACATGTTTCGAAAAAGACACCGGATATTCCGATGTCCTCTTCGATTATTGTTTTTCTGATGTCTCAGTCTCTTCTGCGGGTGTTTCCTGTGTTTCTTCTGCAGGCTCTTCCGCTGTTTCTTCCTTTACAGGTTCTTCCGGAAGTTCTACATCCGCGTTGTGGTCAGCCGCTTTGATCTCCGGCATTTTTGTCTCCGGTGCAGCTTCCTTGAAGTCATTCTCAATGGACTCACCATTGACGACCTTCTGGATCTGTTCGCTCGTCAGAGTCTCATACTCGATCAATGCTTCTGCGATCCTGACAAGTTCATCTCTGTGTTCTTCCAGGATCTCCCTTGCCTTGTCATGGCAGCCATTGACGATCTTGCGTACTTCCTGGTCGATCTCAAATGCGACCTGGCCTGAGACATTGCTCGGAGAGTTATAGTCTCTGCCGAGGAATACATTCTCATTGCCTGCGTCATATTTGATCGGTCCGAGATCACTCATACCGTACAATGTGACCATATCACGCGCAATGCGCGTTGCGTTTTCAAAGTCATTGACAGCGCCTGTTGTGACGTCATCGAAGAACATTTCCTCTGCTGTACGGCCTCCCATATAACCGGTGATCGTCGCCAGCAGGTCGTTCTTCGTATTCATCATCTTTTCATCCTTCGGTGTCATCAGGTTGTAGCCGCCTGCCTGACCTCTCGGGATGATCGTTACTTTCTGTACGATGGATGCGTTGTCCAGGAACAGACCGATGATCGCATGTCCAGATTCATGATAAGCGACCAGTTTCTTGGTCTTTTCATCATATGTACGGCTCTTCTTGGCAGGTCCCATCATAACGCGGTCGATCGCTTCATCGATCTGCGTGATGTAGATCTTATCCAGGTTTTCACGTACCGCAAGGATCGCCGCTTCATTCAGGACATTCTCCAGATCAGCTCCGGAGAAGCCCGGTGTACGCTTGGCGATCGCATCCATATCCACGTCTTCCGCAAAGTGCTTGTTTCTGGCATGAACTTCAAGGATCGCCTTTCTGCCTTTTCTGTCAGGCAGCGCTACCGTGATCTGACGGTCGAAACGGCCCGCTCTGAGAAGTGCCGGGTCAAGTACGTCAGGACGGTTGGTAGCAGCTATGACAACGATGCCGGTATTGTCTTCCATACCGTCCATCTCAACAAGCAGCTGGTTCAGTGTCTGTTCACGTTCATCATGTCCGCCGCCGAAGCCTGCGCCTCTCTGACGTCCTACAGCATCGATCTCATCGATGAAGATGATGCACGGAGCGGTCTGCTGAGCTTTCTTGAACATGTCTCTGACACGGCTGGCACCGACACCGACGAACATTTCTACGAAGTCAGAACCTGAAATGCTGTAGAACGGAACGTTGGCTTCGCCTGCAACCGCCTTTGCGAGCAGTGTTTTACCGGTACCGGGATGGCCGCAGAGCAGGATGCCCTTCGGGATCCTGGCGCCCATGCGGGCGAATTTCTTCGGATATTTCAGGTAGTCGATGATCTCAGCCATTTCCTGCTTTTCTTCATCGCATCCCGCAACATCCGTGAATCTGACCTTGGACTTTGTCTCCAGCTGAGCCCTGGATTTGCCGAATTCAAATGCTTTGGCATTTGCGCCGGCTCCGCCGCTCATCCGGTTGATCATCCAGATGCCCATACCCGCGATCAGCAGGATCGGGATCAGGGAATACAGCGTATCCATAAAAGCGTTGGAAGCTTCCGCATCAATGATGCTGATCTTGGAGCCGCCCAGCTGATCGATCAGTTCATCCAGTTCCGACTCAGTAGCAGGAATCGTGGATGTAAAGGTGATCTGTTCCCCGTCCTTTGTATAAACTCCCTGTACGCCGATCGTTCTGTAGCCGATCGCCAGAGTGGAATCAGTGATCTTCTCACTGGCGATCAGTTCCTTCATTTCACTGTAATTCACAGCTTTGGTAGACGGTCTGTCAGTCATCGTAAACAGACTCATCACTGCTATCATTACGATCAGATACGGCAGATAATTTAAAAATCGGTTCTTTTGCTGCATCTATTTACCTCACTATCAGGAGTAGCACTCATCTTTCAGAACGCCGATATACGGCAAACAGCGATAATGCTGGTTGTAGTCCATGCCAAACCCGACAACAAACTCGTTGCCGACTGTAAAGCCGATATAGTCAGCGGTAACATCTTTATCGCGGCGGCTGGGTTTATCCAGAAGCGTTACGATCTTAACGCTGTTGGCACCCTTGTTCTTCAGCATGCTCATGACAGCATTGATTGTGCGTCCCGTATCAACTATATCTTCTACAAGAAGAATGTCCAGCCCTTTGACCGATGTATCAAGATCCTTAAGGATCTTAATTTCTCCGGTCGTTTCTGTTCCGGCATAACTTGTAACGTCCATAAAGTCGTACTGAACATCCAGGTCAATATGCTTCATCAGTTCCGCCAGGAACGGTACGCTGCCTCTCAGCAGAGCAACCAGCAAAGGACTGCGTCCTGCTTCGCCGTATTCCTTGGTGATCTGTGCGCCAAGTTCCTTACTGCGTTCGATGATCTCTTCTTCACTGTACAGAACCTTCTTTATATCCCTATTCATACGATGGTCTCCTTAGTTATAGTAAGTATTGTAGCACATTGAAATCAGGGCTTGTTGAAAAATGAAGAATATCACAGCCTAATCCCGGTACCAGAATGACACTTCCTGCCGCGTTGACAACGACCGGCCAGCTCTGCCGCAAAAATCTCGGAATATGCCTGTCGATAAAGAAACGGTGGACGCTTTTTGTCCCGTATCTCATCCGGATCTCATCCCCGGACTGCCAGCTGCGGATCGTCAGCGGCCAGTCTTTTTCATGGACTGTTACGGCATTGACCCCCGGGCTTCCGGGTTCGATCCTGAATGTTTCCTTTGTTCCAAGACTCATCACTTCCTGCAGATCCGCACACACATAACTGTACGTGGTGAAAGGCTGATGAAGGAAGAACCTGCCGTTCTTCTGAACGAGCTGCTTGTCACGGACATCGATCACAAAGTCATCATGATCCATCAGGATATGATCAGCTTCCTCAAGGAATTTCCTGCTGAGTCCGGGTCCCTGTTTCTGCGGTTCCGCGATCATTCTCAGCAGTGTCAGACGGTCTTCCTGACTGTACCGGCGGTATGCGGACAGTTCTGTTCCGCCATCCCGGATCTCAGTCCTGACACGGCATCTGCGTTCTGTCATGACAGCATTCTCCATCCTGATCTCACGCAGGATCATGGTCCTTTCCAGAGGACTGAGATGATCGATCACTTCATGCCTTACTTTGTTTCTGGCATAGTCATCCTGGAGATTTGTCGCATCGAGATACCATCTGATCCCGTTCTCACTGCAGTAGTCTTCCAGTTCTTTCTTTGTCATATGCAGAAGCGGGCGTTCCAGAAGTATTCCGTGATACATCATGGAGTCCTTCAGTCCCCAATATTCGGGAATGATGTTTTTCTCCTTCTGCATGATATATGTTTCGATCAGATCATCCTGGTGATGACCTGTCAGGATCCCGGCATAGCCGTACTGCCTGACGAGCTGCTCAAAGAAGTCATAACGCCATATCCGGGCAGCCGCCTCAAAATTGCCTGTATATACGAATGCTTCATTCCTGACATGGCATACGATACCGTGTTCCCTGCACCACTGTCTGACCCACGCTTCTTCCTCATCCGCTTCCGGGCGGTGATGATAATTCACGTGTGCCACAGCAAAAGCAGTCCCCGATCTCAGGCACATATCTGCCAGTGCCATGGAATCGGGACCGCCCGATACCGCCGCAAGCCATACCCCGTTTCTTTTTTCCATGGAACTATGATACCATGCACGGGCATTGAATCTTTTCTAATGTTTTGTTAATGTACCATTATGGCTAAACGTTCTGAAAACTTTCCTGACGATGATAAGAAACCGGATCCGATTCCCGGATATCTGCTGACTGCGATCTATACCGGATTTACAGTGTGGATCTTTTCCTATTACATCAGTGACCGGAAGATGCTGATCATGCTGTCACCGGTCGTCTATCTGATGTGGTACGTACTGCTGTTTTTCACCGAATATAACGAGTGATGCCGAATGCGACATCCGGTTTCATAAACGCCACGTCGAGCATTCTCTGCTGGACTCTCCAGAACAGCTCACTGTCAATATCCAGATGCGCAACGATCTTTATAATCCTGGCGGTGTTCACAAAACGGATATCATTCAGAAACATAACGGAGGGCTTGGTCATATTGCCGATCTTTCCCAGTCTCATCAGATGCTTCTTCCCGTTCGGATTATCATACGGGTCATAAGCTGTCGCATACTGTACGGCGTTGCTGGTCATCGGGATCACCAATGCTTTTTTTCCGTACATGTTCATAATGATCGCAAAATGCTGGTAACCGACCTCATGCAGGTATGCCTGCCCGAAATCCATGAAGCATATGTCGCCCACCAGCGGATACACGCCGAGATTTTCCCCGCATGTGTACAAATGCCTCTGCGTCCAGTTCGCCTCTGAGATCAGGCTTTCCTCAAAATGCGCGTCATTCATCTGTTCATAGACCGTTTTCCTGTTCTCCATATAGTTTTTCCAAAGATCCCCGTCCTCGATCGGACTCTGATGAATGATCTGCTGTCTGCTGCTGAATTCCATACATTTCCCTTCTTTCTGCAAACGCACTATACTGCAGCATTTGTCAGAAAGTTCATTTTCGCGGTGACTAACAGTCCGTAATAAAAGCAGGCATCACATGGATCCTGCTTTCAGTCCTTTCGGTATGCATTCAGGGCTTCTTCGTAATAGCTGCACAGCTGTTTTCTCAGGTAAACAGGTTCAATGATCACCGCATCCTTACCAAAGCGGGAAAAGTAATTCCGGATCTGCATGACAGAGCCGCTGAACCAGTACAGGTTTCCTTCAGTCCTCACAGGTACCGGTCTGTCAAAGTAAATGACGCGGAACATGTTTTTCCCCTGTTCGGTCAGTTCAACACAGATATGGTCATCATAAACACCGGAATACTGCGGCGACTTCAGTGCCTGACGGAAATATTCATCATTTTCCGGCCGGTATGCACATACTTCCCTGTTCACAACAGCAGCGCTGATGATACGTGAAATACGGAAGGTATAACACTTTCCTTCAGGATCCTCTGCCAGGAGATAATTGAAAAGTTCTTCCTGAGAAGATACAAGATATCTCGGGTAGACCATAATGGAAGAACGCTGTGTCCTGATGCGCAGTGCGCGCTGTTTCCGGATCGCAGTTTCGATCGTACTGCAGAGATCTTTATAATAAATACGTTCTCTTTTGTACTGCGGCATTTCAAAATATGACTCCAGCATATTCCTGAAATATTCGGAAAACGAAAGCCCGTATTCTGCCGATATCCGGTCGATCTCTTCCAGCCTGTCTTCATTGAATGAATACTTCGTAGGTTTGACTGCGATATGTCTGTTTGTCTTCTGTTTCGTACCCGTATCACGGGGCATGTTCATCAGGCGGACGATCTCCTGTGCCTTTCTGCGGGATCCCTTTTCATTTTCCCCGATCACCTGTCCGATCCGGCCGATCATATCACTGTAACTGTCCGAATACTCATCAAAGTAATTGGAAATGACGGTATTCAGGAAATCATTGATGTTCGGTTCACCGTTGTTTTTCAGTTTCCCGTATACA
Source organism: Solobacterium sp. (assembly GCA_024693325.1). Classification (GTDB taxonomy): domain Bacteria; phylum Bacillota_I; class Bacilli_A; order Erysipelotrichales; family Erysipelotrichaceae; genus Bulleidia. Next base: position 8,017 of record JAILLA010000076.1, read on the forward strand.
CGGATATCATCCGTGATCCTGTTATAGAGCCTTTCCGTTACATTGATCGTTATTTTCTCTTCATAATTCATACCCTGATTATAAATGAAATCCTGTTTTATGTGTTTTTAAATGGTTAATAATTATGTTTTTATTGATATTATTCATATATTTTGGGGTATAAAAATCAATATATTTGAGAATATATTTTCCCCTTTATATCAGTTATGATATCGCTGTCAGGGAAAACACCGGCTGATCGCAGAGTGACGATCAGCATTCCTTGATATAATGAATATCAGATATTTATTAGAAACTCATCACACATCACATATAACGTTGTCAGACCCCGGACCGGAGGATACAGATATGATGACTGAAGAAAAAACAATCGATGAACTGGAAGAAGAAGCAGTAGACGGAAACGAAGAAGCTGCGCGCCAACTGTACATGATATTTCAGGATTCAGATCCCGAAAGAGCCGCATACTGGCACAGCATGATCAGACAGACTCCGGATACGGAGAATGAACAGGACACTGAAGAAGAAGCAGTCATTTCTGCAGACTCTTTTGAAAACTCTTCATTTGACCGCTGGTATCAGGACTATACTTCCGGAACGACCGCAGGACTTCCTGTCAGGACATTGATGTCCCGCATGAATGACGGGGATCCGTTTTCAGCCATGATCCTCGGCGACATGTTTGAAGAAGAAAAGCTCCGTTTCTACTCAGCTGCGGAAAAGAATCTGGAGAATCACGCATCGGACGCTTCAGTCGGAAAAGTTCTTTATAAACTCAATATCACTCTCGGTGATCTGTACAGGAATATGACATCCGGAAACAAGGCTGAAAACCATGACCTGGCTTTCCGCTATTATTCCAATGCGGCAGAACTCCGTGCATCGGAGGAAGATCCGCACAGATTTGACTATCTGATCGACTGCTATACAAACGGGATCGGCTGTACGGCAGATCCTGTCAAAGCAAGAGAACTGATGAAGAAACGCGCATATGTGTCCGGTCCTGAAACGATGCTTGCAATGGCTGATGAGTATGCCCGGACCGGTTCCAGGATCGAAGAAGCAGAAATGCTTCAGCAGTGTGACGGGGCATCCGGTGAAAACGACCTGCTGTGCAAAGCAGCTGCCCGCTACAGGCTTTCCAAATACGGAATGCCCGGCATTGACGGAAATATACCGATCAGGATCCAGGAGATCCTGAACATTGCCGCATGCACGCCGGACCGCGAGACACTTCAGAAATATACAGGAAGCAGTATGTCTGCCGGATTCCTTTCCGAAGCGTACACCCTTCTGAACAACAGTTCTCTCGACCAGGAACAGATCAATGACCTCGCGCTGCTGCACATCCGCTGTGCACGTCCTGATCAGGCAGATGAATACAGCGAGTATATCCGCTGCTGCAGGATCGCTTCAGACGCAGGCTATGATGAAGCAGACGAAAAACTGCGTGCCCTCATGAAGGATATCGAAGAAAGATTCCCCGGACAGGACAATGCCGAAAATATCAGAACAGCGGATATCCTGGCAGACTATTACAGAGAACAGCAGGATGATACCGCAGCTTTCAGATGGACCCTGGAAAGCGTATCTGCCGGAAAAAAGATCTCTTCCGAAGAGCTTAACCGGATCCAGGAACAGGCGAAGTCCTTCTCACAGTCAGATTTCCCGTTCCCGGCCCACGTCTGCAATATGCTCGTCAAGCTGTACGAATGGACAGACGATAAAGAGCAGGCTTTCCTCTGGAGTGCCCGCGGCGCGGAACAGGAAGACCCTGAATCACAGTACAGATACGCACTCCTCCTGAAGGAGACAGGGAAAGGTGACCCTCAGGAGATCTTCCGACTGATGCTGGCTTCCGCAGTGAACGGCTATAAGCCGGCTTACGAAAAAACAGCAGAGTTCTATGAAGAAGGCTATGGAACAGAGCAGAACCTGAACACTGCCCAGGTATGGTATACAAATGCAAGTCTGAACGGAGCGAACGTCTGGAAACATCTGGCGGATCTGAGGATCCGTCTGAACCAGAAAGAATTTGCCCTCGATGCCCTGGAAGGCATGCCGGACAAAGACAATGATACCTGGATCCTGATGGCAGACCTGTATGAAGAACTCGGAAATCCTGTAAAAGCAGAAAACTGCATTTCGGTGCCTGCCAACCGTGGTTATGTTCCTGCAATGCTGAAATTTGCCCAAATTGGAAGAGCGCACGGGAAACCCGGCATGTGTGTAAACTGGTACAGGAGAGCAGCAGAAGAACAGAACGATCCGGAAGGAATGCTGCATTATGCAGAATGCCTGCAGGATGGATACGGAGTTTCGTGTGATCTCGACAAGGCACTGAAATATTACATGAAAGCAGCCGCTGAAGGCGTAAAGGAAGCGTATTATCCCATTGCCCAGCTGTTTGAAAGCGGAAAAGCAGGTGATTCTGACCGTTCCAGATGCCTGGCATGGTATGTCAAGGCAGCCAACAGCGGAAATGCGGACGCAATGTATAAAGTCGGCATGATGTGTCTGGAGGGTGTTTACGCCGACCAGAATACGGAACTTGCCCTCAGATGGCTGGAACATGCCGCAGAAGCCGGAAGTATCAGTGCGCTGGAAGAGCTTGGTGACCTTTGGTCTGCCGGCAGCCAGCCGGAAGAAAACTACAGCAAGGCGATCAATTATCTGGTCGACGCAGCGAAAAAAGGCAGTGACAGAGCGATGTACCTGCTCGGCAGAACTTACTCCAAACCCACCTCATTCCAGGACCTTGCCTTTGCCCGTTCCTGTTATGAGAGTGCAGCCAACGCTGATGACATGGATGCCATCAGGGCATTGGCTGACATGTATTCAAAGGGTATCGGCGGAGAAAAGGACAGCAGGAAAGCTGCCGAACTCCGGGCAAAAATACTTGCTGAAGACGGATCCAGGATCGCCGGGACCGCTGTCAGTAAAGGTCAGCAATTCTATGAACAGGTCGTTGCAAAAGGAAATGAAGGCGTTGATGCAGTACTGGACAAAGTCAATGATTTCCTGGATGACGACCAGAACAACAATGACGGTATCGCGGGATGGCTGAAAGGGATCGGCCGTAAACTGAAAGGATAGCAATATGGAATACCATGCTTCAAAAATCGAGCAGCTGTATTATAAAAATCAGTTCTCTTTTCTCGCGTACAGGATGAGGGATCATATCACCTCACTGCTCCAGGAAATTTTCAAGGATGACCTGGAAAGCCTCGTAAAAGAACTGATCAAAGTCAATGACAACGCTCCTGTCCTCTGCCGTGATTTTCTGGTAGACGGATGCACTGACGCGTATCTGAACGAACTGAAAGCTGCGTTCAATCTGAACCAGTCGTATGTTTCAAAAAAGAAGCTGAAGAAAAGACTCCGCAATCTCAAGAATAATGTTTCCGGCAATCAGCAGAAGCTCGATACTTTGTTTGCGGACAGGCTTGCTTGCGAAGCTGATCAGCAGTCATTTCTCAGGCATGCCCTGCTGTACGCGGATGTTTCTTCAACCATGAATACCCTAGAATTCCTTTCGTCTGGAAAAAGACAGGTGCTGCTTTCCCAATGCGGCAGTCCGAATTATCCGGAAGTCAAAAACTGCGCGATCCAGATCCGTGAAGCCAGAAATATGTATCTCGGCCATGAAAGCCAGATCCCCGGTGATACGGCATCCCGGACCTTCTTTATCTCCAATGCCCAGGAGATCCGGAAACTGGCGGAGCTGCTGAACTATGCACCGATGCAGGCAAAAGCAGAAGAGATCCGTTCGTTCTGCGACTCTGCCTGCAGCAGAGTCCAGCTGGAACCTCTTCTGTTCAATTCACTTGCGCAGCGTATAGCCGGTTTCCGCAACGACTGGCTCAAATTCAGTAAATTTGACTGTTTTACCGACTTCATCAAAGAAACTGTTTATTTAACAAAAGAACCAGAGATCAAAGATTTTTTCGGTCTGTTTGAATCAAAAGGAAATGCAGAACTGAATGCAGTACTGGAAAAGATCATGTCGCAGCTCAGTTCCATGAACAGCAGGATCGACAGCCTGGATCCGGCAGAACCTGTCCGGGAACCTGAAAATACGAAGCTCTTTACGGAAGACCATCCGGATGTCGCAGAAAACATGCCGTATCTGCCTTCCCTGTTCTCTTACACATCAGGTCACCTGACGGATACCCAGACTCACGAGATCTTCTCCAATTCATTCATCCTGGCTGACGAATCAGTCTGGCTGAACGATCAGCTGCAGAATTATCTGTCATACATGCTTGTTCCGCAGCTGAAGCTCTCCAATGCCAAAATGGCTGCTGATTGGGTGACACGCGCACGGATCAAGCAGATCCTGCTGGACAAAACAGATCCGAAAAACAGGACTGCCAAGGCTGCCGACAATACCATATCCTACCTGCATGCGGTCGGTTCCATGATCTACGGACCGGTACAGAAGAATAATATCGGAAGTGCTGAGGATAATCTGATCCATCTGGCGCAGAGAAATATGGACAAACGTTTCGTGTTCCTGACCCAGAACAAAGCATTTACAGAGCGTCTGGCAGCGGAAGACCTGCCGAATGTTCTGCCGCTGATGATCGTTTCCAATGAACTGTCCGTACGTATCTGTGCAAGAAACCGTGTGCTCCAGTTCGCAAGATACGGTTCCGACTCGGCTGATGACAGTTCCGAAGAAGATCCGGAACAGTCTTCCGACCCCGGAGCGCGTAAGGAAGTCACCGTACACCGGCCCGCCCCTGCGGCATCTTTGCGCGTAACTTCCGAATTCAAGAAGGAGACCGGGATCCTGATCCCCGTGAAGAAGCTTCCTTCTCTGAACGATACCGTCATGACTGCCGGACAGCAGCCGGTCAGGCTGACTGAAAAGCTGGGTACAGGCGGAGAAGGAACAGTCTACCGTACAGACCGGGAAAATACGGCAGCCAAGATCTACCATGAGGGTATGCTGACGGAAACACGGCGGGACAAGCTTCTCCTGATGACAGCGAATCATCCGCAGATCAGGCAGCTATGCTGGCCGGAAGAGGTCCTTTTCACGGAAAACGGTGAATTTGTCGGTTTCCTGATGCCTGCCGTCAGTCCCGATTATCTGGACCTGTCGCATTCAATCCTGCAGATGGCAAAAGAATCTGTAAGGAACGGTCTGATGAAAGACTGGGACAGACTGTCCCTGGTCAGACTGTGCAGACAGATCGTCTATGTGTTTACGAAAATGCATGAAAAAGGCATCCTGATGGGCGATGTGAATCCGAACAATATTATGATCGATATTTCCGGATCAGAGCGTCCCGACATCATGGTCGTCGACTGTGACAGTATGCAGTTCGGAGGTTATCCCTGCCCTGTCGGCATGAAGGCATATACAAGCCCGGAAATATATAAGCGGCAGAATACCAATAACCCTCACTATGGGGAATTCCTGCGTGAGGAAGATGATGAACTGTATGCAGTAGCGTCATTGCTGTTCCACATCCTGATGCTGAACGGCTCCCCTTATGAAGGCAAAGGAATGGAAAGCATTGATGATGCGATCAGGAATTACAATTTCTCGTATCGTGCAAACAAACAGAATGTTTCCGGAAAAGATACACCTGATGGTTCCTACCGCATGGTGTGGAACAATACATATTACAAATTGAAGGACCTGTTCGCACAGGTATTCACCGGGAACGGTTCAGTTCCGCTGAATGAATGGTTCGACACGCTGAAGGAATACTCGAGAGAGATCCTGAACGGAAACTGGACACGTGAAGTGATCCCCAACAGTTACTGGGACACTCCCGATCATAAGTTCAACACCGATATTACATGTGAGTGGTGCGGTGCTGCGTCAAACATGCCGAATGACCGTTATGAACGGTTTAAGCAGATACGCAGGCCGATGCTGTGCCCGGCATGCAATACGATCCTCAACAGTATGCAGTACCGTCCGGTCACACCGGAACTCGATGCTGAGATCCCTCGTACATTCACATGCAAGGTATGCAGTAAAACTTATACATTGGACAATTACTATGACGCTTACCTGACAGATATCGGTACAGCTGACCATGACAGGATCTGTCCTGACTGTCTCACCAAAACACATACACTGAACTGCAGCTACTGCGGAAAAGCAGTGCCGCTTAAGGTCAAAGATTATCTGAAGTACAGGAACAAACAGAACTTCCTCTGCAATCAATGCGGAAAAAAGGTCGATCTGATATGTTCCGGATGCGGAAAGCAGTTCCAGGACATCTTCCGTTACAAGGATATCCGTGACAAAAAAGGAAAAGGCTATTTCTGCAAGGAATGCCGTGATAAATGGAGGAAATCATAATGGCGGGATTAAAATCAATACTTGAAAAAGATATCGTATCGACGAATGCGCCGCAGCTGATGATCTGCATCCTGATCGATGCGTCCTATTCCATGATGGAAGACGGACGTATGAGAATGGTCAATGACGGGATCAGGGCATTCCTGAAAAGCGGCCGGGAAGATATCTATGCCCGTGACAGTCTGGACGTCTGCTTCATTACATTCGGCGGAGATGGTCCCGAGATCATACAGCGGTTTTCCAACGTTCAGAAAGTGGAATTCAACGACATTGTTCCCCACGGCGGTACACCTTTGAAAACAGCAGTCGAATTTGCGGTCAATGAGATCGGCATGCGCCGCAGCTTCTGGCGCAATGTCGGCGTCAGCGTCTATCATCCATGGCTGATCATCCTGAGTGACGGAAAATCAGACGAAGATGTATCCGGTCCCGCAAAAGCCATCCAGAAGATGTATCGTGATCATAAGCTCAAGGGAAAATGCATCGGTGTAGGAGACGGCAGTGAAACAGAAGACCTGAAGAAGCTGGCACCTGAAGGACATGTCGAAACGATGAAAGCACTTGAGATCACCAATTTCTTCTCTATGCTGTCAAGATCGGCAGCTGCCATGAGCCTGTCCGCGCCTGATGCCGAGGACGATTCATATGAGATCCGGATCTGACATGAAAGCTGTCTGCGCATTCACGATCGGTGAACAGCATATATTCCTGGGAACGGAATGCCAGGATCATGCTATGACAGCCAGACAGGATGATGTGCTGTGCGCGCTGCTTGCGGACGGAGCAGGATCTGTCGAGCATTCAGAGATCGCTGCCAGAGCCGTCGTAGAAGCATTATGCGCAGACTTCATGAAACAGCCGGATCTGTGGCTGTCCATGGAAGATGATCTGCTGAAACAACATATCATCTGTCTCAGTACAAAAGCCGTCTCCGAAGCACAGCCCGGCATGAAACCGGACTGTACCCTTCTCATGTACGGACAGGCAGGAGAAAGATCCATTCTGATCCATACAGGTGATGGGATGGCGATCGGCTGCGGTGAAGAAACAGTCCTTCTCAGCAGACCCGAAAACGGAGCTGAACCGCATTTGACCTTCTTCCTCTCAGGACCTGATACACCCTTGCATATCCGGATCATGCACGATCCGGACGACAGCCTGGATACGATCATCCTGACCAGTGACGGGGCAGAACGGATGCTTTATGATCAGGTCACCGATACCCCTGCAAATGCTCCGGCAATTATGGCGGAATGGATCCGTACAAGTGATGAAGAAACGGTCACCATGAAACTGAAGGAAACACTGGAAACATTGTTCCGAAGGCATTCATCCGATGACCTGAGCATTGCCATCATTTACCGCGGAACAGATGACTGTGAATGAAAAAAATGCGATACAGCTGATCGATCATGATTCAGCGTATCGCATTCTTTTTATCGTTGTTTTAAATCATTCTTCTTCAGACTCTTCTTCTGATTCCTCTTCAGATTCTGATTCGAGCCTGCTTAATTCTTCTGCCTGCTTTGTGTCTACGGGATCTTCGCCGTTGATCATCTTAGGCCAGCCTGTCAGTTTGTTGAGCACAGACAGGATCGGATGCCAGCGGGGATTGATCATACCCGTATATTCGATGAACAGGTTTGCCAGGATCAGGAAGATCACGATCAGCAGGAATCCCTTCTGGGGATTGAAATATGTCAGGATCGCAGCTCCGGCAAACATTGCCGTAACAGCATACAAGATCAGGACTGTCCTGCGGTGACCGAGCTTCAGCTTGATCATCAGGATATGGTGCAGGTGTCCGCGGTCTGCCTGTGTGAATTTCTGACCCTTCAGTTTTCTTCTGACGATTGCGATCAGTGTATCGCTGATCGGGATAAAGAGGATCAGGATCGGGAGACCCAGGGTGATCAGCGCCGTCGTCTTGAATCCCAGCAGTGAGATACAGGCAATGGTGAATCCCATGAACTGCGCGCCGCAGTCTCCGACAAAGATCGATGCCGGATGGAAGTTGTACGGCAGGAAACCCATGATGGCACCGGATAACGCAAGCGCCAGAATGCAGATGTCCCTTCTGCCCATGAAGAATCCAAGCAGACCGATCGTCATAGTGACGATGATTGAGATACCGCTCGATAATCCGTCCAGGCCGTCGATCAGGTTGATCGCATTGGTAATACCTACGATCCAGAAGAACGACAGCAGCCAGTTGAATACGGGATTTGATATCGCGATCGAGAAAATATGTGTTTCATTCAGATATAATTTGCCGATCGTCAGCGCAATGATCGCAGCAGTTACCTGGAACAGCAGCTTGATTTTCGGAGGAAGATCATAGATATCGTCCAGCAGGCCGCCGATAAATACGACCGACGCACCGATCAGGATACCGTTCAGTGAATTATCTGCCGCCCACAGGATCGCCAGTGACACCATGAATGCAGCATAGATCGCTACACCGCCCATACGGACGATCTTCCCGTGATGAACGGTCCTCTCATTTTCTACCGCATAGATGCCCAGCTTGAATCCGATCTGCTTTGCCACAGGGACAAGGATCAGCGAGATCACGAAAGGAAGAGCAAAATACGGCAGTGCACCTTTGATTAGATTCATACTCTCTCCCTTCCTGACTAAACAATATTATAGCACCTGAAATGATGCTTTTGACTTCGTCCCGGCAAATCAGGCCCAATACAGGAGCGAAGTGATGAAACCGGACACCAGATATGCCAAGGCAAATGCCATCAGCCAATATAAAACCTGTGCCTGCTGTACATGGTTTGCTTTCAGGCATTTCTCAAAGTCCAGCGCTCCCAGTGCCCAGAAACTGACCGCAAAACTGCAGACCAGTATCAGTACCTGAGCCAGATACGATATCGACATTTACTTTGTACCGAAAATACGGTCGCCTGCATCACCAAGACCGGGCACGATGTATCCGATCTCATTCAGATGGTCATCCAGCGCTGCCAGATAGATATCAACATCCGGGTGAGCTTTCTGCATAGCCTTGACGCCCTCAGGAGCGCCGACAAGGCATACAAGCTTGATCTGTTTTGCACCGCGTGCCTTTACCATTGTGATCGCGTCGATCGCACTTCCGCCTGTTGCCAGCATCGGGTCAACGACCATGACGATCGCCTGGTCCAGATCCTTCGGGAATTTAGCGAAGTATTCGTGCGGCTCCAGTGTTTCTTCATCACGGTATAATCCGATGAAGCCTACCTTGGCTGTCGGAACGAGTCTTCTGATACCATCCAGCAGACCAATGCCTGCTCTGAGGATCGGAACGATCACGACCGGCTTTGCGAGTTCATAACCTGTGCAGGGTCCCATCGGTGTTTCAATATCGATCGGCCTCAGCGGCAGATCACGGCATACTTCATATGCCATCAGTTCAGCAATTTCATTCAGATTTTCACGGAAATCTTTGGTTCCAGTCTCTTTTTTTCTCATCAGTGTCAGCTTGTGAGTAATCATAGGATGATTTAATACTTCGAGCATAACAGACCTCCTCTTATTTCTATCGTCAATGATAGAAGAAAGTCAGCCTGAACGCAACCTTACAAACAAAACAAATGTTATACTGTTTTCATGAAAGTTTTGATTCTGCCTGCACATCGCAATCCTTCCGATACCGCTTCTTTTATGCTTGCACGGGATATTGAAGCAATGATGGAAACCAACGGAAGACAGACAGCAGTATGTTCACAGCTGACCGGCTTCGGAAATGCTGTGAAATTTGATGCGCCTGTGCCTGCAGGAAAGAAAAAACTGTTCGGCAAATGGGACGCGCCGGATTCACAGGAAGAAGTATTGTACCGTTCAGGAATGCTGGACGCATCATTCCTGAAAGACGATATCGGTGCGGTCAGAAAAGCGATCAAAACATATCAGCCGGACATGATCTTTGAATTCTGCCGGCCTTCCGGCATCATTGCCGCAAGGGCAGAACATGTCCCTTACATATCTTATGTACCTTACGGGACTTATAAAGACATCCCGTTTGAAACATCCTATCTGAAGGCGCTCAACAAAGCGCTGTCCGAGCATCATCTTGAACAGATCCTCAGGATCAGGGACATGTATGACGCAGCCGCCAGACGCATCACCATCGGACCATTCATGCTGTATCCGAAGATGAAGAATGTCTATCAGCTCGGTTCCCTCTGCTCACACAGGAAAGCACATACGGAAAAGAAGCAGGTTTGCATTTTCCTGGGTTCTTCCGGCAAATGGCCGAAAGAACTGATCGAAGAATCATTTCTTGGCGCGCCGTATGATGTGTTTGCCTGGTACACCGATGCGCAGGCATCCGCCAGAGGCCATCTGAAGATCATGAGCACACCCCGCACAGAACTGATCGGCGGGAGTGAAGCCTGTATCCATGACGGGACAGATGTCGTTTTCAGCAAATGCCTGTACCTTGGGATCCCCCAGGTCCTGATCGATGACGGCAGCTGGAACAGGCACCGGAATGCCTCCGCCCTGATCAGGCTGGGCAGCGGCATCGTCCTGAACGAAAAAACTGTCACAATGGCAAAGCTGTATGAATCATACCGTAAGATCATTACGGAACCGGCATACAAAAAAAGAGCCCTGCGTGCTGCAGAGGCTCTGTACAATGATCCTGATCTGTCTGAAACAGCAAAACATTTCTGATCCTGCACGGCAGGATCTTTTTTAATCCAGCGGGAAGCGTGAGGTCAGTTCTACGACTTCAGCGGAGATCCTGCTGAGCACTTCCTCATCATCCTTGTGATTCAGTACTTCAGCGATCCATTCACCTACCTGGCGGAATTCCGCCTCTTTGAACCCTCTTGTCGTCATGGCAGCCGTACCGACACGGATACCGGATGTTACAGACGGTTTCTGCTTGTCGAACGGTATGGCATTCTTGTTGACGGTGATATGCACACGGTCCAGGGCTGTTTCAGCATCCCTGCCGGTAACACCCATGGACATCGTATCTACGAGGATCAGATGGTTGTCTGTACCGCCTGATACAAGACGGAAGCCCGCATTCTTCAATGTCTCGGCAAGCACCTGGCAGTTGTCCAGCAGCTGTTTAATATATGTTTTGAATTCAGGCTGGGAAGCTTCATACAGGCACACTGCCTTTGCGGCAGTGATGTGGCACAGCGGACCGCCCTGGATACCGGGGAAGAGCGCTTTGTCCAGCGCTTTTGCGTACTGCTCACGACAGAGCACCATACCGCCTCTGGGACCGCGCAGTGTCTTATGTGTCGTTGTTGTTACGAAATCCGCATACGGAACCGGGCTCATATGATATCCTGCCGCAACGATTCCGGCAATATGCGCCATATCCACCATCAGCATTGCCCCGCTTTCATCGGCAATCGAGCGGAACTCTTTGAAATCGATCTCTCTTGCGTAAGCGCTCGCTCCGGCAACGATCAGCTTCGGTCTGACTTCAAGAGCGATTTTTCTCAACGCATCATAGTCGATGCATTCAGTCTCCGGATCGACGCCATAGGAAGAAAAATCAAACAGTTTTCCGGAAAAAGAAACTCTGGAGCCGTGTGTCAGATGTCCGCCGGCGGACAGATCCATACCCAGCACCTTATCGCCGGGATTCAGTACGGAAAAATAGACAGCCATGTTTGCCTGTGAGCCGGAATGCGGCTGAACATTCGCATGATCTGCACCGAACAGTTCACAAGCGCGTTTTCTTGCCAGTTCTTCAACCTCATCCACATATTCGCATCCGCCGTAATAGCGGTGTCCGGGATATCCTTCCGCATATTTATTGGTCAGGATCGAGCCTGCTGCCTGACGTACTTCCTTTGAACAGTAATTCTCGGAAGCGATCAATTCGATGTTGTGTTCCTGACGCTGACGCTCACGGGCGACAGCCTGTTCCAGTTCTTGATCAAACATGTGTTATTCTCCCTTCAATGCTTTTTCTATCATTTCCATCGTTACAGGACCGGGTCTGAGGATCCTGATGTTCTGCTGCGTGCAGTCTATGATCGTGCTTGCCTGACCGAATGAAAGCCTGCCATCCAACATTCCCGACAGCCCGGGACATGCCTGTTCGATTTCTTCAGGTGTCGTGCAGACAGGCTGTCCTGACTGGTTCGCGCTTGTCATGTACAGCGGGACACCGACCATCCGGATCAGTTCTTCCAGGTCCTTTGATGATGCCATGCGGATCGCCAGCGTATCCATACCGCCGTTCACAAACGCAGGAACCTCTTCACGCTTGTTCAAAACAAGGGTTACCGGACCCGGCATAAAAGCAGCGATCAGTTTTTCCGACCTGTCATCCGTTTGGGCGATCTGCCTGATCTGCTGTGCATCCGCGCACATCAGTGGGAATGCCTTTGTTTCGGGTCTGTGCTTGATGTTTCTCAGGTTCTCCTGTGCCTCTTCATGATCCATTCTTGCGCAGACACCATATACCGTATCTGTAGGTACAGCGATCACGCCGTCCCTTCTGAGCAGTTCAGCCAGTTCCTCCAGTTCATTCGGACCGTGCAGTTTCATCGTCGTCATCTTCTTTCTTTGTACCTTCATGGTACATGAGCAGCAGCTTGCCCTCCGCTACCAGCAGCATGAGCAGAAGTACCGCTCCTTCAATCAATCTTCGTTTCATATATGTTGATTCTAACATCGTTTGCGGTATCATTATCATTGAAATTCCGGAGGTAACTATGTTTAATTTCGAAAGTGATTACACTGAGGGCTGCATTCCCGAGATCCTGGAAGCACTTCAGTCTACAAACACCGAACAGACCGGCGGTTATGGAATGGATCCCCATTGCGACAATGCGCGCAGTCTGATCAAAAAAGCATTTGGCTGTGAAAACGCGGATGTCCATTTCCTGGTAGGCGGCACACAGGCAAACATGACAGTCATCTCATCCATACTCCGTCCGCACCAGGGTGTTCTGTGTGCTGAAAGCGGACATATCAACTGCCATGAAACCGGTGCAGTCGAAGCGACCGGACACAAGTGCCTGGCACTTCCCTCCGAAGACGGAACGATCACCGCTGCCCAGGTAGAAGAAGCGATCGTCCGCCAGAGAGACGATGAAAGCTATGAACATATCGTTCAGCCGGGCATGGTTTATATTTCCTTCCCGACAGAGACAGGTACGCTGTACTCAAAGAAACAGCTGAGCGCATTATATAAAGTCTGCAGAAAATACGGTCTCCCGCTGTTCATCGACGGCGCAAGACTGGGATACGGACTTGCCGCAAAAGCGAATGACCTGAAGCCGAAGGATATCGCAAAGCTCTGTGATGTATTCTATGTCGGCGGTACAAAGGTCGGCGCGCTGTTCGGCGAAGCTGTCGTCATTCTCAATGATGGTCTGAAAAAGGACTTCCGCTACCATATCAAGCAGCGCGGCGGAATGCTTGCCAAGGGAAGACTGCTCGGCATCCAGTTCGAAGAACTGTTCAAGGAAAACAGGTACTTCAAGATCTCCAAACATGCCATGGATATGGCTGAACAGCTGAGAACGGCATTTGAGGAAAAGGGCTATCAGTTCGCATACCGTCCCGAGACCAACCAGCTGTTTGTTGTCCTCTCCAATACGCAGATCAAAAATCTCCGCAAATCTTTCGCCTTCCATACGATGGGCATCATCGATGCCACCCACAGCGCAGCCCGCTTTGTCACAAGCTTCATGACAACGCAGGAAGGTGTAGACGCTCTGATCAAAGCACTTTAACTTCACACAAAAACACGTCCGGACCATGATCAGTTCAGACGTGTTTTTATATTACTTCAGTTCAATGGAGGTCTCAGTCTGTCCGGCACGCTCATTACATGCTGTGAGGGTGACTGTGCTTCCTGCCTCAGCCTTCACGATCCATGTCAGCTTAGCGGCAGCCTGTTCGTGATTGAAGGTGGAGATATTGTTCCCGTAGGAATATCCGGAACGGATATTATGGAATCCGCCGAGTCCGGCGATCTCTTTCGGTCCGGAGAGCACTTCCGCGCCGTTCAGGGAAAGATGGATCACTCTGTTTTCCTTCAGTTTTCTCGTCTCATTGGAAAGCCAGGTCGGCAGGAAACCGGTATTCATCAGAACAGCATCGATCTGCCAGACATCCTGGGACTGTTTCGTGACCTTGACGCTGTCAAAGCCGACATCCGGGAGAACTTTTGCATAGCGCATTGAGAAGTCCAGGATCTTTTCCAGCTCTTCGTTCAGCAGATGGCACGGAGGATTCTGTGTTGCGAACTTACCGTCGATACCGCCGATCTCGATCGTTCCGAGCTGAGGATGTTCAAATTCCTTCCAGGGCAGGATCGATTCGGGGGAATTGACCTTCAGCCATTCATATACCTTGCGGTTCTCTTCCTCGATCTCTGCAGGTTTCTTGTCCCTTCTGACAGGCCACTGCGGACCGCATCCTGCTTTTTCCTTGACGTTCCAGATCTCCATCGTAAAGGAAGGGATACCCTTTGCGATAAAGCACCAGTCATCAAATGCGCCGGCATCGAAATGTTTCGGATCGATGCAGTATGCATCGAACAGATTGCATGTCGGATAATTCAGCTTGTGATCCGCCAGTGCGCCGATCTCCTTGTACATGCGCATATCTTCCGGATCGCACTGCTTTTCGGAATACATTCCCGGAGGATGCAGAAGCGCGCCGCCTGATGTGTGCATGGTCAGTACGGCACAGATATTGCGGTGGGAGATTATGAACTTTGCCATTGCCTGTGTTTCGGGCATGGAAAGCGGGTATTCACCGGCACCGGGCTGTTTTGCGTCAGGCATCCAGCTGACTGGGAAGTTACGGTTGAAGTCCATGGCATACAAGGGTCTTGCCATCGTAATATTCACGCCGTTGTACTCATCGATCAGTCCCTCGGTATATACGTTGTAGAATTCACCTGTTTTCTCATCCGGCTGGCGCTTGGTCATCAGGAAATCACTGTCGTCACGTTTTTTCCATGCGCCTGCAGGTGTCTTGATACGCATCATGACGATCTTTCCGTTGTCATCCAGGTCCTTTGCCTTCAGGCCGTGGTTTTCCGACTGGTCTGCCGGATAGACCCGGTTGATGGAACGAACAGTGTTGGCTGTATGCAGATATTCATCTACACCATCCGGAGAGATCCTCGGGATGAAGTAGAATGTCTGGTTCTTCAGTATTTCCGCGATCTCTGCTTCTTCATGATTCGAGAGAATATAGTCGATCATGTGCAGGCAGGCCATGGAACCGGAAACCTCGCCTGCATGCGTATTGCCGTCCATATAGAACGCAGGCTTTTTGCCGGAAGGTCTCAGTGAATCGTCACTGAGCGTTACAGACCAGATCGTCTTGTTTTCTTTCGTTGTTCCGGCCGTTTCCAGCTTCATCAGGTCCGGATACATTCCGGCAAGTTTCTGAAGAGCATCTGTCAGTTCGCTGTAGTCATAGTAGTGATCGTAAACAAATTCCATTTTCATATGATTCTTCCTCCATGTTTCTTCGGGGGTTTATTTCAGATTATATAAGCGGGAATATTTATCTTCAAGATAATCCAGATAATAGCTGACCCGGAATGGTTCTCCCGTTGCCATACGGATCAGTTCATCTGCTTCATACATGTTTCCGTAACGGTGCAGATGATCCTTCAGCCATGTCATGATCTCCGTATATCTGCCTTCCCTGATCAGTGTATCCACGTCCAGTGCCTGTCTGACCGTATGGTTGAACTGGGCCGCAAACGCACTGCCGAGCGTGTATGTCGGGAAATATCCGAACAATGCATAAGGCCAGTGCATATCCTGCAGGATCCCCTGCTCGTCATCCGGTACGTCAAGTCCGAGATACTCTTTGTACTTCCTGTTCCATACGAGATTCAGGTCTTTTGTGTCCAGTGTTCCGGCAAACAGTTCTTTTTCGATCTCATAACGGATCATGATGTGCAGCGGGTACGTCAGTTCATCCGCATCCATGCGGACGCAGCCTGCGCGGCTTACGTTCAGCGCGTGCCAGAATGTCTCTGTATCGATACCGTTCAGCTGTTCCGGGAACAGTTCCTTCAGAGCAGGGTAATGTACCTCCCAGAACGGCAGCGTTCTGGCTAGATGGTTCTCGCAGAAACGTGACTGTGATTCCTGCATGCCGGCGCTGACATGTGCCAGCGGGGTTCCCGAATATAAGGGATCCATCTGATGCGTATAGTATGCGTGACCGCTCTCATGAACCGTAGACAGAACAGCCATGCCGGGATTGTATTCCCTGTACTTTGTTGTAAACCGGATATCCCCGGAGCAGATGCCTGTGGTAACGGGATGTTCTGATTCACTGATCTTTCCCCAGGTTTCATTGAAATCGATGTATTCCAGGATCCGCTTCATGAACTCACGCTGCTTCTCTGCCGGATAATACGCATGCATGAACGATGTATCGATCGGTTCCGCTTCGGAAACACGTCTGATCAGCGGAACAAGACGATCCTTGATCTGTGCAAACAGGGCATCGTACTTCGCGCTTGTCCAGCCGGGCTGATTCTCATCAAGGATCCTGTCAAACAGGGAAAGGTCACTTGTCTGATACTGTTTCAGTCTGCTGTATGCCGCCACAAGCTTCGCAAGATACGGCTCATACATGCTGTAGTCTTTCGCAGCCTTTGCCCTCAGCCAGGCTTCTTCGGATTCACCGAGGATCCTCTGATACTCAACATATTCATCAGCCGGGACCGCGCGGATCCTGCGTGCGCTCTTCAGCTGCAGCTCGACCATCCTGGCTGTTTCCGGATCAAGTTCTTCCTTAGACAGTTCTTCCATGAGCTGATACATTTCAGGATCGTTCTGGATCCTGATCAGCTCGCCGGACAGCAGTGCTGTCTTCCTGTTTCTGTAGTCGGCACCCTGGGAAGGCGCTTTGGCTGTTTTATCCACTCCGATGACAGTCAGTGCCATACGGTAGGCAGCCATCCGTTCCAGCCAGCTGCGGAACTGCTGTACCTTTTCTTCTGTATTCATCAGTTACCTCCTGTCGGACAAAATCATAAGGGTATTCTACCACAGACGGACTGACAGTGTATCCGCCTGCATTATGATTGACATCGCATCATATGAAACCTGACTTTCGAATAAACGATTAAAAATGGTGTAAAACCTCAAGATCAGATCTTGAAGTTCAACACCTTTTTTAGTTGCCGTTCTGACAATGTATAGTGATCCAGGGGGAGTTCTGTTTTCTTTGCCAGCTCCGAGATAAAGCTGTTTCCGATGGTGATATTGATAAAGCCTTTACCATTGCCGACCACCTTGAGATCCTTCATGAAACGAAGCACCTCAGAGGAGGAGTATGTGTTATCCAATTC
>JAILLA010000094.1 GCA_024693325.1 Solobacterium sp.
AGAAGCGAAGAATCTGATCCGGCAGAAACATGGGATCAGTACGAGACATTTCCAGGGATATCTGGATTGGATCCTGTTCAGAAAGAGATTGAGGTACACGCTTGAGATGACAAAGTGGAAGTCAGCAGCGTATATGGATACTATGCAGGAATTGATTCCGTTCACTGCCGGGGATATCGTTAAACTTCCTATGCCTATTGATCTACATGAAGCATACGGCTCATATCATTATGGCATTTTTGCCTGTATCAACTAAATCTTTGAAAAGAGCGTTTCTAAAGACATTAGTCTTTACTCCTCTCTGTAGAAGTGGTTTTTGGACAAAACAAATTCTACGGGAGGAGTTTTTATGTGAAAACAGGTATGCACAACCACACACCTGTTACAGGACTGCAACCCATTGTTACAGCATCACAACCAATTGTTATAGCCTGACCACACCACCGTTATGTTATAGGGGTATCCCCACCACCATTAATGTTATATATCTTGTTTTGGAATATGTCTGACAGAAATCGGATTTCTGTTAGTCGCTGTCCATAAAACTGGTGGTACGGAATGACAAAAAAAGATAACTTGATACTGTAAGAAAAAGGAGCTGTTAATTGTATGAAAGCGATCATGGTAATGTATGATTCCCTGAACCGCCATATGCTGGAAACCTATGGCTGTGACTGGACAAAAACACCGAATTTCAAGCGGCTGGCGGAACGCGCAACACAGTTTGAGAATTCTTATGTCGGCAGTATGCCCTGCATGCCGGCAAGGCGTGACCTGCATACCGGCAGACCGAACTTCCTGCACAGAAGCTGGGGACCGCTGGAACCGTTTGACGATTCCATGCCGGAGATCCTGAAAAACAACGGGATCTGTTCGCACCTTGTTTCCGACCACCAGCATTACTGGGAAGACGGCGGTGCGACATATCATACCCGCTATTCCTCATGGGAGTGCATCCGCGGCCAGGAAGGCGACCCGTGGAAGGAAAACCTGAACTTCGTTCCGGACAAGCGCTCGGTGTTCAAGGACGCTGACAAAGGATGGGGTGTCCCGATGTGGAGAGTCTTGCGCACGCATGACCAGATCAACCGTTCCTACATGGATACGGAAGAGAAAACAGCTCAGGCAAGAACTTTTGCAGAAGGTCTGGAGTTCATCGACACCAACCATACGGCGGACAACTGGTTCCTGCACATTGAATGCTTCGATCCGCATGAGCCGTTCTTCGTAGACGAGAAATATCAGAAGGACTTCGAAGGACCGCTGACAGGCGAAGACGCGATGGGTATCGACTGGCCGCCATACGCCAAGGTCAATGAAAGTGAAGAAGTCATTCAGACCGTCAAAAACAGATACGCCGCGCTGCTGGAAAAGTGTGACAGGTATCTTGGAAAAGTACTCGACAGGATGGATGAATACGATCTCTGGAAAGATACGATGCTGATCCTTTGCACGGACCATGGCTTCCTGCTGGGTGAGCACGAATGGTGGGGAAAGACCGCTATGCCGTGCTGGAATGAGATCGCGCATACACCGATGTATGTTTATGATCCGCGTCTGGACTGCGCCGGAAAGAAGTGCGATGCGTTTGTCCAGATGGCAGACCTTTCCGCGACGGTACTGGAATTCTTCGGTCTTGAGATCCCGCAGGACATGACCGGAAAGCCTGTCAGGAACATCATGGAAGGCGGCATCAACCACGAATACGTCGTCTTCGGTTTCCATGGTGATGAGATTATTGTGACTGACGGAAAATACCTGTATATGAATGCTCCGGAACATCCGGAAGCTCCGTATTATGAATACACGCTGATGCCTACCCATATGCGCGCAAGATTCCATGTGAAGGAACTGGAAAACTGGGAACCGGCAGAACCGTTCTCCTTTACAAAGGGACTCCGGACGATGAAGATCCAGTGCCTTGGTTCACAGGTTGGTGGCGCAAAACAGCCGCGTCCGAGCAGACTGTATGATCTGGAAAATGATCCGGGTCAGCTCCATGAGATCGATGATCCGGCAGCTGTAAAGCATATGAAGCAGCTGATCAGCGAATATATGAAAGAGACTGATGCACCGAAGGAACTGTATTACCGTTATGGTATCGAGGAGGCGTAAATGAAGCAGTATCTGGCATTTGATATGGGCGGAACATTCATCAAGTACGCATTGATGAATGAAAACGCGGAGATCCTTGAGCAGGGAAAAGTCCCTGCCGCAACAGACAGCCTGGAAGGGCTGCTGAAAGCCATCAGGTCTGTCGGAGATCAGTTCTCCGGACAGTTTGAAGGCGCAGCAGTATCCATGCCCGGAAGGCTTGATACAGCAAACGGAATTGCCTTTACCGGCGGTTCGTACCGCTTTATCCGTGATATCCCGATGGGAAAACACCTGGAAGAATGCCTTGGTGTTCCCGCAACGATCGGCAATGACGGAAAATGTGCTGCCAACGCGGAAGCCTGGAACGGCGCGCTGTCTGATGTTGATAACGGATGTGTGATCGTTCTTGGAACAGGTACAGGCGGCGGCATCATGCTGAACAAAAAGATCTGGATGGGAACTTCCGGAGGCGGCGGAGAGTTGTCGCACCTGGTCTCTGACATGGCAGGATTCTCAACTGCCGGAAGTGATTTCGGAAGGATCATTCCGACGATTTGGGCAGGCCACGCTTCAGCGACCGGACTGATCGCGAAATATGCCGTACGCAAAGGACAGAGTCCAGCAGAGCTTGACGGCGTCAAACTGTTTGAGGCATACGATGCAGGAGATGAAGACGCAAAGGCTGCCCTGGAGGAATTCGGAAGAATGACAGCAGCCGGCATCTACAGCATCCAGTCCGTACTGGATCTGCAGAAATACGCGATCGGCGGCGGCATCAGTGCCCGCAAGGAAGTAACTGACGTGATCCGCGAGAAGGTAGAAGAAGTATTCAATCAGTTCCCGGGCAGACCGTTCCTGCTTCCGGAGATCGTCACATGCAGATACAGGAATGACGCAAACCTGATCGGAGCCCTGCGCTTCCATCTGGACAGAATCGGATAAAACCCAGGAGTTCCGGTCACAGCAGTCCGGGCTCCTTTTTTCAGGAGGTTTGATATGAAAGCAGTTATGGTCATGTATGATTCCCTGAACAGGCGGTACCTTTCGCCGTACGGGAACAGTGATGTCATTACACCGAATTTTGCAAGACTGGCAGAACATTCTGTTACGTTTGACAACTTCTTTACCGGCAGTATGCCCTGCATGCCTGCCAGGAGAGAACTGCATACAGGCAGGCTGAACTTCCTGCACCGCAGCTGGAGCCCGTTTGAACCGTTCGACGAATCGATGCCAAGGATGCTCGGCGAGCACGGGATATGGACTCATCTGGTGACTGATCACTGTCATTACTGGGAAGCCGGCGGTGCCAACTACTGGACGAATTATTCCTCCTTTGAATTTATCCGCGGACAGGAAGGGGATCAGTGGAAAAGCGATCCGGAGGATTTTGACGGACCGCTGCTGCCCAGACGGCAGGATCAGATCAACCGCAGATACATGTGTGAAGAAGCGGAATACGCGCATGCCCGTTCATTTGAAAAAGGAATGGAATTCCTGAGAGAACACAGTGACTCCGATCGCTGGTTCCTGCAGCTGGAATACTTTGATCCGCATGAGCCGTTCTTTGTGCCGGAAAGATTTACAAAGATGTACTCGTATCAGCCGGTCACGGATGACTGGCCTGAATATCGTGTCTATACGGAGAATGAACACGAAAAGACCGAGGGATTCCGCACAGCATATAAAGCGCTCGTGACCATGTGCGACGGGTATCTCGGGAAGATCCTGGACTTCTTTGATGAACATGATCTCTGGAAGGATACGATGCTGATCGTGAATACGGATCATGGCTTTATGCTTGGAGAGAAAGGATATTTCGGAAAGAACTATCCTCCGGTCTATGACGAACTGGCCAATATCCCGTTCTTCCTGCATGATCCGCGTTATCCGGAAAAGGACGGGACTAGATGCAGCGCACTGGCCCAGACACCGGATATCGCACCGACAGTCCTGGATTTCTTCGGGATCGGAAAGGGATCGCATATGACCGGAGAGTCGATGCTGCCGCTTCTCAGCGGTGAGCAGGACAGGATCCATGACAGTGTCCTGTACGGTTATTACGGAATGCATGTCAACGTGACCGATGGACATTATACGTACATGCGCTGTGCGCAGACTGAGGATAACAAGCCGCTGTACCAGTACACACTGATGCCCGCGCATATCAAGAAATACATGCATGCCGAAGAGATTCGCCAGGCAGATGATGTGCTTTGCAGAAGCCTGGAGTTTACAGATCATATTCCGGTACTGAGAATTCCGACAGATGAAAAATATGACCGCAAGCGTTATTACAGCTACAGCGGCCACTGGAAATTCGGTACGATGCTGTTTGACAGGATCGGTGATCCGCTCCAGGAACATCCTCTGAACGACAGTGAAGCTGAAAAGAGGATGAAGGCACTGATGGTCAAAGAGATGCAGAAAGCAGAAGCTCCGGAAGAACAGTACGTTCGTCTGGGACTGGAAACAGAATAAGCAAATGAAAAAGATCCGGCCGGATCTTTTTCTAATAGAGGAAAGGAATCTCCTGATTACTGATGTCTGTGTCCGTATTCATCCATCGGATCTTTGTCAGGATCCTTCATGCACAGGTGGACAGCAGTTGTCTTGAATGCCAGCGGAAGGGCAAGGATGTTCGGGTCTTCACCGACAAACTTTTTCTTCGCGTCTTCCAATGCTTCCTCAAAAGTAGCTCTGGTCTTCAGACCCATGCCTCTTGCATAGCCCGGATCTTCCGCGCCGACGATGTAGATCGCACTTGTGTTCATCTCAGCGATGTGTCCGCAGCTCATCATGGAGAAACCATGGAACGGATGGAAGGCATTCGCGAAGCGGTACTGGCGGATATAGTCTTCGTTTGTCGCAAAGTATTCACCAAGCCTGTTCATATCAGGCAGTTCGTTCATCTTGTCGTGCTGGAACCATTCATACAGTTCCCTGAGGTACGGCCATTTTTTATCATTGAAGAAGCCGTTGCAGAGGCTGGAAACGATGAAGACGCAGTGGTCGCTCATGATCCTCTTATGGCGCAGTACCTGGGCGCTTAATGCCTGCATCATCATGATCGGGTTGGTTCCCATGCCGTCACCGTAATGGAACTTCTGAGGCATGCCGAAGACAATGACATCATATTTCTTCTCTGCCCAGTGGACATAATTGCGCTTGTCAGCGATCTCCCATGACATCGGCATCATTTCTTTCGCGTAGCCTGAGAGGATCTCGATCTGTCTTGACTTGGAATCCAGAACAGCATCGCAGCAGAAGAAGGGATGACCCATCTTTTCTTCCATATGCATGGAGATCTCATCGAACTTGTTTCTCATCAGGGAACCGTTGTTGACAGGTGTGAAGTCTTCCCTGTGCATGACGGAAGGCACATGATGGCTGGCAATGCAGCGCCAGTTTGTAATACCGGTTGCACTGTGCTTGTATCCGCCGGAATAACCGCCGTAAGGATTGCCCTGGACATGTCCGATCAGGATCGGCAGATCTGCTTCAAACACGAACTTGTTCATGACGACAGGATCACCTCTGCGTGTCTTTCCGAGGTCGACCATATTGTCAGGATCTTCTGAATCATGACTGATGATCTGACCGGAATGCCAGAACTCATCGTAAAGTTCCTGGCCGAAGATCGCCTTTGCGTCTTTGTCTGTGCTGCGCGGATGCAGTCCGTTGGAGATGATGAACAGGATATCCTGCTTCTCAACACCGGCACTGTAAAGTTCATTCAGAAGATAATGGATGGAAAGCTTTCTGTGACTGGTCTTCTGTTCACCGCCCTTGACGCGGTCAGGTACGACAAATACGACTTTGGAGCCTTTGCGGACAAGCTCCGTAACCGGCTTCATGCCGATCGGATTCCGGATGCTTTTCAGATATGCTTCTTCCAGCTGCTCTTCAGGTATAAAGTCAGGGTCTTTGACGGTTTCACCGGGGATAAATACATCGGTGGAATCGGGAAGGTCGGCACCCATTGTGCCTGCACCGTATTCGAATTCAAAATGCTTCATAATGTCTCCTTCTTATTTTTCGCAATTGCTGAGATACAGATCGATGATTTCAAGATACTCATCCGGATAGAATCCAATGTCCCCGGAGAAACGTGTCAGGGCGATCAGACCGCCGCTGATCTCGGGAATAGATGCCAGCATCGGCGCATTGTCCTGCTTCAGTCCGCCGCCATATACAACATCGACATCCTTCAGTGATCTGATATAACGTGCGATCTTCTGAATATACGGCTTGTCTGCAGGTGTTTTGCCGGGACCGATCGACCAGACCGGTTCATAGGCGATGACAATGTTTTCTGTGCAGATCCCGTCAAGACCGCTGTTGATCTGCGCACCCAGGACTTCCTGCCATTCATCCTGTTCTTCGCTGCGTTCCCCGATGCAGTAGAGCACGTGCAGTCCTCTGTTTACTGCACAGCGGATCTCTTCATTCAGAACTTTATTGATCACATCGGCTGCCTGTCTGCCGGTTACACCGGCCATGGCCAGCAGATCGCGTTTTTCATTCCGCTCTTCGCAATGCCCGATCATGACCGTATCACAGCCGAGTGCCCTGACTGCAGAAGCCGGGCGCTGTGATGTGAACGCACCGAAATTTCCACCGGGTGCTGTATCGGTACGGAAGACTGACTGGGCTCCGATCTTCAGATGACTGTTTTCATTCCTTGCGGAAAGGGCAGACAGCAGATGAGCCTCGGGGAAATAGATCCCGAACTCAGCAGATGATGGATCATAGCTTTCCAGTTTGTCCTGGACAGCATTGACAACTGTTTCTCCGTAAGCTGCCGGTGCAGCAAGGGCATTGACCCCGCCGAACTCTTTCGGAACATCGAATCTTTTCAGATTCAGGAAGATATGTTTCATGGCACCTCCAATTAATTAAAATGTTTAACTAAATAAATCATAAATTAAAATGTTTAATTAATCAATAGAAACAGAACTGATTTTGTGATATTTTTAAGAAAACACAGATATGGTGAGGAAAACTATGACAGAGCGGCAGACCGGAAAAAATCAGGTAACAGCAAAGCAGGAAAATGTATCACTGATCAAATCTTTAATATATTCGGATGGCCCGATCTCCCGGGCGGAGATCGCCGCAAAGCTGGGCCTGACGCCGGCGACGATCACGAATATTATCGGTGAGATGATCGGACAGGGGATGGTAGAAGAGATCAGGCAGGATGCCGTGAAAAATTCCGGCAAAGCAGGACGCCATCCGATCCTGGTCGATTTTATCGCGAGGTCTGTATATGCACTCGGAATATCACTGGGCCGTGACAGGACACACTACTGCATCACAGATCTCCGCGGGAATCCTGTCATGCAGGGTGAGATGGAAGTGATGCCGGATGAGTTTGATAAAATGATGGACAGGCTCTGCGGAATCATTGAATCTGTGCGCAGGAATTTTCCGGAGTGCTGGGACAGGCTGGCCGGGATCGGCATTGCGGTACCTGCCATTGTTGATGCGCATATCGGTGTCATCAAGCAGATCGATCAGGAAAGGATCAGCTGGAAAGATCAGCCGGTCGCAGATCTGCTGCAGGAAAAATACGGGGTTCCTGTCAGAGTCGAAAACAATGTCAGGGCAAGAACATATCTGATCTCCCTGTTCCGTCCTGAGATCACTGCCGGATATAATACCTACTGCCTGTGTTATGCATCATGGGGCATTGCCTGTCCGCTGATCGTAAAAAACAAAAGCATCCGGGGAGAAGGCGGGGCTGCCGGAGAACTGGGACATATCGTTATGGATCCGGAGTCCGGGGCGACCCTGGAAGAATACGCCAGCCTGAAATCAGTCCTGCAGAAGTGCCGGAAGCTGATGGAAGAAGGGAAGGCTCCGGTCCTGTCATCGATCTGTTCAGATCCTGCTTCCCTTACGATCGAACAGATCGGCGAAGCCCAGAAGCAGGGAGATTCAGAAGTGCACCGGGTCATGGAAACAGCTATGCGTTATATCGGAATATCCCTCAGCGGGATCGTCTCGTTTATCAATCCGGAACTGATCATCCTGAGCGGGCCGATGTTCCTGACTCCCGAACATGTCGCATATGCCGAAAAGATCATGCGGCAGTATGCATATACTGCGGACATTACCCACACCGCGGTAAAGTATGCCGAGTTTTCCGATTACGGGGGAGCTCTGGCAGCTGCCGCCGCCTGTCTGGACAAGTATTTCATCCGTTGATCATAAATAATTAAATATTTTAATAAAATCGCTTGCAAGAGCGGTTTTTATCTTGTATCATCTAAATAGTTAAAACGATTAATTAATTGGAGGGCATATGAAGAAAAATCTTCTGATCATCCATGGCGGCGGACCGACTGCCGTGATCAATTCTTCTCTCTATGGTGCGGTCATGGAAGCAAAGCAGTCTGACAAAGTCGGACGGATCCTGGCTGCAAGATATGGTACCGGCGGTCTGATGAAAGAGGAGTTTATCGATCTGACTGATGTCAGTGATGAAAGACTCCGTGCTCTGAGAGATACACCCGGCAGCGCGATCGGTACATCCCGTGATCAGCTGGAAGAAGCCGAATATGAAAAAATGGCAGAAGTCTGCGTCAGGCACAACATCGGATACATCCTGTTCAACGGCGGCAACGGTACGATGGATACGTGCGGAAAGATGTTCCGGATGTGTGAAAAAAAGGGACTGGACATCAAGGTGATGGGGATCCCGAAAACAACGGACAATGACATTGCCGTAACAGATCACAGTCCCGGCTTCGGCAGTGCCGCAAGGTTCATTGCCCAGAGCACAAAGGAACTGATCGCGGATGTCCGCGGACTTGCCATCCATGTGGTCGTACTTGAAGCCTCCGGAAGAAATGCCGGATGGATCACAGCTGCCAGCGCAATGGCGGAAGATGAAGACGGTCTGAAGCCGGACCTGATCTATCTGCCGGAAATACCGTTTGATGAAGAAAAGTATATCCATGATATCGAAGAGCTTCTGAAAACAAAAACAGGCATCGTCGTTGTTGCAAGCGAAGGCCTGAAAGATAAAGACGGCGATCCGGTCGTCAAACCGATCTTCAAGGTCGGCAGATCGACATATTTCGGAGATGTCAGCGCGCATCTGGCGAATCTGGTGATCCAGAGGCTCGGCTATAAAGCAAGAGGGGAAAAACCCGGTCTGCTTGGCCGTGCTTCGATCCCTCTGCAGAGCATAACTGACAGGGAAGAAGCTGAAGAAGCAGGCAGAACAGCGTGCCGTGCTGTCCTCGCAGGGGAAAGTGGTAAGATGGCTGCTTTCCGCAGGATCAGTACGGAACCATACCGGACAGAGACATTCCTGGTCCCGGTCGATGAAGTGATGATGCATGAAAAGACCATGCCTGCTGAATTTATCAACGAAAACGGAAACGGTGTAACCGAAGCATTTAAAGAATGGTGCAGACCTCTGCTTGGCGGAGACCTGAACAGAATGTGTGTGTTTGTGGAAGGAGACGCAAAATGATCAATCTCGAAGTCAAAGGACTGAATGAAACATTAAAGGAAGAACTGGCTGTTGTCAGAACAGAAAACACGGATGTTCTGGAAAGAGCGCAGAAGGGTGAAGAAAAATATGCAGACAGCCTCGGCTGGCTGGATACGGAAGAATGGGCAGATGACGCGGCACTGAAGGTCATCGAAGATCTCGCTGCCAGGATCCGCCGTGAAGCACAGGCATTTGTACTGATCGGGGTGGGCGGTTCCAACAATGCGGCCAGATCCGTCATCGAAGCGATACAGCTGGCGGGTACGCCGGAGATCATCTATGCCGGCAATACGCTTTCTCCCAACGCGCTGAATAAGATGCTGAAGCAGCTGGAAGGAAAAGACTTCTGGATCGACTGTATTGCCAAGAATTTCGAAACACTGGAACCGGGTTCTTCTTTCCGGATCCTGAGAAAAGCACTGAAGGAACGCTATGGCGATCAGGCAAATGAACACGTGATCTGCACAGGCACACGAGGCAGTTCACTGGATCAGCTCTGCCAGGACAATGGTTATATCTTCATTGATTTCCCGCTGAATATCGGCGGCAGATTCACCGCAATGTCCAATGTCGGACTGCTGCCGATGGCAGTTGCCGGGATCGACGTACGTGAAGTCGTCAGAGGAGCGCGCGACGCGCAGACAGCGCTCAGGACACAGTCACCGGATGAGAATACGGCATATGAATATGCCTGCCTCAGGAACCTGTATTACAGACATGGCTGGAAGCTGGAAATGCTGTCATCGTTTGAACCGCAGTTCCGCCACTTCTATTACTGGTGGACACAGTTGTTTGCGGAGAGCGAAGGCAAGGACGGAAAGGGGATCTTCCCGGTCACAGGCGAGTTTACCGAACAGCTCCATTCCATCGGACAGTATATTCAGGATGGGGAAAACATGATCTTTGAAACATTCCTGGATGTGAAGGAACAGCAGGATTCCCTGGTGATCGAAAATGACGGTCTGAAGGATCACTTCGATTACCTCGACGGCAAAGATTTCTTTGATATCAATAAGGCTGCGTTCCATGCGACAGTCACGGCACACAGCACGAAATTCCCCTGCAATGTATTTACGATCGGCAGACTTGATGCTTACCACTTCGGCCAGCTGTTCTGGTTCTTCCAGTTCGCATGCTATCTGTCCTGCGGGATCATGGGTGTCAACCCGTTCGACCAGCCCGGCGTAGAAGCTTATAAAGTCAGAATGTTCAAAGAACTCGGAAAGGAATAAAACATGGAAAAGTACAAGGATCCGAATGTTCCCGTTGAAGAACGGGTCGAAGACCTTCTTTCCCGCATGACACTGGAAGAAAAAGCAGCCCAGCTGTGCGGTGACCTGGCTGCCTCATTCATTAAAGACGGAAAACTCGACAAGGATCTGCTGAGGGAAAAATTCAAGGACGGACACGGCAGATTTACCCAGTACTCCCTGGTCGGCCTGGTAGATCCTGAACAGATCGCTAAGATCACAAACCAGGTGCAGGATTACTTTGTGAATGAAACAAGGCTCGGGATCCCGGTCGCACTGCAGTCAGAAAATCTCTGCGGCTATCCGGCAAAGGGCGGAACGCTGTTCCCGGCACAGATCAATCTCGGCTGCACATGGGAACCGGAACTGGCGGAACAGATGTCGCATATCATCGGCCAGGAAAGCCGTGCCGTCGGCATCACGTCCGCGATGAGCCCGGTCATCGATGTCTCCAACGATACCAGATGGGGACGTACTTATGAAACGTACGGGGAGGATCCGTATCTGGTCTCCCAGTTCGGCATCAATTATGTCAGAGGCATGCAGGCAGAAGGCGTTTCCTGCATCGCCAAGCATTTCCTCGGCTATGCCTCCACACAGGGAGGCCTGAATACAGCCCAGGCAAGGATCAATGACCGTGAACTGTATGAAGTGTACGCAACACCGTTTGAAGCGGCAGATAAAGAAGCGGGACTGGGCGGTATGATGGCAAACTATGGCGAGATCGACGGCCAGCCTGTCATTACAAACAAGAAGATCGCCCGTACACTGCTCAGGGATACGATGGGATTCAAGGGCATGCTGACAAGTGACGGCGCAGCAGTGCTGAAGCTTTATAACTACTACAAGCTTTCCAGAACATATGAAGAAGCAGGACTGCTGGCAAAACTGGGCGGCTGCGATACGGAGATCCCGGTCGGCGCGGCATTCCGCCATCTCCCCGAATATGTCAGGGCAGGAAAACTGGATGAAGCCCTGATCGACGAGTCTGTCAGAAGGATCCTGAAGATCAAGTTTGACATGGGACTGTTTGAAAATCCCTATGCAGATGTTTCGCGTCTTTCCGGTGCCATGAACGATCCGGAAAAAGAAAAGCTGAGCAGACAGATCGCCGGCAAGTCACTGGTACTGCTGAAAAACGACGGTACGCTGCCTCTGAAAAAAGGTTCAAAACTTGCTGTGATCGGTCCGCATGCGGACAGCCTGCGCTATCCGGTCAGCGGATACACATATCCTGCATACATTGAGATGCTTTCAGCCGGCGCTTCCGGCGGCCAGACAACATTCGGCGGTATCGCAGACGAACAGAAAAAACTGGAAGCAGAAAACAAAAAGAAAGAAAATCTCCCGAAGGGTCCCTTTGCGACCATGTATGACATGTTCTCGGCAGAGGACAAGGCAAAGCTCAATGATATGAATCAGGTGCTCCGCGGTATGGGCGCAAAGTCACTGAGGGAAGTACTCTGTGAACGGACAGAAGTCGTTTATGCTGAAGGATGCAGGATCACAGATCCTTCCAAAGACGGATTTGCGGAAGCTGTCAAAGCGGCTGAAGAAGCAGATGCTGTTGTCATGGCACTTGGCGGAAACTGCGGCTGGGTCAATGTGACCGGCGGTGAAGGAAAAGACAGACAGTTCCTCGATCTCCCGGGCGTGCAGCAGGAACTGCTGGAAGCAGTTGCGGCTGTCGGGAAACCGGTCATCGTTGTTCTTTATGGTCCGGGTGTCTTCGCGGTGAACTGGGCTGATGAACACTGCGCAGCCATCATCGAAGCATTCATGCCGGGACAGCATGCTGCATCGGCAGTAACGGATGTCCTGTTCGGTGATATCAATCCGTCCGGCAAGCTGACGATGTCAGTTCCGAGATCAGCAGGTCAGGTCCCGATCTTCTACAACCACCGTGCAGGTTCCGGCTATCAGTCCGGCGCAGATGCCGCAACAGCATCAGCGATCTTCTCCGGCGGCTATGTTGACGGAAAGAGCGATCCTCTGTATAAATTCGGTCACGGCCTCAGCTATACCTCGTTTGAGATCAGCGGTCTGGAAGCACCTGATGAAGTTCCGACAGACGGAACAGTCAGCGTCTGTTGTGTGGTTAAGAATACAGGAGACAGAACGGGCGCTGAAACAGTACAGCTCTATACGCATTTCTTCGGTGCGCATGTGACACGTCCGGTCATGTCACTGGCAGGCTTCCGCAAGGTCGAACTGGCTCCCGGAGAGTCAAAAAAGATCAGATTCGATCTGAAGCTTTCCCAGCTGGGTTACTACAACGAAGATATGGAATTTGTTGTTGAGCCGGGAGACCTGACTGTCATGGTCGGCGACGCTTCCGACAGGATCGCGGAAAAGAAGACAGTGATCCTGACGGGAGAAAAGGTAAACGTGCTCGGAAAACGCTCCTATATCTGTGAAACAGAAGTACTGTAAAACAAATCTGCAGCACCCGGTTTTGCGGGCTGTTCAGCATGATCCTGTGAATGGTCATCTGACTGCCTGAGCATTACAATACGGATGTCAATAAAGACCTTTTCACGAAATTCATTCGATGAGAAGGTTTTTTTCCGATATGGCGTACATGAGGTCCGGGTCACTGATTTCTGATCACTCTTATACGGCCGGACCGGCAAAAGATGTACAATGGGCAGGTATACTGAAAAAGGAAAAGGCTGTTATATGAAGAAAAAGACATTTTACGGATGGATCATCGTCGGGACGTGCTGCCTTGTGATGGCGACGACCATGGGGATCATAACAAACTGCAACAGTCTGTTTATCAAACCGGTAGCCGAGGAACTCGGAGTCTCACGACAGACGATCAGTCTGATGATCTCCCTGCAGAGCCTGGGTACGATGATCGCTTCCCTGTTTACCGGAAAGATCTTCAACGGACGCAATACGATCACCGTGATGAAAACAGCGGTCATTGTCATGACTGCGGCTTACTTCCTCAACAGCTTTGCCAACAGCATCCTTCTCCTGTATGTGACCTACTTTATCAACGGGATCATGCTGGCACTGGTAACGACACTGCCGATCTCATTCCTGATCAACAACTGGTTCATTGACCGGACAGGCTATGCCCTGGGATTGGCGTCCATGGGATCAGGGTTCGGCGGAGCTTTCTTCAATTCCCTGGCAGGACGCATCATGAACAGCGCGGGCTGGCGTACGACCTACAGGCTCCTGGCACTGTTCATCCTGGTGATCGCTGTTCCGTGTATCTTCTTTGTTCTGAAACTGAAGCCGGAAGAAATCGGGGAGAAGCCTTATCGGGAACAGGGTGAAAAAGAAACGGAGACGAAACAGGAACTGACAGGATATACATTTGCCCAGGCGCGTAAAACACCGGTTCTCTGGATCCTGTACGCGCTGGCTGTCATCATCGGGATCTGTCTCAACAGCATGTACACAACTGTCTCTCCTCATCTGCAGGACAAAGGCTACTCCCTTGTCTTCAGTGCCAATGTATTAAGCGCATGTCTGCTTGTCATGGCAGGAGGGAAGATCATGATCGGCAGGATCTTTGACAGGTATGGGGCAAAAGCAGGATTCTTCTGTGCCTGTGCCGCACTGACCGCAGCCACCGTCGGTATGAGGTTCTGTACCTTTGCGCCGGCACTGGCACTGATCGTAGCGGGTGTCGGGTTCGGATGCATCTTCGGAGCTGTCGTATATCCTCTGACAGTACCGCTGGTATTCGGAAAGAAGGATTACCGGGCGATCATCGGTCCGGCAAGCGCGCTGTTCTCGCTAGGCGGTATTATCGGACCGCTGTTTGCCGGCAAGGTATATGACATGACAGGGGCATATGATCTCTGCTATACGATCGACATCATCGTGATGCTTGCTGTGATCGCCGTCATACTCAAAGTACTGCCTTCAAAGGATCAGCAGTTTTCATGACCGGAGTGCATGAATGTAAAGAAAAATTCCCGTTACCTGTATAATGAATGTACAAGGAGTATATGTTTATGGAGATCAAAGCAGTCAAGTTCAGAAAAGACGGATTCTACACACAGCCTTTTGCATTCGGCGGTGAAGAAGGAATGCAGAAATTCGATCCGGAAATCAGGTACAGAGGCAGTCTTCAGAATTACCTGATCGATACTGGAGATGAAGTTATTCTGGTCGATACCGGTCTTCCTGCCGGAACCCCGGAAGAAACACCGAATGAGAAGAGCCTTGCATATACGGGAAAAGATATCTGCAGCTACATGGAAGCGTTCGCTGCCCTGGGCTATCAGCCTGAACAGGTGACAGCGATCCTGCTGACACATAAGCATGCCGACCATTCAGGAGAACTGCGTTCCTTCCCGAATGCGAAGATCTATGTCAACGAGGATGAGATCTCCGCTGCCGAGCTGCAGGGCATCCCGAATATCGTTCCCGTCAGCTTTACAGACGGTCCGTATTACAACTTCCCGGAAAGCCAGAAGATCCGTGAAGGCATCACCCTGATCAGGGCAAAGGGCCATACAAACGGCAACAGCATCATCATCGTTGAGAACGACGGCCTGTTCTACATGATCCACGGTGACATCACCTATGTGGATGAAGCGCTTTATGAGGATAAGCTTTCAGTTGTATTTGATGACCTGGCAGCCGCCAGAACAACACAGGACCGTATCCGTGAGTTCATCCGCAATCATCCTACAGTCTACATGGGAACACACTCGCCGCAGGGCTATGAAAACCTGGAGGCAAAGCGTGTAATGGATCTTGATCATCCGGTCGAAACAGTACTCGCTGAAGTTGAATTCACACAGGAGCAGGTGGATTTCAGGAAATATGTCTGTTCGATCTGCGGATATGTATATGACCCGGAAGAGAACGACTATGTCGAATTTGATGAACTGCCGCTGGACTGGAAATGCCCGCGCTGCCTGCAGGGCAAGGATAAGTTCAATCCGGCATAACGATTCATCTGCAGTACAGCAAAACAGGACAAACAAAGAAGCAGGAACTCATGCCGGGATGTGGTACAGTTCCTGCTTTTACTATGAGTCAGAAATAAAGTATGATAATGAAGTGTGAAACGAGGGATCACAGATGAAAAATTACCGTACGGCCTGGACCGTCAGTCTTCTGACCATTGCATGCATCAATATCATCTCGCTCCTGACCAGCTGGAACGGGATCGCACTTTCAGATACCATGATACGGGTCATGGGTGTGCTCGATATGTGCGCAGTCGTGGTGCTTGTGTATACGTCCGTGAAGCTGAGGATCTGGGAAAAAAGATAGATCGTTCATGTGTTCTGTGCCTGCAAACATTCAGTGCCATTCCGGTTCCTTCCGGTCAGACAGCAGAACATATCATCATAAAAGATCAGATAAAGCCGTCACGCGAAGACGGAAAGCAGGGCTGATCAGAATCAGAGATTAAAAAAGGTGAAGTATATGGCAAAAGGTTTTCTGCCAATCAAAAAACAGGATATGATCGACCGTGGCTGGGACCAGGTGGATTTCGTATATGTTGTCGGAGATGCTTATGTAGATCATTCTTCCTTCGGGATGGCGATCATCAGCCGGATCCTTGAAGCAAACGGATATAAAGTCGGAATGATCTGCCAGCCGGACTGGCGGGATCCTCAAAGCGTGACGATCTACGGGGAACCAAAGCTGGGCTTCCTGGTGTCGGCAGGCAATATGGATTCGATGGTGAATCATTATACGGTTGCGAAGAAGCACCGGTCAGAGGACGCATATTCTCCGGGCGGGGCATCAGACAGGAGACCGGACTATGCAGCGACGGTATACTGCAACCTGATCAGACGTACCTATAAAAAGACACCGCTGATCATCGGCGGGATCGAAGGCAGCCTGAGGCGGATGGCTCATTACGATTATTGGTCCGGCAAA
Organism: Solobacterium sp.; assembly: GCA_024693325.1. Classification (GTDB taxonomy): domain Bacteria; phylum Bacillota_I; class Bacilli_A; order Erysipelotrichales; family Erysipelotrichaceae; genus Bulleidia. The sequence goes on from JAILLA010000094.1 coordinate 16,723, forward strand.
GTCCGCCGCAGCATCCTCCTGGATGCCGGTGCCGACCTGGTATCCTACGGAATGGGAGAACATTCGATCGTAGAGATCGCCAACGCCCTCAGGGACGGAATACCGGTGCGTGATATCACGAATATCCGGGGGACGGTATTCAAGACCAGGGATGAGGAACTTGTGAAGGACTGTGTTCGGCTGCCGGATTATGAAGAGATCCTGGCAAGCAAAGAAGCCTATGCGAGAAGCTTTGCGGTCCAGTACAGAAATACAGATCCATTTACCGCCAAACGGCTTGCGGAAGGCTATGGGGGAAAGATGTTCGTCATCCAGAACCCGCCCTCACTCCCGCTGACGACGGAAGAAATGGATGCGGTGTACGCATTGCCTTATATGCGGGCATGGCACCCTGATTATGACGCGGAAGGAGGCATACCTGCCTTCTCCGAGATCAAATACTCCATCACCAGCAACCGCGGGTGCTTCGGGGAGTGCAATTTCTGTGCCCTGACCTTTCATCAGGGCAGGATCGTCCAGGCCAGAAGCCATGAGTCCATCTTGACGGAAGCGAAGCAGTTCCTGAAGGAAAAGGAGTTCAAGGGATATATCCATGATGTCGGAGGGCCGACAGCAGAGTTCAGAAAACCGGCCTGTGCCAAACAGCTGAAGTACGGTGCATGTACGGACAGGAACTGTCTGTTTCCCAAACCGTGTCCGAATCTGGAAGTCGATCACAGCGATTATATCGAAGTGCTGAGAAAACTGAGAAACCTGAAAGGCGTCAAAAAAGTGTTTGTCCGCTCCGGCATCCGTTTTGATTATCTTCTGGCTGATCCGGACCAGACATTCATCAGGGAACTGTGCAGATATCATGTCAGCGGACAGCTGCGTGTAGCTCCGGAACATATCTCGGACAATGTCCTGAGGATGATGGGGAAACCACCGGTATCCGTATATGACAGGTTTGTTGAAGCATTCGAAAAGACGAACCGTGAGCTGAAGATGGAACAGTACTGTGTACCGTATCTCATGTCTTCACATCCGGGAAGCACACTGGAAGACGCCATTGCGCTTGCCGAATATCTTCATAAGCATCATCTGAATCCCCGTCAGGTACAGGATTACTATCCGACCCCGGGTACGGTATCGACCTGCATGTATTACACCGGAATTGATCCGCTGACGATGAAGAAGGTATATATCGCTGACAATCCGCATGAAAAGGCAATGCAGAGAGCACTGATACAGTATAAGGATCCGGCCAACTATGAACTGGTAAAGGAGGCACTCATCAAAGCACACAGGGAAGACCTGATCGGAACCGGTGCGGACTGCCTGATCAGACCGAACGGCGGCAGAAGAAGGACTCCCGGCAATGACCGCAGGAACACCAATCGTTATCCAAAAGGCAGCTGGGGAAAGAAACACTGATCAGATCAAAAATAATGAATGGTCTTCGGAAAACGGGGATCATTTTTGTATGAAAAGGCCGCATCTCAAGTCCGTGAACAGGATGCGGCATCATTCGTTATTCAGTGATCAGTGTTCTGCAGGAGCTGCGTTTTATGGCGCAAAGGCATGTACGGCACCGGTATTGGAAGCCTCAAACAATTTGACTCTCATTTCATACAGTTCCGATACATTGAATGCCCTGGTATTGTACAGGGAATACGAATCGATGACATTTGTATATCCGCCGTCATTCAGCCCGTACACAAGGATCGTATGAGAGATCCAGTTGTCTGCGGTAGATACCCTGGTAAAAGGAGGCCCCTGTACCGACATGACGACGATCCATCCGCTCTGCAGTGCCTGGATCAGTCCTTCTTCTGACAGGTGATTGACATAGCGCAGATCATATTCCTGCGCCAGTCTTTTCCATACCTTCGGACTTGTTCCTTCACGCCCGACATTCATATACTTCCATTCGTAGAATTTCATTCCGATGTCATACGGCGTCAGATCAAGGTCTCTCAGCCTGTTGACCAGCATTGCGCCGACGCTCGGCGAACAGCCGCTGTGACCGGCAGTATAATCACCGATCATCAGGCTGCTCCAGCGCGGATCGGTCTGGCCCAGGTATTCAATGCCGCTGACATCCGTGCTCTTCCAGTTATCTTCCCGGTCATAGCGGTATGTCACCCAGTTTTCTTCTACCGGTTCGATCGGATTATGGAAGATAACAGACATGATATTGTCATCCGGGAAATAGGCGCTTTCCCAGCGTTCATACAGAATGGACGGTACAGCCGCAAGAAACAGCAGGAGTACTGTCATGAATAATGCCCTCAGTTTTCTCAATCTTCTCTTCGGTCTCATATCAGACTTATTGTATCAGAAGGAACCGGGAAATCACGCAATCTTAAGATACTGTAAATGCGTCACCGGAACTGATCATATTTTGAATAAACCGGGTGTATGAGCATCCGGCAGCGGCTGCTGTTATTCTGAGATCCAATGGAAATACCGACCTTTTCGCGAATAAATACAGTGAGGAGGTCTTTTCTGATGCAGTGTCCCAGATGTCTGAATACAGATCGATCATACTTTTACAAAGGCAGCAGGGGATGGTACTGCCGCAGGTGCATTTCTTTCGGCAGGATCATGCTGGAGGAAGAACATGAACCGGTCTCTCTGACTCCTGTTTCAGTGGGAAGTGAGGAGTATACCATGCAGTATCCGCTGACTGAAAAACAGGCAGAGATCGCCGTGAAGTGCGCGGCACTGATCAGCACATCAGATGTTCTGATCCATGCGGTATGCGGTGCGGGGAAAACTGAGTTAATTGTATTAAGCATTGCGAAGATGCTGAAAGAGGGGAAGAAGGTATGCTTCGCCATTCCCAGAAGACAGGTGGTTCTGGAACTGAGGGAGAGGCTTGCGCAGTATTTCCCGAAGGCGAAGGTCATTGCCGTATGCGGCGGTCATACGGCAGTTACGGACGGTGATCTGATCATCTGCACGACACACCAGCTGTACCGGTATTATCAGTCATTTGATCTGCTGATCCTGGATGCTTATGGAATAATAGGACTAAATTCAAAAGACTCGACAAATAAAAGGTCTTTGAAGCTTAGTCCTATTTTGTTTAGCCCACAAAAGAAACTAATGATCGATTTAAGGAGGAAACATGCGCAGAATGAAGATCTTTCTGCGAAGCGTAGTGTTGCCAATAACTTCGGCATTACTGTCAGCGATACTATTCCGTCCCGTTTATTGCAAAGACAATCAGATGAACATACTCCTGATGTGTATCTGTATCGTCAGATCATTCTGTATTCGAAAGCAGTTCTTATGGATCATGCCGAATAAGTATGATCCTGCAGGCACAGTAGGAGTCCGGGAAATATGCACAAAATCACAGAACATGTCTTTTTGTTTTGAAATGTCTCAGGCAGGATGACGCTCATCGTTTCATTCTCTTCATCATACGTGCACGCATCTGTTCAGGCGAAGGAAGTGGAGACCAGGCTGCTTTGAT
>JAILLA010000019.1 GCA_024693325.1 Solobacterium sp.
TCGCTTTCGATCCCCGTGACTGGTCTGAGAATAACCGTCTCGCAACGATATACGCTATCGTGTTCGGATGGGGTGACGGTGACGATGACATTTTTGACGCATGGTCTGAAGTGAAAGAACGATTCGGATGGAGCGATGCAAACGTAGAGCGGCTTAAGAAGTTCCATGAAGAATGGAAAAGGTTGAGTAAAGAAGAATGAGCAACAAGGAAACGATATTCATAAAAATACTCAGATGGCTCGGATTGGTTGAAAAAAGACCGATCAGCAAAAGTGAGATGTGCAAACGGGCTAAAGATGTATGCAATCACGACTGTACTTCATGCGCTTGGGCAGAAAGGATAGAAAAATGAAATCACTGGAATATGTGAAGAATCATATCGATGAATTTGAAAAAGACGATTTTGTGGACAGACGTTTTACCAGACGCTTCCTGCAGTTTATTCCTACGGACGAGTGGGAAACATTCGGATTCCGATACACAGGTACAGAGCCGTATGTCCCGAAAGAATGGACAGAGAAGAACATCCTGGCACAGCTTCGTGATGATGTCGAGTTCGGCTATGAGAAAGCCATGAACGAAAGAGGAATATCTTCCGAGCTGATGGCTATGGTGGTAGAAGCGTGGTGCAATGTCCTCGAAAATGATCTTGATCTTGACGGAAATGATGGTCCGTATCACATCAGACAATTCACAACTGTTGCAAAGCATTACGGCTGGGAGCTTGAAGAATGACAGACGATTTGATCAGAAGACAAGATGCAATAATGGTGGTTCATGACCTGCGGCTGGAAGCCGTCGGATGCATCCCAGAATCCTATAATGCCGGTGTAGATGCGTCTGCATCAGTATTGGAGATGATACCATCCGTACAGCTAGAACCACCGTGGACTCCATGCAGTGAGAGGTTACCAGATGAAAAAGACGCAGATGAATATCTTATAACCTGTAAAGATCGGTATGGTGACACTTTTGTCAAAAAAACAATGTACTTTCCAGAGGACGAATTATGGTGGGATATATCACCCAGTTTAACCGTTACTGCTTGGATGCCAGTGCCGAAACCGTATGAGGTGGATAAATGATACATTGGTTGTTAGTTGGAATGGACAACACCGATATTGTTGAAGCAGATGATTTTGATGATCTCCAGCGTTTAGCAGATTCTGAACTGTATCATACAGTTGTGAAATTGAACGATGAATCAATCAGAAAAATCAAGGAAGCACTAGCGGTTGGCACTGTCAGACACGGACATTGGATAGTCGAATGGGAAACAGACGATACAAGAATGTTGAGGTGTTCAGAATGCAGAATGGTGTTCAATGTCGGCAAAGGCAGAGACGGAAACTGGTGTCCTGAATGTGGTGCAAGGATGGATGAGAAATGACTAAGTATGTCAATGCTGATGCTTTGAAAATTCAGATCGCCTGTGTGTATGGCTCAAATCCGAAATATTTGAGATGGCTGAACAATGCACCAGCCGAAGATGTAGTACCTGTCAGACATGCCAAGTGGATTCCGAAGATCACGAAGATCGGCGGGATTGACTGGCCAAGTGGGATGATATGCTCCGGATGTGGTGAGGACGCTCTGAATGCCGAAGGTACCGACTTTCTGACTGACTTCTGTCCGCATTGCGGTGCAAGGATGGACGAGGGAATATGAAAATAATCAAATTACATGATTCAAACAAAAACGGCCGCGTCTGGTATGTAGATGCCGAGAAAATTCAATATTTTGGCGATATGGATGAGTTTACAAACGTTTGTTTTGCAGGAGACGAATACTGTTATATATCAGTCATTGAAAAACCGGAAGAAATCATTGATCTGATAAATAAGGTGAAAGCATGACATATTTCAAACTGGCGATCATATTATTTGCGATAGCAGGAATCTGCGACTTTCTGATAATGATCTTACAGAGGTTCGACAAATGAAGGAATATATAGTGACAGAACATTGGTACTTTCCGTATGAAGAACCTAAACCACATGAACTTATCAGATGCAGAGAATGCCGGTTCTGGCCCGAACTTGCTTGGAACGTGGCTAACATGGATTTAAAGGAAACGTTTATGGTGAGTAGCCGATGCTTTCATATGGGACCAGAGGACTACTGCTCAAAAGCGAAAAGGAGAAATGATGACCGATCTGACAGAAATGAATAAACTGGAGAAATATCTCCGTGAAAAGCACATCCCATATGAGCGCATCGATCAGGATCAGATTCTGGATCAGTACGGCCTTGCGCGTCAGTTGGAGCGGCATCAGATATGTGTTCCGGACGCAAATTATCCATGGAGTTGGGATGTGGTTTGCTTCTATGGAACGTATGGATATGAGGATGGTCTGCTTGAGCTGAGTGGTGACCTGGTCGATTATGCGGAGGACGATGACTTTGTGATCGGCTATCTGACAGCAGAGGATGTGATCAGGAGGATCGAGAGCTATGTGGAGTAAACGCAGAAAAAGATTCCGCAGACATTATGATCCACAGGAACATCAGTGGTTTCTGCTGAAGACATACATCCAGACGCGGATCGCTGAAGCTTTGTCAAGGGCTCTGGAGGATGCAATCATAAACGGCGAAGGAGGACCGCATGAAAGAAATAACATTATCCGATACGCTGAAATGTATCGAGGCAGGTAACACTGTCTGTATGCTGATACCGGTCAGCGCAGAAACACAGGTCAGCGATCTGATGCGGGCGAAGGGATTCGTACTGATCGATGAGGCGGCGGTCGAGGTAGCTGTGACCGGTCAGGTGGATATGGATCGCGTCAAGAAGAACCTCGAACTGTCCAATGCAAAGACGCAGAAGAATCAGGAAGCTAAGGAAAAAAAACAATCAAAGCCGAAGGAGCTGGATGTTGGAAAGGTTATGGCACTGTATCGAGCCGGATGGAATATATCATCGATATGCACTGAGGTAGGTGCATCCTATCCGACCGTGAAGAAGTACATCGACCAGGAGAGCGCGAAGGATGCAGGACAGGCTGACAGTTGAGCTCGGCGACTGGAAGATCGTCCAGACCAGGACATTCATGAACTGCGTACAGTGGTGGATCTACCATGATGACAAACTGATCACTCACAGAACCGGCAAACACATGACAGAGTCTCAGCTCCGTGCTATCCTCACAAAAGAGATGGAGGACCACAGCAATGGACGAGACACCGATCATCAACAAAGCACTGAAGGTGCTGAATGAACTGGAACAAAGCAGACGCAAACGCTCATGCTGTTCGCGGACTGCGATCACTGAAGCTGAGTGCTTCCATATGGCGATCACAGTCATCGAGAAGGCAAAGGCTGACTATCTACAGAAGCAGGGCAAATGACACAGGAGGAGCTGACCATGGTGACCAAGGAAGAGCTTCGGGCATATCATGACATCAAGTTAGAGATCCGAGTGATCGAGCGTGAGATCCAGAGCCTTTACTATCCGGTCAGCTCCGTGCCGATGTCCTCAGACGGAGGACACTCATCGACACCAGGCAATCCAACAGAGCGCGCAGTCTTCAAGATTGATGACAAGCGCAACAAGCTCGAAGCAAAGCAGGAAGAACTGCAGAACATTGTGGACAAGATAGATGACTGGGTGAGCACACTGGATGATCATCTGGTGGCTTCCATAGTCAGACTTCACTTCATCTGCGGTCTGACATGGCGGCAGACATGTAAACAGGTGTACGGCTATCCGGATCCGGATGTCTGCAGAGTGACATTCAACAGATTTATGGAGGTGCAACATGGACAGCAATGACGCGATCCCGATCAAGGTGATCGATGACATGATCAACGAACTGGATGCGGAAGAAGATGATACAACCAGGGTCATCACACATGCGATCATCACACTTCAGATCCTCAAAGACAGATGGAACAGAATGAAAGAAAAATAAATCCGTTCGGTTTGTTTCGGATTGTTCGGTTTAACCGATGTAAATTGATACCATGAAATAAGAGCGGACAAATCAGATCCGCTCTTTTGTTTGGTGACCATAATGAAAAAGAAGGACATCGATGACGCTCACGACCTCACCGATCCGAAGACCTTCAAGGAACGAATGAAGGAAGAAGACAGCGAGTCCAGAGCACCATGCGGCAAGTGCCTGGGACACTGGGACTGTGAAGATCCAGTCAGGTGTCAGAAGTACAAAGCATGGAGAAAGAAGTATCTGAAAAAGAGATACGGACCATGAAAAAGACATTAGACAAGTTTTACAAGAGCACCAGATGGAAGAAGCTGAGGGAGTCCATCCTGCGGCGGGATGGGTACATGTGTCAGCTGACAAAGCGGTACGGCAAGCTGGTCGAAGCGAACACAGTGCACCACATTTTCCCGCGTGAGTATTTCCCTGAGTTTCAGTGGGAGACGTGGAATCTGATCAGTCTGTCAGCAGTCGCACACAACACACTGCATGACCGAGACACTGACCAGCTGACTGAGGAAGGACTTGAACTGCTCAGAAGAACAGCGAGGCGGGTACACTTGGAGAACGTGGACGAGTTGATCGCACGAATGAAATGACCCCGCCCAGGTCTCATTGTTTCTGACAGGTGCCTTAGGGAACGGCGGGGGAAGCCTTTTCTCTCTCTGAGAGATTTAAATCAGAAATTACCCAAATTGGGCAGGATTGAGGCAGGAAGGAGGAAGATCTGAATGAAAAAAGCTGACTGGCGGCGCGAAGTTATCAAAAAGTGTCAATCAGTCGGGACTTTCAGAAGTGAATTTCTGCCGGTCATAAATACACTGGCTGACATCCTGGAAGAACGTGATCGGGTGCGGCGACAGTACAATGCTGAAGGAGCTCAGCCGGTGATAACGAAGACCTCTGACAGAGGCGCGCAGAACACTGCGAAGAATCCGCTCCTGCAGATGTGGGAAGATCTGAACCGTGATGCTCTCGCTTACTGGCGGGAGCTTGGTCTGACTCCTGCAGGACTGAAGGCTCTGGACAAGGACATGATGAAACCGAAACAGAAGTCAGCACTCTCCGGACTGCTGGATGACTGAGTCGAAGTATTATCGCATAGTCTACGATTATGCGTGGGCACAGGCACATGGGCATCAGATCCGAGGCAACAACAAACGAGAGTGCAAGCGATTCCTCTCGGATCTCAAAAGAACAGACATCGAGCTGAGGACTAAAGATCCGGACTTCGTGATCAAGGTCATTCAGGGATTTATGGTTCACAAGCAAGGCGAAGCTCTTGACGGTACTCCGTTGATGAACTCGCCTTTTCTTCTTGAGCCTTTTCAGATGTTCATCATCTACAACCTTGTCGGCTGGTACTGGACAGGGACGAAGCGCAGACGGTTTACAGAGGCATTCATCTTCCTGCCGAGAAAAAACGGCAAGACGATATTTGCCGCAGGGCTGGCATTCGGTCTCGGACTGCTCGAACGCAGATCCGGATCCAGAGTGCTGATCGGAGCGGCGGCTCTGAAGCAGTCTATGGAAGCATTCAATGACATCCTGTACACGGTCCGCTTCAGAGGATTGGATAAGGAAGACGGATGCAAGATCAATGACAACAACATGGGCCACATCATTGAACTGACATTCAAGGATGACAGCGGAGTGCCGAATGGCTCTCTCCGGATCGAAGCACTGGCGGCGAATCCGGATGCACAGGACTCCTTCAATTGTAATATTGCGATTTTGGATGAGATCCATGCCTTCAAGAAGCCGGCACAGTACAACCGATTCAAAGAAGCACAGAAGGCCTACACGAACAAGCTGACGATCGGCATCACCACAGCCGGCGACAATGCGAACAGTTTCGGCTATCGCAGACTGGAATATGCCGAGAAGGTCCTCGATGGAACAGTCACCGATGACAGCCTTTTCTGCTTCGTGTCACATGCTGACAAAGGCGAAGACGGCGAGGTCGATTATCTGAACCCTGAACAGCATGAGAAAGCAAATCCGAATTATGGTGTGACGATCAGGCCGGAGGACATCATGGCAGATGCCCAGCAAGCTCTGAACGATCCACAGCAGAGGAAGGACTTCCTCAGCCGATCGCTGAACATCTACACCAGTGCGATGAAGGCATGGTTTGATATTGATGAGTTTAAGGCATCGGATCAGAAATATAACTGGACACTTCAGGAACTGGCGAAGCTTCCGATCAAGTGGTTCGGCGGTGTCGATCTATCCCGCATGTATGACCTCACAGCCGCATGCCTTTATGGGCACTATGCTTCGGAGGATGTGGACATAGTGATTACACATGCCTTTTTCCCTGTGGTGATGGCCGCGAGAAAAGCTGACGAGGATAACATCCCGCTTTTCGGATGGCAAGATGACGGATGGCTGACCATGTGCAACACTCCGACAGTAAATGCTTCGGATGTGGTTGACTGGTTCAAGGAAATGAGAGCCATGGGATTCAAAATCGTGGAAGTCGGACATGACCGCAAGTTTGCGAGAGAGTATGCATCTCTCATGGAGTCAGCTCGTTTCCGCATCGTCGATCAGCCGCAGTACTTTCATGTCAAGTCGGAAGGCTTCAGGCATATCGAGAAGGCGGCGAAGGATGGAAAGCTTTACTATCTGCACTCGGATGCATATGAGTACTGTGTGCAGAACGTGAGAGCAGTCGAGAAGACCGATGACATGGTCCAGTATGAAAAAATCGAACCACAGAGCAGGATCGACCTGTTTGACTGCTCTGTTTTTGGCTGTGTGCGATATCTCTCCAACATGGAGAAGCAGAAGAAAGCGGAGGACTGGTGGAGTTAAACGAATATGAGCAAGCGAAAAAATAAACAGATCCGGAACGCAGGATCTGAAGGAACATTACCCTCCGTCAAGAGCGGAGTGAGCTTCCTGCTGTCGCAGGAGAGCTATGACATGCTGTGTGTAAAGGGCTACACACGGCTCGACAGAGTGCCGGCAGTTGTGGCCGCATGCCGCAGGATCGCGGAAGCGGTCGGAGCTATGACGATCCATCTGATGGAAAACGGTGAGGACGGTGACATCCGCATCCAGAACGAGCTGAGCAGGAAAATCGACATCGATCCATGCAGGACCATGACGCGCTCGCAGTTCATCGAATACATAGTCATGTGCATGCTTCTGTATGGCAAAGGCAATTCTATTGTGCGGGTAAAAACGCGAAAGGGAATCCTGCAGGACATGCAACCGATTCCTCCGAGCCGATTCAGCATTCTCCCAGACGCTACTGGATACGACTACACGGTAAACATTGATGGAGTAAATTATGAGCCAGATGATGTGCTTCACTTCGTATATAATCCGGACCGGCATTATCCATTCATGGGCATGGGAGTCACTGCGACGCTTCAGGATGTCGCTGAGCTCCTTGATCAGGCATCTGCGACTGAGAAAGGATTCATGGAATCTAAGTGGAAGCCCTCCCTGATCGTCAAAGTCGACGGTATGATCGATGCCTTCAGCACGAAGGAAGGTCGTTCTAAGCTGATTGATGAGTACATCACTACGAACAGAGCCGGTGAGCCTTGGGTCATTCCTGCGGATCAGATCGATGTGAAGGAAGTCAGACCGCTCAGCTTGGCAGACATTGCTCTATCGGACAACGTTCAGCTCGACACTCGCAAAGTGGCCGCGCTCCTGGGAGTGCCGGCTTTTCTTTTGGGAGTCGGTGAGTATTCCGCAAAGGAATGGAACAGTTTCATCCAGAACAAGGTCAAAGCCTTCGCTACCTACATACAGCAGGAGCTGACGAGGAAGCTGATCCTCAGTCCGAAGTGGTATCTGAGATTCAATATCATGAGTCTCTATGACTATGACTTACAGCAACTGACCACAGTCATGACATCACTGCAGGATCGCGGTGATGTGACTGGTAACGAGGTCCGTGACAGGCTCGGCATGAGTCCGAAGGATGGACTGAATGAATTGAAGATCCTCGAGAATTACATACCGGCAGATATGTCTGGTAATCAGTCGAAACTCATCCAGGAAGGAGAATGACATGAACAAAGAAAAGAGACAGATGCGGACTGCTGAGTCCGCTTTTATTGTTCGGGACACGTTGAACGAACAGCAGAAGCCTGAGAAGCGCATCGAGGGCTATTTTGCTGTGTTCGATGGGACATATGAGATCGCACAGGGTATGACCGAGAGCATTGATCATCATGCTTTCGACCGCACGATCAGCGGTGATGTCAGAGCTCTGATCGACCATGACACTGCTCTGGTGCTTGGCCGCACTACGGCTCACACGCTTGAGCTCCGTATCGATGAGCATGGACTTTGGGGAAGCATCCTGATCAATCCGAACGATCAGGACGCACTCAATCTGTATGCAAGAGTCGAGCGGGGCGATGTGAATCAGTGCAGTTTCGGATTTGAGATCACCGAGGAGGAAACCGAGTTCCGAGACGATGGTTCGATTCATTGGACGATCAAAGACCTCAACCTGTTCGAGGTAAGCGTATGCACATTTCCCGCTTATGAGACCACAGAAGTCACTGCCCGCAGTGCAGAAGCCGTACAGATCCGGAATAAGGCTCTGGAGGCTTGGAAACAGCGTCAGGCAGAGGCTCATCCGTGGCTGAAGAAAGGAGGAGCTGAAAATGAGTAAGCTCAAGACTCTCCTGCTGAGAAAGCGCATCGATGATGCGAAGAAGGCTCTGGACGCTCTGAGAGCAAAGGATGCGGACTTCGATCAGCGTGAGGCTGATCTCGCAGAAGCTTTCGGTGAGATCACTGCTGAGAACACCGAAGAAGAAAGAACTGCCATCGAGGAACAGATGAACACATTCGATGCAGAGAAAGATGCACACGAATCCGAAAAGAAGGATCTGGAAGAAGTCATCCGCTCCGCAGAGGAAGAACTCGAAGAGGCAGAAAAGAAGCAGGAAGAAAAACCTGCAGAAGAACCGGCACCGGCACCGGTAGAAGAGCCGGCAGAAAGGACAATGGTGAACACCATGAACAAGAGAAGTGTATTCAGAAACATGTCAATGCAGGAAAGAACTGCATTCGTTTCCAATGAAGGAGTTAAGGGATGGCTGACTGAAATCCGTTCCGCAATCAAGGAAAAGAGAGCGATCACGAACGTCGGTCTGACTATCCCGACAGAAGTCCTGCCGCTCCTGCGTGAAAATATCGCAGTATGGTCCAAGCTCTATGACAGAGTCAATCTGGTCCGCATCGGCGGCGAAGCTCGTCAGCCGATCATGGGCACAATTCCGGAGGCGATCTGGACAGAGTGCTGTGCAACTCTGAACGAGCTGACACTTGGATTCAATGACTGGGAAGTAGACTGCTACAAGGTTGGCGGATACTATGCAATCTGCAACGCAAATCTGGAAGATTCCGATATCGATCTTGCCGCAGTCATCATCGAGGCTCTCGGTCAGGGCATCGGCAAGGCACTCGACAAGGCTATTCTGTACGGCCGCAACATCAGCACAAACAGCAAGATGCCGCTCGGTGTAGTCTCCAGACTGCTCCAGACAACACAGCCGGCAGACTATCCTGCTACAGCTCGCACATGGGCGGATCTGCATGAATCTCATGTGATCAGCGCAGGATCCGCGACAGGTGTGGCTCTGATCAAGGCTCTGGTCAATGCTTCTGCTGTTGCCGCAAATGATTATTCCCGCGGTGCAATGACATGGGTCATGAATGACAAGACAAACAAGAAGATCGTCGCTGAAACTCTGGAAGTAAATGCTTCTGGTGCTGTTGTCTCCGCGATCAACGGAGTGATGCCGGTTGCCGGTGGCGACACTGTCGTCCTGAATTTCATGCCGGATGATGTCATCGTGTTCGGTTATTTTGACCTCTATCTGCTCGCAGAACGTGCGGCTCGCAGATTTGCATCTTCTGAGCATGTCAGATTCCTTCAGGATCAGACAGTGTTCAAGGGCACTGCCCGCTATGATGGTGCTCCGGTCATTGCTGAATCCTTCGGTATTGTTACACTCGGCACAGCAACTGCTTCCGCTTCTGCTGTGACTTTCCCGCAGGACACAGCTAACTGATGACTATGTACCGTGTGGTACATGCCTTCAGAGATCGAGATGATTCCAATTACTACTATCACGCGGGTGCAACATACCCGCGTGATGGTCTTTTTGTAAGTCCTGAGAGGCTTGCATATCTGTCCGGAGCTAAGAACCGGATGCAGACTCCGCTGATTGAAAAAGTGGAAGACATTCCTGCGGAGAGCGCGGAGAGCAAGCCGAAGAAAGTGAGGAAAGCACATGAGTGAGACGGTAACAGCTTTTGATGACCAGTTCATCTTGGATCTGCTGAAAAATGACATCCAGAAGTGGACGCTCACACCACAGCAGACTACTTACCTCACCACACTGATCACTGTTGCAAAAACAGAGATCACTCGGGAAGGAGTCACTCTCGACATGACATCATTGGACGATGTCCAGACAGTCGCAATGTATGCCGCTTATCTGTACCGCAAAAGAGCGGAGCAGGAGAACGGCATGCCCAGGATGCTGAGATATCGACTCAATAACAGGATCTTTGCCGAGAAGACCGCAACGGAGTGACCTATGGCAAGAGCTAGAGGCAAAGTGATCGGAGTCAATGACTTCAGTCCGTATCTGAAGGCATTGCTCGACGAGTACGGCAAGGAATGCCTCTCTGTGACCATCTCAGCCGCTGATGACGTTTCAAGGGAAGCGAGCCACAAGCTCGCCATCAATGAAAAAGGCGCATACACGGACAGACGCGGGAAGTACACACGCTCATGGCGGGCAGAGCTTCGGAAGACCAACACCGGAGTCCTGGCTACTGTTTATAACAAGACAGAGTACAGACTCACGCATCTGCTCGAGAATGGTCATGATGTCAAGAACAGAAAAGGCGGTCCAGTGGTCGGCACAGCGGATCCACATCCTCACATCGCTGATGTCGAGGAGTGGGCGATCGAGCAGTTTGAGCTCGAAGTTGCGGCAAGGATCGAAGGTATCCACATTAGAAGATAACGGAGGTATGTATGGCTGACTTTTATGGCGATGGGTTGGTGACAGTCTGCGATCTGGTCGACACGTCTGGCGATGGCAATATGCCGGTATACAGTCTGACAAGCATTTGCACTGAGTACTTTCAGGAGCGGGTCATCAGTCTGACTAGGTCATATCTTGCTCGCGGAGTCGATGAGCGCGTCGACATGGTGATCCGGATCGCGGCAGAGTCATGTCGGCCAAGGATCGGACAGATTGCAGTTCTGACCTACTACGAAGGTCAGGACAATCCGGACGGTGACCAGTACCGCATCGACATGGTCCAGGCGATCACTAATGATGACGGACTGCGAGCGTATGATCTGACGCTTTACAGATTGGAGGATTTCTATGATTGCACTTTCTGACAAGCTGAAGCGGATCAGGGACGCGCTGACATCGATCGAAGGTGTGAATGTCTATCACTATCGCAGACCTCCGCATCAGCCAGATGGTATCGTCTGGCAAGAACGCAATGACGAAGGTACATATCTGTATGCCGATAACCATCTGTATGAGCAGGTAGTTGTCGGGACGATTATGTACTGGGCACAGGAAGAATATGATCCGATCGTGGACGCTATCCAGGAAGCACTGAATAACGGACAGATCGGATGGACGCTTCGGGATGTCGAATACGATGATGAGACAGCTCGAATTTATCACGAATGGCAGTTCTCAATTTAACTGAGAAGGAGTAAACATGACAGAAAGCAAAGTCAAATTCGGCCTGAAAAATCTGCATATCGCTGTGCGTAATGGAGATACAGCAGGGGAAGTGGTTGCACTTCCAGGTGCTGTCAGCCTCTCTCTTGATCCGCAGGGTGAGCAGAGCATTTTTTACGCCGATAATATCGCTTACTATGTGACACAGTCCAATCAGGGATATAGTGGCGATCTTGAGGTTGCAAAGTTTCCGGACGCAATCCGTCAGGCACTTTGGGGAGAAGTTCTCCAGGCAACAGATAAAGTCCTTTATGAACTTGCAACAGCAGAGCCGGCAGTATTCGATCTCGGATTCCAGATCGATGGCGATCAGCAGGAGAGGCTTGTATGGCTGTATGGATGCACAGCAACACGTCCGACTCTTGGATCTACGACTATCGCAGAGTCCAAAGAGGTCCAGACAGAGACATGCACCATCACATCCAGTCCGCTCGCAAACGGTCTGGTCAAGTCTGTAACTACGGCAGAAACTACTGCGGCAGTCAAAGAAGCTTGGTTCACGACTGTTTACGTTCCAACGATCTAAGGGGCTAAGCATGATCACAAAAAAAGTACAGATTGATGGCAAGGAAGTCACATTCGCAACATCTGCGAGGACTCCCAGACTTTATCGTCAGTACTTTCGGAGGGATGTCATGACAGACATGGCATCCCTTTATAACAAAGTACAGGCGATGATCAAAGCAAAAGAGAATGCAAAATCATTTGAAGATCTGAGCCAGATCGAACAGCTTTCCGCTCTTGATTTGACGATCTTCGAGAACCTGGCATTTGTCATGGCCAAACAGGGCGGTGATGAATCCCAGGATGCAGACGAATGGCTCGACCAGTTCGACACATTCGACATTTATCAGATATTCCCTCAGCTTTTTGAACTCTGGTCCAAAAATATGGCGGGGATGTCGATTCCAAAAAAAAAGTAAAAAAAAGCGAGCGTCAAATGAACACGGCCATCTTCGAGCTGAGGATGGCACAGCTTGGTATACATAATCCGGATGACTTCACGATCGGCATGATCTACGACATTCTGACGGAGCAGTCGAATGATAATGAAAAATATGCCGTATTAGCTGACCAGGATGATATTGACGCTTTCTTAGGAAAATAAGGAGGTCAGAGCATGGCGGGGAAAATTCGCGGTATCACGATCGAGCTGAATGCTGACGCTTCCGGTGTAATGAAGGAGATCGGCGAGCTGAATGGCGAGATTCGCGACACACAAAAACAGCTCAAAGATGTCGAGAAGCTTCTCAAATTAGATCCGAACAACACTGAGCTCCTGCGGCAGAAGCAGGAGCTTCTGAACAAGAGTATCGAAACATCCAAGCAGAAAGTCGAGCAGTTAGAGAAGGCTCAGCAGGAGCTTGGAGAGCGCACTGCAGACAATGCAGAGCAGTATGATGCGATTGAGCGTGAGATCATCGCATGCAAGGCAGAGCAGGACAAATGGAATAAGTCACTGTCTGACATGCAACCACAGGCCAAGAGTCTCAAGGATACGCTCAGCGAGGTCTCAGCGGCCACAGGCAAAGCGGCGGAGAAGACCAAAGCACTCAGTGCGGCGGCGGATGGACTCGGTGCAGAACTGCTCGGCAATGCTGTGAAATCGGCATTGGCGGCGGATGACATCAATACTCTGGCAAAGCAGTACGGTGTTTCGGTCAGAGAGATCCAGCGCATGAATTACGCGCAAGACATGATCGACGTATCCACAAAGGACATGCTCAGCTCCTATGCTAAGCTGACCAAACAGATGGGAGCCGGATCTGAGGCTTTTGAGAAGCTCGGTGTCAACATTTACGATGTACACGGTGAGCTCAGAGACTCGCGAGATGTCTGGTATGACACACTTGAAGCACTCTCTAAAGTCAGCAACGAAACCGACAGGGATGTGCTTGCGATGGACCTTTTCGGAAAGTCTGCGGCTTCTCTTGCCGGTGTCATTGATGACGGTGGCGAAGCGTTGAAGACTCTCGGACAAGAGGCTGAGGATGCCGGTCTGATCCTGTCACAGGATGCACTGGACAGTGCCAATCAGTTCAATGATGCAATGGATAGGCTCAAAGCCACAGCATCACAGAGCTTCCTGGAAGCCGGTGCAAGCTTGGCGACTACACTGGTGCCGGCACTCGAAAAGCTTGCGGGACTGCTCAGCAGTCTGCTGACATGGTTCGGCAATCTGTCCGGAGGCACTCAGGCCTTTATTCTGGTCATTCTTGGACTGGTTGCGGCAATCAGTCCGGTCCTGTCACTGATATCACTTATAACAGGAGCGGCGGCCGCTCTAAGTGTTGGCACTATGACGCTGATCGGCACGATCGGCGGAGTGATTGCCGTCATTGCCGCAGTAGTTGCCGCAGGTGTGTTACTGTACCAGAACTGGGATACCATCAAAGAAAAAGCATCCCAGCTGTGGCAGACCATTAAGACAGCGTTCAACAATATGCTCGACTCTGTCACGGAAACGATGGGAAACATCAAGGATGCCATAGTTAATGGATGGAATGAAGCCATCGACTTCATTACATCCTTGCCGAGCAAAGCGTATAACTGGGGTGCTGACATCATCAAAGAGATGATCAAGGGCATCACTGACAATCCGATCGCGGATGCGATCAGCGGTGTTGCCACCACCATCAAGAACTTTATCGGCTTCTCAGAGCCTGATATGGGTCCGCTCAGCAACTTTCACACGTTCATGCCTGACATGATGCAGATGATGGCCGACGGCATTGCCGATAACACTTGGAGAGTCGAGAATGCCATCAATGCGACTGCGGGAGCTATGGCTCCGCAGACTACGGCGGCGGACTATTCTCCGATCACCGGCAGACTGGACAGCCTGATCGGCGCGGCAGGAACTCCTGTGGCGGTCAATGTGGTCCTCCAGGGCGATGCGGCTGGAGTCTTCAAGCTTGTTAGAGGGCAGAACAGCCAATATATCAAATCAACAGGAAGGAGTGGATTCTGATGTTATTCCAAGTATTACAGACAGACTACACTCCTTTTATCATTTCAGAATCTTACCAGGTCAACAGCCAGGACTCATACAGGTCATGGACAGACGCAAATGGGATTCAGCACAGAGTGATTTACCGTTCAAAGGTGTCCGGATCATTTGAAATTAAGTTCATTAATAGGCAGATGTATGAGACCTTTTTGACGACACTGGAAAGCACCAAGCAGGACGGTTATCACACTGTGAGTCTGTACATCAACAACAAGCTCAGAGTCGAGATCCTGGATGTGTTTATTACGATTGAGCCGGCTATGCAAGCACAGTATGCAGGTGTGCCTGAGATGTGTAAATTTACGGTAAAGGTGGAAGAACGATGATCAGTCTGACAGCGCGAGAGCAGGAAATCGTCAAATCTGACAGCACCACAAAGAATTTCAGAGTTCATTTCCCAAATGGAGAACTCTCTGATCTTACAAATGAGGACATTGTGTTTGAGTCTGTAAAATTTACAGAGTCTGTCTGCTCAGAGCAGACCTTTCGCTTCGGGTGTGCAGAAGCCTCTGTAATCGAGTTTGAGACTGTTGGTGTGCAGAATATCATAGGGATGACTATTGAGTGCTCTATGGAGTTCACGCGCGGCGATGAGTCTGTATCGATTCCGTATGGCACTTTTATTGTAGATTCATGCCCGCGCGATCATCGGAACATGACACACAGGAAAGTCACAGGATACTCACTGCTAGCGTATATCGAGAATATTCCGAATTTTGTTCAGGGTTCTCTTTCATCGCAAAACATCTGGGTATGCATTGATGCGCTACTTGCGTATGCATCTGACGACACATCAGGACTGGTTGAGCATGAAAGCCAGGGCGGGGTAGGTAGTCCGTTTGACTTATTATTACTGTATGATTCAAATGGAATTCCGTATCATTTTATTCCGATGGACGAGAATGAGGATGTAGCACCATCAGCATATGGATACGGTGTCAGCTTCCCGAACTACATCGGTTACAGATACCAACATCAGATAACAGGAACAGTCACTAATGACGAGGTCGGCATGGCTGTCGCGAACTGGCTGGATGCGAACGGATACGACCTGACGTACAATGCGAACGGGAAAAAGGTGTTTGAATCAAACGAGGAAGCACTTCGGACGGTCATGCTTTATCTATTCATGCCGTTGCTTGTGTTTTCCGGATCAACACCAAGCTATTACGTGACAGGTTACAAACCGATTCCGGCTGTCACCAACCGATTTGCACCAAGTTTCTATGGCGCAAATGACGATCTTGCAGGCTGTAAGCTATACGCTATTGGCCACACGACTCAAGTGCAATTCAGAAAAGGCAGTTCAGCCAATCGGTATGCATCTGGCTTCAGCTGGCAGACACTTGAAATGATTCAAACAGGCAATTATCAAGTGGACGCATCCATGAACACATACACCATGAAAAGTGTACGGTATCCGGAAGATCCAGACTGGGACGGAAAAGACACCCTGCACATGATCCCAATCCAGGCAACACTTCAGATTGAAAATGTGTTTATGTATGGCGGGAAAGGAAGTGCTTCCAAGGATAAATGGTACTACGGCTCAATGTACGGATATGGAAACGCATATTCACTCAGAGACTTGCTTGATGGTTGGGCGGAGCTGAATGGTGCATTTATTCATTCCGAAAGAGACGGGACCATATCCATGGAAACACTGGACAATTCCAGCCCGTACTCAATCACAGCATCAGATGTGGACGGTAGTGTATGGTGGGATGAGTACAACGTCCTGCCGATCGGTACGATCAAGTACACGTTTACGAATCCATACACCGAGCAGGTTGAAAGCGGGAGCATCCGCATCAGCGACAATCCATCCGTGTATGACCTCAGCGGGAACAAGATTCTCGAGTCGATGGACTTCCGTGCTAAGAAGCTCGCATCACTAAGCGATTACATGGACCCGCGATTCTTTTATATCTATCAAGGAAACTTCTATTACACCGAGGATGGTACACAGTACACTCTCGGCGGTATGTATAAGGACGTAACATCAATCGTCGAGTTTGTGATTCGGAAGCTCTTTGTGCCTCATGTTCCGTATGTGAATTTTACGCCGATGGAAATGGCTCTGAGAGGTCTCCCGTATCTGGAAGCCGGCGATGCGATCACATTTGAGGCAGAAGATGGTACGACCATCGAGTCATATGTGCTGAATCATACATTTGGCGGCATCCAGTACATCCAGGAACAGGTCACGTCAGTCGCAGGAGATGTTATATGAACAATGTCGGTATGGTCTTCGGAAGATCCGGAGCAGAGACACCAGCGTCCTCAGGAATGACACTGGTAGAAAGCGGTTATCTCTCAGGAGACATCGGAGATTCTAAAGTTTTGGATGTATCTGTCTATCAGATCTATTTGCTTTTTACTCGCGAGATCACGATCAGTTCCGGAGCGATCAGGGGCTTCCGTGCGATTCAGATCGCTCGATCTGAGGATGGCGGCTTTCAACGTCAGTATCTGGCTTCGTCAACGAATGCCGGTGTGACGATCACAAATGGGGCAGACAGCATCACGTTAAAACCATCATCAGCATCATATGATGTTTATTATGCACTCTATGCAGTGCTTTGAGATAGGAGGCTAGTATGGCAATCAATGCGAATACAATAACTTTGGACCTGAATCCGACATATCGGAAGAAGCAGACTGTCTGGTGCTCTCAGCTCGATAATGTGCTCAGGACACTGGCTGTCACTCTTACAGATGGCGGGATTGCTTATGATGTCGGAGCGTCAGGCTATGATGTTTATATCGAAGGCACAAAGCCAGACAAAAAAGGATTCTCTTACAAGGTCACAGACATCGGCGGGAGTGTCTCCGGATCAGTGGTCACAGTGCCGGTACAGACGCAGATGACAGCTGTCAAGGGTGTCGTCGAGACCGAGATCGTACTGAAGTCAGGGACTGACAGGATCGGAAGCGCGAACTTCTTGCTTGTTGTCGAGACAGCTGGTCTGGCTGATGATGTGGATGTATCCGAGACAGAGCTCCCTGCATACATTGACGGCGCTCAGCAAGCCGCAAGAGAAGCAGAGGAATCAGCGCGGAAAGCACAGGCACTTGGAATTGTTAGCACAGTAGGTGCAAGTAATCCTTTGACCATTATTGACGGTGCTGATGGCATTCCTGTGGTTAATTTGCTTGCACAGATTGACTATAAAGCAAGCGGATGGACTGGGTGCAATATTGTCGGATATAGTGCTTATCCTTTTGACAAGACCGTATTCTCCGATGCTAACACTTCGATAAAAACAAAGCTGTTGAGCGGTAAACCAAATACAACATATGTAGCAGTCACAAATTTACCTCTTGCATCAGGTGGGGCGGCTAATGTTTTCGTTTCCGCAAATTCTACTTCACCGACAACAGGCAATGCGGGCGTATGGCAGGGCAATAACAGAACATTTACCACAGATGCAGACGGCATTATCAAGGTACTATATAGAACAACTGGACTTCCGTCAGGGAAAACACTGCTTGATTATGATTACGCTATAGTAGAAAGCGGAACAGGAACAACATACGCATTCAACTGGTCAACTGTTGCAGGCACAGTATACGGCGGTACATTGGATGTAACCACAGGTGTGCTTACTTCCACACTGGCTTCAGATGGGTCAGCACTTGCGAACCCTGTTACATATCAGCTGACACCGACAGAAGTGGACACGCTTCTGCAAGGAAACAGCTTTACGTGTAATTGCGGAAATCTCACAATAACCTACTATGTTGATTTGAAAACCTATATCGACAATGCCATCGCCACAGCAGTGGCTTCACTCTAAGGAAGGGAGATAAAAATGACTATCTTTGAAATTTACAGAAACGCTATCAATCTCGGCAACTACAACGCAGATGACATGGAGACCAAAATCGAAACCATGTATGCCTGTGGCAAGATCACAGCAGAGGAGCGTGTAACCCTTCTGAATATGTGCGATGAACACGCAGAAGACATCCATCAGATTGATGTCATGGACAAACTGGCGGACCTTGAAGCAAGGATCGCAATCCTTGAAGCACAGGGCATTGTGGTGTGGAAGAGCGGACACAGCACCAAAAAGGGTGAGACAGTTCTCTATGATATCGACAAGGACGGCACACTGGACTATGTCAGATATGACGGCGGTCGAGAATACACAACCCTTTCTCCGGGCAAAATTGACGGATGGGTCAGACTCAGCGGCGCAGGCGGAGAAGTTACGCACAGGATCGAAAAGGATGCTGATGGCAATATCATCCTTGTACCTGTGACCGTAGAATCTGAGGAATAATTATGGAAATTATCAGAGGGACAACTCCAACATTAATATTTACCTTCAAGGAAATCCAGCCTAACAGAATAAGTGCTTGTTATATGCTTATTAAACAAAGAGGGCAGATTATCGTACAGAAGACATTGCGTGATAGCGTAATTTCCAACGGCGGATTAGGTTTTACTCTTACTCAATCAGATACCTTATCATTGACCACAAACAGTCCTGCACAAGTAATGCTTGACTGGAAAACGATAGACGGTGTAAGAGGAAGATCAAACATATACGAATGCAGTGTGAAAGTGGCAGGGATTGACAATGAATACTAATGACACAATAGTCCTTGATGGATTTTGCAAAATAGTAAACTATTTAGACGGTCAATGCTCTATTACTTCACAGTTAGATGGCAATCCTTTCACAGTGCTGAAAGTAAAAGAATTCGATTACTATGTCGGTGCATATGAAGTAACACCATCTGCAAATATTCAGACATTAAGCACGGCTGATCTTATGATGCAAGACAATGTGACGATCAATCCTATCCCTTCAAATTATGGTCTTATTACGTGGAACGGTTCAGCACTGACCGTTAGTTAAGGAGAAAAAAATGGCACAGAATGTAATTATCAATGGTGTGACCTATGCAAATGTGCCGGAGGTCAACATCCCTAAAAGCGGCGGCGGTACTGCGAAATTCTTTGATACTGCCAGTGCTGATATATCCGCCTCAGATGTTCTGACAGGGAAAACTGCATACGGTGCAAGTGGTAGCATTAATGGAAGTATGCCGAACAATGGTAACACAGGCGGCACGATTGGAACAAAAACAGGAACAGTCAACATCCCCGCAGGGTATACCACAGGCGGCACGGTATCGCTGACAAATGTTACTGATTGCATTGCATCCAATATTTTGAGTGGCAAAAGCATTCTTGGTGTAAACGGCTCACTTTCGATGCCTACCATATCACAGGACAGCACAACAAAGATTCTCAGTATTTCTTAAGGGGTGACCTATGGCGAAGAACATCACATTGATGGGAGCATCCTATAGTGATGTCCCTGCGGTCGATCTTCCGCAAACAGGCGGGGGTACTGCACGATTTGTTGATACATCGGATGCAAACGCAAGCCAGTATTCACTCCTAGAAGGTGCAACGGCATATGTGAATGGTGAAAAGATTACAGGTGTAATTCCTCAGTTGACAGAGATGAGCGGTGACATTGGACAGTACTATTTTGACGAGGATGGGGAACGAAAATGGAGTGTCGAAGGGGTCCTCAATGCCAACAATGGTGGAGTTGTTTATCCGATGTCACGTTTCAGCACAGGAGAGTTCACTTTCAATGCCGTTCCTGCTAACACAGTAATCACACCGACTTCGCAAGCACAAACTGTCGGTGGTGCAAACTGGATGATGGAAGGAGCGATAACTATCAATTCTGCAAGCGGTGGTGCATCCAACTTTGTGACTGGCACGTTCACAACACCGTCAACCACAAGCACTAACGGCACTGTGACAGTACCATACACAGGCACGGGTTATCCGATTGCGCTGATGATTTTCGTTGAGGGTGGATGCTATAACTCTGCGGTCAGTGGATGGTATAACTCAATGACGAGGTATGCTGTCGGTCAGTATTGCATTACAAAGGCAAACACAACACTAGCACCAACGTATGGGACGAGCGGAGCGGCGAATCAAGGCACTGTTCAGTTGCTATATAAAAACAGCACTACGTCAGCAACATCATACTCAAGTACAAGGTCGATCGCCGCTAATAGTTATTCGTCAGCAAACGCAACAGGTACTTCGACAACATCACTTAGATGGATAAGCAACACGCTGATTAGTTACAGAACAGCAGGCGGTACTTCGTCAACGTATGGATTGCTTGCAGACACAACGTACAGATACATTGCTGTTTATTCACAGTAAAAGGGAACTTTAAGTCTTTAACACCGAGAGGGCAAATCCCTTGAAAGGACATCCGTGGATGTCAAAAAGCCGTGAATTTCGATCGGTGTTTATAGCGGAACCAACGCAGTCCATACAGGACGTGCTTGGGCAACTGCACAGGGCAAACACGGAGAACCGATCACTCTCCGTGCCTGTGTGACGTTGTTTAACTAACACGCAGATGCGTTAGAATATGTGTGTTTAACACGCAGATGCGTTAGAAACGTGTTGGAACGTGTTAAAAGGGAATAGTAAAGCGGTTGTTGGTTCTCAGCAAGGCACAGCACTACTGGCATTAAATCACGGTTCGATTCCGTGAGCCGCAATTACAATGGCGCAGAAGCGTAGAACGAAAGCACACTGTAAATGGTGTGCTTTCTTCGTTTAACAAACAACAAGGGCAGTCAGAGATGGCTGTCCTTTTATCATCAGAAGGAGGACACCATGGACAGGACTCCAGCAGATTTTTACCGGCGAACTATCGGCCGGTCTTTTGATTTAGACCATGGCTTCCCATCATACAATCCTTTCCAGTGTTGGGACTACATGGCAGAGCAAGCCAACAGCAACGGAGTGCCGCTTTCAGTCATCCATTGCTCGCGGACAGGCTATGTGCAGGATGTATGGGATCTTCGGCATCAGTCCGGTATCCTGGCATATTACGATGCAGTACCTGCCGGAAGCTTCCGCGATGGTGACATGGTGATCTGGCCATCCACATACGGCTATACACCACAGAGCCATGTGGCAATGTACTGGAATGGACAGGCAGTCGGACAGTCGCAGTCAGGCAACAGATACGTCTGTGCTGTCGACTATCTGGATTTTAACCAGGCACTCGGAGGATTCCGATTAAAGACATGGGGGGACGAGCGTATGAATATTGGCTCATGGGAAGAAATCAAGGCAGAGATTGACGGTGTGCCGGTGGTGCTCACTGGAGCACCGGACGGCGACGGTCTGACACTTATCAGCTCCGAGGTGCCGCAGACGATCGACAAGATCGATAATCCGCACTACATCTATGATGGGAAGCTGAATGCCGGCTTTTTCAATAACCACAGCACTGAGGCGACCTATGGCGAAGCCTACGGTGTGCGGTGCGGGCATAGTGAGTGGGAGGTCCCTAGGCAGGGGAAATTCATCTACTATGCTGTCATGAATGACGGCAGGACTGAGGTCGGACTTGACTCTAATTTCTGGTACACACCGGAGCAGTGCCAGTGTGCCGGCTCTCCGGCTCTGGTGCTGATGCACAACGGACAGGACTGTGAATATGTCAGTCCGAGCAGAACGGACCGCAGGACGCTCTCCTGTGTGCAGTCTGTGCTGATCCGGACGGCTGACCGATTCGTCAACATGATCACACAGGGAAATCTGACACCGAATCAGATCCGTGACTGGGTCAAGGCAAACATCAGCGGAGTGCAGGATCTTGTATTCAATGACGGCGGCGGAAGCGTCTGCCTTCAGCAAGGATATAAAGTCATCTATGGCACAGCTGAAAAAAGGAAGATCGTGAATGCATGGGCCTTCTATCATGCGAAGGCTGACACAGCATCAGAGAAGCCTTCAGAGCCTGTGCAGACTGCAGATGATGATCAGATCATCCTGCCGATCAGCGGGCCGCAGGAGCCACAGGACGAAGCACCACAGACAGATATTCAGCCTATTATTCCGGTAGTGCCACAGGAGGACAGCGATATGGAAGACAAAGAAACCAAGACAGTGAGCGGACAGCTCGCGAAGCTGATCGATGTGAAGTCGATCATCACCATCATGATGATGTTCTGTTTGTGCTATCTGGTCATCACTGGGCAGGATATCCCGCAGAACTTTATGCAGGTACTGATTGCGATCATGACCTTCTACTTCGGTTATCAGACCAATAAGAAGGAGTAAGATCGCTATGGACTACAACATCAATCTAAATGTATTATTTTGGCTTGTCGGCGGGATCGCGGCGATCATTGCCTTGATCCGCACAGTCAGAAGGCCGTTCGATCAGATTGACGATCATGAGCGGCGAATCAAAAACCTCGAAGATGACCGAGCTGAGCGCAAACAGACGGACAAGCTGATTCTGCGCTCACTCAATGCGATAACAAACCACATGATCGATGGTAATGGAATCTCAGAGCTCAGGAAGGTCAGGGACGACCTTCAGAACAGTATCATCGATCATCACAAGTAAAGCCGCTCCCAGGCATTCTCTCCTTTGTTGCTCCTCGCTTTGGCGGGGAGCAATTTTTTTCGTGTACGGTTACGAATCAGACAGCCTCAGAGCGATTCTGCTGAAAGATGGCCAACAGGTCAACCAAAAAGAAAAGGCCTCTAACGGCCTAGAATCGCGTCACACAGAGTGAGCAGATTCCTGTTCGGATAGAGGTCTGACAGGCTGGGATAGAGAGATTCGAACTCCCGAAATGACTGGTTCAGAGCCAGTTGCCTTACCGCTTGGCTATATCCCAACAGCACTTAGTATTATTACACAGACTTATCTGAAATTCAATCATAAATTTACGAAAATTCAAGAATGATCTGTATCGGATATTCATAACTACTTTAACTGCGATATAATGGTAGCCATGAAAAACACAGAAGAAAAAGTAATCGTGGTAGCCAGCACGAATCAGGGAAAGATCCGTGAATTCCGTTCCATGCTTGAACCGGAAGGATATACGGTAAAATCACTGGCTGATCTGAAAGATATGCCCGAGATCGAAGAAAACGGTACAACATTTGCTGAAAACGCAGTGATCAAGGCACAGTCCGTAACAGACTATTACGGGATCGAAGCGATCTCAGATGACTCCGGTCTGGAGATCGATGCGTTTGACAGGCAGCCGGGCGTACACAGTGCGAGGTATCTCGGACATGATACACCTTACAGCTATAAGAACCAGGTGATCCTGGAAAAGATGAAGGGCATTGAAAACAGGACCTGCAGATATGTCTGCGCGATCGCTTGGACTGCTCCTGGCAGGGAACCTGCAGTATTTGAAGACACGGTCGAATGCGAGATCGCATATGAACCAAGAGGAAACAACGGGTTCGGATATGACCCGATCATCTGGTATCCACCGTTTCATAAGACGATGGCGGAAATGACAGATGAGGAAAAGAACAGCATTTCCCATCGCGGCAAGGCGATCAGGAAGCTGGAGGCATGGATGGATGAGAGGAAATAAGTTTATTGCGGCAGCAGCATTCTTTCTGCTGACACTGGCAGGTCTTCTGACAGTTGTGGATGTACTGTGCTTTGACCGCGGATTCTATACAAAAGAATATGCAAAGAACGGTACGGCCGAGTACATGCAGATGAGTGATGAAGATCTTGAGCATACCACAGATGTACTCCTCGCATATCTCAAGGATGAACGCGATGACCTGATCGTAACCGCTGTTGTTGACGGGAAGGAACGTGAAGTGTTCGATATGCGTGAGACACTGCATATGGACGATGTCAAGAAACTGTACCAGAATGCCATGACATTCCGGACGGTTGCCGCAGCTCTCGGCGCTGCACTGCTTTGTGCCGTACTGTATGGCGCTGAACAGAAACGGGCGCTCATGAAGTTTGGTTTCCAGGCCGGGGTCATCCTGATCCTTGCTTTGATATCAGCCCTGACGATATGGGCAGCCATTGATTTCAATGCATTCTGGATCCAGTTCCATGAAGTATTCTTTGATAATGACCTGTATCTGCTGGATCCGCGTACGGAACTCCTGATCAGGATGGTGCCGGAACAGTTCTTCTACGATCTCGTAATGCGCATCGTGATCGGATTCTTCGGCCTCCTGGCTGTCACAGCAGGTCTGCTGTGGTTCCTGCCTGAGAGGAAAACAGCATGATCCACGTGGTCCTCTATGAGCCTGAGATCCCCGCAAACACCGGCAATATCATGCGTACCTGCATGGCATTTGACTGTGTGCTCGATCTGATCGAACCGCTCGGCTTCTATATGGACGATGCCCATCTCAGACGTGCCGGCATGGATTACGCCGGTCAGGTCACATACCGGATCTGGCATGACTGGGATGCCTTCACGGCAGAGAACAAAGGTGATTTCTGGTATGTGACACGCTATGGCAGCCGCACGCCTTCATCCTTTGACTACACAAAAGCAGAAGGGGATATCTATATCGTTTTCGGCAAAGAGAGCACCGGTATCGATAAAGCGATCCTGCGGAACAATCTCGACCGCTGCATGAGGATCCCTATGAAAGCCAACGCAAGAAGCCTGAACCTTTCAAACTGCGTGGCCCTGGTACTGTACCAGGTGCTGGACCAGCTGGGGTTCCCGGGACTGTCCCTAACGGAAGTGATCAAAGGCGAGGATTTTCTGACCGGAGGATCATTGGTATAATAAACGTGAAAGAAGCGTATATATGATTGAGTCAGTCAGTGATTTTATGTCGGTAATCACGATGGCAGGATTTGCCGCAGCAGGCATCTACCTGTTCTATCTGATGAATGCCAAACATTACGAAGAGAACATGAAATACTTGGAAGAACGGTATTATCGTTTTTATGATGAATCGGACAACGTGATCGATGACAGCATCTGGGATGAGCCGTTTTATGAGGAGAACAGTCAATGATCTTACAGGAAGTGATCAGCAGCCCGCTGATCTCAGAAGAAGCAACAGGTTCTCCCGCCATCAGGCTGGGAGATTTCATTTTTATGACAGCATTGGACGCTTCGATGCTGTCGGGATATGATCCCTCAGTGAGCGCGAAAGAACAGACGGAACGCACGCTGCATCTGATGGATTTGCTGCTGAAAGAGACGAACAACCGCTCTGACAGCGTGATCAGGCTTGATGTCTGTCTGACAGACCGGTCTGACATTCCTGATGTCAGGGAGGTCCTGCTGAAACATTTCGGTGATGTTAAGCCGCTGATCAGTATGACCGGAGCCGCATTTCTCGAACATGACGCAAAGGTATCCGTATCGGTCCAGGCAGTCGATACATACGGTGTTATGCAGCAGACAGCCAGACAGATGCAGGATGCCGGAGGGTGCGAAGGATGTACGAAGAAGCGCTGATCAATCCATCCCAGGTACTGCTGATCAGAAACAACACGGATACCCAGGCGGAATGCCTGCTGAGGGACCGGAGCACAGTTACTGTTCCGTGCACTGCCCCGGAACTTCTGGAACGCTTCTGCCTGAGGCATGGAAGCACGTTGAAAGGCAGACAGGATGCCTTCAGACTGATCATGCATACCAGACAGAAGACGCCTGTACTGATTTCCGGATCTTCCGGAAGGATCTTTTTCCCGCTTTTATCACCGGATGATCCTGCCTGTATCTGGCTTTGCAGCAATGAGATCCTGAAATGCAGAAGCAGGGGGAACGGTAAGTGTACAGTCATATTCGTTAATGGTGATGAATATGAACTGGATCACGATGCCCGTATCGTTTCAAAACAGATGAAACGATGTGAAAAATACCTGCAGCTGCTTTCAAAAAAAGTCTGAGAAGAACGGAAACAGATATCCTGAGTGACCCGAAAGATATTGACGCACATGATATACTGATTCCGTAGAGGTTCCTATGATCGTTATTTATACTTCACCCGGCTGCGCAAGCTGCCGAAAGGTTAAACAGTGGCTGAAAGATAAAGATCTTCCGTATATAGAGAAGAATATTTTTAAGACGCTTCTGAATGACAGTGAGATCAAGCATCTGCTGATCAGGAGCGAGAACGGTACGGATGATATTATCTCCAAGCGCTCCAAAGTCATCCAGGAAAACAATATCGATATCGATTCCATGACCCTGGATCAGCTCATCACATTTGTCAAACATAATCCGAGCGTTCTGAAACGCCCGATCATTCTGAATGAGAAAAACTTCCAGGTCGGATACGACGCGGAAGAGATCACGATGTTCGTCCCTGAGGAGCTCCGCAATGTAGCGGACAGGTCTTGTCCGCTGACATGCGTATCCTTTGACGGGTGCGGAAAAGTACGTGAAGAAAAATCAGAAGCAGATTAAAATAAAACGGAGCGATCCGTTTTTTACAGTAGGGGGAACACATGAGCAGAAAAGTAATGGTAGGTTTATCGGGAGGCGTTGACAGCGCCGTAGCCGCATGGCTTCTCAAAGAACAGGGATATGACGTCACCTGTGCTTTTATGCGCAACTGGGATTCCCTGACAAACGATGATATTCTCGGAAATCCGACACTTGACGATCCCGTCTGTTCCCAGGAACAGGACTACATGGATGCGAAACGGACAGCAGATGCGCTCGGACTGCCATTGCTGAGAGTGGACTTTGTCCAGGAATACTGGAAGAACGTCTTTGAACGTTTCCTGGATGATTACAGGAAGGGAAGGACGCCCAATCCGGATATCCTGTGCAACAGATATATCAAATTCGACAGTTTCCTGGAGTTCCGTGACAGCCAGGGCTTTGATACGGTCGCTACCGGTCATTACGCAAAGATGGGTTCATATCACGGCCATTCTGTAATACTCAAGGCTGATGACAGAAACAAGGACCAGTCTTATTTCCTTGCGCAGGTCAGAAAAGAAGTGCTGGACCATGTACTGTTTCCGCTTGGCAGCATCACAAAACCTGAGGTGCGCGTGATCGCCGAAAAGCTGGATCTTCCCGTTGCCGAAAAGAAGGACAGTACAGGTATCTGCTTTATCGGGGAGCGTCAGTTCAGACAGTTCCTCAGCAATTACCTCCCAATGAAACCGGGCATTATATATAACCTGCCGACACAGACACAGGTCGGTGAACATAAAGGCGTCCTGTATTACACAGTCGGTCAGAGAAAAGGCCTGGATATCGGCGGAAGCGGACCGTACTATGTGATCGGCAAGGACGTTGAAACAAATGTCCTGTATGTGACAGATCAGGAACATCAGGACCTGCTTTACACGGACGCATGCCTGGTATCAGGCATCAATCTTCTGACGGATGAACCTCTGTCAGAAGACATGAACGCGAAATTCAGATACCGGCAGGCAGACAATCCCGTCAATGTTGAAATGATCGATGAGCATACCGCCATCGTCAGATACCCGCAGAAAGTACGTTCCGTTACACCCGGTCAGCAGGCTGTATTCTACAGGGATGACATGATGCTTGGCGGCGGAACGATCGATAACGTATATCAGGGCAGTACGGACCTCATGGAAATGATCCGTACAGAAGGACAGAAACATGTCTGAATATGAATCCGTAACGATCCTCGGAAAAGCTGTTCATATTATATTCAGGAACGACACCACCATGTATACGGTGATGCGTTTTCGTCTGCACAATGAGACAGAAAAGATCATTACCGTGACCGGTCTGTTCCCGGCTGTCGACCTTGATATTCTTTACAATATCACCGGACATTATGTCGAGCATCCCAGATACGGGATGCAGTTTGCCATGGAATCCTATGAGAAGCCTTTGCCGAATGAACGCGAAGGCATCATTCGTTATCTGTCCGGCGTACAGTTTCCCGGCATCGGCAAAAAGACAGCGGAAAAGGTGGTTGATGAACTTGGTGAAGACTGCCTTGATCTGATCAAGGACGATCCGGATATCCTGAGAAGGATCAAAGAGCTGTCCGAAGAGAAGCGGCGTGTGATCTATGAAGGGATCATCCGTGATGATGACGGTATGAATGAACTGGTGCAGTTCCTGAATGTACACGGGATCGGCATCAGGAACCTTGTGAGACTGAACAAGGCATATGGCAAAGAAGCCCTCAGCAAGCTTAAAGAAAACCCGTACAGGGTGATCGATGAGTGTGACGGCTTCGGTTTTGCGACTGCCGACAAGATCGCCATGAGTCTCGGCTTCCGGGAAGACGATGACCGAAGACTGTACGCGTATCTTGTTTCCTTGTGCATGGATCTGTGCACGTCCAGCGGAGACAGCTGGGTGGATGAGGAAACACTGCATGATACGTTTATGAAAAAGACTGCCGGTCTGTCCTGTGAATATGAGGATATCTTCCATCAGGCTCTTATCAACAGACGGATCGTCCAGGAAGAAGACCGTGTCTTTCCGGTGTCACAGTATGACGCGGAAGAAGGGATCGCTTCATTCCTGAAGAACTTCCCGTTCAGCTACATTGATGAACCTGACATGGATATCCTTGAAAGCTATCTCGGTTCACTCGAACAGGATATCCAGATCACTTATGACCAGAGCCAGAGAGACGCGATCATGGCTTTCTTTACCAATCCGTTCACCATCATTACAGGCGGTCCCGGTACCGGTAAGACGACTGTTGTCAGGGCGCTTGTGACGCTGTTCAGGATGATGTTTCAGGGAAGCACTGTTGTCTGTGCGGCACCTACGGGAAGAGCCGCAAAACGTCTTTCGCAGCTGACTGATACAGACAGTTCAACGATCCATGCGCTGTTGAAGTGGGATCTGGAAACAAATACATTCGGTGTCAATGAAGACGAGCCGCTGCTGGCAGACCTTGTGATCATCGATGAGTTTTCCATGGTCGATAACTGGCTGTTCTGGAATTTGCTGAAGGCATCTAAACGTGTCAAGAAGATCTGTGTCATCGGTGACGAAGACCAGCTTCCCAGCGTATCCTGCGGCTGTGTGCTGAGGGATCTCATTGAATCAGAGCGTTTCCCCCTGATCAGGCTGAACCACATCTACCGGCAGAAAGAGGGCAGTGATGTCATCGGACTGGCCCATCAGATCTCCGAGGGGTACGCGGATCTGTCAGCCTTCAGCAATGATGTCGTGTTCCTGGAAGCTGAAAAGTACCAGATCAGGGACGGCGTTGTTTCCATCGTTCAGAATGCCATCAGCAAAGGCTATGACATTGATCAGATCCAGGTACTGGCACCGATGTACGGCGGATCAGCAGGTATTGACGTCCTGAACAACGCCCTGCAGGAGGCGTTCAATCCGGCAGGCTTTGGAAAACGTCAGTTTAAATACGGATATATGGCATTCCGGGTAGGCGACAAGATCCTGCAGCTCAAGAACCAGCCGGATGATGATGTATTCAACGGTGATATCGGTATCCTGGAAGAGATCCTGCTGCCCAACGAAACGGAAAACCACCAGCATGTCCTGATCGTGCGGTTCGAGGATATCTATGTGGAATATACCCCCGAGAACGTAGGCAACATTACCCTGGCATACTGCATCTCGGTCCATAAGTCACAGGGCTCGGAATATCCGATAGTCGTATTCCCGATCACTTCACAGCATACGATCATGCTGCAGAGAAAACTGATCTATACGGGTGTTACAAGAGCCCGTCAGTCACTGGTGCTGATCGGAGAAAAGTACGCGTTTGAAAAGGGGATCGAAACAACAGAACGTCATATCAGAAGAACGTCTCTGAAAGAGCGATTAACAAAAGTGGAATAACTAAAAATATTTTTTAGAATAAATAACTAAGTCTTGGACAATACATATTACGGGTGTATTGACCAGGACTTTTCTTCTGCCAGGATGATTTGAAAACAAAATAAGAGTCAGATAATCACCCTTTAATTTGTAATTACATATAATGATTTTAAGGAATGACCTATTACTGGAGGTGTGTATGAGAACAGCTGTGATCGGTGTCGGCATGATGGGAAGCAGATATGCAAACATGCTGCTGGAAGGAAAGATCAATGGACTGGAGCTGTGTGCTCTGACAAGAGTAAAAGAAGAATTCCGTAAGAAGCTCCCTAACGACTTTCCGATATATCAGAGTGCTGATGCTCTGTTTGAAGCCATTGAAGCAGGAAAAGAACAGATCGATGCTGTGATCATTGCAACACCGCATTACTCACATGAAGCAATTGCACTGAGGGCATTTAGTAATCATATCCATGTACTCTGTGATAAACCTGCCGGAGTGTACAGCAGGCAGGCTGCCAATATGGAAGCTGCAGCTGAACAGTATCATTGTTCATATGGCATGATCTTCCACCAGCGGACATTCCCGGTATATCAGAAACTTCATGAACTTGTACAAAGCGGGATATACGGTCCCATCAAACGCGTCAGCTGGACAGTGACTGACTGGTACCGTACACAGGCTTATTATGATGCAGGTTCCTGGCGGGCAACATGGGATGGTGAAGGGGGCGGACTTCTGATCAACCAGGCACCTCATAACCTGGACCTTCTGCAGTGGATCTGCGGTATGCCTGAAAGCGTTCATGCATTCTGTCATGAAGGAAAATATCATGACATTGAAGTAGAGGATGATGTGACCATGTATATGGAATGGGCATCCGGGGCAACCGGAACATTCATTTCTTCAACCGGAGAAGTACCGGGCATCAACCGTCTTGAGATCATGATGGAGGACGCAAAGATCGTCTGTGAAAAAGGAGTTCTGAAGATCGGTGAACTGGTACAGGAACTCGGTATGGAGGAAAGCGAATACCGCAGAACTTCACCGAATGGCTTTGCAAGAGCAGGCGGTACATGGAAAACACTGGAATTTGAGAAGCCTGAGAATCCTTATCTGATAGTCCTGCAGGCTTTTTCGGATGAAATAAACGGAACAGGAAAGAACATCGTTCCTGGTTCTGAAGGCAGAAACTCGCTCCTGATCGCCAATGCGGCCTATCTCTCTTCATGGACAGATCAGACAGTAAAACTGCCCTGTAAAAACACTGAAGAAGAACGTGAATTTGAAAAGCAGTTTGAAATGCATCTGGAACAGAAAAGAA
Source organism: Solobacterium sp. (assembly GCA_024693325.1). Classification (GTDB taxonomy): domain Bacteria; phylum Bacillota_I; class Bacilli_A; order Erysipelotrichales; family Erysipelotrichaceae; genus Bulleidia. Next base: position 31,628 of record JAILLA010000019.1, read on the forward strand.
GAGCAGGTAAAACAAAATGAAGCAGCCTGTACGTTTTGCCATGATCGGTTCAGGATGGAGATCACTGTATTATATCAGGATCGCAAAGGCACTTCCTCAGTATTTTGAAGTATGCATGATGCTGTGCCGTACACAGGAAAAAGCGCAGTACATGTCAGAAACATATCATATTCCGGCATGTGTATCGGAAGAAGAAGTAGATTCTGCTGAACCTGATGTGATCGTTATTGCCGCAAAGAAGGAAGTCAATGCTGTATTAAGCATGCACTGGCTGGAAAAGGGATATACAGTACTGCAGGAAACTCCTGCAGGCATTGACAGAGAAACATTGGAACAGCTGATGAAAACAGGCGGAAAACTTGTCATCGCAGAACAGTACCGCAGATATCCGGAATATACCGCAGTAAAGAAACTGCTGGAAACAGATCTGATCGGTAAGCCTGATCATCTGTATTTGTCACTTGCTCATGAATATCATGCGGCTTCGCTGATCCGTTACTTCCTTGATATCCTGGCAGGAACTCCGTTTGATGTTGTGACAAAACAATGGTCATTTCTGACTGCAGAGACATTGACCAGGTATGAACGGATCACTGACAGGCGGGTCTCACCGAAACAGAGAACAAGTGCATTGTTTACATATGAGGGAAACAAAGGTGCTGTTTATGATTTTGATTCCGAACAGTATCGTTCACCGATACGTTCTTCACATTTCCGCATTCAGGGAACGTGCGGTGAGATCTCCGACCAGACCGTCCGCTATCTGGACGATAATAACCAGGCACAGACTGATCTGATCCATGTAATGTATCGTACGATCGAAACAGACGATCCCAATCCTAATCTTCATACAGTACGGGAGATCACGCAGATCAGCTTCCGGGATCAGATATTGTATCAGCCGGTATTCGGGCTTTGTTCTTTAGCCCAGGATGAAACAGCGATCGCGTCCATACTGTATGACACAGCGATGTATGCCTCAGGAGAAGGGGAATCTCCTTATCCGCTTGCGGAAGCTATTGACGATGCACTCACAGCGATCCGGATGAAAGAATTCATCTGTGGATAAACCAGTATCGTTTTCCGGAAAACAAGAACATGATCATAGAAGTCCCGATTCATGAAAGCATTGTGTTCATAACAGGGACTTTTTTATCTGTTAAGGACCTGGAATTACAGCAGAAAACACATGTGTTTCAAATGAATAAAGAATGAAAAATTTTGACAATGCTGCAGTATTTTCCGGCTGATTTGAGGTGGGCAGTATATTAGCTGTTCAGATAGTTTGTTATAATGTTTTCAGTTTTAGCCGATAGCCATATTACTTGTTCAGACTGGCTGGGAGGAGATTCTATGTCACATAAGTCAAATCATATTTTTTCAATGATCTTGGCATTTTTCATGTGTTTCAACAACATGGTCATGCCGGTATCAGCTGAAGGGGAGAGTGTTCCTGAAATAACGGAAGAACCGACAGCTGAGATCGTACAGGAAGAAGCGTATTCAGAAGAAGAGACTCCTGTAGAGACGGAAAGCGTCATTGAAGAACAGGAAGAAGAATCGTCGTCTGAAACGGAACCTGTTCCGGAAATTGAAACATATGAAGAGCCTGTTGAAGACGAAAATTCAGCGGAACAGGAACTTCAGAGTATTGAAGAACCTTCAGCAGAAGTCTCAGAGGAAGAACCTGTTGAGGAAAGTGAACCGGAACAGGAAGATGCTGAAGAAACGATCCTGTTTGCCGGTGAAACGGATCCTTCCCAGTTTACGACTGTTGATAATGCAGATGGTACTGTTTCCATCAAAATGTACAGTGGAACTGATACAGCAGTTGTCATCCCGTCAACGATCGATGGTAAAACAGTCACTGCCATCTCTGATTATGCGTTCAACGGCAACTCAACAATTATAAGTGTTGAGATTCCGGGCAGTGTAAAAAGTATCGGCAGACAGGCATTTGAAAATGATTCAAAACTGGAAACAGTCACATTGCATGAAGGCCTGACGACCATTGCAAATATGGCGTTCTCTTCATGCGCAAGTCTGAAAAATATCAACCTGCCTGATACATTAACAACAATGGATGGCAGTATATTCAGGGAGTGTACAAGTCTTGAAAACATTTCACTTCCTGCAGGCTTAACGGAGATCGGTCAGAGTGCATTCTTAGGATGCACCAGTCTGAATCGTGTTGTGATTCCAAACGGGGTGACCCAGATCAGCCTGTTCCTGTTCCAAAACTGCACCAGCCTTACAGAAGTATCAATTCCGGATAGTGTTATAAGTATTGGTCAGGATGCTTTCAAGAACTGCTCAAGTCTTGCAAAGATCAACATTCCTTCAAGTGTTAAATCCATATCCGGTTTTTCCGGATGCACAAGTCTGAAAACTGCCGGACCGGTCGGAAGCGGTAAGAATATCGAGATCGAGTATACCGATACGTTCTCCGATATGTATATGACTTCCGGGTTATTCGCTAACCTGACTGAGATCACGATCGGCAATAACGTAAAAACGATCGCTCAGAATGCCTTTAAGAGGTGTCCTCTTACCAACATTGTGATCCCGGACAGTGTAACTAAGATTGGAAATCAAGCTTTCTTCGAAAGTACCAATCTTACAAAGGTCATCGTTCCCGGCAGCGTTACATCTATGGGCAACCAGGCATTCTATAACTGCACAGGTCTGAAAACAGCAGGGCCGATTGGCAGCGGCGCAAATATTGAGTTCGGCTGGACACAAGAATTGCCGTATGGAGCATTCTATTACGCAAACTATCTGACCAGTGTCACGATTCCGGACGGGATCAAGACGATCGGAAGAGCAGCCTTCCTGAATTGCCATAATCTGGTCAGCGTGTCAATTCCAGACAGTGTAACAACGATTTCTGATAACGCATTTGATACGTGCAAAAGCCTGACGGACATTTCTATTCCCGACAGTGTAACGAATCTTAGTCAAAGGGTATTCCAGAATTGCGAAAAACTCGTTAATGTCAGAATGCCTCAGAATATCTCAAAGCTTGGTCAATATACATTTTCCGGCTGCAGCAGCTTGAAGAGCATCGTTGTCCCTGAAGGTGTAACAGAAATTGATCAGAATGCATTTTATAAATGCACAAGTCTGACAGATGTATCTCTGCCTGACAGTCTGAATCATATGTATGCAAGCGTGTTTGCTGAATGCACCAGTCTGGAAACACTGGAATTCCCAAAATCTATGTCGGAAGGGTTTGCGGGCTATACATTCCAGAACTGCACGAATCTGAAAAAAGTCGTCTGGCCGCTTGATTTCACATATATTCCGGTGCAGACATTCCAAAACTGCGTCAGCCTGACGGATATCAATCTGAGTCATATCAAAACGATCGGCAGTTCTGCTTTTGAAGGATGCACGAGTCTTGAAACTGTGGACGCAGAAAGTATCAGGGAACTTGGTACGGGTGCTTTTGCCGGATGCAGTTCATTAAAGAAGGTTTCATTTATACAATTCAGTACAGGGTATTACGGCAATGATGTATATGCCTCAAAGATCGCTTCAAATCTTTTCAAGGACTGCACCAGCCTGAAAGAACTGTATTTTGAAGTACCTGAAAATGTGTTTAACGGAAATAACAAATTTATAGTCGATGCAGGCGCATTCACAAATTGTCCTGATCATATGACGATCCATTTCTTCGGAGGTTCAGATCAATGGGCGAATAAGACTGTTAATTCCGGTAATGAACCTCTGGAAACAGCAAATATCATTTATGAAGGATCCGCTCAAAGCATTTCGATCGATAAAACCTCATACAGTGTCGGTGTTGGCGGAAGTATAACGATCGGACATTCAAAAACACCGGGCAGCTATTCCGAAGATTATCTGATCTGGGAAAGCAATAGACCGGAGATCGCATATGTCGACAAGAATGGTGTTGTGACCGGTATCTCGGAAGGAACAGCAACCATCACGCTGTCAGTCCCTAACAGCACATTAATCAAATCCTGCACGGTGAAAGTAGGGGCAGTACATGCTGAAGGGATCTCCATCGCACCGGCAGCTGATACAGTATCGGTCGGCAATACAGTCGATCTCGATCCCGTATTTGAACCGGAGAACGCGGTAAACAAGAGAGTCACATGGAAATCAAGTGATACCGGAATCGCGACAGTCGACAGCAATGGTGTCGTTACAGGTGTCAGCGTCGGGACTGTTACGATCACAGTAACTGCCGAAGACGGAGGATTCACAGCTTTCAAGACCATGACAGTGATCAATCCTGTTACCGGAATCACGATGACCACAACAGAACTGAGGGTCGCTGTAGGTGATACCGGTAAAATACAGGCTTCTGTCGTACCGGAAAATGCCGGCAACAAGACGATCCTCTGGTCTTCAGATAATGAAAGCATTGCGTCTGTCAATGATGAAGGCATCGTTACAGGTACTACGGCAGGTACAGCTGTGATCACAGCGACAACGGAAGACGGCGGATACACAGCTCAGTGCACTGTTACGGTCTATACAGTTCATGCTGAAGGGATCACAGTAGATGATGAAGCTTCACCTTCAGAGATCGAGTTCGGCAGTGCCAGTGCAGTCGTGATCACATTTGAACCTCTGAATACAACGAACAAAGGACTGACATGGAAGTCCAGTGATACAAGTATTGCGACAGTTGATGAAAACGGTGTCGTGACAGCAGTCGGAGAAGGTCACGTAACGATCACAGCAACATCGGAGGACGGCGGATTCACTGCATCCAAAGAGATCGAGATCATCTATCATCATGTTCAAAGCATTGCGTTTGCTGAAGAAACTGTTGAGCTTCCGGAAGAAGCAGTAAGTCAGCTTCAGGTTCTCTTTACACCGGAGAATGCATCAAACAAAGCAGTGACATATTCTTCGGATCATGAAGAGATCGTTACAGTCGACAGTGAAGGCAGAATTACAGGTGTCAAGGAAGGCAGTGCATTGATCACTGCGGTAACTGAAGACGGCAATAAAACTGCGCAGTGCAGTGTCACAGTTCTGATGAAGGATATTATCATCAGAAATCTGGAATCATCTTATGAGTTTACAAGTACTGCGATCAAGCCGGAGATCGAAGTATATGACAACGGTACGCTTCTGACACCTAAAACAGACTATACGATCACCTATAAGAACAATACGAAAGCATATACGCTTACAGAAGATGACCCTGAATTCAGTGCAAAGAAAGCACCTCAGATCATCCTCAAATCCAACAGTAAGGGCAACTACAAAGGCTCCAAGACTGTATACTTTGCGATCGATCCGATCGAATTGTCTGATGAAAGCATAACGGTAGATGCGCTGACCGTTCAGGAAACAGGAAAGATATTGTCACCTGTTCCGGTTGTATACTTCAACGGAAAGAAACTGAAGGCTAAGACAGACTATATCGTAGATTACACAGGCTGGGACCGCCTGACAGGTGATGAAAACAATGAAGCAGTTATTACTGTCATCGGAAAAGAAAACGGCAACTTCAGCGGGGAACGGAAAGTAACAGTATATGTTGCGCCGAAGGGCACAACTGTTCCGGTATCCAAACTGAAGGTAACGGCGGCAACACTTAAGTATGAAGACCTCACAGAAGAGAACTTCACTGAGAAGGTGGCCGACGCCATTACTGTCAAGGATGGAAAGACCGATCTGCAGGAAGGATACAATTACACCATCAAAGATATCAAGCCTGAGGACAGGGCAGTCGGAAGCTTCAAGGTAACACTGGTGGGAGACGGCTCCGAATATATCGGAGAACGTACAGTCACTGTCAAGATCACAGGTATTGCACTCACAGACAAGAAAGTCAAAGCATTAACAGGTCTGAGTTATCCGTACACAGGAGAAGAAATCACATTCACTCCTGCAGCACATCTTGTTTCCTATAACGGAAAAGATCTGACAGAAGGAACAGACTATGTGATCGACAGTTATACCAAGAACCTGAATGCCGGTACAGCAACAGTCACTCTTAAAGGTATCAACAACTATACCGGTACGAAGAAAGTCACATTCAAGATCACTCCTGTCATATATGAAGAGGGTAATCCTGAATTTGATATTGATGTTAATGACGCTGTTTACTGCAAGGGCGGAACGATCCCGGAAGTGCATGTATTCTGGAACGGTACTGAACTGAATGCCGGTACAGACTACACACTGAAATGTGCAGATAACAAGAAGGTTACGGATGAATCTGTAAGTAAATGGCCGACAGTAACCATTACTTTCAAAGGCAACTACAAGGGTACAGTCAGAAGAGACTTCTTCATCGATCCGAAACCGCTGGATCTGGTAACCATCACAGCCAAGGATAAGGTATATTCCGCAAAAGCGAATTCCTGGAAGAGCGCACCTGTACTGAAGGATACAGATGGTAAAACACTGAAAGCAGGAACAGACTACGATAAGAACATTACCTATACAACAGAAGACGGTGATGAACTTCCTGCAGAAGTTGAACCCGGAACTGTCATTAAGGTCACAGTTACAGGCAAAGGCAGTTATACTGGAACGGCAGAAGTCTTCTACCATATTCTTGAAACAGGCAAAGATATCAGTAAAGCAACGTTTAAGATCACTAATAAAGAGTACACAGGAAGTGAAGTAACTCTGACAGCAGCTGATATTACAGCAACCATCAACAAGACAACACCGCTCGAACT
>JAILLA010000041.1 GCA_024693325.1 Solobacterium sp.
AAACCAATATAATTTTGCAGGGATCCGGATCACACTCTCATTTATATTTCCCAAAACATCAGGATATTTCAAAAATAAGAGTTATTCGTTAAATCATGGAATTGAGCAGGAAGCCGTATGCCTGAAAGAGGAAGATCTTGAGCTGATGAGGCGGGAATATCAACCTGAAGAATGGAATTCGACAGGTGAAATGAAAATGCTTGCGCCTGTTGTATCAGATGTACTGATCAAATATGACAGGATGATATTTCACAGTGTTGCCTTTATCATGTCCGGCAGAACATGGCTGTTGGCTGCCCCAAGCGGAACCGGCAAGACAACACAGTATATGAACCTGAAAGAACTGCATCCAGATATCAGGATCATCTGCGGAGATAATCCGGTGCTGTGGTTCAAAGACAAAACAATCGAAGTCCACCCTTCTCCATGGAACGGAAAGGAAAACATGGGGTCTGCTCAGACCGGAATCCTTTATGGGATCATACTGCTTGAGCAGGGGCAGAAAAACGCAATTGAAATCCTTGATAAAAAGGAAGCAGTCCTGCCGATCATGGGACAGATCAATACATTCATGAAAACAGAGGAAACAGTGCATCAGGTATGCAGGCTTGAACAGAGACTATTGGAAAGCGTACCGGTATGGAAGTTCAGAAACACAGGAACTATGGAGTCATCGGAAATGCTGTACAGGCATCTGGAAGACTGCGGCGGAGCAGAAGATGAACTATAAGACAACGGATGGAATGGTGCTTGAGTGTGTATGCGGACAGTATGTTCTGATCGCAACACTTGAGGCAAGAAAAACATGCCCGTATATTACAAAGATCAATGAAGATTCAGCGTATATATGGAAGATGCTGGAAAGCAAATGCACATTTGATGAAATGCGCAGGAAGACAGAAAAGGATTATGAAATATCTCCTGAGGAGGCAGAAGAAACACTCAGGGCATTTCTGGATAGTCTGATCAAAAAAGGATATGTGACAGAAAAGTAATACAGAGGAGGCAGTAAATGAAAAACCGAAAACTGAAGAAAAGTGCGGCGGCAGTACTGGCAGTCATAATAGTGGCAGTTATATTTGCAGTGGTATATATCACCGGAAGGAATGATAAATCAGAGACAGCGGAACCGGTCGCCGCGGAAACAGCTGTGCCGGATGTCATATCTGATTCATCGGCCGGTCAGACTCCTGAAACTGAGGGCTCAGAAGTCAATGAACAGATTTCTGCAGAAAACTCCGAAACTGCGGAAACATCGGAAGAAGCGCCTGTATTCAGTCCGCTAACAGTCGAGGAAGCAGCTGATATCGATCTTGAAGAGAATTCTGATTTTGTTCTGCATTGATCAGAGGTTTGAATGATAAGCAGTAAATACATCTGTTTTCTGAATGTTTTAAACAGCGGAATACATGGGAAACAATATGTTTTAAAAGAGGAAGAGAAGGAACATATCAGAGAACTCTTCAGACTTTCAGAAATACATCAGGTTCTTCCTGTAACTGCAGAGGCTGTATATCAGAACAGGAAAGCCGGTACAGCAGAGAGAGCGGTTTATGAAAATGCGTTGAAAGCAGTCGTATCGCAGACAGTAAGAACAGCAGAGTTTATAGATATATACCGTAAGCTGAACATCAACGGGACCGATCCGATAGTATTCAAGGGAATCGTTCTTGATAAACTGTATCCCAGAAAAAACTACAGGATATCCGCAGATGCGGACCTGCTGATCAGAAGTGATCAGACAGACATTGTGCATAAAACGCTGACAGATTACGGACTGGTACTGGCAGAGCCTGATACAGATATCGGCAGGTCATTTGAAATTGCATATACAGATACTGATACAAAACTGTATATAGAAATACACAAACAGTTCTTCCCTCCTGATGAAGAAGCGTACAGTAACCTGAATCAGTACTTTACAGATGTATATGACAGGAAGATCGAGGAGGAAATATACGGAATACCGGTATATACACTGGAATATACAGATCATTTCTTCTATCTGATCTGTCATGCGTTCAAGCATTTTCTGTACAGCGGATTCGGAATCAGACAGGTATGTGACATAATACTTTATGCCAACGCGTATGCGGAAAAGATCGACTGGAATAGAATCAGAAACAATTGTGAAGAGACCAATACATATGAATTCACAAAAGCAGTGCTTCAGATCGGAAAGAAATACCTGTATCCGGACAGCAGATCAGATGAATACATAGAGGACTGGCATACGGAAGAGACGGATGAAGAGCCCCTTCTGGAAGACATCATGTCCGGAGGGCTATACGGCACATCAACGATGACAAGGCTTCACAGCAGTACAATGACACTGACAGCAGTAAGCAACAGCAGAAACAATCAGAAGAGGAATCCGCTTCTGTCAACAGTATTCCTTCCCCTTCACAGTATGGAGGGAAGATATCCTTACCTGAAGAAAGCACCGTATCTTCTGCCGGCGGCGTGGGTGCAGAGGATTGGAAGGTATGGGATGGAAGTACTAAAAGGCAGCAGAAAAGACAACAATACAGCTGATACTGTTGCCCTTGGGAATCACAGAATTGAATTACTGAAGTATTACAGA
>JAILLA010000043.1 GCA_024693325.1 Solobacterium sp.
GCCATCGTTGGTGCAGGAGACTGGAAGGATTATGAAAATCTCAGCAAGGAAGAATATGAATGGTTTGACGGAAACTGGGATGAGAGCTGGCTTGGCATGATCAATGTAGAGGTATATAAAGACGGCAAACTTTGGTGTGAACCTCTCCCGCTCTATTATATGTACCATAACGACAACTCAGCCGATCTGAATGTCAAATTCGTAGTTGATGACTTGCTGGCCGAATATGAAGATTCATACAAGCAATGGGGAAGTGATGATGATCCTCCTATACGTACACAGCTCGATAATTATCTCCTTGACGGAGATGTCTTCCCGGAGGCATCCCAGGTGGATGACTATGTCATAGACTACGTAGTTGCAAAGCAGGGCTCCAAGGAAGACGGCCTCATGTACAGGCTTAACTGGATGAGTGAAAGCGGCGGTCAGCTGGATAATGTCCGGGGCGGAAGCACAGTCAAGATCTACGTGACCACCAAGTATCAGGAGAAGTATTTCCTGGACGGAGTATCATGGGATGAAGCTTCCGGCAAACTCGTACCTGCATTGGATGATAACGGTGTTCCTACAGATTCAGTAGAACTTACAAAGGCAGTTACAGGTGTAGATACCTGGGTGAATGTCCTTGATTATGCTACCACCCAGACAGAAGAGGCAGCAGCCGGGAACGAAGTGGATATAACTGTATCCGAGGATGAAAACAACGGTATCTTTGACAGAGATGTTGAGGATGTGAGCGGAGACAAGTGGTATATGCCGCCTGATGAAGATCTGAGATCGACCTTCGGTACATACTTCTATGACATCAACAAATATGTTCACGAGATACCAACAGCCGAAGCACCTGCATCACTTGTGCCCGAAGGATATGTGCTTGATGACGGAAGTGTATGGGAGATCCGTGATGCAGATGATAATACAGTAGCAGAAGTAGCTGTAAACAGCTCCTTCTTGGTACATGTTGCTGCAGGAGCAGGCGGATCATCAGTTGCAGATGCAGGCCTTACAGATCAGGCTTATAAGGGAAGCGATGACGCGCTGAAGACTTACCATCTGTACATGAAGATACTGAAGGGCCCAGAAGAGGGAGTTACGGAGATAAGCGCGACGAAGGTCTGGGATGATAACAGCAATGAAGCGCAGGCGCGCCCAAGCGCCGAAGAGTTCAAGGCGAAACTCCATCTGATGAACGGAGAGACAGAGGTCACCGGCTACGAAGCAAAGGTTACCGACAAGGGAGATAACACGTACACGATCACGTATGAAGGATTGCCGGCGACCGATGCTGATGGTAAAGCGATAACATACAAGATCAAGGAAGATGAGATCAGCGGTTACGAAGCAGTTGACGGAACAGAAGTCGGAGACGGCGGGACGATGACCAATAAGCATGAGCCGACAGATGATACGGATGATACAGACGATACGGATCAGACTGATTCAGATGAATCGCCGGATACCGGAGATACTACCAATATAGCTCTGATCGCATTGATCGCATTGGCGGCAATGGCTATCGCAATCATGCTGATCGTTCGCAGAAGACGCGAAGAATAAAATATTGAAATACTGAATTAAGTAAACAGGCGCTCTGACAAAGGGCGCCTTCAGTAGTATATCTAATTGTATATTTTTGGAAGAAGAAAGCAGTGGCAAAATTCACTAAAAAAACTTTATACGCACTCATTCTGTCTGCAGCAATGGCAGTAATCCTGCCAGCGTCAGCCTTTGCAGGTGACAGCGGGTCGATGCCTTCGTACAGCAATGAATACGGTTTCCCCGATCTGGCGGCGGATGCGGCTGTTCCAATAGAAATAGGAACAGCGGGAGCAGTTGATATAGTACCGGGATTTGGGGTACAGACTTTTGTATTCACACCAGCCGAAAGCGGCACATACTATGTGGCATCAGACAGTTCTGCTCAGGGAAACGAGGGATCCTGCGATCCGGTCGGGCGTGTGATCGATGCAGACGGAACACCTCTCATTTGGAATGATGCATACGCGGAAAACGATGACACGAATGGACGAGACTTCGGCATCAGATTCAAGGCGGAGGCTGGAGAGAGCTGTTATATCCAGGTCATAGACTGCTCCGATCAGGAGGAAAACGCGCAGTTCAGTGTAAGCGTTTATTCGGCGGATAATCCGCAGTGGTCTGTCAGTACACACGAAGAAAACGTATATTTCAGCCTACCGGTTAATGATGATCCCGGACAGGCAGAACTGGATGCCTGGGGCAAAGTGACTTACGGCATCGTGCCGCCGGAACTGCATTACGCCTGGTATCGCTGTAATGCTTCCGGCACGGATTCGCAGGTCGGTGAAGATGCCCCTGGGTATAAAGCGACGGCAGGGGACAACGTCAGAGACGAGTATAAGGTCGTGATCTCTGATGATGCGGGCAAAAAAGAGGAAATCCAATTCCACGTTGCTTACGAGGATGTCGAATGGTCGCTGAAGCAGAAAGAAGCGAACGTGAGGCTGTTGAACGGCGCTGCCTACCTGTCTCCCGAACCGTATATTGAATGTAAGGAAAACAGCATGCCGTACCTCAGCGACAGCTGGTATGTTTGGAATGCAGATACAGCAGCGTGGAAAGCCTGGAGATATCCTCCTTCAGACGGCAGCAATGCCACGGCCACCGGGGATTACAAGGTGGTTTTCACTGATATGTTTGAACACAGCGGAGAAATTGTGTTCCATGTGATTCCGGAATGGGACGATGTATCCGCTGACGCGGAAACAATAGGTGAAGAGGAGTACAGGGACGTACAGTTCACCAAGGAAGCGGAAGAGGTGACGTACAAATTCGTTCCGCAAAAGGACGGAGAGTATTTCTTCACATCGGGATCAGCCGGCAGTACGCTGGTCGATACCATTGGAAGAGTTGCGGACGAAAACGGTGAGACAATCGCCCAGGAGGACCAGGGAGGCCGTGAAAATGAGCAGTTTGGCATTCGCTTCAGTGCAAAAGCAGGAAGCACGTACTATCTGCAGGCAAGGGAATATAATGGCAACGCTGACGTTTCTTTCCGCGTGATGCTTGAAGAGTATGTGGAAGATCAGACATGGTCCCGTATCGTGACAGAGGCGACACTGCCAATGAGTGAAGGTGACAGTTGCGTCACTGCGAACGCATATGATTTCATTCAATTTGAAGGGTCTGAACTCCCGCCGGTCGAATTCGAGTGGGAATGGCTGGACCCGGATAGCGGAAACTACGAATACATGGGCAGTTCCTGTGATTTTGATATGTACTTTGAAGGGGATTACAGAGTGAATGTCATAGATCTGGGGGAAGACGGCGATCCGGGAATGATACTTTTCCATGTGGTCAAAGATAATGACCTTGCGGCGGCAAAGGCTGATGCGCTGTCAGAACTGGACAACTATGACCTTAGTGGCTATACCGCAGCGGAACGAAAGCAGGTCAAAAAGCTTCTCAAGGGGGGACGTGCCGCAATCATGGCAGCGAGCAGCACCGAGAATGTGACGACAGCTCTTAATAAAGCAAAGGATGATATCCAGGCCGTCAAGGAAGTAACGCAGACGGTCGTTGAACCGACAGTCGTTGAGCAGACGATCAAGGTCACTCCTACAGTCAGTCTCTCGACAACAACATACACATGGAACGGAAAGGTCAGGAAGCCGGCGGTCACAGTTAAAGCCGGGGGAAAGACCCTGATGAGCAAAGGCACTGTTTCCAATTCGAATGTGACCCTGACATACGCAAAAGGCAGGAAGAATGTCGGCAAGTATTCTGTCAAGGTCAAGCTGAAAGGCAAATATGCCGGCAGCAAGTCCGCAACCTTCAAAATCAGACCGAAAGGGACAACGATCAAAAAACTGGTACCCAAATCGAAGAAACTAAAAGTGAAATGGTACAGGCGTACGGCTAAGATGTCGAGTTCACGTATTACAGGCTATCAGATCA
>JAILLA010000049.1 GCA_024693325.1 Solobacterium sp.
GTCTCATTTTTCCGTTGGCCTTCGGGATATATACGCGTCTGACTGCCTGCGGTCTGTACGAGAATGTCTTCATTCGCCTTACCAGCTCCTGTATATTCTCTTCCAGATTCTCCTCATAGCCGGCCTTCGTTTCCCCGTCTGCCCCTGCGGCCTTCTTCCCGGACTGTTTCCTGTGCGCTTCTTTCAGCGTCTCTTCGTTCACATTCCGCATCAGATTCTGAACTTTCCCGTACATCTCTGACTGTTTTCTTATTTCCTCTGCTTTCGTTGCCATTCTTTTCTCTGACCTCCTGTGTCCCGAATGTTTCCGCTTCGGAATCGATTGCTTGTCGGACCCTTCCCTCCGCATGGTCTCTCCATGTTTCTACGGTACTACGATCTGATTCGACTTCTGCTGTCCCTTAATGCTCTCTCCGATTACAAGTCTTCAATCGCACTTAGCCTGTTGTTTACGGCAGAACAGCAGACCTCCCAGGTGCCCCAGCAATACCTTGCATGCTTACCGTTCCCTTGGACCCCGGTGGATTCTCCCCATACTTGCATGACGCATGGTTCTTTCTGCCTGCTGTCTTAGAGCTGACATCGGCTTCCACTCCGTATTATTTCGAGGCGGATAAGACTCGTCCCTCTTTCGAGGCACTGCGGTCCGCATGCTTCTCTGTCTACGCTTAAACCTCACCTCACGGCTTTGGCTCCAAGACTGAGTACCGGCTGCCCGCTGCAGCTTTGCCGGACAGGGAGTTTCACCCTGTTATATTACTGACGCCGAACTGGCGCACCTCCGCAAAAATTTTAACATATGTCATGATATTCATCCTGAAGGAAGCCCAAAAAAGCCCGGAAGACCTGATCCGGACAATTTTTAAATATTCCTATTCAAACGGATAATCAGCACCATCTTCTCTATCACCGATTTTACGGAACATATAAACAGCCAAAGGAAGAGCAAGGAAGAGGAATGAGAATCCGTCAGAAGCAGCCTGTGCGACAGCAAGACCATATTCACCCGGAAGACCGAAATGGGGGAACAGGACAGGCAGGATCAGAACGAATGGGATCAGGAAGATCAGCTGTCTTGACATGGACAGGACAAGATTCCCGATAGGACGGCCAAGTGACTGATAGAGATTACTTGTAATCATGACGATCTCATGCGGAATCAGTACCAGACAAAGCGATCTGATCTTAAGAGAACCGATCAGATACATTGTTTCATTCGCTTCGGAATTAAACCATCCGACAAGTGACCTTGAAAATATAAACATCAGCGCGCCGAGAATTCCTCCGGCAATTACTCCGATCATGACAGTCGTATTATAAGCTTCCTTAACACGTCTGTATTTCTTCGCACCCCAGCAAAAACCCGCAACCGGGCCGAATCCCTGTGAAAATCCCATAATGATCGATGCAACAAAACGATACAGTTTGTTTGCCACAGATATACCTGCAAGCACTGCCGTCCCGAATCCTTTCGCCACGTTGTTGGTGATCACACCGCCTACACTCATCAGGCTCATCCTGAGAAAAGCCGGGATCCCCATCTTAGCGACTTCCGACGCGCTTTCACGATCCGGTCTGAAATTCTTTAAAGAGACTTCAAGCATGGAATGATGCGTAATAAACGGATAAGCAAGTACGACGACACTGAATACTTTTGAAAGCGCTGTAGCACCTGCTGCTCCGGCAACACCCCAGCCAAAAATACTGATGAAAATCGGATCCAGAAAAACATTCAGAAGACATCCGGATACTGTTCCAACCATAGCCAGAGTTGTACTTCCTTCGCTGCGCAGCAGCTGATTCATGATCAGTTCCGCAGTTGTAAACGGAGCTGCCAGCAATATCCAAAAAGAGTAGTCCATTGAATATTGTTTCGCATCCGCAGTAACTCCAAGTATATCGACAATCGAGGAACGGAACATTAAGCAGAAAATACCAAAACACAGGGAAAATACAACACCAATAAATAATGTCGATGTTCCTACACAGGATGCTTTTTCATCCTGTTTTGCTCCCATCAGGCGGGATATATAACTTGCAGCACCAAGTGCAAAACCCATAGAGATCGATCTCAGAAACATCATCAGAGAATCATTGACAGCTACTGCTGCTGTCGCACTTGTTCCGATCTGACTCACAAAGAATGTATCTGCCAGATTGTAAAGAGAATCAATGACTGAAGAAATGATCATCGGAACAGCTACGACGGGAATGACGCGGATCATTGGATCTTCCAGCATCATTTTTCTTCTTCTGTCTCTTGCCTGAGCCTGTTTTACTTCATCCATATACACCACCTGCTGCTTTTACTATAGAGTCAATAGTTTCATTCAGCAACTTTCCTTGTTTATGAATCATAACTAATTCTGAATACCATCTGACAATATCAAACCTGCTGAATAATTGCATAAATCATAAATAATCAAAATATCATAGTGGAATCACATGATCTTTGTCCGTATATATAAGTGTCTGACATAACGGAACATCCGTTCTGCTGAGACAGTGAAAGGAGATACTGCCATGAAGAGATTTAAAGCTTTGAAAATGCGGATCTATCCGACAGATGAGCAGATATCTGTCATCAGACAGACATTCGGCTCCTGCAGATTCGTCTATAATCATATGCTTGAACGGTACATCAAAACCCTGAATCGACGTAATAAGCGTCTCTCATGTTTTGATATGCAGTATCTTCTTCCCGGTATGAAACACTATCTTCCCTGGCTCG
>JAILLA010000012.1 GCA_024693325.1 Solobacterium sp.
ACGACTCTGGAAGACAGTGCGTTTGCGTATGACAGCGGACTGCTTAGCATTGTGATCCCCTCAAGCGTAACGAGTATTGGGACTTACGCATTCTACCAGTGCAAGAAACTGTCGCATATTGAGATACCTGCGAGTGTGACGGAGTTCGGAGGAGCGGCATTCAGCAGCTGCTACAGTCTGAAGACAGCGGGAGCTGTTGGGAGCGAAGCGAATATTCAGTTTGCGTCATCGGTAACGGAGCTGACAACGGCATACCGGAACTGTTCACTGTTTGATTCACTGGAAGAGATCACGATTCCTGAAAGTGTGACAGCGATCAGTGAGAAGGCATTCGACAGTCTTGGGAACCTGAAGAAAGTAACGATCGGGGACCAGGTGACAGCGATCGGGAATAATGCGTTCCAGAAGTGCGGAAGCCTGAATGATGTGACGCTGGGGACCGGGATAACAGAGCTTCCGGCCAATATGTTCTACAAGTGCGGAAGTCTGGAAAGCATCGTGATTCCTGAAAGCATCACAAGGATCGGGGATGGTGCATTCCAGGAGTGCGGAAGCCTGAAGGATGTCAATCTGGATAATGTTACATCATTCGGTAACTATGCTTTTTACAAATGTTACGCGCTTGAAAAAGTGAATGCGGTGAATATAACTGAGATAGGCAGCTCAGCATTCTACAACTGTACTTCTCTGAAAGAGGTGTCATATATCAATGCAGAGACAATAGGAGATGCTGCCTTCTACAACTGCAGCAGTCTGGAAACAGTCGGAATCGTCCACAATGTGAAAACGATCGGTAATTACGCTTTCAGATACTGTCCCGACAACAGTATGACCGTTCATTTCTACGGAACAGAAGAAGACTGGTCATCGATCAATTTCGGCAGTTATAACGATCCGATCAGAAATGCGAATATCATCTTTGAAGATGTCATCAAAACGCTTGCCATTACACCGGACACCTATTCACTGGCACTTGGCGAAACTGCGAAGATCAGCTTATCAGTCACCCCTGAAGAAGCAGATCTGTCCGCTCTGAAATGGAGCAGCAGTGATGAAGAAGTGGCGACAGTAGATGAAGAAGGTAATGTGACAGCGGTCTCAGAAGGAACAGCAGTCATAACTGCGGAAGCGGAACTGCCATATGAAACACTGACTGCTGTCTGCACAGTCACCGTACACAGGGTATATGCGGAAGGGATCTCCATTGCCGAAGGGGAAGATACAGTTGCGGTCGGAGAAACGATCAGTTTGAATGCAGTATTTGACCCTGAGAATACGACAAACAAAAATGTGACCTGGTCATCATCCGATGAGAGTATCGCATCTGTTGATGAAAACGGAGTAGTCACAGGTGTCAGCGCAGGGACAGCCGTCATAACGGTGACAGCAGAAGACGGAGGATATACGGCAGAGCTGGAAGTCCATGTAGTCGTTCCTGCGGAAGGGATCTCCGTCAATGAGGAAGAGTCGGTATCCGAGATCGAGTTCGGCAATACAGGAACCATCCGGATCACATTCGAACCGGCTGATACAACCAACCAGAACCTGACCTGGACGAGCAGTGATGAGACTGTCGCGACAGTGGATGAGAACGGCGTCATAACAGCAGTCGGGGAAGGACCTGTAACGATCACAGCGACTTCTGAAGACGGCGGATTCACAGTATCAAAAGAGATCACGATCATTTATCATCATGTTGAGAGAATCGAACTGGAAGAAGAAACGATCGAAGAGCTGCCCGGATATACGCAGTCTCTGCATGTTTCCTTTATTCCTGAGAATGCGTCCAACAAGAATGTGACATTTACATCAGACAATGAAGACGTAGTGACAGTTGACAGCGAAGGAAAGATCACCTGTGTGTCCGATGGAACGGCAGTCATAACCGTGACAACAGAAGACGGCGGTAAAACAGCAGAATGCAGGGTCAGGGTAATACTGGAGGATATCTACGTCAAAGGTCTTGAGCCTTCCTACACCTATACAGGCACAGCGATCAAACCTGCCTTTGATGTCTATGATACAGGAGTCCTCTTAACACCAAAGACAGACTACACCATCACCTATAAGAACAATACCAAGGCATATACTCTCAAAGAAGGAGATGAAGGCTTCAGTGCAAAGAAAGCACCGCAGATCATCATCAAGTCCAATGCCAAGGGGAACTACAAGGGGTCCAAGACAGTCTACTTCACGATCGATCCTGTGGATCTCAATGATGAACAGATCACAGTGGATGAACTGTCCGTACAGGCAACAGGGAAGACCTTATCACCTGTACCCACTGTCTACTTCAACAGCAAGAAGCTGAAGGTCAAGACAGACTATACAGTAAGCTATGGAGAATGGAACCGGACAGATGCCGGAGATTATGTCATTACAATTAAAGGTAAAGAGAACGGAAACTTCAGCGGTACAAGAGAAGTAACTGTACACGTATCACCGAAAGAGATGATCTCTGTTGCCAAACTGACAGTATCCTCTAAAGCAGTGAAATATGCGGACCTGACAGGAAATGATTTCCTGAATGAGATCGCCTCTGCACTGACCGTGAAGAACGGAAAGAAAGTCGTACCTGCAGACAGTTATTCTTTTGAAGATATCCCTGCAGATTACAAGAATGTCGGAACAGTGAAGTTCACCTTGGTAGGTAATGAAGAAGCCGGCTTCTATGGAAAGCGTACCGTAACAGTCAAGATCACAGGCATCTCCTTAACAGACAAGAAAGTCAAAGCAGTGACAGGATTAAGTCATCCGTATACAGGGAAAGAGATCACCATAGATCCTGTAGTCAGCCTTCTTGCTTACAACGGTACTCCTCTTACAGAAGGAACAGACTACGAGGTCACAGGATACACGAAGAACCTCAATGCTGGTACAGCGACAGTCACAGTCAAGGGAATCAACAACTATACCGGGACAAAGAAAGTAAGCTTCAAGATCACACCAATTACAGATCCTGTCGATGATGCAAGGATCACAATAGAAGAAGCCTTCTACAGCAAGGGAGGAAGCAAACCCACAGTCACCATAGAAGGAATGACAGCGAATACAGACTACAGCCTGAAGTACACAAAGAACACAAAGGCAGATACAGAAGGAACTGTCACGATTACCTTCAAGGGGAACTATAAGGGAACACCGACAAAGACGATGCCGTTCTCTATCAAAAAGAAAGACATCGGTACGGTAACGATCACAGTCAAAGACAGGGAGTATTCTTCAAAAGCGAACGGATGGAAGAGTGCACCGGTACTGAAGGATACAGACGGTAAGGCGCTGAAGGCAGGGGTCGATTATGAAAAGGCCATTGCCTATACAACAGTGGATGATGAAGCACTTCCTTCCGTCGTACCTGCAGGCACAGTGATCAAAGTAACAGTGACCGGCAAAGGGAACTACACGGAAAGCATCACTGCGGAATACGTTATCCTTGAAACAGGCAAGGACATCTCAAAGATGACCTTCAAGATCGCTGCGAAGGAATACACAGGAAATGCGA
Organism: Solobacterium sp.; assembly: GCA_024693325.1. Classification (GTDB taxonomy): domain Bacteria; phylum Bacillota_I; class Bacilli_A; order Erysipelotrichales; family Erysipelotrichaceae; genus Bulleidia. Next base: position 3,503 of record JAILLA010000012.1, read on the forward strand.
TCACCATCGATGAAAATGACATCACCAGTATCAAGCTTGGTAAGAAAGAACTGAAACAGGATCTTGTACTTGGAAGAGACTATGAGATCGTAAGCTATGCGAATAATGTCAACAAGGGAACAGCAAAAGTGACCTTCAGAGGCATCGGAGAATACGGAGGGACCAAGACCGTAACATTCAAGATCGGGCAGAGAAACATAACAGACTACTGGAACGGGATCAGGAACATTTTCAGCAGCTGGCTGTTGGTAAACGGCTGATTTCACCCCATTAGAAACTAAAAAGCTGATACATTCCCTCATTTGGGGAATCTCGTATCAGCTTTTTCTGCTCTTTCTCATTGTATCCGAACCATATCAGGATTGGTTTTGTACAAAGATGATTTTGACACTTTTTCCTCTGTAAGATACCCATTCTTAACAAGATTTCCAATAATCTTGTTTTTCAAGTAGGTTGAATAACTAATTCCCAAATGGCCAGCAATCTCAGACGCTGTTCTGGCAATCCCATAGCAATAGGACAGAATTGACTCATCATATCTGGACCCGTTCGGTACCGGAGAGAATACCAGCCGCGGCAGTTCTGAATCCTTTAATCCTTCAGTATATGAGAGATCTGGAAGCACAAGAGTAAAATGATCTGACGCTGAGAAGATAAACGGTTTATGCAATGAATCAGCATCCTTGTATTCTTCCACGATTTTGTCGAACCCAGTTCCTGCAGCTTCCATTACACCACAATGAACCAGCACACCGCAAATCAGTTCATTACGTCTTTTCGATATGATACTGGACAGATCATATGTCTTTGGAAGCGGATTTCCATGATAGAAACTGCCAGGGGATGATATTTCCAGACGATCACGGAACATATCAACCTGAATCTGTGTACCGTCCAGGAAATAGTCACGATGCGCCACGGCATTGATAATCCCCTCGAGCAGTGCCCTCCGCGGGTATGCATCGATCTCAATGTGTGATTCATCCTTTTTTATTAATGTGTGATTCATCCGCTGAATAACATAGGAGACCATATAATCAATCGACTCAGTAATATTCCCGGAAAACCGATTGACGGACACAATACGTTCGCTCCCTTTCGTAAAACCCGAAAACAACGAACACTGCACATCTGTTTTGTGATCATCATAATGATCTCTGAACAAAATGGCACCGTTGGCAAGCTTACCTTCTTCATTAAAAAAACCAAGGGACGCTAATGCCTTTTCCGATAATTCATTTCCTTCTCTATGCAATGCATAAAACGAATGCAGTTGCTGAAAATCCTCCGAACGATAATCCTGATCAGATATTATCGTGTCAAATGATGCAGACTGACTGTGAATGCTCATATTGATGATTTCTTCATATGTAGCACCATTTGTGAATCCTTCTCTTCTTATATAGATTGACGGCACACCTTTGTAGTTCAGGATAACAGGTTTGACGGGAGAATTTTCAACTTCTATCTTCAGGATAAACCTTTCTTTTCCCCTGATCTCATACCGGATAAAACTGATTGTATACGGCGGTCTTGGGGCAACATGTTCATTGATCTGATTGTTGAAATAATTTCTTTCTGCATCAGCTTCTGTTCGGTCAAATCCAATCAGGGTATGTTCCTTATCCGTTGCGCCAATATACATCGTGCCTCCATTTGCATTAGCAAATCCAGCCACGGTCTTAAGCCAATCGATTGTATTATCCCGGTCCAATCGTTGTTTTATTTCCAAGTCTTTATTTTCCATAAGAACGGAACCTATAAGTTCTTCCAACAGCATGTTCTCACCTTCTTCTGTTCATTTCAATTATACTTCATTACTACTTCATGTTCAACTTCAGTATCACTTCATTGTTTACTTCAGTATCACTTCATTATAAATTTCATTATCACTTCATTTTAAAACTGAAGAAAATGAACTGCCGAGAGAAGACCTGCTGCTGAAGAATGGAGAAGCTCAATCCTGCTGTCAGAACGAAAAACAGCTGGAAGTTCCGTTTCTTCAAAGTTTTTTACCGTCAAAAGTACCGTTTCTTCAAAGTTTTGCTTATCTGGCACAGGCAAACGCTTTCTTTTCTTTTTCGCTCTTTTCAAAGAAATAGTTGATAGTACCTGTATGTGTACAGCGGGAACTGAATAATCGGCTAACCTATAGGTACAGAGGTACTATATATGTTGATTACTCAGGAATTCATGAACCGTTTGACCCCGGTCGAAGTCGCATTTATACGGGCCGGGATCCATAAGCTGTGTCAGGATAAGATTAAGCACGAAACAACCAATTACGAGAACCTTGAATCCAAAGTGGGGAGATGTCCCCATTGCGGTTCCGTTCATTTTGTGAAGAACGGATTTAATCCTCATCACAGGCAGAAATACAGGTGTAAGGACTGCAGACGTGTATTCATGGCAACTACCGGAATGATGTTTTCCCATTCCAGGACAACATTTGATATCTGGTCTGTGTTTATTGCCGGTGAGCTGAACAGCCTGACCCTGGAACAGCAGAGCGTTCAGACGGGGCTGACGAAAACGACATGTTTCAATATGAGACATCGCCTGTATAAAGCAGCTTCCCGCATCCAGAAAGATATCATTCTGTCTGGAAATATAGAACTGGATCCCTCGTACGTAAAGATCAATCTTAAAGGAACAAAACCCGATAATATGCCCAGAGCAAGCAAGCACCGCGGAAAGCATAAGCCGATCTATTCCCGTCATGAACGCGGTCTGAGCGGTCATAAGATCTGCCTGATCACTGCAATTGATGAGAATGATAATATGCTTTTAAGATTGCCGGACTGGGTGCAGAAAGTCAGGAAAAACTGGAGCCTTTCCGTAAACACTTCAAAGCCGGTTCTATGATCATCTGTGATGACAAGGCATGTATCAAGAACTTTGCATCAAATAATGATATGACTTCCGACGTTATACCTTCTCTCGCAAATCAGACACGGTTCACCACAGACAAAGGCAACAGTCTTTCGTCAGTCAATGAGCTTCACACAGAAGCGAAGAATCTGATCCGGCAGAAACATGGGATCAGTACGAGACATTTCCAGGGATATCTGGATTGGATCCTGTTCAGAAAGAGATTGAGGTACACGCTTGAGATGACAAAGTGGAAGTCAGCAGCGTATATGGATAC
>JAILLA010000111.1 GCA_024693325.1 Solobacterium sp.
GCTTCAAGCGTCAGCTACAGTCTGCTCACCAATACACATCTTTATACAACTTATACATATAACGGAACTGAATATACAGACAGCAATGACAAGGGCGACAATGCCATGGAGCTCGATGTAGAAGCCTTTACTGTTGTGAAAGAGTGGAATAATGAACTGGACGACAGAGATGCAGATTCAGTAAACCTCATTGTCACTAAGGACGGCAAAACCTATCTGGATGATGTTACAGTCTCCAAGTCTAGCAATCCTGCATGGACCAGTAAAACAGTATATATTGCCTGCGGTTATATCAGCACAACGACCAGCGGATATACAGTTAAAGAAGTCGGTCATGATTATACAGTTATAGAGCCGGAAGAATATGCTTACTACTGGGATCTTACTGCTGCTGTATATCATCCTATGATGATCGACGGTACAGCAAAGATGCTCATCCTAAATGACAAAGCTACTGGTACAGACGGTACTGATTACTATACGATCAATGGACATAAGTATGAAGTTTCGACTGAAACATCAAATGTTCTGACAGCTACCAATGACCGCCGAAGCAATCTGAACCTTACAAAAACCGTGGATGTTAAAAATACACCTTCGGATGATATGTTTGAATATACTGTAACGATCGGTGAAACAGATGAAGATGATATCTGGTTCTCTGCATATGATGCTGATGGCAGCATCGTATATGATCTGACTGTAAGCAGTGCAGTAACTGCAGAAACCGGTACACTGACAGAAAGTGATGTCCTTACGGATATTTCTTATGCAGACGGATATTACACCTACAAATATAATGGCACGGAATATACAGTACCGGCTGCGGATGACGGAACAGGAAGTTTGTACTACACCGGCTACTATTATGTAGCAGCTGGCACAGAGTTCACTCTTGAGATCGCGAAAGACTGGAACGTAAGATTTATCAATCTTCCTACCGGAACAGAATATTCAATCGAAGAAACAAGTATGCCTGATTATTATTCCTTTGTAAGTGTTGCGGCTGAAGCATCCAACGCTTTCTCGGATACTACTATCAAAGACTCTGACTGGTATACGATTGATTCGACAAATACAGATCTGATTACCGGTACAATTATCGAAGCAAATAACTGTTATACAATCACATACACTAACACGTTCGGTGCATTCTATGTTTACCATTCCGGAGTTGCTGAAGACGGAAATCTTGAGGTAGTTAAAGTTCCGGAAAACAACGGTACATATGACCTGACACAGAATGTAACAACAGGAACCCTGTATGGTGGATATTATCTGGATTACGCAGGCAAAGGTGACTATGCAGATGACGGTGTAAAGGGAACGACCGGTGAAATTTATACAGGTATGAACTATACATGGTCTAACCCGCAGACAGTCATTGGAACTGCGATCACACCGACAGCCGGTGAGACGTATTATATCAAGGAAGTTCCGACATATTATCTGAGGAATTACTACCAGATCAATTTCATGAGAAGCACAGGAGAACTGAAAGCCCTGTACCTGATCTCGGCTGTAGATGATGCCAATTATCAGGAGGCAGGATTCATTCTCAAGTCAACAGACAGTCAGAAAGCCGAAGTAGTAAAGACAATGACATTCAGAAATTACTCGACCAACAAATCAGTAACTCTGAAAGCCAATACAGTGTTCAGAAGCCTTGGTATTACAGGAGACGGGTCAGAAAACAATCTGCTTGATTACTATGATACAACCGCAAACACAAATTACTTTAAAGTCGGCTCGTTCACGATGCTTCCATATTGGAAGACACCGGACGGAATCACGGTAAACGGTATCAGTACAAGAACAGTAACGATCACTTCACTGACCAAGTCCGGAATAACAAAATCTGACAGCTGAAGGAGGTAAAAGATATGGGAAAAAAGAAATACAGAAGCCCGATCATTCTTACGTTGGAACCCGGCGAAGATCCGAACATATCGTTTGGAGGATCTCAGGGCACATCAGGGAATGATTCACAGTGGACTTTCAGTTTCAGCGGGATTTCAGATTATGATCTGGATATGATTGAATTGAACTGTGATGATCTGGATCTTCAGGATATGGACGCTAACGGTGACTATGTAATTACTGACTCCGAATTCCAGGGATGGCTGGCAGCCAGAGGCGGCTGGTAATCAGAGACAGTCAAAAGAAAGATACGTGGAGGAGGAAACTCCTCCACGTATTGCATATAAGGGAGAAAACAGGTGGAAGAGAGAGGAAAGGCATACAGTCTTGATCTGGGAGGATATGAGGTAAGGTATGCCTTTGAAGATCCTGATACATATAAGATATTCGGAAAATATATCAGAGAAGCCGAAGGCAGTACATATGATATCAGAGTGACACGTGAATATATGGAGAAATGCCGGTGGCTGGTAACGGAAGACACAGAGGATGATTACCTTGAGTTCCAGTCATTAATGGAGGCCACAGCCATCCGCCTTCTTTCAGTAAACAGAGCCCTGTTTCACGGAGTTTCCTTCCTGTGGAAAGGAAAAGCCTGGATCATTACAGCACCAAGCGGAACAGGCAAGACAACACAGTACCGTCACTGGCGCAGTATGCTCAGGAAAGAAATACAGATCATCAGCGGAGACAAGTCAGTGATAACATGCAGGGATGACGGAAAAGTCATTGTTTCCTCATCGCCGTGGAGAGGAAAGGAACGGATGGGAGTCCCTTTTAAAAGCAGAGAGCTCGGAGGGATCATCCTTCTGGAACAGGGAAACAGGAATGAGATCAGAAGGATGAGTTCTCAGGAAGCGGTATATCCCCTGTTCATAGAATTCATATCGATTCCCGAAAATGAAGAACAGATCAGAAAACAGGGAGATCTGCTCAGACAGATACTTGAAAATACGCCTGTATGGAAACTGGTCAATAAAGGAGACAGTGATTCCGCCCTTCTGACACAGAAGACACTTACCGATTATCTGGAGGAAGGCCATGAATAAACTGAGAATCAGAAACGGCGTGGTCCTTCTGGAAATCTGCGGCGCGTATCTTCTGGTAAGTGACAGGCAGGCAGGAAAACACTGCATGTATGTCATGGAGATCAATGACGCAGCTGCCGTGATCTTCAGATGTATTGAGGAAAACATGACAGTAAAGGAAACAGCAGACCTGATCATGGAGGAATATGACGTTTCGGACAGGAAAGCAGTTGAAACAGATATCATGACATGTATCGGACAGCTGAAAGAATACGGATATCTTACGGAGGAAGAAGATGATCTTTAAGGCAAGACCGGGAGTGATACTGACATCCGTATGTGACCGATACTATCTGGTGACAGCGAAAAGCAGAACAGAGCTGAATGAAACAGCGGTATTCTGCTGGAAACAGCTGGAAAAAGGATGCAGTACGGAACAGCTTCAGAAAGCGGTCTTGGAAGAATATGAGACCGGAGAAGCGGAAGAGACGGATCAGGAGATCAGTGAACTGATCAGCCGGCTGTATAAAAACCGGCTGATCATAAAAGCAGAAGAATAAAGATGAAACAGATTGAGGAGAAGTTTCTGGATGCCTTCAGGTGTGCGGTAAACGGGACAAGTACAGACTGGGAAGAAGAGATGACGGTTCTGCAGTGGAAACAGCTTTTTCAGTGTGCGGACAGACATTTCATTTTTCCTATGATCCTGGAAGCTGTGGGAACCAGTCCGTCATTTCAGAAAACAGACGAGGCATACAGGAAGAGACTGCAGGACAAGGCAGTCACACTGACCCTTGCCCAGGCACAGTTTTCGGCACGGTTCCTTGACCTGTATCAGTATCTGAACAGAAGAAACCTGTATCCGGCAGTCATGAAAGGTATGATATGCAGGAACCTGTATCCTCATCCTGAACAGAGGATGTCATCGGATGAAGACCTTCTGATCCCGGAGGAACAGTATGAAGAATACCATAAGGCATTAACAGAATACGGACTGACACCGGTCAATGCGGATACGGAACAGTCCGAGGTATCGTATCAGTCGGATCATCTGTATATAGAACTGCATAAGAAGCCGTTTCCTCCGGAGTCAAAGGCATACGGAGACCTGAACAGATTCTTCGCGGATACGGAAAGCAGAAAGATCAGTGAGGAAATATATGGCGTGCAGGTATATACGCTGGGGCATACGGATCACCTTCTGTATCTGATCTGCCATGTATACAAGCATTTCCTGAACTGCGGCACGGGGATCAGACAGATCAGTGACATTGTCCTGTTCTCCATAAGGAATATGGAAAAGATCGACTGGGAACTGGTGAAGGACCGGTGCGGACAGATCGGAATACTTGACTTTACGGCTGCGCTGTACAGGATCGGTGAGAAGTATATCTGCAGTGACTTTCCGAAAGAACTGGCAGACATGTGGAAAACAGAGGAAAGTGATGAGAAACCACTGTTAAATGATGTCCTTGAGGGAGGACTGTACGGCACGTCAAGTGAAGACAGGCTTCACAGCAGTAATGTGACACTGAACGCGGCAGAGGCCGCAAAGACAGGAAACAGATATACGGCAATCAGGACCCTGTTTCCCTCATACGAGTATATGAAACACAGATACGAGTATGTACGGAAACTGCCTGTATTACTTCCGATAGGATGGATGCACAGGCTGATCTCATACGGAAAGGAAAGCATATTCCGCAGGCGGAAAGGAAATAACGCGGCGGAAGCGATGCGTATCGGCAGTGAGCGGGTGGAACTGATGAGACGGTACGGGATCATCAGTGAGAAAAAGGAAAGCATACTGAAAAGGATCTATGAAAGATCCAAAACCTCGGTATTTGCGCCTGTGCTGAGCCCGCTGTATATGATAACTGCAATGGCAGAATATCGGATACTGAACCTGATATGGAAGATCCGGGGAGAACGAATGCCTGACAGTGATGAACAGGAAGCGGTAAGAAAGAATGTCACATTCATAGTGAAATCATTTGAGAGAAAGAATCTGGCAAAGGGACTGTGCAGGAATATCACACATTACTATCCGGGAGTGAGGATCATCATCGCGGATGACAGTAAGGAACCGCTTCAGATCAATATGGACAATGTGACAGTGCTTCACCTTCCCTTCAGAAGCGGATTGAGCGCAGGACTGAAAAAAGCACTGGAACAGGTAAGAACACCGTATGTCATGAGGATGGATGATGATGAGTTACTGACAGTCAGGTCAAAGGTGCACAGGGAGCTTCAGTACCTTGAAGAGCATCAGGAAATCGATCTGATCGGATTCGGACATACAACAGCGGTAAGGCTTCACAGTCCGCAGGAAAACTTCAGGGAATATTACAGACAGCCGATGAATGACGCGCTGAGACCGCTGAAGATACCGCATATGACAAAGCCGGACAGGAATCATATCATTCTAGCAAAAACAGCGAACATATATATCGCACGCACAGAGAAGCTGAGGGAAGTCGGGTTTGACGAACATATCAGGGTCATCGATCATCATGAGTTCTTCTGGAGAGCAGCGGGAGTGATCACATGCGCGGCAGCGCTGGACACAGTGGTGTTTCACAGACATAATCCGTATCTCAGGAAATACATCAGATACAGGTCTGACTACACAGAGGACCTGGAATACATAAGAAGAAAAAGACTGAAACTGATCAGGGAAAGGACGGAAGGAAATGCATAGGAAAATGAAGAAAGAGGCAAAGATCATAATAGCTGCCGTAATCATACTGCTTGCAGTGCTGATCGTGATAAAAGTTCTGCCGAAAAACAGGCAGGAAGAAAGCAGGCAGGAAGCAGTCACAGAGACATCAGGAAGCCAGGTTTCAGAGAGCAGTGAAGGATCCGGAGAAAATACCGCAGGAGAGACAGAAGAAGGAACAGAGATCAGCACAGCAGAGACAGGCACAGAACAAAATACGGAAAACAGCAGTACACAGACAGGTACTGCGGCTGAGAGCAGTGCCCCTTCCATTGAGCTGAACGGCGACGGTACCATCACCATTGAGATCGGTGAAGACGAAGAGACTTTCGGGGAATAATTCTGCTTTCTTTAAATAGTTAATCAGTCATCCAAACAGTTCGGATTTACATCCGTTCTGTTTTATTTTTAAATAAATAGAATGATATCATTTGCCATATGCTTGAAATATTAAATATATAAAAAATTTGACTAAAAATTAAAATAATAATAAAAGATATTTAAAATAATAATAAACTCAAAAAAATATATATAAAATTAACAAATATCAAAAAAGGCATAAACATCATCATTAATACTATTTAAAATGAACATTTTATATAGAATTAGAACAAGCAACTATTATTGCAACAGCGATGCTAAACAGCCCTTAAAGTACATTTTCTGAGGAATTTTTCATCAATAGTAATGTTTTTTTGTTAAATTTCAGTTGAAACAAAGAAATATTGTATTTTCTACTATTATTTTCATTTAAAATCATTAATCTATAAGTTACAGAGGAGTATCAAATTCCAATGCGCAGACGAAGTATCACAAAAATTCAAACACCTGGAATAATTACGAAAAAAACAAGGGTTGCAGCATACTGCCGTGTATCTACAGAGAATGAATCTCAGACTGTATCATTAGTCAGTCAGAAACAGCATTATCTTTCTCTGATCAGTAATCACAGCAGCTGGACTTTTGCGGGTCTTTATTATGAAGAAGGCATTACAGGCACAAAGAAAGAAATCAGGCCTGAACTGATGCGCCTGCTGGATGACTGCCGGTGCGGCAGGATCGACCTTGTCCTGACAAAATCGATCTCACGGTTCTCCAGGAATACAGCAGACTGTATTGAGATGGTAAGAACCTTAAGCAGCTTAGGTGTGTATGTCTTCTTTGAAAAAGAAAACATACACACAGGAAAGATGGAAAGTGAGCTTTTTTTATCCGTTCTTTCATCTCTTGCTGAAGACGAATCAAAAAGCATTTCCATGAATGAAAAATGGGCTGCTCAAAAGCGCTTCCAAAACGGGACTTTCATACTTTCCAGAGCACCGTATGGATATGACATACATAACGGCATAATTAGCATTAACATTCCTGAAGCGCAGTATCTCCGTTATATCTATGAGAGTGTACTTAACGGCAAGGGAACCTGTCTGATCGCAGAAGAACTTAACAGCAGGAATATCCCTACCAAACGCGGAGGACAATGGCAGCCCGGTACGGTCCAGCATATGCTGGATAATATCTTCTTCAAAGGAGATCTTCTGATGCAGAAATACTGGAAAGATGATCTTTTCAAGGTAAAAACGAATCATGGTGAATATAATCAGTATCTGATCGAGAACCATCACCCTGCCCTGGTATCCGAAGATATGTATGATTCAGCACAATATGTCAATAAAATGCGCGGTCATCCGCTCATCGATCATAACCAGCACTACCCTTTGAGCTATAAAATCGTATGCGGAGAATGCGGATGCACATATAAAAGAGTTACAGTTCACAGAAAATCAGATACAGCATATTTCTGGGCCTGTTCAAATCATCTGAAGCATAAGGAAAACTGTTCCATGAAACGGATATCTGAAGCGACCCTTCAGAATCTGTTTACTACTATGATGAATAAGCTGATCTTCGGAAAAGATGTCGTTCTGGTCAGGTATTTAAACAGATTAAAAGCTTCACAGAAAACACAGGAAGACAGCAGTATCGATCTTAAACTGCGTGAGAATAATGAAGCACGGAAAAAACTGACACATGATTACAGCATGAGGTTCATAGATTCTGTCACTTATCATATAAAAACGAATGAGCTTCTCAGAGAGGCTGCCCTTCTCAAGTCCGAGCGAAACAATTTCAAAGACACTAAACAGCAGGAAGAAACAAGAGAACTTCTTCAGTATCTTACAGAAGCTTCATCATTTACTGAGTTTAATGAAGATGCTTTTATCAGATTTGTCGATCATATTACCGCAGTATCAGACACGGTTGTTACATTTCACCTGTCATGTGGTCTTACATTGACTGAAGAAGCTGAGAGGAATTGCTGATGGCTTATATTCCGTATGGCTATCGGATCAGAAACGGGAAAGCTGTCATTATTGAAGAAGAAAAAAAGAAGGTTGAGATATTGTTTGAGGCATATATCAATGGAAAATCCATTGAAAATTCAGGAAAAACAGCCGGAATTGACCTCTCAAAGCGTACTATCGGCAGTATTCTGAAAAATCCCATATATCTTGGAAATCAATATTATCCGCAGATCATAGATGAAGAGTCATTTTCAAGAGCGCAGGAGATCCGACAGAAGAGATATAAGGCACTGGGAAGTTTTTCAGCAAGAAAACCAGGCAGACCATATCAGATTCAATTCAAATTCAGGATGGATCCGCCGGAACTGTACTATGAAGATCCTGCGGAGGAAGCTGAATACCTATACAGTTTGATCAGGAGAAAAGAAGAATATGGAAGTTAAAGTAATTCCTGCACGAAAAAAACTGCAGACTCAGAAAAAAGATGAATCCCCAAAAACAAGAGTGGCGGCATACTGCCGTGTATCCACGGATATGGAAGAACAGGAATCTTCTTATGAGGCACAGGTACAGCATTATGAAAACTACATCAAAGACCATCCTGGATATGTATCTGCCGGTATTTTCGCTGATGAAGGAATTTCCGGTACCGGAACAAAGAAACGTGATGAATTCAACAGAATGATCAGTGCCTGTATGGCAGGCAAAGTTGATATGGTTATCACAAAATCGATCTCAAGATTTGCCAGAAATACCCTCGACTGCCTTCAGTACATCAGAAAACTGAAAGAAAAGAATATACCTATCTACTTTGAAAAAGAACAGATCAATACTCTGGATGCCAAAGGAGAAGTACTGATCACAATCCTGGCCTCCCTTGCCCAGCAGGAATCACAGTCAATATCCCAGAATGTCAGACTGGGAATACAGTATCAGTTCCAGCAGGGGAAAGTAAGACTGAATCATACCTGGTTTTACGGTTATACAAAAGATGAAAACGGAAAGCTGGTAATTGTTCCTGAAGAAGCTGCCATCGTAAAAAGGATTTTCTATGAGTATATTGAAGGGAAAAGTGCCAGAGCTATCGCACGCGATCTTATGAAAGAAGGCATACTTACAGCTGCCGGAGGAACCAGATGGTATGAATCAACGATCGTATCAATGCTCAAAAACGAGAAATACATGGGCGATGTCATACTGCAGAAGTACTATACAGTTGATTTTCTTACCAAGAAAAGAGAAAAGAACACCGGTGACCTGCCCCAGTACTATGTTGAAAATGATCATGAACCAATTATTTCCAAGGAAATATTCTTGAGAGTGCAGGGAGAAATGCAGAGAAGGACAAATACGATAAAAGAAAACGGCCAAATGAGCCATTACAGCGGTAAATTTGCATGCTCAGGTCGACTGATCTGTTCACACTGCAACGCACCCTATCGGAGAATAAAACACAGAAACGGAGCTGACTGGCGCTGCAAAACAAGAACAACCGGAGGTGAATGTACCGGAAGAGCATTTAAAGAAGAAACACTGAATGCCCTTCTTCTTAATGCTTTAAATCAGCTGTTATTTGATACATATCCTCTGAAAGAAAAAATAGATTATCTGAAAAACACTCAGATGCCAAAAACTGAAGCAAAAATAAAAAGAACTGACAAGGAAATTGCGGAGCTTCAGAACTACATTACTCTGTTATCTAAAAAAATGCCGGTCCTCTACTCGATGGAAGATTCCCAGCTGACTGATTCTCTTAAAAAACTCGATGATGCAAAAAAGAAAAAGCAGGATCTTTTGGCAGAGCTTGCAAAGCTCGACTATGACCTGCTTCAGTATCAACAGGTTGTTGATCTTGAAAAACGCACCTCCAAACAGCAGAAAGAATACAATGATGAAATCATGCTTAAGCTTTTGGATAAAGTGATCGTTTATGATGACTATATTGAGGTTTGTTTTAAGGCAGGCTTAAGCTTTAACATATATGAATAAACATATACTACTGTCAGAAAGACCCGTGCTGACCTTCTTCGATCTCGATTTCCACACTGTCCTGAGGAGTCATTGACTGTACAGGCTCGTCGGAAGGAATAACTTCAGGAGCTGTTATGCTGCTGTCAGTAATAGTTGTTTCTGATGTATGCTCACTCATCTCCTCATATTGGGCTATTTCTTCTTCTGTGATTTGTTCTGTTTCTTCTCTCTGCTCTGTTTCCGCTGTTTCTTCTGCTGTGGTTTCTGTTACTGCTGTTGCTTCACTGACAGGTGTCTTTGCTTCTTCTGTACTCCTGCCGCCCATTGCTTTTACTCCTATGAACCCGATTATGCATAACAGTATAACTGCCAGTATGATCTTCACTTCTTTTTTTAGTTTCATTTTATAACCCCCAGTGTTCCAGATACTTTTCTCTTTCCTCAATCTCTTTCCTTCTTCTGAATGGCTCTGCCAGCAGTGCTCTGCTTTCTCTTCCCTTGTTCTTTATGCAGTATCCCCATCTGTACACCCATGCCGCCGGCATCAGCCATGGCTTTCCGTCTACCCATCTGTACCATGGTATCAACTGCATATCTCTGTACGGCGGAAACAGTTTCTTTACTGTCATTTTTATTGCGGTCTGTGTATATCCATGTTCCGACCGCCTGATCTGTTTGGCTGAATTTCCTTCTGTATTCTCCTTGTTTGTAAGTCCGAATATTCCGTCCCTGAACATCTTCTCTGTTACATATTCCATGAATTCTTTGTCTGGTGTTTCCTTATGGAAGGGCATCTTCACATCAAACCAGTACTCACACAATGAGAAACAAATACAGGCAAACTCATATAACTCCAGTTTCTTCAGTTCCTCAGTGATCATGTTCCAGTCCGCTTTCTCATTTATACTGAAGAACACCATATCCAGAAACGCCCGGAATCCCATGCCTTTATTGGTCACATGCTTTGCCGTATGCACCATCATATATATGAAATGCTTATTCCTGTCCGGTATATAACAGCAGCCTTCTTTTCTTTCCGCGCTGTCCCATATGCTTTTGAAATATTCCCGGTAATCTGTCTGATTCGACAGTTCTTCATAGAACATCACGTCATGGATCTCAAACATCAGATGCTTTCTGCAGTATGTCCATACCGCATGATTATCCACGAATTTGCTGTATCCCAGAGACATCATCACTTCATCTGATTTCTTCCTGTCCTCATGCCTGATCAGTATGTCCCTGTCTCCCATTGTTCTTAATTCCGGATGCGGGTAACTGTCTTTTATCAGTGTTCCCTTAAAGGGCATACAGTCAATCTGTCTGTTATCAAACAGGGCTTTTATTTCTTCCAGCGCATATTCACTGTTTACTGAAAGATATACATCTGACATGAATCCGGATTTCAGTTCTTCTCTGACCTGCTCAGGTATATCCATGTCCTTTATCTGATACCAGATGATCCCTGCGGTATTCTGTTCCTTCGCGTATCCCGCGATTTTATCCCACTCAGCTGTCTGTCCGGGAGTTTCAGATTCTCTCTGATGCACATAGTCTGACAGAAGCCGGATATAGTATCTCTCTTCTTCCTTCATCTGTTACTGCTCCGGTTCCTCTACCAGATAATTCATGGCATACAGATCACTGATGAGCTTATCCAGATCTTTCCGGATGATCTCCTCCGGTGCTTCAAATGTTTCCTGCGCGTCCTTTATGATTTCTTCCTTTGTTCTGTTCTGCTCAATCTCCTGCACATACCACGCCAGTGTGTCATTGATCTCCCTGACATACATGCAGTGCTCAGACGCTTCTCCGACGGCTATAAGCAGCCATGTATCACAGATATTCTTCAGTACGATTCCTTTTCTGATTTTCATGGCTGTCAATATCCTTCCTCAGTCAGTGTCTTATGTGTCAAAAGGGCAGATGCCTCTGTTCCTGTGTTGATCAGTTTCCAGACAGGTATGTTTTCTATCAGATCACGTTCATATTCACAGACCAGATCAACACTTTCCTCATCATCTGCTTTATACAGGAACTGAAGAAACAGGGGAAATACCGCGTCTTTTTTATTCATTCTGTAGATCTGATCCTTGTTTCCCTGTTCCAGAGTGATTATTCCGCCAAGTTCCGCAGACCTGGTTCCGGTCCATCCTTCTTTTCCCGTCCATGGGGAAGGATGAACGATAAAAGTGTTTTCTCTCTGTTCTATGACCGGCTTGTCTCCGTTTATGATCTCTACTTCATCAGGAAACAGATTGATCCAATGTCTTAACTGCGTTGTCTTTCCTGTTCCGCTCGTTCCTGTAAACAGGTATGCTTT
>JAILLA010000011.1 GCA_024693325.1 Solobacterium sp.
TATGAAATAACCCTGTTGTTCCGAGAAGATGAGTCTGTGCAGTTTGATAACGAATCTGTTCTGACCTACAATTTTCCGCCCGGATTGCTTGTTTCTGACCTTGGAGCTGCAACATTTCCCATTGAAGTAACCTCCAACGGAGAAACGATTACGGTCTCAGACAACACATTTGAAGTATCGGATGGACAGCTTCGTGTCCGTTTTAATCAGAATGATCCCAACTTTGATCGATTAACGGCAGCATCCAACACGCGCTTTTCAGTTGCCATCTCCTCCTATTTTGATCAGGAGGTCGGAGAGATTGCCTTCAATCCCAGCATTGTCAAAGATTTCGTTTATGAAGTGAGCGGCGATCTGACCATCACAAAGAATGTGGTCTATGATAAAGACACCGATACAGCCTTCTACACGCTGCAGGTAACTTCCTCCGGAACGAATGAGAACGTGGTAATTGAAGATCATCTGACCGGGACGGCTCTTGTCTTTAACAGAGATGTTTCGGCAGAGTCAAGTTTAACAGGTACCATCACTGCCGTGCCTGACTATAACGCGATTGAAAACGGCTTTCGTCTTGAGATCCCGCAGATGAATAATAATGAAACGCTAACGCTGCATTATACGGCAACGGTTGACAATACAAAGATCAGCGGCAACGGTACAATTGAACAGACTATCAATACAGCAATGACGTCCAGCGACCAGTTGCCCGATGGAAAAGAAGTCAGTGCTGACTTTGCCGGTCAGGCTGATTTTGAAAGGATTCGGAAATTCACTGCAGGAGAGCCTGTTGATCTTGGCAACGGAACCTATGAACAGACATGGCTGATACGCGTAAACAAAGACCACAAAATGGAAATGGGTGATACCGATATTTCCGACTGGATCGTGTCTGCCAGCAGACCGTTCATGCTGTTTGCAGGAGATGGGATCACCGTAGAGATGACGTCGGAGAACGGTCAGTCCGAAACAAGAGCGGTCTCATGGGAAGATCTTTTCTTATACTCCAATAATAACGGTATCTATGGGTGGGCGTATCATACCCCGTCTTCAGATGGAAATGCTGCTTATGAAATCACATGTACAACATTGATTCATACGGAAGGGGCACTCAACACTCTGACGCTTTCAAATGGCGCGCAGGTTTACGGATCCTATGATGAGGCCACGGCTACAATCGGAGTTATCGGAGATGACGTGTTCAACATTGATAAAGATGTGCTTTCCTTTTCTTCCGAAGAATCCGAATGGCAGATAACATTGACTGTCCCGGGAAGCGGCCTGCCCGATCTCCGGGTCACGGATGACATGCCAAGGCTGCAGTATGAAGGCCAGACGTATATTGATTATCTCATTGAAGACTCCTTGGAGATTGAAGGCCTGCAGGAAGAAGAAAGCTGGCGGATATCGTTCGATAATGACAATCGAACCTTCAATATCTTTTTCTATAAAACCGATGAGCAGACCAGTGCTAATGCGGGAATCACCTCAACACCGAACGGGGAGCCGCGTGATATCGTGATCCGTTACAAGACTGCTGTCAATCAGGACTGGCTGTCCCTTGCAGCAGAAAACGGGTATGCCTCCAACACCCTGCGCAGACATAGAAATACAGCGACTGCCCGAACCAATGACTATCGTCTTCCTCCAGTATATGCGGATGCCTATCCTGTCAAACCCGTGTTTGAAAAGTCATTTACAGAACGATCTGAAGTCGTGATCGACGGTGTGACCTATCCCGTATTCCGTTATGCTCTCGCCGTATCCGGTCTGACACAAAACGGGATCGTCATTCATGATGTTTTTCCGACAGAATACCTGAAATACTATGCTATCGAGGGTGTACAGCTTACAGGAGGCATGATGCCGGCATCCGGCGACACACAGGGAAGCGCCTCTGTGACGGAAACTGCAGACGGCATAGATATCACGATCACGTCTCTTCCGCAAATAGGCGGAATGTATTTCTATCCGTACTACCGCATCGAATATGCACTTATCGTCAAGGATGCCGTCGCGTTGCAGCAGCTCAACACAGCTGCTTCAGCAACTCAGTTCGGCACAGATATCGAAAACACGGCATCCTGGGAAGATTATTCATCGAGCCAGACGATACAATACACTTACTTTCCTTATGTGGACAAGGAACTCCTGACCCGACCCACACAAGATAACGGCTATGTTGCTGAATTCAAGGTGCTTATCAATCAGTATGCAGAGGATCTGGATCCTGCTTCTGATATTCTCACAATCCGAGATATTCTCTCGTCCAACCTGCGTTTCCTGCCGGATTCTCTGGTTATATCACCTGGAAATGACAACATCCTTGTTCAGCATGACGCAGAAACCAATGCCCTGATCCTTGACAATGTTCCTGACGGGACCGCTTTTGAAATCACATATCAGGCTAGAGTACTCGGCAGTGGAAATGTAACTTATTCCAACACGATCCAGTTTGGCAATTATGAAAAAACCATCACCGAGGAAGCCTCCATTACTTCCTCCGGAGGTGGCTCGGCGAGCAATCCCGGCATCACGATTGTCAAACGCGATGCAGAAAACATATCTGACCTGCTTGTCGGAGCGTCTTTCCAGCTGTTTTACCTGGATGAAAACAGCACGCAGATCCCCGTCAGGGATAGAAACGGACAGGATGTAACCATCACAACTTCTGCAGACGGTACTGCCCTTCTTGTCGGCAATCAGCAGGCCTACGGCTGGACACTTTGGGAAGGCCGCACATACTGTCTTGTTGAAACAGCTCCCCCTGCGGGTTATGAGATCAATGAACAGCCGACGTACTTCATCCTTTCAGAGTTTCCCGCCAGCCAGATGGAATATGATCTTACGGGAGATCTGCTTTATATCAGTGACAGTCCGGAAAAAACATCCGTACAAGTGACAAAGCAATGGATCGGACCGGAAACAGATGAGATCACTGTACATCTGACTGCAAACGGAGAAGATACCGGGAAGTCACTGACTTTGCAAGCTTCCGATAACTGGACCGGATCCTTTGATGATCTGCGCAGGTTTGATAAGGATGGCGAAGAAATCTTTTACCGTGTTGAAGAAGAACGGCTTGCACACTATGATCCGGAATACAGCGGAACTGCAGAAACGGGCTTTATTATCACAAATAAAAACACTGAGACTGTACGACTGCCTGTAAGAAAACAGTGGATCGGCCCATCCTGCGACAGCGTGACTGTAAAACTGATGAGACAGTATGAGGCAGAAGGGACAGTCATAACAGAAGATACCGGCCTGGTTCTGGAACTCAATGCTCAAAATCAGTGGTCCACGGTTTTTGAAAATCTGCCGAAATATGTCCCCGACGGAACGGAATACAAATATCTCATAGATGAAGTCACAGCAGACGGATATCTGGCATCGATTGAATATGATGAGAACGGAGACTGTGTGATTACAAACACCAACACTGAAATGATCAGTATCCCGGTTACAAAACAGTGGACAGGTACGCCTCTGACATCAGTAGCACTGCAGCTGTATGCTGACGGTGTTCTTATAGATGAAAGGAAGCTCACCGCCAATGACAGCTGGCACTGCTCCTTTACAGAATTACCCAAGTACGACAGTACAGACGGCCATGAGATTGTATATGATGTACAGGAGGTTCCCATGAACGGATATGTGTCTGAACGAGACGGCAGCGTCAATACCGGGTTTACTTTCACTAATACGATTACCGGTAAGGTATCTATCCCGGTAATAAAAAGATGGATTGGGCCGCCTGCGGAAAATGTCACCATAGAACTGCTGGCAGATAAGGAAAAAGTGGATGAAGCTGTGTTAAACGTCGAAAACGGCTGGCAGCATACCTTTGCGGATCTGGAAAAGTATGGC
>JAILLA010000066.1 GCA_024693325.1 Solobacterium sp.
TAGCTCATGATGAGGTGCTTCTTTCTCCAAGAAGCACCGGACGTCCACCCGCCAAGCGGGTGGTTTTTTCGTTTCGCACAACTCCTCTCTTTCCTTCGTATTTCCTTTTCCCTTGTGCTCAACTGTCCACTAGGACGAAAACAAAAGACGAGTCGCCTCGTCTTTGTTTTTATGATTTTGTTTTCAGGATCAAGCGCCGAAGATCTTCAGCATGAAGCCTGCAGCTACAGCTGAACCGATAACACCGGCAACGTTCGGACCCATCGCATGCATCAGCAGATAGTTTCTCGGATTTGCCTTCTGGCCTTCGATCTGGCTGACACGTGCAGCCATCGGTACAGCAGATACACCTGCAGAACCGATCAGCGGATTGATCTTTCCGCCTGTGACCTTGTACATGATCTTGCCAAGCAGCAGACCGCCGGCTGTACTGAAGCTGAATGCGATCAGACCAAGAACAACGATCTCGATCGTTCTGAATGTCAGGAATGTGACCGCAACTGCTTTCGCACCAACGGAGACTCCCAGGAAGATAATAACGATATTTGTCAGAGCATTCTGAGCTGTATCGCTCAGACGATCTGTCAGACCGGTTTCTTTCAGCAGGTTACCAAACATCAGCATACCGATCAGCGGTGCTGTATCCGGGATCAGGAGTGCTACGAAGATCGTAACAACGATCGGGAAGATGATCTTTTCTGTCTTGGAAACAGTACGTGCCTGCTTCATAACGACCTGGCGTTCTTTTTCAGTTGTCAGAAGACGCATGATTGGAGGCTGGATCATCGGGATCAGAGCCATGTATGAATAAGCAGCAATTGCAATTGCCGGCAGATAATCCATAGCGAGTTTGGAAGCTGTCAGGATCGCCGTCGGGCCGTCTGCACCGCCGATAACACCGATCGCAGCTGCTACATTCGGTTCAAAACCGAGAGCCAGTGCCATCAGGAATGCGGTGAAGATACCGAACTGAGCGCCTGCACCCATGATCAGTGATGACGGAGACGCGATCAGCGGTCCGAAGTCCGTCATTGCGCCTGTTCCCAGGAATACCAGGGAAGGATAAATTCCATATTCAACACCAAGTGACAGGTAATGGATCAGACCGTCTGTAATTCCCGTACGCGGCAGGTTTGCCAGCAGCATACCGAACGCGATCGGAATCATCAGGAGCGGTTCATATTTCTTGCCGATACCGAGGTACAGCAGGAAACATGCGATCAGGATCATCACCAGATATCTCGGGTCCTGCAGCAGTCCTGCAAAACCGGATTCTTCGAAGATCTTCAGAAGGACATCAAGTATTACCATACGCCCTCCTTACTGCACTGTCGCCAGAATCTGATCTGTCTTAACCGATGCACCCTTTGCAACAGTAACGGAAGTAACCTGGCCGCCTTTTGAAGCGACGATCTCGTTTTCCATCTTCATAGCTTCCAGTATGAACAGGATGTCGCCTTCTTTGACAGTCTGTCCGACAGAAACCTTAACATCCAGGATCGTACCGGGCATCGGTGCCTTTACCGGATCTCCGGCTCCTGCAGGAGCAGCAGGTGCAGCGGCAGGTGCCGGTGCAGGTTCAGCAGCGGGTGCGGCTGCAGGTGTAGCAGGCGCAGGAGCAGCGGACATCGTCTCAGCCGGTCCTGTATATAATGCTGTAGCTTCACCTTTTTCTACTTCTACTTCGTATCTCTTTCCATTTAATGTAATGATATATTTCATTTCTGCAAACCCCCTTAGTCTAAAGCCCTGATTGATTTAAAGATCAGATGATCGAGCGGAATCTTTGTTGAATCGGCTACGATAGCCATGATGCAGGCTGCTGTCTTCTCGTCAACGTCAAACAGTGCAATTTCACCGCCGTAAGGAAGATGTACGGCTTCCTGTTCCGGTTCGGCTGTCTTGACTGTTTCAGATACTGTCTCAGTCTGTGCCTTCAAAGCATCCTCCTGAGCAGTTCTGAGTGCTGCCGTTTCCTGTTTCTGTGTAAGTCCTTTGACGAATTTGCTGATCAGAACGATCAGTCCCCAAAGGATGCACAGCATCATGAAGACAACCATGAAGCCTGACAATGCGATCATCACTGCCTGGCTGATGTGCATACTATTCTACCTCCTGGATGGAGTAGTTGACCTTCAGAGCTTTCTTTTCACGACGGTCTTTGAGGAATTTTTCAGCCTGCTGAGGGAATGCAACATAGCTCAGTACATCTTCTTCACTCTCAGCCAGATCTCCGAGGAATTCTTTTGCGCCGGGGATCTCGGGTTTGATCAGATCATCATAACGGCCTTCAAACGGCTTTTCATCACCGAGCGCCTTCTCCATCAGTTCTTTGGAGATAGGTGCCGGGGGTGCACCGTACTCACCGCGGCAGTAAGCTTTGATTTCCTTGGAAACCAGCTTGTAGCGCTCGCCTGTCAGTACGTTGGTGACTGCCTGAGTTCCGACCATCTGGCTCATCGGTGTTACCAGCGGCGGATAGCCCATATCTTTTCTGACGAGCGGTGTTTCCACCAGAACTTCATCCAGTCTGTCGAGCTTGTCAACAGCAGTCAGCTGGGAGATCAGGTTCGACAGCATGCCGCCCGGGATCTGATAGTTCAGCGCTTCGATCTTTGTTGTCAGAACGGACGGGTTCAGTCCGCCTTCCTTCAGGAATCTTTCCTGGACCGGCTTGAAGTGGTCGTTGATCTTCTGGCAAACCTTGAGGTTAACGCCTGTGTCAAATCCCATTTCTTCGAGGGAATATACAAGTGATTCTGTAGCAGGATGGGATGTTCCGCCTGAGAAGATGGAGATCGCAGTATCGATTCCTGCTGCTCCGGCTTCGACAGCCTTCATCAGTGTCATGGGTCCAAGACCTGTTGTGCTGTGGGAATGCACATAGACCGGCAGGTTGACTGATTTAACCAGTGCGGATACCAGATCATAGCATACCTGCGGACTCATGATGCCTGCCATGTCCTTGACACAGATGGAATTGCATCCCATCTTTTCAAGTGTCTTGCCCAGTTCAACATAGCTTTCGAATGTGTGGATCGGGCTGATCGTATAGCAGATCGTTCCCTGAGCATGACCGCCTGCTTTCAGACATTCGTCAATAGCAGTTGCCATGTTCTGCGGGTCATTCAGTGCATCAAAGATACGGATGATATCAATACCGTTTTCAACGGATTTACGTACGAATGCGCGTACGGTATCATCGGAATAGTGTTTATAGCCCAGAATGTTCTGACCTCTCAGAAGCATCTGAAGTTTGGTGTTCTTTACTTTGGAACGGATGAAACGCAGTCTGTCCCACGGATCTTCATCCAGATAACGCAGGCAGCTGTCAAATGTTGCGCCTCCCCATACTTCCATTGAGTAATAACCCGCTTTGTCCATTGTTTCGAGAATGTCCTCGAAATCTGAACGCGGCATACGGGTTGCGATCTGCGACTGATTGGCATCACGCAGAACCACCTCAGTAATATGTACCTTTCTTTTCATAAGGTTTCCAGCCTCCTCTTTTTTATTACATATCAGTTATTACTTATATCATAAAAGTTATTCTTTGTCTGCTAAAATCCAACACAATCATGCAATATTGTTTTACTTTGCACAAAGATGTTACAATCCTGTTTCAATACATATCCTCTGTTAACTGATCCACTGGGGAATACATTCATGCATGTCTGCGGGAAAGAAAAAATATAGAGGAAAAGAACATCTTTTCCCCTATATATGCGTTCGAAAACTATTCTGTTTTAGGACCTGCTGCAACCAGTGCTTTACCTGCAGGATTTGTTTCATACTTGTGGAAGTTCTTGATGAATCTTCCTGCAAGATCCTTTGCCTTTTCTTCCCAGACGGAAGCATCAGCATATGTATCACGAGGATCCAGGATACCAGGATCAACGCCCGGCAGTTCTGTCGGTACTTCGAAGTTGAAGTAAGGGATCATCTTTGTCGGAGCCTTGTTGACATCACCGTTCAGGATCGCATCAATGATGCCGCGTGTATCCTTGATGGAGATACGCTTGCCTGTTCCGTTCCAGCCTGTGTTGACCAGATATGCCTTAGCACCGCTCTGCTGCATTCTCTTAACGAGTTCTTCGCCGTATTTTGTCGGATGCAGTTCCAGGAATGCCTGTCCGAAGCATGCGCTGAATGTAGGTGTCGGTTCTGTGATTCCGCGTTCTGTACCGGCCAGTTTAGCTGTGAAGCCAGACAGGAAGTAGTACTGTGTCTGTTCCGGTGTCAGGATGGATACAGGCGGCAGTACGCCGAATGCATCAGCAGACAGGAAGATAACGTTCTCTGCTGCCGGTCCGGATGAAGTATCTCTGACCTTCAGAACGATATTTTCGATATGTTCGATCGGATAGGAAACACGTGTGTTTTCCGTTACGCTCTTATCTGCGAAGTCGATCTTGCCTGCTTCATCAACAGTAACGTTTTCGAGCAGCGCATCACGTCTGATCGCATTGTAGATATCCGGTTCGGATTCTTTGTCGAGGTTGATGACCTTTGCATAGCAGCCGCCTTCAAAGTTGAAGACACCGTTGTCATCCCAGCCGTGCTCGTCATCACCGATCAGCAGACGCTTCGGGTCTGTAGAAAGTGTTGTTTTGCCTGTTCCGGAAAGTCCGAAGAAAACAGCTGTGTTCTTGCCTTCCATATCTGTATTTGCAGAGCAGTGCATGGAAGCAATGCCCTTCAGCGGCAGATAGTAGTTCATCATGGAGAACATACCTTTCTTCATTTCGCCGCCATACCATGTGTTCAGGATAACCTGCTCATGGCTTGTGATATTGAATGCGACTGCTGTTTCGGAGTTCAGTCCCATTTCCTTGTAGTTGTCAACTTTAGCAAGGGATGCTGTGTAAACAACGAAGTCAGGAACGAAGTTCTCTGCTTCTTCCTTTGTAGGTCTGATGAACATGTTTGTAACGAAATGAGCCTGCCATGCGACTTCCATAATGAAGCGGACTGCCATACGTGTATCTTTATTCGCACCGCAGAATGCATCGACAACGAACAGTCTCTTTCCGGACAGTTCCTTCTGAGCGAGTCTCTTCAGGATCTCCCAGTTTTCCTGTGAAAGTTCATGGTTGTCATTCGGATATTCAGGTGTATTCCACCAGACAGTATCCTTGGAGTTTTCGTCCATAACAATGTATTTATCCTTAGGAGAACGTCCTGTATAAATACCCGTCATAACATTAACTGCACCAAGTTCTGTCATCTGACCCTTTTCATAGCCTGTAAGTTCAGGTTTCATTTCTTCCTCAAAAAGAAGATCAAAAGAAGGGTTGTAGACGATCTCTGTCGCACCGGTAATGCCATACTTTTCCAAATCAATCTTTGCCATATAATCCTCTCTCTTCGGCTAAACAAACAGCCGATTTCACTCTATATTCTAATATTTTTCACGGTCAAATTAAACCGATATTTGTAAATTTGTTAATAATCTATCAAATTTCCTGCATATCACACGGAAACGCAAAAACCTTTATATCAGGCATGATAATACGATGATCTTTGTCATCAATATGTATTTTCAGAATGCTGAAGACCTGCCGGGATATTTCTCTTCCGTTCATTGCTCTTCCATACATGGCAGGATCACATGACCTGCTGCCAGTTCTTCCGATAACCATTCCAGCTTATCCAGCAGGATCGTGCATGCCAGCATATCGGCAGCTCCTCCCGGACTGATGTTTTTCCTGATGCATTCCGTGTTCATATCCTTCAGCTGATCTTCTTCAGGATCAGGCAGAAGTCTTCCGGCTTCCTGTTTCAGCCATGCAAGGTCTTCATATGATCCGCGTGTCAGGATGTTCGTATCCTGCAGTTCAGACATAACGGCTGTCAGGACTCTCAGATACATGCGGTTATCATCCTCATTGCGGTTTGTCCGCATGACCGGCAGCGCTGTTCTGCGCAGTACCGGGAATCCCTTCATCGCTTCTCCCCGGATACCTTTTTCCCCGTACTGACGATACAGTTTCTCACCGTGTGTGACCGGATCGCGCTGTTCCATATTTTTGAAGTCTTCCTGCAGTGTTTCCGCACACATCAGACCGGACAGCTCAAGTACACGGTCCGCACTGATGTGTCCGCTCTGCTTCAGACAGTAGCCGGCTGATGCCGCAATGATACCCATTGAGAAGATCATTCCCTTATGGGTGTTGACGCCCTCTGTTGCTCCAAACATCGCACGTTCAGCTTCGATCCCGGTCCTGCGGATCGCCGCAAAGACCTCTTTCAGATCTTCAAGCTCTCTTCCGGTCTCAAACATGACCGTCAGATACGGTGCGATCGCATCCGTGCTTTTCATAAACAGGGCAAAATCCATATCGTTATGGGCACCGCTGTCATTCAGATCGACCAGACCCGGTTTCGGTGTAGTCATGACTTCAGCCCGGAGCGCATAACGGATCAGGTATTCTGTGCGGAATGTCATTTCATCCCCGCCGATCACTGCTGTATGGACAGCAGATGCCAGCGCGTCTGCCATCCTGTACGGTGCTTTCACCGCCTTTTCCGGCTTCAGAAAATAATGCGGGATCTCCTCCGGAGAGAACAGGCAGAGCGGAAAGCTTCCCGGTTTCTGTGTGAGTTCTTTCCAGAATGCGCTGCGCTGTACCGCAGACATATCCGCACACTTTGCGCGCAGCTTACGGAGTTCCCCGGAAAAATGTCCTCTGCCGTATTCCACCATGACCATATCTTCCGTACGTATGACCGGATACAGATTGACGTGTGTAAATGATGTCCGCTTTTCGGGTTTGGTAAAACCGCCGAACCTGTAATTGCCGGACTGATACATCTTTTCATACAGTTTATCCATGACCTGCGGCAGAAGACCATGACCGCGGCAGTCTTCACGTACTGCAACGCATTTTAAAAGGCAGCCTGAAAGAGAACCGGACGCAATGATCCCGCCTGTTTCATCCTCCCGTAAAACCACGGAATACGAAATGGACGGATCGTATTCCAATCCGCATTGATTCAGAAACTGTTCCAGTTCCTGTTTCTCTCTGTTTCTGAAAGGTCTGCCTTCTTCTGTGATCATATCTGTTCTTCCCGAACGAAACGCCCGGCAGGTTCTCTGCCGGACGTTTACTCATTCATCTGATGATTCCGAACTCAGTCTTTGAATTCAAATTTCTTGATCTGACGTACAACGTCCATGATCGAGCCGTCTCTTGCTTCAATGATACCGACAACACGGTCACCGAACTGTACAGGCTCAGGTGCGCCTGTGATCGCGTAAGCAATGTCTCTCAGTTCTTCGATCGTCTTGAGCGGGAGCTTGGAGTCCTTGGTCGCTTCGATCAGGTCCTGACGTCTCGGGTTGATCGCGATACCGTAGTCAGTGACAACAACGTCAACATCTTCACCCGGTGTTGTAACTGTTGTTACGTCTGTGCAGATCGTCGGCATTCTGCCCTGCATGATCGGTGCGATGACGATCGTGCATTTTGCGCCGGCAGCTGTGTCAGGATGTCCGCCCTGGGCACCTGTGATGACACCGTCGGAACCTACAACAACGTTGCAGTTGAAGTGTGTATCGACTTCCAGGGATGCCAGAATGACGAAGTCAAGCTTGTTGACATATGCGCCTTTGTTGAACGGGTTCGCATATTCACCGGCTGTGATGTAGAAGTGGTTCGGGTTTGTTTCGATGTTCCTGATGGACGGTTCATCGAAGTCCTGTGTATCGACCAGTTTGTGGATCAGGCCCTCATCAAGCAGATCGCACATCGGCTTTGCAATACCGCCGACGCCGAAGCTCATATGGATGCCCTTTTCACGCATGATCTCTGCCAGATAGAGAGTAGAAGCGATGGAAGCTCCGCCGACACCTGTCTGATAGGAGAATCCTTCTTTGAAATAAGGAGTCTCAACAACAAAGTCTGTGCAGTACTTAGCCATCAGGAGCTTTCTCTGGTCAGTTGTAGGTTTTGCTGCACCTGTAGCGATCTTCTTCGGATCACCGATCTCATCAACAACAACGACATAGTCGATATATGTCTGTGTGATCTGTGCAGGCAGGTTCGGGAACGGAACCAGTGTATCGGTAACTGCGACTACCTTGTCAGCGAACATTGCGTCTACTGCAGAATAGGAAAGAACACCGCAGTTTGCTTTGCCGCCTGTAGCAGCCAGGTTGCCGTATTCATCAGCTGTAGGAGCACCGATGAAGGAAATATCAACATGAGCTTCACCGGATTCGATCGCTCTGACACGGCCGCCGTGGCTTCTCATGATTGCGAGTCCCTTCAGTTTTCCTTCAGAGATCGCCTGTCCGATGGATCCGCGGACACCGGAAGACTCGATATTTGTGATCGTGCCGTCTTCGATCATCGGCAGGATCGGATCGTTCTGAGCACCCAGAGAGGAAGCACACAGTGTGATATCCTTGATACCCATCTTATGAACTTCTTCCATGACCAGATTCAGAACTTTGTCACCGTTTCTGAAGTGATGGTGGAAACCGAGTCTCATTCCGTCTTTAATTCCGCACTTTACAAGCGCATCATGAATGCTGTCGACCAGTTTGGAGCCGTCTGAATTGATAACGACTCTTGTGACCGGACCGTCTTTCTTGAATTCTGTTCCGTCTAAATGATGTGTTCCCCTGTAGACATCTTTTCCTGTCAGTTTCAGGATCTCATCAGGGATTTCTCTTCCGACTGCGTTTTTCATTATAAATCCCCCTCGTATACACCGGCAGCTTTTGCCATCTTAATGGTTCTCTGTGCACCGTCATAGAATGCGATGTCGATCATCTTGCCATCAACAGTAAATACGCCGATGCCCTGTGCTTTCTTGGTATCGATCTCACGGATAACTTTTTCCGCGAAGATGATATCTTTCTTGGCAGGTGTGAAGATCTCGTGAACGATGTCGATCTGGCGCGGGTTGATGCATGATTTGCCGTCAAATCCCATATCATGGATCATCTGAACATCTCTGCGGAATCCGTCCATATCATCCAGGTTTGTCCATACAGTATCGAAGCACTGAACGCCTGCTGCTCTTGCAGCAATGATCATCTGCTGTCTGCCGCCCATCAGCTCAATACCTGTACCTGTGATCTTTGTCTGCAGGTCTTTGGTATAGTCGCCGCCGGACAGAGCGATACCGATCATTCTGGGTGAGGATGTGCATACTTCATATGCGTTCATAACACCCTTAGCGCTTTCCAGCGCAGCCATGATCAGAACAGAGCCTTCTTCTTTGCCGAATTCTTTTTCAGCCTTTTCGATCTCTGCTTCAACTTCCAGTACCATTTCCTTGTTTTCGCACTTCGGGATACGGATCAGTTCTGTATCTGCCGCAACTACGCAGCGGATATCTTCTTTCCACAGATCACTGTCCAAACCATTGATACGGACAACTCTCTCCGCTCCGCGGTAGTCGATCGTTGTCAGGGCATGGTAAAGCGAGAATCTGGCTGTATCTTTTGCGGTTACCGCAACAGCATCTTCCAGGTCGAACATCAGTGAATCCGCTTTATAGATATACGGATCCTTGATCAGTGACGGTTTCTGACCGTTCAGGAACATCATCGAACGGCGAAGTCTTTTCTTTTTCTGTTCGTTAATCATTTGATGGCTCCTCCCCAAGGCAGGTTGTCATACTGATCGACCGAGCGGAATACAGCTCCCTCAATTCTTGCTTTGATCGTGCAGTCCAGAGCACCTTTGTCCACGATTGAGATTTTGACATTGTCAATACCAAGATTATCAAGTGTTTCCAATGTCACCTTGCGGATCTGGTTCCCGAACTGGTGAATTACGGTACTGTCGAGAGAGAATTCCACTTTTCCTTCTCCGGGTTCAACAGTGACCAGGCAGTCACTCGATTCAAGAGTGCCTGCCACTGCAGGTTTTTTGATCTCCATAATTCCCCTTTCTCAGAATTTTCTGTTTCTTCAGCAAATTAATAATGCTGTATTTATTATATCGTATAATTCAGGAAACCAAATACGTGCCAGGTCGCTTTTGTCCATGAAAATCATCTTTTTTTCTTTTCGTTCATTGTTTCATAAAGTTCCATCTATACCCTGTATAGACACAGTTTATAAAGAAGCATATTTATGAGAAAATTCAGAAAATTATTAACATATCAGCAAATTATGTATTCTGAGCCAGAAGCCTTCCGATCTCTTCAATACTGTCCGCAAAATGTATTTTCCGGTAGGTGGACTCTCTGACAAAACCTTCCTTCAGCATATGCTGAAGCAGTCCCTTCATCGGATCATAATAATGATTCACATTAAAGAAGATACACGGGCATTTCGTATGATTCAGATTGTGCATTGACATGATCTCCGATATTTCTTCCAGAGTCCCGATCCCTCCCGGATAGGCGATAAACGCATCTGACAGCTCGATCATTCTTGTCTTGCGTTCTGTCATGTTTTTTGTGACGATCAGTTCCGTCAGGCTGCTGTGCTGGACTTCCGCATCCACAAAAAACTTCGGTTCAACGCCGATGACATGTCCGTTCTTTGACAGTGCGCCGTCAGCGCACAGTCCCATCAGTCCCATATGCGAACCTCCGTAAACCAGGGTATGTCCGTTGGAAGCGATCCATTCTCCCAGCTTGTAAACTTCTTTTCCGTATATGGGATCATTCCCGGAACTGGAACCAAGATATACAGCAATATTCATAGATACCTCCCGCTTTTCTTTAATATGATACACGATGCCTCCCTTCTTTCAGATGAACAATATGATATGATTGAAAAAACGAGGAGGATTCTTTATGTCCGACTATTCCATATCCCAGATCTATGCGCAGGATACCCGGGCAAACCGGCAGATCGACCGGCTGCTTGAGCAGGAGGGGATCCGCAGGGATCCTAACCTGGATTACACCTGCGGAATGTATGACGATGAAATGAACATCATCGCCACCGGAAGCTGCTTCGGCAATACGCTCCGCTGTATGGCGGTCGATCATAATCATCAGGGAGAAGGTCTCATGAATGAGATCGTCACGCATCTGATCGAAAAACAATATGAACGGGGAAACATTCATCTGTTCTTATATACGAAATGCAGCTCCGCAAGATTCTTCTCATCTCTGGGCTTTTTTGAGATCGCAAGAATACCGGATCAGGTCGTATTCATGGAAAACAAACGGAACGGCTTTGATCAGTGGCTCTCATCACTTGAACGCAGGGAAGGTCAGAAGACAGGCGCCATCGTCATGAATGCAAACCCGTTCACGCTTGGTCATCAGTACCTTGCGGAATACGCAGCCGGACAATGCGATGTGCTGCACCTCTTTATGGTCAGCGAAGACAAAAGTATCTTTCCTTATAATATAAGGAAGAAACTGATCAAAGAAGGAACTGCCCATCTGGACAATATCATCTATCATGACAGCGGTCCTTATATCATCTCTTCCGCGACATTCCCCAGCTACTTCCAGAAAGATGAGGCTTCCGTGATCAGCAGTCACGCTATGCTCGATCTCATCATCTTCACAAGGATCGCGGATCAGCTTGGCATTCAGAAACGGTTTGTCGGGGAAGAACCGACATCCCAGGTGACCGGCATTTACAACAGCATCATGTCTTCCCTTCTTCCGGAACACGGCATTGAATGTGAGATCGTTCCCAGGAAAAAGGACGGTGACATGGTCATCAGCGCGTCCACTGTACGGCAGGCCATTCATGACGGGGATCAGGAGATCCTGAAGCGCTGTCTGCCCGCATCAACTCTGGAATGGCTGAACAGTGAAGAGGCGGTACCCGTGGTTTCCAGGATCAAAAACGAAACAGACCTGATCCATTACTGAGGTTCCCTATGCAAGGTACAGAGATCGATCTGGAAGAAATGCTTGTGTTCCGGGAAAAGCGTGTTTCTCTCCAGCAGAAGCTGATCAAAGACGGACAGATGCCCGTCATCTCATTCTCAATGAATATTCCCGGTCCAATCAAAACCAATCCGCAGATCCGCAAAGCATTCAGCCTGGGCAAACGGGATCTGTTCAATCATCTCAGGCAGGCACATCTGCAGACAGGTCATGAGGTAGAGATACATGAAAACTGCGGTGACGAGCTTCTTGTATCTGTCTGCGGTTCTGCAGAAGAGATCAAAGACATTACCGTACAGATCGAAGAAAGCAGTCCTCTTGGACGGCTCTATGACATGGACGTGATCAATACCGACGGCACCAAGCTGTCCAGACCGGTATTCAGGAAGTGCCTGATCTGCGGAAAACAGGCACAGGAATGCGCCAGATCAAGAACACATACTGTCAAAGAACTGCAGAATGCTGTGGATGAACTGCTCCTTGAGTATCTTCCGCATCCCGTGGAACAGACAAGGTAATGAAAATGAACAAAGAAAAACTGATATCCCTGGGCAAAAAAATACTGAAGATATCCTCAGACCAGGATCTCGCAGTATATGCGGGAAACGCTACCTTATATATTATGATGTCGCTTATACCGATGCTGATGGTGATCATCGCGGGAGTCTCTCTCATGCCGTGGTTTACTTCTTCGGATTTCCAGAACCTGCTGTTCAGCTATCTGCCTGATGTACAGGAAATACGGAACCTGATCTCAAATATCATTGCCAACCTGAGTGAGCAGTCTTCTTCGACTGTAGCATCTGTATCAGCGCTGACATCCCTCTGGTCCGCCAGCAATGGTATCTCAGCGATCCAGAAAGGTCTGAAGAAAATGAACAGGGTGCCGTCATTCGGCTTCAAGGATAAGATATTCGCTGTTATCTATACGTTCCTGTTTGCGATACAGCTGCTTTCCCTCCTGCTGTTCCAGGTGCTTGGTTCAACGTTCAAAGAGATCATGGCTTCCTTCTCATCTGATTTCTTCCTGTTCAAATATGTCGGAACGATCAGTACCGTGATCAATTCAAGCGGTGCTGTAACGATCGTGATCTCACTGCTGATACTGGTACTGACATATACCTATCTGCCCGGCGGCAAACGTTCCATGAAGAGCCAGCTTCCCGGTGCAGTCCTGACATCAATCATATGGGCGGCATTCTCATTATTCTTCTCGTTCTTTATTCCCCGCTTCTGGAAGGCTTCTTCCCTTTACGGGTCCCTGGCTTCCGTATTCCTTGTTGCAATGTGGCTGCAGACAATGATGACGATCCTGTTCTACGGCGCCGCGCTGAATACAGTTCTGGAAGAAGAAAAGCAGCGTTCATAGACTTTTCAGATTGAATAAAAGACTTCATACACAAAATAAATAAAACCAGGATATCTTCTGCGGATATCCTGGTTTTCGTTCAGCTGTATTCGATTTGTGTTGCTGATCAGAAAGGCATAATGCCGAGCACGATAGCAACGAGCATACAGAGAATTGAGAAGCCCCATACATACATGAAGCTTGCTTTGATGTGATCCTTGATGTCTACGTTTGCGAGACCTACACCAAGCAGTGTAGCAGGAACCATCGGTGAGATAAATGTTGCACAGTTACGGCATACAACCATTGCTACAGCAATCGGAAGTGCATCGATACCGAATCCCTGACCGATACCGATCATGACCGGCAGCATTCCGTAGAAGTAGCTGTCTGTATCGAAGGCCAGAGCCAGCGGAACAGAAAGGATACCGATAACGAGAGGCAGATGTCTGCCAAGTGCAGCAGGAAGAACCATCTTGATCAGGTTGGACATGCATGTAACAACACTTGCAACTGCAACGTCGTTAACAGTAACGCTCTTGACCAGGATACCCATCAGGACTGCTGCTGCCATCAGTGTTGAGCACATTGTCAGAGCAGGTCCGGCATGGAGGTTGATGATCTTCTTCTGGAGTTTTGCACCAGGATAGTTGACCAGCAGCGCAATTACAACACCGCACATGAACGGAACGTAACTCGGGAAGACGTCCCAGATCAGCATAGCGATAACAGCGATCGTCAGCAGAACATTGAAGATAAACAGATGCGGACGAGCCAGAGCGGGATCATTTCCTTTAACCTCTGATTCTTCCTCTTCCTCTTCTTCAACATCACCTTCCAGAGCAAGCTTGCCATTCAGGCCGGCGCCTCTTGCTTTTTCCTGCACACCTGCAAGGAAAGCATGTGCCAGTGAGAGAATGATACCGAAGATCTGGATCGGCAGCAATGTGTTCCACAGTTTGCCTGCTTCCATACCAAGAACGGAAGCAGCTCTCATTGTCGGACCAGCCCAAGGCATCAGGTTCAGAACGCCCATGGACAGAACGGCAATTCTCAGCATTGTTGTCGGACGCATATGCATCTTCTTGTAAACAGGCAGCATTGCCGGAACAACGATACAGAATGTTGATGCACCGCCGCCATCCAGGTGACCGATCAGGGCAATGACAGCTGTCATGATGCAGACACCGATAACGCTGTCGCCGACAAGACCCATCAGTTTGCCGATGATGACATCAAACATGCCTGCATCTGTCATGATTCCGAAGTACAGGACTGAGAACACGAACAGTGCTGCTGTAGGTCCTGTGCTGTTGAAACCAGCTTTGATCAGTGCGGCAATATTGTCGAATGAGTAGTAGCCGCCGATGACAAGGATCAATGCCAGGATCGACGGGAAGAGAATGAATGCGATACTCGGAAGCGTCAAGCTCTTAAACAGAGTGACGACGATGGCGATGATGCACAGGAAACCCAGTACACCAACTAATACTTCACTCATAAACAGCCCCCTTTTGCTATTTAGATACAGACCTTGGTCTGCGTGACCTGCTAAACAAAAAGTATCATTCCCGATTATGATTCAGTTTATTTAGTGCAGATACTGTTATTATAGCGACATTGCCGGTATCTTTCTTACTTTTTTTTGTTTTTATCTATCATTATTCTCCTGAACCATAGAAAACAATGAAAAAGCACCTGATGGAACTGCCATCAGGTACACGATACTGCTGTTGGTTTTGTTTACTTCGGTGTATTGACGATCCCTTCAAACAGCGGACTTCCGTCAGCTGCCTGAAGCGAAAAGAAGAATGGTCTGTCTGCAGTGAATTCGATCGGTTCATCGATGAAGATCGCTGTCTCATTCGTGATCAGTACTGTATAGGCTGCTGCTTCGATCCCCTCTTCATCTGTCTTCAGCCTTGCCGCATGCTTTGCAGCATCCAGATACAGGCCTTTCTGATCGGATAAGGGAGAATAGTCTGCTGTCTGGGGATCGAACACATCGGTGATACCCATTTCAATCAGGGTGTCTTTCAGATCAAGGTCCGACACGATATCAAGTTTCGGAACGGACAGCTGAATATCTCCGTGCCGGCTTTCACAGTCTGCCGGGTCTTTCAGCAGCTTCCTGACGGCAGGATCATTGACGACATCCTGGACATCTGTTCCTTCATCCGGAAGGACGATCCACATCCGACCGCTGTTCAGAACATACTGTGCGATGGCTTTCCAGTTCTTTCCGTAATAGACAGTTCCGGTATCTTCAGAATGCATCATGTCGCACATGATCTCACCTTCGGGTGAATGGAAGATCTCTTCTGTTGTATTTCCGAAGCTGACTGCCCATTTCCCGCGGTAATAGATCGCAGACGCAAGGATCATGACGGCATACTCTGTCGGCGAGATCCCGCCTGCCTGATCTTTCAGCAGACCACCTGTCGCATGATCCAGCCAGTTCCTGAACGCATTTATACCGGTATCTGAGTCCAGGTCCCCGATATAAGACGACGCATGATAATCGTCAGCCAGTCTCTGCCGGAGCTCCGGTCTGTATGCAAGCCGCTCATCCAGCCAGAGTGAATTGGACAGGATGCTTGTGACTGCGTCTCCTGTATTGTAATTGGCTTCCCATAATGCAGATACAGCATCTCTTAATACAGTTATGTCTTCTGCTCCGAGAAGGTCCATGATCTGTGACCTTGTATTTCCGTCTGTTGTCTTACACAGCATGCTCAGGGCAATATAGATATTCAAAGGTGAATAGACCGCATTCTGATCTCCGGAAACATTCAGCAGCTGTCCGGACATCCGTTCTGCAAACTGATGCAGAGGATCCTGATATGGCTGTGAGCGTGACTGCAGTTTCTCCTGCTGAGCATACCAGCTGCTGACTGCCTTGTCATACTTTTCATAATTCACATTTCCGGATTCCTTATAGTCTTCTGCCATCGGATACGGCATGAATTCCGGAAGGTCCGGTTCCAGCATATCTGCAGATCCCGGCTTTGCTGTAGTGGCAGGAGGTGCCGGTTCAACGGGTTCAGACGCGCATCCGGCAAGCATGCCCAGTGACAACAGCAGACATGCCAGCTTCTTATTGATGTATTTCATTCATCAGCTCCTGCATTTCTTCTGCGCTGATCTCTTCGCTCAGAATGATCCGGTATGTCCAGTCACCCTCTGTCCACACAGCATCCTTTGTCATCTGCTCCCTGGATTCAGCGTTCAGGTCGTTCCGGGGCACATTTGCGTTAAATGACTGCGTCATACGGCTGATGATGATCCTCATGCCTTCTGCACCCTGCTCATTTCTGTAGACCACCGCAAGACCTTCCTCAGTTTCCTCTTCAGTGACCACCGTGTATCCACGGTAACTGTCAGGATAGGTAAATGCCATGGCAGCCGAACCTGTCGTCATCACATTATCATAACCGGCATCTGCGGACTTTTCTTCCGGTTCCGGAGCACTTTCCATCACTGCCTGAGGGGCTGTTGAATTCATACTTCCGCCTGCAGCACTCCCCATTCTGTGATTGCTGACTCTTACCCAAATGAACCCGAACAGCAGTACAGCAAAGACACCCGCTCCTGCGGTGAACTGTCTGTAGTATTTTCTGAGTAGCGGCTTCTTCATAGGTTCCCCTGGCGCAGCTTCTTCAATATATTTGTCATCAATGTCGTTCATTGCACGCAGCAGATCCATTTCCTTCATACGGCATACCCCTCTTTCCTGAGATATTCTCTGAGCTTTTCCCTTGTCCTCATCAAAGACATCTTGGCTTTTGACTCACTGATCCCGTATTCTTCCGCTATTTCCTTAACGGAACTCATGTACCAGTATCTGCGGACAAAGATCTTTCTTGTATCTGCATTCAGCGTTCCGAGAAATTCATTGATCAGGTCCTGCAGGATGCTGGCATCAACGTTCGCTTCAACACTTTCTCCGCTCCTGATCACTTCACTTAATTCATCCAATGCAGCAGGTGTTTCCCCTGCCCCTCGTTTTTCTGCTGTCATCCGTTCATACATATTCAATGCCAGATTTCGCGTGATCTTTCCCAGAAACGGGCCCAGTTTCTGCGGCTTATGCGGAGGCATTGCATACCAGGCGTGCTGATACGTATCATTCACGCATTCTTCACTGTCCGCATTGCTGTACAGGATCCTGTACGCAATTGAATACAGATATCTGCCATATTGATTCATGGTCTCAAGTATGGCCTGTTCTGCACGCTTCCAATAAAGCTCTACAATCTCGCTGTCTTTCATCTCATACTCCCTTCACTCTGATACACAGGAAAATGATGTTAATGGTCACATGTTTTGAGAATGACCTCAATGACCGTATCTGTCTGATCCGGAAGCACAGGATCATCTCCGAGATCCGCGAATACAAGTTCCGGGTAGTTTGATGTGATCCAGCTGTCGGAGATCCTGACATTCCCTTTTCCCAGCAGTCTGACTGACGCGATATCATCGCGTCTGATACCGGGAAGCGGAATGCCTCCGAACTGTCCTTCGTATACATGGTAGTAAATATGATCGCCTTTCCGGGTGATCCTGCCGTATTCAGGTTTTCCAATACCGGACGGTCCGCAGCCATGGATCGATTCGTGATTGACTTTCATCCAGCGTCCGATCTGTTTCAGGATCTCCGTCTCTTCGTCCGGCAGGAGTCCCTGTTCATCCGGGCCGACATTCAGCAGAAGATTACCGCCTTTGGAAACACATTCCGTCAGTTTATGTATGATCATATCCGCAGGTTTGAAATAATGGTCATCTTTGCAGTATCCCCAGTGATTGTTCATCGTCACGCAGGATTCCCACATGACCGGTTCTCCGGCTTCATTGCGGATCCCCTCCGGCGGAACGATCTGTTCCGGTGATACGAAGTCTCCGGAAGTGATGTTCGGATGCACGGATAACAACGACCCGAATCCTTCACCGCTGGCTTCCAGTCTGTTGTTCAGTATGATATCCGGCTGCAGACTCCGTATCATCCTGACCAGCTCTTCACCATGCCATGTGTCTGAGCGCATATCATCATAGGAAAAGTCCGTCCAGAGGATATCTATTTTCCCGTAGTTTGTGCAGAGTTCCCGGATCTGTCCATGCATATATTCCAGGTATCTCTCAAAGTCATACGGTCTGTTTTTATATTCTTCATGATCCCGCATCGGATGATGTCTGTCCCCGTAGTGCGGATAATCCGGATGGTGCCAGTCCAGAAGAGAATAATACAGTCCTGTCTTCAATCCTGCTTTGCGGAAAGCGTCCGTATATTCCCTGATAAAGTCATGACCAGTGTACTTTACGGAAGTATAGTCTGTCAGCTGACTGTCAAACATACAGTATCCATCATGATGCTTTGCGGTCATGACCGCATATTTCATGCCCGCTTCTTTTGCCAGCTGTGCCAGTGCATCCGCGTCAAACTTTTCCGGATGAAATGACCGGACATATTTCTGATATCCGGATACGCTGATCTGTTCGTCACTCATGACCCATTCCCCTCTTGCGGGGACAGCATATACGCCCCAATGGATAAACATTCCGAACCGTGCATCCTGATACCATTGCATTCTGTTGTTTTCCA
Organism: Solobacterium sp.; assembly: GCA_024693325.1. Lineage (GTDB taxonomy): Bacteria > Bacillota_I > Bacilli_A > Erysipelotrichales > Erysipelotrichaceae > Bulleidia. The sequence continues at coordinate 18,771 of JAILLA010000066.1, forward strand.
TGACTTCACCCATAAAAAAGAAAAGCTGTACCTTTCACAGATACAGCTTAACATATTAAATCTTCAGAGGCTTGATATTCCAGATCTCTTCAGCGTACTGATTGATCGTACGGTCACTGGAGAAATATCCGCTCTTGGCGATGTTGATCAGGCAGCTCTTAGCCCATGCGGACTGGTCAGAATACTTCTTGCAGATCTCTTCATGTGCTTTGACATATGCGTCAAAGTCTGCCAGAACCAGATATTCATCGTTCTTGACGAGGATCTCATCATAGATGACACGGAAGTCTTCCTTGTTGCCGTTCCATGTTCCGTCGATCATGGTATTCATTGCCTTGCGGATCCTTGCGTCATTCTGGAAGTAATCCCACGCCTTGTAATGTCTGCGGAGTTCAGGGATCTGATCTACGGTCAGGCCGAAGATAACATCATTCTCTCTGCCGACCAGGTCATCGATCTCAACAGTAGCACCGTCAAGTGTACCCAGTGTGATCGCACCGTTCATCATGAACTTCATGTTGCCGGTACCGCTGGCTTCTTTGCCGGCTGTACTGATCTGTTCACTGACGTCGGAACCCGGCATCAGGATCTCAGCCATGGAAACACTGTAGTTCTTCAGGAATACGACCTTCAGCATACCCTTTACATCCGGATCATTGTTGATGATCTTTGCCATGCAGTTGATCAGCTTGATGACTTTCTTTGCAAATACATAGGAAGAAGCTGCTTTTGCCGCAAAGATGAATGTCTGCGGTGTGATCGTAAACGTCGGATCTTCCTTGATCCTCTGATACAGATAGATAATGTGCAGTACATTCAGAAGCTGTCTCTTATAGGAATGCAGACGCTTTGCCTGTGAGTCGAAGATAGAATCGACATCAACAATAATGCCTGTTTCTTTCTGGATATAATCAGCCAGGATCTGTTTTCTTGCTTTCTTGACTTCAAGGAACTTCTTCTGGACCTTCGGATCATTTACATGATCCATCAGCTTGATAATCTTGGAAAAATCACGCTGATAGCTTCTGCCGATCGTTTCATCCAGGAGCTGCTTCAGTTCCGGATTGGAATAGATCATGAATCTTCTCGGAGTAATACCGTTCGTCTTGTTATTGAAGCGTTCCGGCCACATGCGATAGTAGTCAGAGAACAGTTCTGTTGTCAGCAGTCCGGAATGGATCTTTGCGACACCGTTAACGGAATGTGAACCGATGACTGCCATTCTTGCCATATGGACCATGTTGTTGGAGATAATGGAAACACGTCCATAAAGATAAGGATCATTCGGATACTTCTCGGAAACTTCTGCATTGAAACGCTTATCCATTTCTTCAATGACCATGAAGACTCTCGGTACAAGGTTTCTCAGATATTCGCACGGCCATGTTTCAAGCGCTTCTGCCATGACTGTATGGTTGGTATAGGACATAACGCCTGTGGTGATCTTCCATGCCTCTTTCCAGGAATAGCCATGGTTGTCCATCAGGATACGCATCAGTTCGGGAATCGCCAGAACAGGGTGTGTATCATTCAGCTGGATGGATACCTTGTCTGCCAGATTATCCAGTGTACCGTATTTTGAGATATGGTCCATGATAATCGACTGCAGACCTGCCGCAACAAAGAAGTACTGCTGCTTCAGACGCAGATACTTGCCTGCCGGTGTGGAATCATCCGGATACAGTTTTTCACAGATCTCGTTGACTTCAGAAAGATACTGCTGATAGTTCTTCCAAGGCGGGGAAACGTCTGCAGGTTCTGCAGCCCAGAGACGCAGTGTATTGACCATTTCCGTATTCGCACCGATCAGCGGAACATCATAAGGTACTGCCAGTACGTGTTCCGTATTGACTCTGTGGAAATGCAGATCCCCTTTATCGTCGCTCCATACTTCAACGTTTCCGTAGAAACGTACGTCTACAGCGTGCTTGATCTTACGGATCTCCCAGGGATTTCCGTTTCTCAGCCACATGTCAGGACGTTCGACCTGTTCGCCCTGTTCATTGATGGCCTGGTGGAAGAAACCTGACTGATAGCGGATGCAGTTGCCGTTGATCGGCAGATTTTCCGAAGCAGCGGAGTCCATGAAGCATGCAGCGAGTCTTCCCAGACCGCCGTTGCCCAGACCTGCATCTCTTTCGCGCCCTGCAAGTTCTTCATAGTTGATGCCAAGGTCCTTCAAACCTTCGACTACCATGTCGTAGATTCCAAGGTTCTTCAGGTTGTTGGTCATCATTTTTCCGAGCAGGAATTCCATTGAAAAATAATAGACCTGCTTTGCTTCCTGTTTTCTTTCAGCAACTTTCGTTTCTTTCCAGTTCAGGCTGGCGTAATCACGGATCATCTGTCCGAGAACCAGCAGTCTGTCGGTAGGATGTGTATCTTCAACAGTCGTACCATAAGACTGGATCAAACGGTTACTGAATTCCTTTTTAAAGTCCGTTTTGTTTTCAAACATGTTAAAACCTTCCTCAGTTCGAGAATTATAGCAGATTTCTTTGTATTAGGAAACCTCATATTTCGAATATCGGCAATTTGACACTTCTGCCCGATTTAATGCTGTTTTTTTTCCCTCCAGACCATTTCCCGGGAAATCTTTCCGGATGCCTTCCGCACACGTCAGAAGTCATAAATTTAAACCTTTGAACACACATTCATGCATGGCTTTCCGGAAGATAAGAAAACAGCTTCATCAGCTGTTATTCCTTATACTCCTGTCCGCCTTCAACGTCAAAGTATTCTTCGAATGTTTCCCATTCATCCACCGCATGCACGGCTTCAGCATACTCTTTTCCAATATACCGGAAATGCCATGGTTCATAGGCGTACCCGGTGATCTCTTCTTTTCCCTTGGGGTATCTCATGATCCATCCGTACTCATGTGCATGATCATGAAGCCACTTGCCTTCCGGCGTGTTCTCGAATGTTTCATTGAAGTCCGTACCCAGTCCGGAATTCATACCCTGCACGATATCGACTGCCAGACCTGTCTGATGATCGGAATATCCCGGTCTGGAGCTGATCCTGTCAGCCCGCTCAGGACTGTACTGTGCAGCATAGCCGTTCCACAGCTGTCTCTGATACGCTTCCGAACGATACGCGCTTCCAAGTACCATATGGACCCCGTCAGCTTCAGCTGCCGCAAACATTTCTTCCAATGCTCTGGCAGCAGGTTCCCTCAGCATCCAGTCAGCGGAAGTGGCCACATTGGGTCTTGTCAGATCAGACGGTTCATATCCATCCGGCAGTTTATGAGTTTTATTGGCTACTACCAGCAGACTGTCTGTATCGTAAAAGTCGGGTAATTCTTCCGGTTCGGGGGGCATAGTCACGACAACTGTCTTTACGGTCGGTGACGGTGTGGGAGAAGGTTCTGTTTCTTCTTCAAGCACCTGCTTCCTGTCTTCCAGAAAAGCGATTCCCATAACACCGATCAGCAGGATCAACAGTAATGCCATGACTTTTTTCATACGTATTACTCCTCGAAAATTTTGGTTTTGCTGAGTGCCTGGATCAGGAACCAGCCGACAAAGACTGAGATCAGTTCTCCGACTGCCACTTCAGCGCCGCAGATCAGGGAACCCATAATAACGTTGTCCGGGAAGAACAGGTAACCAAGCTCTGCCCCGACAAATACGAAGTTGAATATGACCGGCATCAGGATAGCCAGAACGGGGATCCCTTTGAATTTGCGGTCTCTCAGCTTATATGTGCAGATCGCTGCAAGAAGCGTAGCTGCTGTACCGATCACTGCATCGATCATTCCTGTCGGATTGACGCCTGTCATAGCACCGATCAGGTTGGTCAGGAAGCATCCGACCGTCAGGCCCACGATCGAGGGCTTGTAGATCAGAGGGAGCAGTGTCAGTGCTTCAGCAATTCTTACCTGTATATTGCTGAAGGAAAACGGAGCCAGAAAGAGCGATACAACTGTGTAGACCGCTGCGATCATGGCGACCCTTGCAAATGTTTTTGTGTTCATTAAATTTTTCTCCTTATTTTGGGTGTACGTCAGGTAGCCGCTACTGACGGTGCGCAGGCACATCGACTATTATATTGAAAGAAACAATCGGAATCAAGAAAACTTGTACACTGCATTCAATTCATTATCCTTATTGATATAATGGTGGCAGTGAGAGTTCTGAAATGCTGGAATTAAAGAAATGGCCCGAGCCCGGTGCTGCCGAGCTGCGGGAACTGTATGAACATGTCAACCAGAAATACTGCCTCGTGCAGCTGCCTCTGCCCCTTCCCGAAGAACAGACAAAGAATTATCTGAATGCTGTCCATACGGGAATATCCGAAGACAGGCTGCTTTTGACACGCGGTATCTTTCTTGACGGTACTTTGATTGGAAAAGCTGAACTCAACCGTTACCCGGATATGGATGCCGAACTGGATATCGTCATACGGAATGAATACACGGGACAGGGATACGGACCGGAAGCACTGGCGATGCTGCTGGCGGAAGTGACAGCCTCACAATGGTGTACTTCTGTCTCTGCATACGTCCACAGGGATAACATGCATGCAAGGAAACTGATGATGAAAGCAGGTTTGCGTCAAGGCCGTACATTCAAGGCAGATATCCTTGTTCCTGATCATGGAAATTACCGTCTGAAAACTGTCAGCGGATATGAATATCATCTAGATATACAGGAGGTAAAAAGATGAGACTCGCCAACATTACATGGCCTCAGGCAGAAGCCTACTTCAAAGATCACGATACAGTTATTGTGCCTCTGGGCAGCACGGAATGCCATGGCACTCACATGCCTCTGGGTACAGATACGATGATCCCCGATAAGATTCTGGAAGTGCTCGAAACAAAAACAGATACTTTGATCGCACCGACTATGCCCTATGGAAACACCGATTATCTCGCTGTATTCCCGGGTACGATCAGCCTCGGACCGGAAGTCACATACCAGGTGATGTTCAGGATCCTGGACGGCCTGCGTAAACATGGCGCAAGAAGATTCATCGTCCTGAACGGACACGGCGGAAACAACAGTATTCTGGACAGACTTTCTGTAGATATGCAGAAAGAAGGATGTATTCTTGCCCAGATGAACTGGTGGATCATGGTATGGGATCTTGTCCCGGACTGGAAAGGCGAATCACCGTGGAGAGGCGGTCATGGCGGAGCTGAAGAAACAGCAGCGGTCATGGCGATCGATCCTGATCTGATCGACTATGACGCGATCGGCGATCTCCATCTGAAGTCCCTCAGTGAGGAACTGCCCTTCTCAGGCATGTCGGCTGTCAGGTTCAAGGGCGTTGATATTCCGATGAGACGGTTCACAACAGACGTTACTGACAATGGATGGGTCGGTGCAGATCATCCGAAATATGCCACAAAGGAATGGGGCGAGCAGATGATCAATGCCACGGCAGACTATATCGCCGAATTCATTGAAGCCTTCAAAAAGGTTGATCTTGGCTAAATTTGCTGTTATCACGCAAAAAAACGCAGAGGTATGACTGAGTAATGTGAAACTCAGACTTCCTCTGCGGTTTTTGATTGATCAGCCGATCCGGTATGGTGCCAATACTTCCCGGTTGATGTCCAGACCTGCACCAGGTGCTTCTCCCGGCGAAACTGTTCCTGTTGCCGGGTCAAAGTGCAGCGGATGAATGAAGGACTCATAGATCTTTGCGTCATACTGAGGCGGATAGAATTCTGCCATGATAACGCCCGGAACAGCACAGTCCAGGTGAACATGTACCTGCTGCTGGCCATGCGGACTCATGGCAATGTTATGAGCCTCTGCGTAGCCTGCGATCTTCAGATATTGTGTAATACCTCCGAGTGAGCAGGCATCCGGATTCAGGATCTGCGGATGAGCCTGATCGATCAGGTCACGGAAGCCATAAATGGTATATTCATTTTCTCCAGTCGCCAGAGGGATCCTGCTGTGCTCCGCAAAGTATTTCATTCCCTCATAGTCTTCCTGCATGACAGGCTCTTCAAACCAGTAAGGATGATATTCTTCGATCATGCGGCTGAATTCAAGCGCTTCATATGCCCTGTAAGCACAGTTTGCATCTACCATCAGGCGTACATTGTCGCCGATGACTTCGCGGACAGCTTTTACTCTCTTCGCATCTTCTTCGAGGCTCAGGACACCGACCTTCATCTTGACGTTCTTAATGCCCCAGCTGAGATATTCTTCCATCTCAGCCTGCAGTTCGGGAATTCCTTTGCCTTCCGCATAATATCCGCCGGCAATATAGCAGGGAACGCTGTCCCTGTATCCGCCGAGAAGCTTGTACAGCGGAATGCCGGAAGCTTTTGAACGGATATCCCACAGGGCAATATCCAGAGCGGAGATGCTGCGGGTAGAAATACTCTTTCTGCCGAGGAATTTGGGAACGTACATCTTTTCAAACAGACGTTCCACATTCAGGGGATCTTCACCGATCAGGAACGGCTTCAGATAGTCTACATAATCCACACTGTAGCTTGTTCCGTATCCGGTAATTCCCTCATCTGTCTCAATGACTGCCAGGTTCAGTTCGTTATGCGTAAAGATATGCTTTCCATTCTGGATCGGCTTTTCTTTCGGCCAGCGGTAGTGTTCTTTATATACATTTGTGATCTTCATGATATAGTTGACCCCTTCTGTTTACTGTTATTCTTTTCCGAACCGTTTGCGCATCAGGGGCTTGATACCGCCTGCTTCCAGGATCATTTTCGTCTGTTCTCCCAGCGGATCGCACGGCAGAACTTCCCCTGTTTCCTGCACAGTGACTGTTCCTGCATCCAGATCAAGCGTCAGTGTATATCCGTCTTTTACTTTCTGGCTGACACCCGGACAGACGATCGGCAGAAGTCCGAGGTTGACCGCGTTCCGATAAAAGATCCTCGCAAAAGAATCTGCCAGAACCGCTTTGGCACCCATTGCAAGCAGTGCGATCGGTGCATGTTCACGGCTTGAACCGCATCCGAAGTTTCTGCCTGCAGCCACAAAGCCTCCCTGCGGGAAATTCGGGGAAATATCAGAACTGACGCCTTCCAGGCAGTGCGTTCCGATCTCTTTCGGGTCTGTCAGCGCAAGATAAGCACCCGGATAGATCTGGTCTGTATCGATATTGTTTCCTACAACAATTACTTTTCCTGTTAATCTGGTTTCCATTTCATTAACTCCTCATATTAAAGATATTCTCTCGGATCAGTGATCTTACCGTTGATCATGCTTGCCGCAACAGCTGCCGGTGAAGCCAAATAGAGCTTCGCTTCCTTGGAACCCATTCTTCCCGGGAAGTTTCTGTTCGTGCTTGTAATGCATACTTCACCCGGTGCGATAATGCCCGCATGCACACCCAGGCAGGCTGCACAGCCCGGTGCCATGATCGTAGCTCCCGCGTCAATCAGGTCCTGAATATATCCTTTATTGATACATTCCTGCATGACTTCCGCTGAAGCCGGAACGATGACAAGTCTTGTATACGGCGCAATATGTCTTCCTTTCAGGATCTTTGCGGCAACCTCAATATCATCGACTCTGCCGCCGGTGCAGGATCCGATATACCCCTGATCCAGACGTACTTCCCCTTCTGCCAGAACGCTTTCCAGAGTATGTACATTTTCCACGCTGCTCGGACAGGAAAGCTGAGGTGTCAGTTCGGATACATTGAACACATAGCTTTCTGCATATTCATAACCGGGATCTGTATATTGTACTTCGAAAGGACGTACTGCCCTTTTGGAAACATAATCGAGCACTTCCTTGTTCGGCTGCATATATGCCGTCTTGGCTCCCATTTCCACAGCCATATTGCAGATGACCATACGTCCTGCAACACCGAGTTCTTCCACGTAGCTTCCGGTAAAGTCGATTGCTTTATAAACAGCGCCGTCTGCCCTGATCTTCCCGAGTACAGCCAGAATGACATCCTTCGGGAATACGCCCTTTTGCGCTTTTCCTTCCAGGCGGACTTCAATGATCTCGGGAACCCTGAACCAGAGTTCGCCGGTCATCAGGATCGTTGCCATATCAGTCGCGCCACATCCGGTACCCATAGCACCGAATGCGCCATGTGTCGTTGTATGACTGTCTGTCGCGACAACGATCATGCCGGGATAAATTACACCCGCTTCAGGCATGACCTGATGGCATACACCGCAGTTAACATCGAAATGAAACCTGAGGTTGTTCTTTTTCGCAAATTCTCTCATCTCCTTATGGTTGGAGGCACTCTTAACATCAGGACACGGTGCATAATGATCGAACACAAACGCACAGCGCTCATTGTCCCATACTTTTTCTCCGCCCATTTCATAGAATGAATAAACTGTCTGCAGATACAGATCGTTGATTTCTGCAAAATCGACCTTAGCAGTAATGATCTCTCCCGCTTTTACCGATTCCCTACCGCTGTTTTTAGCAAGGATCTTTTCCAATGCATGCATTTTACTTTTCCTCCAATTTGAATATCGTATACAATATACGATGTGCAATTAAAAACTAGCATTCATTCCAATGACTGTCAACCTTTTGGTACCATCTTTATCAGAATTCTGTATAATTTATTTCGTATACAATATTCAGAGGTGTTATATGGAACAATTCGAAGTCATGCCGGTCAGGGTTCGTCTGACTGCAGTGCTGAAAAAAGCAATCTATACAGGTGAGATCAAAAGCGGTCAGGAACTCAGCCTGACTGATATAGCAGCACAGACAGGTGTCAGCCGTACGCCTGTCAGGGAAGCCTTCCAGGCTCTCGCTGCAGAAGGGCTGATCACTCTGCGTATGAACAAAGGTGCGATCGTTAATCAGATCGATGCAGATTTTATAAAGGACCATTATGAACTGCGGGCTCTTCTGGAAGCTGCCGCAGCAGAAAAGGCTGCAGAAAAGAAGCCGGATGTTTCAGGACTTCTTGCAAGAGCGTACGAACTTCAGAAAGATCCCGGTGCTGTTTCACGTGATGAATATGAAAAACTGAATCAGGATATTCATATGACACTGTGGAATGAATCCGGAAACAAACGGATGAAAAATCTCCTGATGGATCTCTGGAACGGACCAAGCACAGGTGAATCACCGGAGGACAGACAGTCCCATTATCAGAAATCCACTGAAGAACATATCCGGATCCTGGAAGCTGTACAGAAGGGGGACTCTGAAGGCGCAAAGGATGCCATGAATGAACACATCATCCGCAGTATGAACAACATTCTCCGGTATTACGAAGAACAGCAGGGTGCTGCAGAATAAGCGGAAGATCTTCAGACTGTCTGATCATGAATAAAAAGAGGCGTACTTTCCATGTGTTTGATGGATATACATCATATATATGGATGGTGCTGCCTCTTATTTAATATACAGACTGTATTCGCTTATATCTGTGTATGCAGATGCATTGCCAGCAGATTGATAAAGAACAGGTTGGTGATCGCTGGATCCAATGCATAGGAGGACCGGATCGTTTTACTGTCAGGGAGAACGATGACATGATCAAAGTATTTCGCCAGATCGTGCTTTTTGGAACATGTTATCAACATGGTCTCAGGTTTCTGTTCGCATTCCGCCAGTTCTTTGATCAGGCCTCCATACACACTTGATGCGACCGAAAATATGATCAGCAGGTCTGTTTTTCTGCAGAACGCATCCAGTTTGAATACCTCATCATATGCGATCGCCTGTGAAGAATACCTGTAATTGATCAATGCCGCATTCAGCAGTTCGGCAGATGCCCTGGAGCGGTGATAACCTGTCACAAAGATCCTTTGCGCACGGTCCAGTACGGAAACGATCTCAGCCAGTTTCTCTTCAGGATACTCAGATTCTGTTTTTTCTAAAAGCCGGCCTGTTTCCGTCGCAAAAGTTTCCTCCCGGTTTTCTTCCGAAAGGGCATTCTTGTTGCGGGCTATATCATATTTAAACTCGGCATAACCGGAATAGCCGATTTTTTTCGCAAAACGTGTCAATGCAGGCTGGGAAAAACCATATCGTTCGGAAATAACAGTTGTATCCAGCCGGGCAAAATCATCAGGATTGTCGATCACTGCTTTCGCTATTTTTTTATCGGTAGGGGTCAATTCGTCCGATACATGGCGGATCTGATCTAGAAGGTTCATATTAGTCCTCACTGTTTTCTATATTATACAGTATTATTCAGCGGTTTTCTGAAGTTGAGACCAATTTTGAATGAATATCCATTCAAAATATTTAAATTTACTATTGAATTACCATTCATTCGGTGCTACATTATGAGTGTGAAAGCTGAATGGATATTCAGCAGGAGGATAGATTACATGTCAGAGACTAAAACTTCATTCATGGACAGCATGTCATCCTGGATGGAACAGCACATCGTACCGATCGGCATGAAGATCGGCAGTCAGCGTCATCTTGCAGCGATCAGAGACGGTCTTGCCATTCTGATCACCGTCACTATCATCGGAGGTTTCGCGATCCTGATCGCACAGCCGCCGATCCCGGCTTCCATTACGGAACCTTCCAACTTCTTCTACGCATTCCTGCTTGCATGGAAATCATTTGCAGGCGCACATATCGGCACACTTCTGATCCCGTATTATCTGACGATCGGCATCATCAGCCTGTATGTTGTATGCGGTGTATCCTACACGCTCGCAACAAGATACGGACTCAACGGAATCAACAATATGCTGTCGGCAATGCTCGTATACCTCTGTGTATCCGGAGCAGTCAATCTTGAAACAGCATCCATCACGATCGGAGCACTTGGCGCAGGCTATATGTTTGCGGCAATGATCACAGCGATCCTTGTTGTAGAGATCGCAAAATTCTTCCGTGACAAGAACATCACGATCAAGATGCCGGACAGTGTTCCGCCGAATGTATCCGCAACATTCTCTGCACTGCTTCCTCTGTGCTTCAGCGTCGTATTCTTCATGGCACTGGACGCTATCATCAAGTCAGTAACCGGCGCAGGCTATGCAAGCCTGATCTATACGATCTTCCAGCCTCTGATGAGAGCAACAGGCTCCCTGCCTTCCGTACTTCTGATCAACATCCTGATGACAACATTCTGGTTCTTCGGTATTCACGGAGGAAACATGCTGTCAGTCGTAACCAGCCCGATCACAACAGCAGCTCTGGCCGCAAACGCAGAAGCTATGACTTCCGGACAGCCTCTGCCGTATGTATTCGCAGGTTCCATGAACACAGTATTCGGCAACTGGATGACATACAACGCACTCGTACTTGTACTGTTCCTGTTCGCTAAGTCAAAGCAGAACTCCAGCATTGCCAAGGTCGGTGTCGTACCGTCACTCTTCAACATCAATGAACCGCTGATCTTCGGTATTCCTACCGTTCTCAACGTTTACACATACATTCCTATGCTGATCTGCGGATGCTTCAACTGTGCAGTATATTATCTGCTGGCTGCAGCCAATGTTGTCGGCAGATTCTACATCACGCTTCCGTTCACGATCCCCGGACCGCTGCAGGCATTCCTCGCTACAGGAGACATCAAGAATACTCTGCTCTGGCTCGTACTATTCGTAATCGATATGTTCATCATGCTGCCGTTCATCAAAGCATATGACAACCAGCTTGTAAAGGCAGAAGCAGAAGACTGATCGATCCAGACAACACGACACGAAAGGGCATTCGTTCAATGCCCTTTCTCCATATATAACCTCAGGAGGTCTTATGACAGAATTCAGAAAAGAACAGATCACAGAACATGTGTACAGGATATTCGGTGCAGGGGATGCATGCATGTATTTTATACAGGGTTCGGAAAGAGCTCTGCAGATCGATACGGCATACGGACTCGGTGATCTGAGATCATATATCGACAGTATTGCCGAAACTCCTTACGAGGTGATCGTAACGCATGGACACGCAGATCACGCAAACGGGATCGGACAGTTTTCCAGGGTCTATATGAATCACCGTGATATCGATCTGTATTATTCTAGATCTGATATTGCAATCAGGAGACGTCTTCTGAAAAAGACCATTCCTGATATCGATCAATATCCTGACAGTGCATTTGTTCCTCAGTTTACAGGTGAATTCCTCGACCTGGAAGAGGGAATGAGGTTCGATCTGGGTGACTGCTCTGTGGAAGTATATGCAGCACCAGGCCATACAGAGGGCATGATGGTCCTGCTGGTGCCTGAAGACCGTGTCTGTTTATTCGGTGATGCCTGCGGTGAGAACACTTTCCTGTTCCGTCCCGAGGCATCTACCGTATCTGACTTCCGGGAAACTTTGCATAAACTGCTGTCCATGCAGGAGAGATATGACCGGATCCTGCGTCAGCATGGTACATTCGAATCCCCGAAAAGCCTGGTTGAGGAAAATCTGCGTACCGCTGATCTGATCCTTGCCGGCAAAGATGATCATATTCCGTTCGAATATGACGGCTTCCATGCTTTTTTTGCTCACAAAACGGATATTTCAACCGGAAAACGTGCGGATGGTGTATCCGGCAATATCGTATATTCAGAAGATAAGATCCGCTGAATAATTCTGAACATTTGTCGACAAAGCAGAGAGCAGATCATGCTCTCTGTTTTCATTTGCAAAAAAGACCATGACTTTTCACAGTCACAGTCTCTTGAATCATTCAGGCTTATTCTGCCGCAGCGTTTGTACCGGCTGTTCTCCCGCTGTAGAGAACGATCGTCAGACAGTATCCTGACTGATGCAGGTCGCCTTCGAAGTTTCCTACCGTGTCACCTGCCGCATACAGTCCCGGAATGACATTTCCGTCTGTATCAAGTACGTGAGTCTCTCCGTCAACCGTCAGACCGCCGAATGTCAGATGGTACGCACTCTGCAGCTTGGCAATATAGAAGGGACCTTCTTCAACTTTGCCATTGAACTCAGTACGTCCGAAATCGGGATCGTTTCCCGCATCAGCATAGCCGTTGAACTTCTCAACTTCTGCCTTGATCTGTTCCGGATCAAGTCCCGCAGCTTCTGCAGCTTCTTCCAATGTGTCTGCCTTCCAGGCAATTCCGCGCTCAATCAGTTTATCAGCCAGACCTTCTGTCTTCTCATTCATACCATCGATCATCTTCTGGTCACCGATTGCAAACATGATTGCTTCAGGCTGGTCATTCAGTGCATAGCGGACAGCCGCTGCCGGTCCGCTTGCCGGTTTGTCATCAATGAAACGCTCACCGTTGATATTGACAGCCAGCTGAGCAGCTCCGTAGGTTGTCGCTTCTTCACCGCTCGTTGCCTGATTCTGATATCCTTTCAGCATTGTTGTGATGAACTGCATATCCGTTGTTCCGGCTCCGATCTTTTCTGCCATCAGGATACCATCACCCTGGATCGTCGCAGGCTGATTGGAAGGGTTGTTTTCATTCATACCGGTATACATATTCTGTGTTTCAGCAACCATCTTTGTATTGGATGTGTATCCGCCGGTCGCGATGATCACTGCTTTGTTCGCGTGATATTCAACTTCACTTTTATCCTCTGTTTCAGCTTTGACTCCTGTCACTCTGCCGTCTGTAACGACCAGTTCCACAGCTCTGGTATTGTACTGGATGTCAGCGTTGCCGGCTGCCTTTAATAGCGCATTAACCATCGCCTGACCGCCGCCGTCCGGTGTGCTGAAGTGTTTTCCTGCTGTAGAGCCCGGTTTGACCGGCATGCCGTTGGAAGTCAGCCAATCACGAATCTCAGTGTTCTGTTCAAACGCAGGTGCGATCAGATCGTAATCCAGCGTTACACGGTTTCCGTCCAGGTCTTCACCATCACCTGCCAGGAAGTGATCAATGATCACCATATTGACTGAATCAAAGGAACCCTTTGTTTCACCGTTGTTTTTATATTCATCAATTTCTTCCATCAATGCTGTGAAGTGCGGCTTCCATTCTTCCGGGAAATCTTCAACAGTGTATTTGCTGTATTTTTCCAATGCAGCATCATTTCGCTCATCTTCCCGATTGTCCTCGGGAGATACATTCAGGAAGTTACCGCCGGATGTACCTGTTGCGCCTCCGGCAAATGCATTTGCTTCAAGCACGATCACAGATGCGCCTGCTTCTGTCGCTGCTGCAGCCGCAGCCAGTCCGGCTCCGCCGGCACCGAGCACGATTACATCTGCTTCTGTATTGCGTTCATCATCTGAAGCAATTTTCTCACCCTTTGCCTGTGCAAGTGTCTTTGCAAGTGCTTCTTTTACGGCATTCGTTGTGATAGTGCATCCGCTGACACCATCAATTTCTCCGCCGTCTGCTTCTGTGATCTGACCTTCAAAATCAGCCTGATGATCTGCACCATATCCTTTTGTTTCACCGGAGACATCAACAGATGCAGCGGTAATGTGATTATCATCTACCGTAATGGAAACGGTGACATCACCGCCCATGCCTTTTGCGGAAGCCTCATAGGTTCCCGGTGTGTAGATGCCTGATTCCACAGGAGTATTCTCTCCTCCGTCCTGGTTTTGTGACTGATCAGATGAGCATCCTGCCATAGTGGCAAGCAGAGCTCCCGTCAGAGCAAACTGCAATACTTTTTTCATCTCTTTTCCACCTCTTACAACCGGATTATAACGTCAGGGCAGATGATTCAGGTTTACGCAATCTTGAATGTATTATCAGCTTTCCTTATAATTTTGATTATGAATACCGAACAGCTGTATGCTTTCAGATCCGTATATCTCAACCAGTCCTTTTCACGTGCTTCTGCCGACCTGGGAAAATCCCAGTCTGCCGTTACCCAGCTTGTTCAGAACCTGGAAAAGGAATTCGGAACGCCTCTGTTTATCCGCCACAAAAGACCGGTTACTCCGACTGAAGCAGGAAAAGCACTTCTGCCGCATGCAGAGACGATTCTGCAGGAATATGAAAATGCGCTGATGTCTCTCAATGAACAGCATAAAACATCTTATCGTCTGATTTACCGCGTCAACAGGACTGAATGCATGGACAGTTTTATTGCGTCAAATTACCATCCTAGTTTTCCGGAGATCAAAGAGCTGCCTTTGGACAGTTTTCACTCCACCGATACCTGGGAAGACAATGCGCTGTATCTGGTGCGTGGAAATATCATCCAGAACAAAACGATTGCCTACCGCAAAGCTTTTGACAGTCCTCTTTACGCTGCTGTTCCTGCAGGATCCGCACTGGCAAAAAAAGATTCCATCGTTTTTCATGACCTGCGCGGAAAAACAGTTATTCTTCCTCCGCGGGCAAAGCGTTCTCCGTTTGCCCAGCAGATCTACAGAAAAATAACCGAGGAACATCAGATCAAAATCATGGAATCAGATGCCGGATTCGCGGCAGATGTCGCATTTATCAGAATCAAAAACGTCATCGTATTCTGTACGGATGAACTGATTACACCGACCAAAAACGTGAAATATGTCGTCGTCGAAGACGGATCGAAAACAGAATACGGTTTCGCATCCTTATCACCATTTACCACAGAGATGCTGTCACTCATTCATGATTTTGAGAAATGGTATAAACGCGAATACCCTGATGCTGAATGATTCTTTTGCCATAATAAAACCCGCGCAGTATTGATATACCGCACAGGCTATGTTGTGTGATCCGGTTTACTCGGGGTCTCCCCAGTTCCAATCGACTGATTCTGCGATACTGTAGCAGATGTTTTCCCTCGGTGCGCTGACCGCCAGGAACTGCGCATTGAAGTCGACCAGGATCTTTACATTGCTGTCCATATATGTTCCGTCAAAACGGCATGTGACAGGTTTTTCGTATTTTTTGATATCTTCCATCGAATCGACATGGTAAAGCTCCTGAACATCATTTTCTTCTACAGCGAGATCACATACGGATGTTTTCAGGTTTTCCAGTTCAAAAACCTTTTTGCAGACTTTATCTGGCCACAACGTCTCAAACTCACAGACGACCTCGCCCTCTTTCATTTTTTTGTATCTGACCAGTTCCATATATGCGCCTCCTTTACAATTCATTATGATACACCAAACTGAAAACAATTATTAATAAATCACTTCTTTTCAGTTTTGCAGAGCATTCCGGGCTCTATGCTGCATCTTTGCCGTTTCCATCATGACAGGATATACCGTACGTTATGGTGCCCGCAGAATGCGTCCGCTCAAACTCCGCAGAAAAAGAGACATTAAGGTTTCACAGATACCTTAATGCCTCATTTGTAGCAGCCGTTAACCCTTGTAATCTTCAGGCAGGCTTTCCCATCTCTTTTTGAACACGTACGCAGCACTCTTGGGCTGACGGTCACGTGTGAAGATACCTTTCTTATTGCCATTCATACGAATGATACCTTCTGTTGTCTGGAAATCTGCGAAGTTCCAGACAAGTTCACCTTTGATCCAGGGATAGCTGTCAAAGACTCTGTGCGTCATTTCAAGATATTCGTCCTGATATTCCTGACTCCACATCACGCTTGGAAGCTTATGAAGTTCACCATTTGTATCAGCACCGTATTCTGTGAAGATAAACGGTTTGTCTCCGCGGATCTTTGCCCATTCATCCATTTCCGCGCGGAATAACTTTTCAGCATTCACAAGTTTCGGACCGCCCATGACATACCAGCCATAGTATCTGTTGAGGGAAACGAAGTCACTCAGATCCCAGCATTTGCACAGGCCGGGTCTGGAATTCATGATCAGAGCGAATGTGCGGGGACGCTTCTGAGGATCAAATTCAAGCGCTTTTGCGAATACCTGTTCGAAGTAAGGTCTTGCGCTTTCATGAACTGTTTCAGGTTCATTGAGCAGAGACCATGCGATAACGCTCGGATGGTTCTTATCGCGGACGATCATATCATGAACACAGCTGATATGGTGTTCCAGCAGTTCCGGCGTTGTTTCTTTTTCAAACCATGTAACAGCCTGTTTCTTTCCGCTGGAAGCATCTACTGCGTTCATCAGGCTTTCAAACATACCGACTGCCGGCACTTCATCGATGATGAGGAATCCTTCCTCATCAGCCATGTAATACCATTCCTCTGCATACGGATAATGGCTTGTTCTGTAGCAGTTTGCGCCAATCCACTTCATGCATTCATAGTCGCGCTGGGCAATGGCATAGTCCATCCCCTTGCCGCGGATATCTGCGTCTTCATGCTTGCCAAAACCCTTCAGATAAACAGGCTTGCCATTCAGAAGCAGTTCTCCTCCTTTGACTTCGAATGTACGGATACCGATGCGGTCTTTGTATTCGTCGATCAGTTTTCCGTCTTTGCACAGACTGATCACGATCGTATATAGATTCGGCTTTCTGATTGCCCAGAGTTTCGGTTCTGCAACTTCCAGCGTTCCTGTTCTGCCTTCTGCATGAGCAGCACAGTTTCCTTCATCATCATACAGTGAAACGCTGATCGTACCTGTACCTTCCGCTTCAACACAATAATCAACGAATGCTTTTCCATCTTCCAGTCTGTATGCAGTGGAATAGTCGGCAACCGACTCCTTCGGGAGGGCCATCAGTATGACCGGGCGATGAATACCTGCGTAATTGTAGAAGTCGAAGTACGGTGCAGCGATCTTTTTGCCATTGGATAAGACTTCTGTCGTTCCGCAGGGCATCATGACATGGGAAAGTTCATTGTTTGCGAGAACAGACAGTCTGTTGTTCTCATTGAACTTTACATATCCGGTAATATCAGCATCGAACGGCAGGAAGCCTCCGGTATGCTGTGCAATTTCTGTTCCGTTGATAAATACTCTTGCTTTATGAGTAACGCTTCCGAAACGTACAGCGATCTTGAGATCTTTCCATTCTTCAGGGACAAGGATTTCTGTCTCATACCAGAAATCTCCGCAGTATTCACGGCTGTCTTTATCGGTGAAAATATCACAGAAGCTTGAAGGTACCGGCATGTTGACGGTATTCTTCAGTCCGTTCATCCAGTTTTCTGCAGTACCTTTTGATTCAGGATCAAATTTGAATTTCCACAGGCCGTCAAGAGAAACAGCGCGTCTGGTCGCTGTTGCACGGGGATAAAGCAATGATGCAGTCATAGTCTCTCTCCTTTATATCAGTATATTTCCGTTTTCGTCTGCCTGCTTTACACCAGCTGATCCGGTGTGATCAGACAGACATGATTGTTTTTCAGCCACTCAATGGTAACTGCAGATGTGAGCATTTCTGTTTCTGCCGGTCTCTGCATGACCAGCAGGGATGTCTTCCGCAGATGTTCATCAACATATCCCGGATGACAGATCATAAGCGAAATACTGTCATCGCTGCTTTCAGACACTGCTGTCTTCAGACTTTCAAAAGGATCATATCCCGGAAAGATACTGTCCATATGAATCGTGAGCTTTTGCCCGCGGAAGCAAACAGGTTCATTGAATCTCAATGGAAGATAATCCATTCCTTCTTTTGCGGCAATTTTCTTCACCGCAGCTTCAAGATTATCACTTGAGACAGAATGAATATCAATATAGGATGGCCGTCTGCCAGTCAGTTCAACGTACCGTTTATACTGAGCGGTGACTTCAATCAGTGCCTCTTCATAGTCAACGATATCCTCTGATGCACTGCGGTACTGACCGGCAGTTTTAAACTCACCGTTTTCCTGCAGAAGACTGCGTACGTTCTGCCTGTTTGATAGCGGATATCCATCACATATATTAACATGCAGTCCCATGCATATATCATAGTCCTTCAGCAGGTGAACTCCGTGCTCTGCTGATTCTGTATTTGTCATCAGACCGACGGTTCTGACAAGACCGTAGCGTATAGTTTTCTCAATTCCGTAATTGACTGCTTCACAGTATCCGAGATCATCTGCTCTGATAATCAGTTCTTTCATTCGTTTCACATCTCAAGAAACGAAATTATTTCCGGAAGAAATTCATTCATTTTCATAAGCGGTGTATGTCCGCATCCCTGCAGGGTGATCAGTTTATTGGCAATACCGTTTTCCGTCAGTGTTCTGACAGCATATCCGGTTCTTGAATACGGCACAAGCTCATCTGCTGTTCCATGGATCATCAGAACAGGCGGCATTCTGCTTACATCCGGCAGCTGATCAGGCACGCCCCATAAGCAGACAAATGCATGATAATGATCCGGATATCGTCCTGCGGCATGGAACGCTGCCATGCCTCCGGCACTTCCTCCCATCAGATCAATACGGTTCCTGTCAATTCCGAGTTTTTCCGCATTGTCCTGCATCCACTCATATGCATAATGCACTGCTTCCGCCGCAATTGTATATCCGGCAGATTCTCCGCCGGCATTTATATACTGCTCCTGACTGTCGAACTGCGGATAATCAGGTGATATCACCGCATATCCTTTTTCTGTCAGTACTTTTGCAAACCTTGAAATATAAGCCTGTCTTTTATCGTTCGGCTTGAGAAATCCTCCGCCATGCACAAATATAACGGCAGGTCTGTCTTTGCGAAGGTCGTTTTCTTTCACGATTACATCCAGACTGAAGCTTTCCTCTTTACCGCTGCAGTCCTTCATTCTGCAGAATTCATACTCATTGACCTGCATGCCGGTATAGTCTGGTTTATATCGTCTGAACTCTTCTTCTGCCATACTTTTACTCCTCATGTTTATGATTGAAAAACAGTTTTTCCGCATTGCCTGTGAAGATCTTTTCACATGCCTCACGGCTCAGCACACCATCCTTCATTTTCGTTTCCAAATACTCTGCCAGGGGAAAACGCGTCCGCCGGTTGAATGTATCCGTCCCGAACATCAGCCTGTCCTGATACTTATTCAGAAAGTACAGACCATATCGTTCATCGCGCATAATTGCACACGATCCGCTGTATGCGGAGAGATCCGCGTACAGATTCGGATAGCTGTCGAACAGGCGCTCGATTGTTCCTCCCGCCTGCACAGGACCCCTTCCGAATCCGCTGCGTTCACGATTTCCTTCTTTCGGGCAGTCACCGGATATTTCCATCCAGAAGACCTGGCTGTGTCCGATAAATATCAGCTCAGGATACTTCCTCAAGGTTTTTTCCAGAAGCGGCAGACCTGCACGATCAGCTGCCCCATAAGAGTAACCTTCTTCAGGACTCATATGGCACAGTACAGGCATATGCAGTTTTTCTGCCGCAGCAAACACCGCACTCATATACGGACTGTCCAGCCATTGATTCACCATTACTTCGCCGACTCCGACAGCACCCTGATCCCGGTACATTCTCATCCTGTCTTCGACAGTATCCGGATCATCCGGATCAATGCCGCACATCCAGCTGAACCAGCCGCCGCTTTCTTCTGCGATCTGCCGACAGTCACTGTTATAGGCACCGAGACTGTGAACTCCTTCAACAGGTCCTTCGCCGCTGCTCATCAGGATCGCTTTTGTGATCTGCTGTTCTTTCAGCGTTTCCATCATTTCTTCCGGATCACATATATAGTGACTTTCCGGATCCATCGGATTGCCTCCGCTGAAAGGTATGCGCCGCACAGCTGCATGCACATGAATATCTGTTTTGTTCATATTGTGATCATTCCATTCTCATCCGGTTCATACTTCAGCCATACAAGAACAAGATCCACGATGGTCATTGCCGCAGCAATACCTGTCCATGCTGTGAGCAGATAAATAACTGCCCACACCTTACTGCCGGAATACCAGCGGTGAGCACCGCACAGCCATCCCAGTGTCAGAGCCAGAACAATATATTGTCTGCGGCTGACCTTTTTCGGTTCATGAATCAAACTGATCAGAAAGTCAATGATCCTGACCGGCAAAGATGTTTTTTCAACGATTCCGTTTTCTTTTTTCAGCTGCGCAAGCTCATTTTCCAGCTCGATCAGTCTTCCTATATCAGTTCTTTGATCTGTCATGATCCTTTCCTTTCCGTCTTATGCAAATATGAACCTTTGATTTCTCAATATCAGTCTGCTGAAACAGCCTTTTCTGCTTTGATGCGGGCAACTTCCTGTTCGACTTCTTCCATCTTTTCCTTCGTGAGCGGATAGAACTTCATGGCGACCAGATTGCAGATCAGACCGATCATGACAATACCGAACATGCAGAACAGACCCATAAACCGCAGTGACGGTGTCAGAGCATCCTCCACTGTCGGAAGCTTTTCACGGAATCCGATCAGAGCACACAGAAGACCTACAAGTGTGGCTCCGAAGGAAGAGATAAATTTATCAACAAAGCTGAATACTGTTCCGATCAGACCAGGGACAAAATTGCCGGTTCTGGCTGTTTCATAGTCCGTAACATCTGCGATCATCGGTGTAATAACGCCTGTGGAAATGGCTGCGAATCCTTTCATCAGAATATACAGTACGAGGAATGCGACAGAGAAGAATGTCCATCCGTTGAATCCTTCGTATCCGGGGAAGGCCATGGTTTTAGGATCTCCGACAAGGAACAGAATGACCAGCAGTATGCATGTTGCAAGTCCGCCCCAGGAGGAGACAACCATAGCTTTGTTCTGACCGAGTTTTGCGGCAATGACACCGACACCAAACAGAACGAACAGCATATTCGGAATACTTGTATATGCAGCAAGCGCGCCGCTGAGAGCAAGATTGCCGCAGATGATGCCATAGAGCATGACAGATACCGTTGCATTGCTCTGTACCTGTGTAGCAAGCTTATCTGTGCTTGCAGAGACAACAAGCATCTGCATAGCACGGTTGTTTTTCAATACATCCCAGTATTTTTTCAGGCTGAACTTTTCCACGCTTGCATCATTTTTGATGAAGTTCTTCTCATTGTCAGCCGGCCAGATACCGATGCAGGCAATGATCGTAGCAAGCAGACTGATCGGTGCAACAATCTTCCATCCTGTCATAAAGAAATCCATTGTGAATCCACGGCTCTGACCGACCAGTGTACCGTAGAAATAACTGGGCATCACAGAGTACAGCAATGTAATGAAGATTGCCTCCATAACGCCGTACGTTGCACGCTGACCGGAATCATTTGTCAAAGCCGCAAGACCAGCACGGCCTACTGTGTTCTGTGCAGTCATAAACAGGACATAGATCATGTAAACGACAATGAAGAACGGGAAACGGATATTCTCCGGAATATTC
>JAILLA010000023.1 GCA_024693325.1 Solobacterium sp.
TGTAATGATCGCAGGCGATGCCGGAAGGTTCCGTGAAGCTTGAATGAGGCATCTGTTCCTGTGCCCAGTAGTCGCTGTGAATGTTATTGCCTTCCACCTGATGGGCGGCGGTGGCGGAACCGATCAGAAATTCTTTCGGAAAATTCATTTGTTGTCTCCTTTTCACTGAAGCGGCACACAGGTTCCTTCCGTGATGCCGTTCTCATTGAATGCGTCAACTCTGACGTAATATGCTCTGTCTTTGATCAATGCGCCGACTCTCTTTTCACCGGCTTCAAAGACCATATAGCTGTGATAGAGCTTTTCAGGGGATGAGCCGAAGAGAATGTTATATCCGAGCGTGTCATCCTGTTTCTCAATGGTCACATTCATATCCAGATCATTGGTTCTGACTGCTTTGAAAGCAGGTGCGGCCGGTGCTTCCCCTTTGCCAAGACCGAATACTCTCAGACCGGAAACACAGGGCTTCTGATCATAAGGAACTTCCATCCCGGAAAGTTTCAGATATCTTGCCTGATATCCTTCCTCGCTTGCGATGAAGTCATGGCTGAGATCGGTATCCGCCTGTGTCTTGTCACAGACTGTGAACCACGTTTCCCCGTCGACGGAGGCTTCCAGCTTCCATCTTGTGAGCAGATCTCTTTCCTCGATATATCTCGCCTGGGTTCCCGGACGGATTTCACCCGGACATTCCATATTGATACTGTCATCCGCGAAGTTGATCTGCACGCCATGGACATCAAAGCACTTGCCAAGATCCAGGCACAGCCATTCGTCCTTTGCATTGCTTTCAGGCTGCCACCATGTTTGAACATTTTCTTCGGCCGCTTTTGCGGGTTCATGACCTTCTGTATATGAGGATGCGCTCACATTCTTATGCACGCTCAGTAACATCCATGCCGGATTTCTCCAGGGATCCTGTTTCATGCCTGAAACAGCGAGCGGCCAGTCGCCGTATCTCTGGTTGCAGAACAGTTCGCCGTCCTTGTCAAAGCCTGCCGGCCATAATCCGACTCTTCTTTCGAAGTCGTGGTTTTTCGAGATGCGCATGGTCGCGGTATGCCACCAGGTGCCCTGTTCATCCTGCATGGTTGAGCCATGTCCGGCACCGGGAAGGAATCCGCCCGGCTTATACGAATACGGATTGTTTTCAGCCAGAGTGAACGGTCCCATCGGGGAATCGGAAACATATACGCCATCCGAATAGGTGTTGTACTGGGTTCCCGGACATGCGTATTGCAGATAGTATTTTCCGCAATGCTTGTCCATCCAGGCGCCTTCGATGTAAGGCTTCTGCGATAACATGCCGCGGATCATCAGCTTGATCTCATCTGTTAACATGCTTTCAGGGGCGGGATTTCTCTTCATGAATCCCTGATAGCGCATTTCGATTTCTTCTTCGCTTAACGGCAAGGTTGAATTGTCCTCACCGACTCTTTCATAGCCGATTTCGTACGGATGGCCTTCCACCATGACCTTCTTTTCAGTGATGGGATTCATGGTGAGCGGATCCAGTTCCACACCGTATATCGGTGTCATATTCGAACAGCCCCAGTAGAAATAAACCCTGCCGTCATCATCGATGAAGAGATTGGGATCCCAGAACGGGAAGGTTCCATCCACCTTTTCATACGGTCCGTTAAGGATATCCTTTGTCCGGTAGCGGTCGCAGTTTTTCTCTCTTGAGGATGCGCATAACCAGACATATCCGTCTTTGACGCGCACATCCGGAGCATAGTCATAAAGCGGAAGATCTGAAGGAAGTCTGTGGTTTTCCCAGTTCACAAGATCATCCGAAACCCAGACGCCAAGCGTCATCGAAGCGAAGATATAATATCTTCCTTCAAAATAAATCATGCTGGGATCGGCAGCCTCACGGCAGATTCTCAATTGACCATGCAGTCTCTGATCAAGGTTGAACTGATAGCGGTAATTCACATTCAGAGGATTACAGAGATATTTCATAATGATATGCTCCTTTCTCAACAGAATGTTTCTGTCCGTCAGGAAGCACAATCTCAGCTGCCGTCGGGACGGTGATATCCATTTCCATCATATCATTGACATATTTCCAGGCGCTTTCGATTCTTCCCTTCGGTGAATCCCAGCAGGCCTTTGCCCAGCCTAACGATCTGTCGGGGCACGGTCTGATCACAAGACCGTCTGCGGAAAGATTGATACCGCACACCCCGTCAAACAGCCAGCCGGAAATGGCGCCATAGGAATAATGATTGAGCGAATCATGCACAGTGCCGTCCTCACGGATGCCGTCCCATGTCTCCCAGATGGTTGTCGCTCCCTTGTCCACCGCATACAGCCAGGACGGACATTCCTTCTGCAATAACAGTCTGTATGCCGTATCGATGTGTCCGTATTGGGCAAGCACGCGGCAAAGATCAGGTGTGGAAAGGAAACCGGTATTCAGATGATATCCGCCGTTTACAATCAGCTCATTGAGATCATCTGCCGCCTTCTTTGCCTCTTCTTCATCCAGAAGTCCGAAGGAGACGGGTCTGACATATTCGCACTGTCTTTCGGAATGGATTGCGCCTTCATCTGTGCAGGTGAAGCGGTATGCCTTCTTCGCATTTTCTGCGATTGACGCATATTTTTCAGCATCTTCCGGATGATTGAGAATCTTTGCGATCTTAGAAAGCAGGGATGCGCTTCTGTATAAGAAGGCGGTCGCGACTTCGGGTGCACCGTTCATCATCGTGTTCTTCATGACTTCAGTATTGTCCACACCCGGCTGGCACCATTCGCCGAAATGGAATCCCTGATCCACAAGGTATTCCTTATAAGGATTGTCCTGGTATTGCGGACGTGTATCCTTCGCACGGCCCAGTGAGAAGTCAACCCACTTTGTCATCATGTCATAGTTTTCTTCCAGGATGGTTCTGTCGCCATAAGCCTGATACATGGTCCACGAAACAATCACGCAAGCATCGCCCCAGCCGGCGCTTCCCTGTAACATATTGGAAATCATCGAACCGGAATTATTTACCGGCGCGATGTTCTGAACAAGACCGTCCTCTTTCTGCGCATAGCGGCATTCATCCAGCCACTTGCGGTAAACCGGCAGGCAGTCCGAAAGATAAACCGCTGTATGCGCAAACACCTGGGCATCGCCCGTCCAGCCGGCTCTTTCGCGGGTCGGACAGTCGGTCGGGATATCGCAGAAGTTGGATTTCATGGACCATAAACTGTTTAAGAACAGTCTGTTGACATCCGCATTGCCGCATTCGAAGAATCCGGTCTGTCTCATCTTTGAATAAACCGCGATGGAAGTGAATTCCGCATCACTCAGATCAACGTCCGTCTCCACCTTCGCATAGCGGAAGCCGAAGATGGTGAAATGCGGCTTATAAACATTCGGGCCTTCCTTACAGATATAAACAATCTTCTGCTCAATACCGCCGTTCTGGTTTCTGTCGCCCGGGTTGAAATTCTCCTGGGTGAAACTGCCGTTTTCATCGAGTGTTTCACCATGCCATAACGTGATCGTCTGACCTTCATGCGCATGCACTCTGATTTCCGTATAGCCGGCCAGGTTCTGACCGAAATCGATGACGGTCTCACCATTGGGGGTATGAATCAGTTTTCCTTCAAAGCGCTCCTGCTCAATGACCGGGACACTTTCCGTGATCTGAAGATTTTCATATTTGAAATCTTCTTTCTTCACACCATGCCAGTCCGTGATTTCCTCTTTGCGGGCATCATAGATTTCACCTTTCTGAAGATCATTTTCACGGATACATCCGGACTGGGAAGCTTCCCAGTTTTCATCACTGCATAACACAGGTTTTCCATTGACTTCCAGCTGAGCGAGCAGTGCGATGTCTTTGCCGTAATAATCGGTCAGGCCGTCAATTCCGACGCTGCCGCGGTACCAGCCGTCACCCAGACAGACGATGATTTCATTTTCCCCTTTGACAAGGAGCTCACTGACATCATATGCCTGCACACATAAACGGGAATGATAATCCCCCGTGCCCGGCGCCAGGACAAAGTCACCGGCTCTTTTTCCGTTCAGATATGCCTCATACACGCCATGGGCGGTGATATAAAGCACGGCATTGTCTGTTTCCTCAAGTGAAAAACGCCTGCGCAGCACAGATGCAGGCTGACGTTTTTCTTCATCAATTTGCAGTTCAGGAT
>JAILLA010000120.1 GCA_024693325.1 Solobacterium sp.
AACATTATCTTCTGTAAGAAACCATATATAATCCTGTGTCATTTACAAATCCTCCAAGTATTTCTACCTGGAGGATATTTGTTTTCAAGGAATCAGATAAGTACTTTTTTATTTATTGTCCTTGACACAGGGCCCACTTTAGTTTGTCACAGAAGAAGTGACAGAAACCGAAGAAACAGCAGAACTGATCACAGAAGAAGTGACAGAGACTGAAGAAACAGAAGATCCCGTCATAGAAGAGGTCACTGTTGTGGAAGAAACAGCTGAACCTGAAGCGGCGGAGCCTGTTACAGAGGAAAATGACGAAACGGAAGTGAACCCTTCAGAGGAAGAAGAGCCCGAAGAAGAGATCATTGAAGTGACAGAGACTGAAGAGCCTGAACAGGAAGAACCATCAGAACAGGAAACAGCAGAGCCGGTTCCGGAAGAAGGGGAAGAACCTTCTGAAGAGATTCTGAATGAAGAAGAGGAGACAGCAGACCTCTTCGCTGTATCGGGTGATTATCAGTACACCGTCAGTAATAATACCGTGACCATTACAAAATACATTGGCACGGATGAGGAAGTGGTTATTCCGTCTGTGATCGATGGTAAAAACGTGACCGCGATCGGTGATAATGCTTTTGCGGAAGACGAAAACATTACGATCGTTACGGTACCAAATGGTGTCAAAAGCATAGGAAATTATGCATTCAGCAGCACTGATTATCTGGAGAAGATCAATCTGCCGGACAGCCTGACCAGTATCGGAGAAGGTGCTTTCAAATCCTGTACAAGTCTTGTCAGTATTACAATTCCGGACAGTGTCACGACGCTTGGAAAAGAACTGTTCTATTTTAATCCGAGCCTTGAGGAAGTGAAGCTGCCGGCAAATCTGACTGCCATTCCGAGCAGGATATTCTATCATTGTTACAGCCTGAAAAACATTGATATTCCGAAAAGCGTGAAAAGTATCGGAGAATATGCATTTGCGGATAATGAATCACTTGAAGAGATCGTGATTCCGAATGGTGTAACAACTTTGGACAGCCGTCTGTTTGATAAATGCACAAATCTTTCAAAAGTCACGATACCGGCAAGTGTAACAAAGCTCGCTAATGGCGGTGTGTTTGGTGAATCCACAAACTTGAAAACAGCCGGTCCGATCGGCAGCGGAAGCGATATTGAGTTCGGGTGGACAGAAATCATACCGGAAAACGCATTCATCTATACTACGACGCTTACTGATGTAGAGATTCCTTACGGTGTAAAGACGATCGGTACGTCTGCATTCGATTATTGTGACAACCTGACTGCTATTACGATCCCGGAAACTGTAAAAGTGATCAAACCTGCAGCGTTTCAGCACTGCAGTTCACTTAAAGATGTCTATTATTACGGGACAGCAGAGGACTGGAATAAGATTACGATCAATCAGGGAAATGACCAGCTGAAGAAGGTCACATTCCACTACAAAGGGATACAATTACGTGCTTTAAAGATCAATGCGGAAGATGGCGAGATCGTTCTGCATTCCGGAGAAAGCAGGAAACTGGAAGTTACCAGAACACCGGCCAATTCCGGAGATGATCTTTACTGGGAGACCTCAGACGGAAACACACTGACCGTAAATCAGAATGGTACTGTGACTGCAGTCAAGTCAGGCAGCGCAGTTATTAAAGTCAGAAATGAAGACGGCAGTGTCAGTGACACTGTTGAGATCATCGTAGCGGTAGAAGTGACCGGGATCACATTGAACAAGACGGAAGGTACACTTGCCAAAGGTGGAGAAGAACAGCTCACAGCAACGGTGAAACCTGACAACGCTACATTCAAGGATGTTAAGTGGAGATCAAGTAATCAGGGTGTTGTCAGAGTAGACCAGACCGGACATGTCACAGCGGTCGGCGGAGGAACAGCAGTCATAACTGCTGAAGCAGACGGCGGTATTAAAGCGACATGCAGTTATACAGTGCTCGTTTCTGTGACCGGGATTAGCGCAGACGAAAGCATCAAAGTCCCTTTAGAGAAGGATACAGAGATCAGCTATCAGATCGAACCGTCTGATGCGACAAATCAGAAGGTCACATTTACGACCGGAAATGCTGAGATCGCAAAAGTTAGTGCAGACGGTATTATTACCGGATTGAAGCTCGGCGAAACAGATATCACCGTCAAAACTGAAGACGGTGGATATCAGGCAGTTGTCCATATAACGGTCGCACCGGACGGCATCTACATGGATCCGATCGAAGAGAGCTATGCGTATACAGGAAGTGCGATCAAACCTGCAGTGAGGCTTTATGACCAGGGAACGCTGCTGAAGGAAAAGACGGATTATACTGTCACATATGCGAATAATACAAAAGCAGGCACGGCTAAGATCACGATCAAGATGGCCAGAGATTACAAAGGAACGATCACAAAAACATTCGAGATCACTCCGGTCGATCTGAACGATCCCATTGTGACTTGTGATGCCCTGACTCTGGCAGAAACAGGAAAAACACTGAGTCCTGTACCGGTATTGTACTTCAACGGCAAGAAACTGAAGAACAAGACAGATTACACAGTTGATTACACAGGCTGGGACCGTCTGACAGGTGATGAAAACAATGAAGCAGTCATTACTATCATCGGAAAAGAAAATGGAAACTTCAGCGGAGAACGGAAAGTAACAGTATATATCGCACCGAAAGGCACAACTGTTCCGGTATCCAAGCTGAAAGTGACAGCAGCTGCTCTGAAGTATGAAGACCTGACAGAAGAGAACTTCGCTGAGAAGGTAAAAGAAGCCATCACTGTCAAGGATGGAAAGACCAGTCTGCAGGAAGGAATCAATTACACCATCAAAGATATCAAGCCTGAAGACAGGGCAGTCGGAAGCTTCAAAGTTACACTAGAGGGAAATGACTCCAAGTATATCGGAGAACGTACTATTACAGTCAAGATCACAGGTATCGCCCTGACAGACAAGAAAGTGAAAAACAATGAGATCGGAAGCTATGTCTACAATGGAAAGCCACAGACATTGCATGACAGCTTCTATCTGACATACGGTGATAAGACACTGGAAAAAGGAAAAGACTACCAGATCGCATCATATACAAACAATGTCAATGCGGGCAAGGCAAGTGCAAAGATCCAGGGAATCAACGGATATACAGGTACCCGTACAGTGACTTTCACGATCGCACCG
>JAILLA010000121.1 GCA_024693325.1 Solobacterium sp.
AAAAACACTGCCTCGTGCTAAAATGTTTCATGGTATATGTCTCCTAATCAAAGACATTTTACCGAATTTGGCTCCGGGTTCGATTCCCCGAGCCTTTTTTCTTGTTTTTTACGCCTTCAAATGAAAAAAGAGGCTGTTTCACTTCGGTTAATTTAACCGAGGTTTTTTAACAGCCCCTTTTTAAAAGTCTGTCCACTATTTTGCCACTTATTGATTGAGCATTTTTCATTTCGTAAAATAATAATTAATGAGAAAACTCTTTTGTCGTATAAGAATAAACATGACAAAAATGGTATCCGGAGGTTGGTATGAACTGGAAGAAGAATGTAAATCTGTTTTTGAGTATGATGCTGGCATTCAGTACGATGATGTCTGATATGACAGTATATGCGGAAGGTGAAGAAGAAACAGAAGAGCCTGTCATTGAAGAGGTGACAGAGATTGAAGAAACTGCTGTGCCTGAAGTAACAGAGATTGTTTCTGAAATGGAAGAAATGACAGACAATGTCATTTCAGAGGAAAACGGATCTGAGGAAGAGATCACTGATGTGACAGGATCTGAAGAAGCTGAACCGGAAGAAGATCTTTCAGAACAGACAGAAGAACTTGCTCCCGAAGAAGACAATTCTTCTGAAGAAATTCAAACTGAAGAAAAGGAGCCTGTAATTTCCTTTGCCAGTTCAGGAGACTTTGAATACAGCATCAGCGACGGTGAGGCAATTATTGATAAATATTCCGGCAGCGATGCTGAAGTTACCATACCGTCCCAGATCGACGGATACACCGTGACAGGAATAGCTAAAAATGTGTTCAGCAGTAATAAAGACCTGACTAAGATTTCATTGCCGGCAACTTTAAAAAGCATTGGTCAATCCGCATTCTCAAACTGTGAAAATCTGAATGATGTCCAGATTCCGAATAGTGTTGCCAGTATTGGAAGCAGTGCTTTTATGTCATGCAAAAGCATTACCACTATCACGATTCCTGACAGTGTAACAAGCATCGGCAGTTTTGCGTTTGGATACTGTAATAATCTGGCCAGTGTAACTATTTCTGGAAATGTAACAAGTATCGGCGGAGAAGTTTTCAAAAACTGCCCTAAATTAAAGACAGCTGGCGCGATTGGCAGCAACTGTGATATTGAATATGGCTGGACAACTATGATTCCATATGATGCATTCTCTTATACTGAAAGTCTTACCAGTATTACATTTCCACAGGGGATAAAAGAGATAGGTGGAAGCGCATTTTCCGGCTGCAGCGGTCTGACAAGTGTTGAAATTCCTGAAACTGTCACAAGGATCAATCCGGCTGCTTTCTCTGGATGTACCGGTTTGTCAAGTGTAAAAATACCTCATTTCCTGATGATGGATAATTCAGTCTTTTATGGCTGTACGGAATTGAAAACAGCCGGGCCGATCGGAAGCGGCAGTAATTTTGAATTCGGATGGAGCGATAGTATTCCTGCAAATGCATTTAACGGTGATAACTGTCTGACGAGCATTGTGATTCCTGAAGGAGTCACATATATAGGATATGATGCGTTTGATAGATGCACTAATCTTGCAAGCGTTACACTCCCTGGAAGTCTTACGGAAATTAGCGCATACCAGTCAGGTATTTTCAATAACTGTCCCAAATTAACAACAGCCGGTCCGATCGGCAGCGGCAGTAATATCGAATTTGGCTGGACGGCTTCAATTCCTGCGTATGCATTTGGTGAATGTTCATCACTGACCAGTGTTGTGATTCCTGAGGGAATTACGGAGATAGGCGGACTTGCATTCTCGAAGTGCACTGATTTAACGAAGGTGATCATTCCTGAGAGTGTTGCTGAAATGGGAAGTGTCGGATCGGGTATTTTCAGAGATAACCCGAAACTGGTAAGTGCCGGTCCGATCGATAGTGACAGCAATATTGAATTCGGCTGGACAACAGCCATACCAGAAAGAGCATTTTATGACTGCAAGTATCTTACCAAGGTCATAATACCGTCTGGAATTACAGAGATCGGATATACAGCATTCAACAATTGCGAAGGTCTGAAAACTGCCGGCCCGACAGGAAGCGACAGCAATATCGAGTTCCCTTGGACAAACGCGATCCCGGACAGTGCATTCTCGGGCTGTACAGGTCTTACCAAGGTGACGATCCCGGACACTGTGACAAGCATAGGCCAAAATGCATTTACCTGGTGTACAAATCTGACAGACATCACACTTCCGGATGGTATTACAAGTATAGGAAATTCTGCGTTTTCTGTATGCTCAAGTCTTACCAAGATCAATATTCCTAAAAATGTCACGTCCATAGTAGCCAGTGTGTTCTCGAGATGCGAAAACCTCACCAGTATTGAGATCCCTTATGGTGTTACAAGTATCGGAGGCGCTGCATTCCGCTCATGTACCAGTCTTGTAAGCGTCACGATTCCGGAAACAATGAGAAAGATATATGACAGTGCGTTTGAAAAATGTTCTGCTATAAAGGATGTCTACTATAGCGGTACAGAAGAGGACTGGCAGAAAATCTCAATTGGCGATGACAATAATTATCTGCTGAATGCAACGATCCATTATAAGCCTGTCGCTCTGCGCGAACTTCAGATCAATGCAGAAGACGGCGAGATCATTCTGCATGCAGGAGAAAACAGGAAACTGGAAGTCACCAGAATACCGGCAAGTTCTGCTGAACAGTTGTATTGGGAAACATCAGACGGCAATACATTGACCGTAGATCAGAATGGTACTGTGACTGCAGTTAAATCAGGCAGCGCAGTTATTAAAGTCAGAAATGAAGACGGCAGTATCAGTGACACTGTTGAGATCATCGTAGCGGTAGAAGTGACCGAAATTACATTGAACAAGACAGAAGGTACGCTTGCCAAAGGTGAAGAAGACCAGCTCATTGCGACGGTAAAACCTGACAACGCAACATTCAAGGATGTTAAGTGGAGTTCAAGTGATCAGTCGGTTGTCAAAGTTGATGAAAACGGACATGTCACAGCAGTCGGCGGAGGAACAGCCGTTGTAACTGCTGAAGCAGGCGGTATTACTGCATCCTGCACATATACGGTGCTTGTACCTGTTACCGGTGTTCTTGCAGAAGAAAGCATGATTGCGTTTATTGGAAAAGATACAAGCCTGAATTATCAGATCAAACCATCAGACGCAACAAACAAGAATGTCACATTCACAGTGGGTAATACAGAGATCGCCAAAGTCAGCGCAGACGGTGTTATTACCGGATTGAAGCTCGGTGAAACGGATATCACCATCAAAACAGAAGACGGTGGATATCAGGCGGTTGTCCATGTAACAGTCGTACCGGACGGTATCTACATGGATCCGATCGAAGAAAGCTATGCGTATACAGGAAGCGCGATCAAACCAGTAGTAAGACTCTATGATCAGGGAACACTGCTGAAGGAAAAGACGGATTATACTGTCACATATGCGAATAATACAAAAGCAGGCACGGCTAAGATCACGATCAAGATGGCCAGGGATTACAAAGGAACGATCACAAAAACATTTGAGATCACTCCGGTCGATCTGAACGATCTGACCTGTGATGCCCTGACCCTGGCAGAAACAGGAAAGACATTGTCACCGGTTCCGGCACTATACTTCAATGGCAAGAAACTGAAGAACAAGACAGATTACACAGTTGATTACACAGGGTGGGACCGTCTGACAGGTGATGAAAACAATGAAGCAGTTATTACCGTCATTGGAAAAGAAAACGGCAACTTCAGCGGAGAACGGAAAGTAACAGTATATATCGCACCGAAAGGCACTACTGTTCCGGTATCCAAGCTGAAAGTGACAGCATCCGCACTTAAGTATGAAGACCTCACAGAAGAGAACTTCGCTGAGAAGGTAAAAGAAGCCATCACTGTCAAGGATGGAAAGACCGGACTGCAGGAAGGATTCAATTACACCGTCAAAGATATCAAGCCTGAGAACAGGGCAGTCGGAAGCTTCAAAGTAACATTAGAGGGAGATGGCTCCAAGTATATCGGAGAACGTACAGTCACAGTCAAGATCACCGGTATCGCTCTGACAGACAAGAAAGTGAAAAACAATGAGATCGGAAGCTATGTCTACAATGGAAAGCCACAGACATTGCATGACAGCTTCTATCTGACATATGGTGATAAGACACTGGAAAAAGGAAAAGACTACCAGATCGCATCATATACAAACAATGTCAATGCGGGCAAGGCAAGTGCAAAGATCCAGGGAATCAACGGATATACAGGTACCCGTACAGTGACTTTCACGATCGCACCG
>JAILLA010000031.1 GCA_024693325.1 Solobacterium sp.
TACATGACACCGATGGCTACCAGCGCAATTCCGATTGTTATGGGTGTCGGCGGCTACGATATCAGATCACTCGTAAAACAGAGCTGGCTTGTGTCCATTGTATTCGGTGTCTTCTATGTACTGTACGTCATGACAGTGCTCCCCTGCTTCTGATATAAATGTATTCAGGAGAACTCATTATGAAAATCACAAAAGTCTATACAGAAAAGTATAAATGGCCCAAGGATAAGCCGATTCAGAACGGAAAAACAACATTCACGCACAATTCCCTCAATCTTGTATGCATTGAAACCGATGAAGGAATCACCGGCTACGGCACATCTTATGAACTCAATTTCGTTGACCGTCTCGGACAGCTGCTGATCGGGGAAAACCCGCTCAACAATGAGAAGCTCTGGAAACGCATGTATGTGCCGAAGTTTCTCGGCCGCAGAGGAAACAGCCTCTGGAGCATTTCCGCGATAGATATCGCCCTCTGGGATATCCGTTCCAAGGCAGCGAACATTCCCCTCTATCAGCTGCTGGGCGGATCGAGAGAAAGCGTTCCCTACTATATTGCCGGCGGTTACTATGCTCCGGGAAAAGGAATTAAGGAACTGCAGGAAGAGATGGAGGAATACCTCAGCTGGGGTGCAAAGGCTGTCAAGATGAAGGTCGGCGTGCTCTCTCTGGAAGAAGACGCTGCCCGCGTGAAAGCAGTACGCGAAGTCATCGGCGATGATGTAAAGCTGATGATGGACGCAAACTGCGCATACAAGGCATATGAGGCGGTTGAATTTTCAAAGATGGTTGAAGAATATCATCCTTACTGGTTCGAGGAACCGGTGGACGCAGATGATTACGACGGATACCGCAAGATCTCCGAAAAAACAATCATTCCGCTGGCTGCCGGCGAAAATGAAATGACCCGCTTCGGCTTCCGCGATCTGTTCGCGACCCGCGCCGTGGATATTCTGAATCCGGACGCAGCCTGCTGCGGAGGAATTACCGAGTATATGAAGATTGCCTCCATGGCAGATGCCAACGGAATTGTCATGAGTCCGCACGGCCAGCAGCAGGTACATGTACATCTGGACTGTGCGATCCCCAACGTCATCATGGCTGAATTCTATCCGCCGCAGTATGACGCGAAGATCTACGAAGCGTTCAAAAACCCGGTACGTCTGAATCCGGACGGAACAGTCAGCCCCGGCAGCGAACCGGGTGTCGGACTCGACATCAACCGTGAGGTCCTGAAAGACTACATGGTGGAAGACTCATCCTACGCACTGTAATAACTGCACACATGAAACAGCATTGTACTCTGCAAAGAGAGGATACGATGCTGTTTTCTGCAATCATAAGCAGTATCAGGCCGGCTGACAGAGCCAGGCGCATTTGCGGTCATACGCCGCAAGCCTGTCCGTAATCTCTTTCAGTTCGGATGCCGGCACCGTTCCGGAATGTCTGAGAGGAGTGTTTCCGGTAATCCGGCGGAGCACCGGAATCGGTTCAGCGCTCTGCATCAGGTCCATGCCGTATCTTCTTCCGTGACTGGAAAAAAGGTAGATATAGTTCCGTTCACCGTTGAAAAGCAATGTTCCGGCAGGATATTCGAATTCATGTGCTGACGCAAAGTCATCGTTCGCTCTTTCCGGATGGATCCGGTCAGACTTCCAGCCGGCAGATATCCTTCCCCTGTTCCGGCAGGAACCGCTGTCTTCGGACTGACATAGTAAAGCTTTCCTTTATAGTTGACCGGAATATTACCGGTGCTGTTCAGTCTCAGCAGGGTCATCCCGGTACCCTGTACATGCCAGACATAGTAGAAAGATTTTCCTTTCCGTACAACCGTATGCGGCTGATATTCCACCCTCAGAAGAAACCGGCAGAAATATGACGGAGACAGATTTGCGGAAGAAAGACGGCTTTTGATCTGAAGCTAGTCCGTAATGCTCAGATGGTCCATAATCCGGATCACATGGGAAGCAGGCAGCTTTTTCATATCACTCAGTGCCAGGATGCCGTCTTTCCAGAGATTGTATTCACCCTGCTTCAGAGGAAATGACAGACTGGAAGGAACATAGTTCTGATTGGACGTTTCCTGATATGCATACAGGAAATCGGATTCCTTCCGGACAACGGCATACGGACGCACCCTGTGATCCGCATCAATCTGCCCCAGCAGCTCCGCCGGAACCGGCATTGCCGCAAGGATAATGTCACCTTCCCGGATGGCTGAGAATACCTGCCGGCTGTCAGTCTCCTTCAGCCGGGGAACCGCGTCAGACAGCTGATATTCCCCGGTGCTTTCTGAGATTTCTGCATTGCGGCATTTTCTTTTTGGTCTTCTGTCCATCATTCCGCAGATCCATGCATTAAGCCGGTTTCTGATACGCATCATCATTTTCAGCAATAATCTCTTCATCTTTCCCTGTATCCTCCTCTTTCTTAAGCATTGAACTGTCCCCTTTGCGCAATGCTTTTTCTGTTAAAAAAGGCAGGATCACAGAATAAACTGTGTGCTGCCTTGTATTTTGCTGCGGTATTCCGGATTCCAATTACTTTTCCCGTACGTTCCGCAAAGAATACGGCATGTCCGCAACACAGTACCGTATGTCAGAAAGAAAGAAACAGCAGGTTACAGCACGATGAACCTTCAGAAAAGCGAGATGATACAGATGACCAGCAAAGATTTGATCAAGAAACAATACATGGCGGAATACGCAAGGAAAGATGTCTCCCGGATCAGTGTAAAACAGCTCTGTGCCGCCACGCCTGTCGCAAGGACAACTTTTTATTCCTATTTCAGCAATACGGATGAAGTACTGTGCGAAATCGAAGATGAGATCCTTGCCGGGCTCAGAACCGTTACGGATTCCATATCACAGGGAAACCTGCCGGACATGGATTTTTCCGTTTATATGGATGTTGTAGAAGCATATATCAGGGGGCACTGGTCTGTTATACATGCATTTCTTGTTGTGCAGCCGAATATGCGCTTTATCCGTAAATGGAAAGACGCAGTGATCCTGAACTTTAAGGCTCGTTATCCCGGGAAACAGGATGCCGGGAATTATGATGCTGTAGCTGAGATCATAGCATCAACGATCATCGGCGCATATTCCTACTGGATGGAACATCCTGATCAGGTCAGCACAAAAGAGATCAAGCCGCTGATGTATCAGGTCCTGGAATCTCTTGTCGACATCCTGTAAAGTCCGTACACTTTCGGGAAAAGTGTAGTGGCAATCAAAACGATCCCTCCGTAAAATTTCCCTGAAGATACAGTTCAGGAAATCAATGGAGGGTTTTTCAATGGAACATATCAGGATTCATGTATTTCACACAGGAGAAGTCTGTGTAGCTCCGGATCAGCCGTTTGGGGGAGACCATTGCAATGCCATCAAGGCATCAGGTGTGTTCGGAAAGAAGGAAGACCGCTTATGGTTGCCGGTATCAGCTTATCTGATCGAACATCCGAAGGGAAAATTCCTGGTCGATACCGGCTGGGCAAGAGAAATGAGTCCGGACGGTGTATTTGACAAAAAAGCACAGATCAGATCTCTCGGCTCACTGATGCTGTATGAAGTCAATCAGGGACGCATTGGCTTAGGTGAATGCATCGATGAACAGCTGGAGAACATGGGCATCAAAGTCTCTGATATCGACGCGGTCCTGCTCACGCATCTGGATTGTGACCACGCAAACGGCCTGAAACAGGTCAAGGACGCTAAAAAGTTTATGGTAGCGGCAGATGAAGTGAAATTTGCAAATAAACTCACCAATAAAGTCCGCTATTACAAAGGATGGTGGGACGGCATCGAATTGACGGAATTTGAGTGGAACGATACACAGGGACCGGTCGGCAGATCATATGACCTGCTGGGTGACGGATCGATAGAGCTGATCAGCATTCCCGGTCATGCGGATGGTCTCTTTTCGGTCAAGGTGAAGAATGAAGAAGGAAAATTCGTGCTGTTATTCTCGGACGGCGGTTATGCGCGCAAAAGCTGGGAAGAAATGATCACCTCCGGTATTGCGGCAGACAGGACACTGCAGAAGCAGTCTCTCGCCTGGATCAGGGAACAGAGCCTGGACCCGGACTGTGTGGAATCACTAGCTAACCACGATCCGGATATCCAGCCTCACGTGATCGAATTATGAGGAACGGCACTGCACTGATCACCGGTGCTTCCGGCGGACTGGGCCTGGAATTCGCGAAGCTGTGCGCGAAAGACGGATATGATCTGGTCCTGACCGCCAGAAGCGAAGACAAACTGTTAAGGATCAAGCATGATCTGGAACAGGAATACGGGATCACTGTTTACGTCTGTCCATGCGATCTGTCGGAAACAGATGCTGCTGTGGATGTGTTTGATTTCACACTGGAACACGATCTGACGATCGATATCCTGATCAACAATGCCGGCTTCGGTGTTTCCGGAAGCTTTGCGGATTCAGGCTGGGAACGACAGTATGACCTGATACAGGTCAACATCACCTCTCTGATACAGTTAACGCACTGTTTCCTGAAGGGAATGCTCAGTCGCGGAAAAGGTAAGATCCTGAACCTTTCCTCTGTCGCAGCTTTCTGTGCAGGACCGGATATGTCGGTATACTATGCGTCCAAGGCTTTTGTCAGAAGCTTCTCGGAGGCGCTCAGTGAGGAAACAAAAGGAACCGGTGTAACAGTGACTGCTCTGTGCCCCGGTCCGACTGCCACCGGATTTGAAAAAGCCGCTTCAGGCAGTGAACTGAACATGTTCAAAAATGCCGGGGATCCTGCCGGAACAGCACTGATCGGTTATCAGGCGATGATGCGCGGAAAAGAGCTCTGTTATCCCGGAAGGACCGCCAAACTGATGGACCTGGGTTCCAGAATATCTCCCAGGTCGATATCCAGGAAAATTGCCGCGAAAATGAATCACTGAATACATCCACTCTCATGAGTGCATATGGATATTCCCCGCACGGATGTATACTGCTTGAATGCAGACATATTCACATGCAAAAATACACGTTGTAAAGGAGTGTGTGAAATGATGGATCATAATGTATTCAAACGCAATGAACTTCTCGCGAAGAAGGTCATCAAAGGTCTCGATACCCGCAACATGACAGGATATTACGCTGCCGATCAGGAAGAAGCTCTGAAGCTTGCCCTTTCCATGATCCCCGAAGGGAGCACCGTTACTATGGGCGGCGGTCAATCGGTGATCGAGATCGGCCTGGTCAGTGCACTGAAGAACGGCAACTATAACTTCATTGACCGCAATGAAGCGGAAGACCGCAGAGCGGCTATGCTTCAGGCATATGATGCAGATGTCTTTCTTGCTTCATGCAATGCCGTCTCTGAAGACGGTGAACTGGTCAACATCGACGGCAACGGCAACCGTGTTTCCGCGATCGCCTACGGCCCGAAAAAAGTCATCTTCATCGTCGGTATGAACAAAGTATGCAGTGACCTTGACACAGCGATCAAGCGTGCACGCAATGTGGCTGCCCCGATCAATAACCAGCGTATCGGCGGAAATAATCCGTGTGTCAAAGCCGGTTCCTGCTTCAACTGCAAGTCACCGGATACCATATGCTGTGAATTTCTGATCACCCGCTATTCCAGGCATACAGGCAGGATCAATGTGATCCTGGTCAACGATACATTGGGATTCTGATCTTCTGAAAATCATCCCCAAATGATGACGGGGATGATCTTTTTATTGTTAAGGCGTCGTCTGCTCAGTGTTCCCCAAACACGATCAGGCTGTCTGTTCCGAGTATATTCAGTTCTTCTTCCAAGGGCGGATTGAACTTGTACATTCCGATATTATTACGGCAGCCGAGGAAGATATATCCCTGCCTGTGCAGCAGCTCACGCAGTTCTTTTACGGTATATTTCCCTTCAATGTGCAGGTTAGATGCCCGTTTCATAAACAGTTCGTTTCCCTCGTTCGAAAGAAGTTCCCGGAACGCTGAGATCAGCCGGGGACTTTCCGCCAGCTGTGCAAGGAACAGGGAGGACATATTGGAGGCGACGATAAAATCAGTATGATCTCCTTCTCCGACCAGGTTCTGGTTGCGCTCCCGCCTCATCTCAGCGGTGATATTGAACCTGAGGTGGTACTTCATCCGGATCTCCCGGAGGTTCAGAAGCAGGAAGATGGTATTCATATCTGCTTCTTCCTCATCCCCGTAGTTGCTCTGTATGATAACATGTTCCGCATTCCTGGTGATCTCCAGCAGTTTCATCTCATCCCTGACATCGCCTTCCACCAGTTCAAGCTTGATATCCCTCGCCTCACAGATGCTTTTGATCAGGTCATATCGGTACATATCATAATTGACGAGCGTTACCTTTTCGACATTCTCCGGCAGTTCCCGGAGAATGACCTTCAGCG
This sequence comes from Solobacterium sp., assembly GCA_024693325.1. GTDB lineage: Bacteria > Bacillota_I > Bacilli_A > Erysipelotrichales > Erysipelotrichaceae > Bulleidia. The sequence continues at coordinate 6,378 of JAILLA010000031.1, forward strand.
TGCTCTTGTTTCCAAAGATCAGCACCTTCGTACTTCTTTCCGGCTTGACAGGCATCAGGTCAAGATCAGGCAGGACCTCACCGGTATCTGCTTTCAGATAAGAGGAATCCGATGACTGGGCAAAGACGAGAACGCTGTCATCTTCCGCCACCGTCATATCCGACGGCGGGTTCATGATGATCTCGTAGTCGTGGAAGATTCCGACAGGCACCCCATCGTCCGTCCTTCTCAACAGCTCTTTGAATGTCAGTCCTTCCTGCCCCTTCATCTTCACAAGGTACAGTTCAGATCCCTCAAAGTTGAATACTTCCCGAAACACTTCCGAAAGACCGGTCTGGGTACAGGAATGAGCAACGATCTTAGCCATCGTATCATTCGACTGCAGGGTGATGACATTGTGCTCCCTGGCAAGTGCAGGCGGGAAACGGTTCTCTTCTTTGCTGGTGATCGCATTTACCCGCGTATCCCGGCAGTCCGCCCGTGTCATCAGCGCCGATACCGCCAGCAGGATCTTGATCGTCGTATTGTCATCCGTCGGTGAAACAAGGATGTTTTTGCAGGTACCGATCGAGAGTCTGTCGATCGACATCGGGTCGAGCAGATCGATCGTCCGGCAGATGATCCGGATATTCGAAGGAATCTCGACATTATCACGGATATACTGTTCCAGCTCATCCCGTTCCATCTCTGCCCCGATCACGATCGTACGCGGTTTTCCCGCTGCCGCAAGGATCAGCTGCCGGATCAGCGTGTATTCTCCGGGATAGAATCCGAGGAGAACCGTATGACCTTCCTCAATAACCGGTGAATTGCCTCTTCTCAGACCGGATATCTTCTCCTCGATTGCGCTGGTAAAGATACCGATCAGCACGCTTGTCACAAGCAGTCCGGCAAATGCCGTCAGCGCCATGAGAACCAGGTAGCCCGGGCTTCCTTCATCGAACGATGGCATCCAGGCGTTGATGATCGTCGCAATGCTGTTCCAGAGGACCCCGGCCCAGCTTTCCTCTCCGTTGGCTCCTGCAAGCATGATGACGACGGATACCAGGAGCACGGTGAACACGGTAAAAATGACCAAAAGCCTGATCAGCGATACACTGCCTTTGGACATCTGGTTGTCGAACCAATACTGGAATTTTTCTCTTCTTGTATACTTCTTCATACATATCCCCCCGCTGTAATGCATGATAAATTTATTATACATGAACTGCGGTCATCAACTCTCCGGTACACTCAGGTGTTACGATCGATACACAGGAAATGACATTCCATAAATGAGTCAGAGATCCCTTCCGATATATTTCCATAACTATCCGAACATGCGGATGACCTGAACAGACAGGCTTATACCGATGCGGATCATAATTCAAATCGTTTCGTTTCCGGGAAACCTTCTTTTATCGCGATTCGAAAAACGGATAATCATCAATAGCAATCCCACAAATTCTCTGTTGGAATTGTGTCATAACGGATGTTTCGCTTATGATGAAATAAGAACCTGTCCATTTCTGCAGCGGTCATTCTGAGACAGGCAGGCAAACAATATAAAATTCATGGGGTGCCAAAGATGAAGAACGGAAAATACCCTGATCCTAATGTGATCCATCCGATACCCGGATATGAAAAAGAGATCTACGTAAAGCCAATGATCACAAACCCGAACATTGTCGTCGGTGATTTTACCTATATTGCGGATTCAGAGTTCGAAAACCATGTGACACATTTTTACCCCTGGAGCAGGGATCATCTGATCATCGGAAAATTCTGTCAGATCGCTGCCGGTGTGGAATTTGTGATGAATGACGCAAATCACCAGATGAGCGCAGTATCGACATTCCCCTTCTACACACTGGAAGGCTGGGAGATGAACGCACCATCTCCTTCTGACATGCCGTTCAAGGGTGATACCGTGATCGGCAATGATGTGTGGATCGGACAGAACACCGTCATCCTTCCCGGTGTCCATATTGGTGATGGAGCCATCATCGGTGCCAGGAGTGTTGTCGGCAGTGACGTTGATCCGTATACGATCATTGCCGGTAATCCAGCAAAACCGATCAGAAAACGGTTTGACGATGAACTGATCGGACTGCTGCTGAGATTCCGGTGGTGGGACAGAAGTGTCGAAGAGATCAACGAACTGATCCCTGTCCTGACCTGCAGTGATCTGAATATGGTCAGGGCAGAGATCAAAAAGAGAATGGATATGTGATCTTTCTGCCGGACTCTGCTTCATGACATGCATTGTATTCCAGGACTGCGTTCCGGTCCTCTCAATCCTAGCATTTTCAGTACAGGCGCATTCTAAATGCTGACTGCACCAGGAACATTTTCTAAGCAAAGTGCCATAAACACAAAACCCCAATAGCGATCGTTCGCTTTTGGGGATTGTTTTATTTATGAGTATTCTATTGTTTGTTTTGTCCCTTACAGTTCCAGTACACGCATTGTGTTGTAGCCCTGGTGGATCGCGTCAATGATCTTGCCCATTCTGACATTGTCGCCGATCTGTGCGCATTCAAATCCTGCGTCAACGATAGATTCGTACAGTGTCTGGTCAGGACGGAAGCCTGCCGCAAAGACAACGGTATCGCAGTTCAGGACACATTCCTGATCATCCTTGATGTATTTGACGCCGTCATCCAGGATCTCTGTCAGTCTGGCGCTGCAGATGACTTCCGCTCCGGAGTTCTTGAGCAGATATTTGAGATTCTGTTCATTTGCGACGAATGAGCCGCCTCTGGCCATGATCTTATCCAGCATCTCAACGATCGTAACTTTCTTTCCCTTCATGGCAAGATGTGCAGCCAGTTCACAGCCGACATCACCGCCGCCGATGACGACGACATGGTCTCCGGTCTCCTCTTCTCCCAGGAATACAGGGATCGCTGTTTTGACAAACGGTTTGTCATATCCCGGTACACGGATGATGATCGGGTCACATCCGGACGCGACTACGGTAAAGTCAGGATCAAATGCCTTGACGTCTTCCAGGGTGGCTGTCTTGTTCAGTTCCACATGTACGCCGTACTTGTAAACCTGACGTTCCAGATATGCCACCTGATCTTGTACATCTTTCTTGAAATCAGGAGCACCGGCTGCTGCCATGGCACCGCCCATCCTGTTTTTCTTTTCCCAGAGGGTAACATCAAAGCCTCTTTGGGCAGCTGTGGCAGCTGCCTTCATACCGCCGGGACCTGCTCCGATGACAAGGATCCTTTTCTTTTCCTTCACAGGTGTCAGTTCATATTCTGTTTCATGCATTGCTTCAGGGTTGACGGCGCAGGGTCTTGGCCAGCCCTTCATGGAGTTGTAATGGCATTCCGCACAGCCGATGCACGGGTTGATCTCATCGAGCTGTCCTTTCTTTACCTTATTTGGCCAGTACGGATCAGCGATCAGCCCATGACCGATCGCTATCAGGTCAAGCGCACCGCTCTGCAGCGCTTCTTCCGCAACATCCGGATGATTCAGCTTGCCGTGTGCCATGATCGGAACATTTCCGGTCACGGTTCGGATCGTTCTGGCTGCCTCAACATCAAAGCCGGGCTGCTGGTAAACACTTGACACCATGCGCCAGCGGCAGGAATAGGCGCCTCTTCCGAAGTGGATCAGGTCTACCATTCCGGACTCTGCCAGAGTCTTCGCAATATACAGACCTTCTTCCAGCGGTCTCTCCGGATCATCTACACTGTCGAGTGTCATCTTGACTGCGATCGGATAGAACTTTCCGCATACCCTGCGCACTTCTTCGATGCACTCCATCATGAAGCGTGTCCGGTTCTCCAGGCTTCCGCCGTATTCATCTGTTCTGTGGTTCCATCTTGAAGAGTTGAACTGATCGATCAGATATCCGCCATAGGCATGGATCTCGATGATATCGACACCGGCATCCTGGGCGAACTTTGCGGCAGTACCCATTGCCTTGACCAGACGCTTGACACCTTCTGTCGGCAGTTCGCGGCAGATCAGTGACGGGTTATAGTAGTTCGGACAGGGACTTGCGGAATACGGCGGTGTATTGGGATCGATCCAGTTCATCCTGCCGATACCCGGAGACAGCTGGATGCCGAATTTTGCACCGTAATGATGCACTCTTTCAGCAACCTGGTGCAACATGTATACATCCTTGATGCTGGTCAGTTTCTGGCAGGGAGCCGGCTCGAATTCCTCCGAGCAGACAACAGCGCCGGTCAGGATCAGGCCTGCTCCGCCCTTCGCTCTTTCCCCGTAGTAATTGACATCACGCATGTTGAACCCATACGTATGGTCCGTTGTTGTTCCCATCGGTGCCAGCACGATGCGGTTCTTCAGAGGCATTGTGCCGATCCGGATCCTTTCAAACAATTTCATGATCATTTCCCTCATTTTCCGGTTCTTTACAGACCGGCTATTTATGACTTAACAATACAATTTTGGCAGTGTTTACGTCAATCCCGCACAGGAAAAGAAAACGGGCGTGTACCCGTTGGTTATCCCTTCAGCCGGTAGGTTCCCCTGCCAGTTTTGATAATCGTTCCCTCTTCCTGAAGACGCTTCAGGATCCGCAGAAGCTGTCTTTTGGAACAGTGCAGATAGGAAGCCGCGGATGCCACACCGCTCAGTGTCTGATTCTGCAGGTAATAGATCGTACGTTCCCTGAGGTCTTCCGGCTCCAGGATATAAGCTGTGGTCAGAGTCAGCTTCCCTGCGACTGACCGCAGCAGGAATGACAGGAACACAGGATCATTTTCCAGGATGTCGCGATACCTGTTGACATCTACACTCAGACATCTGACCTTGGAAGCCGCTTCAACGATATATGCGGAGACTTCATTGCTGGCAAACTCAACATCCCCGAGAACCGTGAAGCCTTCCTCTTCCGCAAGCAGTACAGGCGTGCCGTCATTGCGAACATTGCAGATCCGGATCTTACCGCCCACGGTAAACAGTAGATAGTCGATCGGGTCCATCAGGTTGTTGATGATCTCGCCTTTTGAGAATTCATACAGTTCAAATCCGATCTGGTCCGGGAACCGGAAAAACGACCGTACGGAATACCGGTCCAGATAAGCTTCTATTCGTTTATCGTTTTCGATCTTTTTCATAATCATAGTGACATATGTCACCATTTATTATAGATGAAAAAATATAGAATATAAGCCGTGAGGTGAACTTCATGAACAACGAAATTTTCGAAACGATGCCCGTTCCGAAGGCATATATCAAACTTGCACTTCCGGTCATGATGAGCAGTGTGCTCATGCTTGTATACAACATGGCGGATACATACTTTATTGCTGCGACAGGCAATACGGATATTGTCGCTGCTGTCTCCTTATGCGCGCCGGTATTTACATTCCTGATCGCGATCGGCGACATCCTCGGCCTTGGCGGCAGTTCCTATATTTCCCGTCTGCTTGGTTCGGGAAGGACTGATGATGCAAGAAGGATCTCTGTCTTCTGCCTGTGCGGTTCGATCGTTCTGGGTCTCGTCATTACGCTTGGCCTGCTGCTTGCCAGGACCCCGATCCTGAAGCTGCTCGGAGCCAGCGCTAATACAGTCGGCTTCGCGTCTGCGTATTATACGTGGATCGCGGCAGGTGCCTCTGTTATCATCTTTTCACTTGTTCCTACAAACTTATTGAGAACGGAAGGCCTGGCAGCCAGGGCAATGATCGGTTCCATGCTTGGTTCCATAGTGAACATCATTCTTGACCCGATCTTCATCAGTGTTCTTGGCATGGGTGCTGCCGGTGCTGCGATCGCCACCGTGATCGGCAATATCTTTGCGGATATCTATTACATCTATGTCATCACAAAGCATTCAAAGTGTCTTTCGATCGATCCCAGAGGTTTTCAGATCAAGGCACATGAGTCAAAAGAAGTACTGCGTATCGGCATCCCTTCCTCTGTCACAAACATCATGCAGAGCATCGGTGTCATCCTGCTGAACAACTTCCTGCTTCCCTATGGCAACGAAACGATCGCCGCAATGGGAATCGTTTCCAAGATCACGATGATCGTGATCATGATCATGGTCGCCTTCTCCTTCGGCGGACAGCCCTTGTACGGTTATCTCTATGGTGCAGGCAATAAGCACCGCTTCCGTGAGGTCATGCGGTTTGCGTACATGCTGGTATGCGGACTGGGTCTTGCCATCTCCTGTGTACTGTTTGCGGCAGCACCTCTGCTTGTCAGACTGTTTATTCAGGAGGCTTCCTTTGTACAGCTGGCTTCATCCATGCTGAGGACGATCCTCTTCGGTATGCCGTTCATCGGCTTCACCATGGTAACGACATGTATCTTCCAGTCCACAGGAAAGGCTTCCGGAGCGCTTGCATTAAGTGCCGGAAGACAGGGTTACATTTACGCAGTCGTACTCTTTATCTTATCCGCCCTGTTCGGATATGCCGGTGTCATATCTGCCCAGCCGGCTGCTGATGCAGTGTCATCACTGCTTGCGCTGATACTGCTGAAAAAACTGCTGAAAGACTGGATCTGATAAAGTGCATGCAAAGACAGCACTGACAGCTGAAAACCGGTTTGACCGGTTTTTTTCATGATCAGGTTCCTGCTGTGTAGGATTATCGATAATGTTTTATGGTATGTGACAGGAAAATATCGGATAATGAAAGTACAGGGAATCATCCGGCCTGCCGGTATTCAAGGTATATAATATGCGTGAACTGATAAAAGATCCTTTTTATGAACTGATTGAAAAATACGACAGATGCATCATCGACTATTGTCTCATTGAGGACGATATCCCTGATCAGGGATACCGTTCGCATAAGGATGCTGTGCTGTTTGCGATGCTCAAATACATCGAACGCTATATTGATGAGCAGTTAAGATCCGAGGTCGCGTATGGCAGGAGAGTTCAGGATGAACCGTTCCTGTGGAATCTGGATATGGGAAAGGCAAAGGCCCATCGGATCGATCCGGATACTTTGTTCCATGTACCGGTGATCCTCAGGACAGACCGGATCGGCCAGAGGTTCTATGATTGTCCCTGGCCCGACCCTCTTAAAGGCGACCAGATACCATATTGGTACGCATTCTGGGAGACCCCGCACACCTCAGGATACGGGCCGGATGAATTCCGTTATGTCAATTCAGTATTGTTCCCGGAGGGAACCGATGACCTGGAAATATATGAATGGACGACAGACTGGTCGAATTATTTCGAAGCCGGCCATGAATGGTGGGGAACAGCATGCTGGAGTGTTTACGATAAATACATGAACAGATTCGTTGTCATCATGGCATCCGTCACAGACTGATGCTGAGCCGGTCAGTTTTACCGGTATCATGTAATCAGAAATCAACAGTTGAACCGCATGATCATTGAAAGGAAAAGAACATATGAAAGTAATTGACGAGCTGCTCGATCTGGGGAACCGCTATGCGGAAAAGAGTACCTGGAAAGATTTCGCCCTCACAAAATTCTGCCTCTGCTCGATGGGCGTTGCCATCGGCATGTCCGTCCCGGTGAAATACCGTAAGCCTGTCCTTGCCGGCTGCGCTGTTGTGTTTGCGGCAACATACATTCCGTTAATGACGAAAGTCTATCAGACAGCCATTGAGAAATTTGACTGATCCGGGAAAAGAAACCATAACAGAAAAAAATGATCCAGGCTGAAATGCAATGATTCCGCCCGGGTCATTTTTATCGTTTGATTGTGCTTTCAGATGATCAGCCCTGTCTTGCTTTCAGCATCTGCATGATCGTATCGAATGTGACCGTAGCACCCTTGGCAAGACCCGCCTGTTCCTCAATGACTGCGCCATAGTCGACAGCCAGAAGCTCACCGGAGATGAACCTTGCCATATTGCTGTTGAGGAAGACAACAGGCTCACCCATTTCTTCGGGAACCGCGAGTCTGTGCGCATGTCCGGCTGAAGCAAGCAGTTTGTCTTCTCCGCCGGCAGCCAGCTGGAATTCGTCTTTCATACCTGTATTGGTAGAGCCGGGCAGCAGTCCGTTGACCCTGACTCCCTGCTCAGCCATTCTGCTCTGCTGGTATGCGACATAGTAATTCATTGCGCATTTGGCAAACAGATAACCCAGTGTACCGGGCAGTGCGTTGAGGTTCATTGCCTCAAGAACTGCCTTTTTGTTTTCCCAGCCCTCTGCTTCGATCAGAGGCAGATAGTACTTCTTGTTTCCTTCCTCAGCCCAGAGGATTCCGCCTGTGGAAGTGATATAAGCGATCGATCCCCCGCTGCTCATTCTCTTCGCCAGGTATTCTTCCGTAATATATGTATTGGCGAGCAGGTCAATGGTCACTGTTGTGTTGAAATCCGTTTTGATTCCGGATACACCGGCGATCCCGAAGAAGCAGTCGATGTGTTCGGGGACTTGGGCAAAGCATGCATCGATGCTGTCCTTTTCACCCAGATTGACCTGGACGAACTGTTCGATCCCTTCGACCGGGCACTGATTATAGTCCAGTGCGTACACCTTTGCGCCAAGGTCCACAAGCATTTCCGCCGCTGCTTTTCCCATACCGCTTGAAGCTCCTGTGACGACGCAGATCTTGTCATTGTATCCAAAGTAATCTTTCATTTTGTTTTTCCTCCATACACACATTAGCATTCCCGTCCCTTCAAAAAGTTTGCAAATCATGCCGATCTGTTAACTTTTAATGATAAAATATATCCATGAACAAAACAGCTGACAGCAACCGCAGCAGCATTGAAAAAGCCCTGCTGAAACTGATGAAAAAGCAGGATTTTGAACATATTACGATCACGGATATCTGCCGGGAAGCATCCGTTTCAAGAACGACCTTTTATCATCATTTTACCGGTGCGGATGATGTCCTGCTGTCAGCTTACGAAACAGCGCACGAACTGGCATTCGGAGGACACGAATGGACACTGGAGTACTTTAAAAGTGATCAGTTCATCAAAGATATGATCCGGTTCTTTGATGTCAATTCAGATCTCATGCTCGAATTGAGACACTGGGATCTCTTGAGCAGGATCTCCTGGCTTCCAACCGAAAAATCACTGCATTCTGCTTCCGAAGAAACCGACATGGTCCTGTCTAAATATCCCGCCTATACCATGATATATTTCTGGGGCAGCTATTTTTCGATCTGTTCGATGTGGCTGCGCAGCGGCAAGAAAGAAACACCGCAGCAGATGTATGAGATCATCTCTTACATGAACAAACTCTGAACAAACGACAGCCGGAAAAACGATGTGCATTTCTGTCAAACACGGATCGCAAAAGACAGATCTGAGCAGTAACTGACAGGATATCTTTTTTCCCTGCTGGTATATTGACTTTGTCAAAGAAAGGAATGTTCACAATGGAATGGCTTACCAGTATCCGCACGGCAATTGAATATATCGAGGAACACCTTACGGATGATCTGAACATCCAGGATATTGCCGATCAGGTACATATGTCACCGTTCTTTCTGCAAAAAGGGTTTTCCCTGATGACGTCTTACGGCATAGGCGAATATATCAGAAACCGCAGACTGTATGAGGCTGCCGCAGAACTGAAGGAAACTGATGAGAAGGTGATCGATATCGCCTATCGTTACGGCTATGAGACACCGGAAAGCTTTGCAAAAGCATTCTCACGGTTCCATAATGCTTCACCTTCCCAGGTCAGGAACGGTGCTGCATTCAGCGTATTTCTTCCTTTGACGATCAGTCTGGACGTTAAAGGAGGAAATCAGATGGACTACAAGATCACACAGATGTTCTCGCTGAAACTGATCGGTTTTCAAAGAGTGTTTGAAATGGAGACTTCCTATAAAGAGATCCCGGAGTTCTGGGATGAGATCTGTGAGAAATACGCGGATCATGTCTATGCAGGAAACGAACCGGCAAATCCTTATGAAAAAGCGATCATAGACAACTGCATCGGTGAGTACGGTGTCTGTATCGATGATCAGGGTGAAGGAAAATTCAGGTATCTGATCGCAGGCAGATATGCCGGAGGAGAAGTTCCCGATGGTATGGCTGTCTATGAATTCCCAAGAGGTGACTGGGCAGTATTCAATTGTCTGGGTCCCCTGCCCAATGCAATGCAGAGCGTCAACACACGCATTTTCAAAGAATGGCTGCCGGGAAATCCGGAATATGAATTATGCGGTAACGCCAATGTGGAATGGTATGACTGTATCAACGGCGAAAAGTCCGATCCGGATTACCACAGCGCGATCTGGGTACCGGTCAGAAGAAAAAGCAAATAGGTTTATGTGCTCCGGGAATCGTTCCCGGAGTTTTTTACGATCCTCAGACAGGGATTCCGGGATAAAAACGGAAGCTGTATCTGTATAATGGAATATATGGATCTCATTTGACCGAAAACAAAAACCCGGAAAAGAACAGCAGAATTCCTGATCCGTATGAAAAAGCCTGCAGCATCAGTTTATTTCACAGTAGAGGAGAACAAAGGTATGTTATTGATCATTGAAGGAATGGCCATGTGTCTGATCATCCTGCTGGTTTGTGTTATAGGGATCGCACACGATGGTCCCGCAGGACTGGTCACCTTTTATGAACAGGATGTGAAGGACAGAGTCATTGAACTTGGTCTGACGACTCCTGAAAAGATCCGGAAAAGTACGATCATATCAGGGATCGCGGTCTTCATCCCGGTACTGGTGCTGATCCCGTATATGGTCTACGGGATCAACGGTGCAGAAGGTTTCAGACAGGGATTTACAGAGATGATTGCGATCGGTATGATCTATGGTCTGTTTGACAGGTTCTTTATCGATTACTATTGGGTGGGAAAGACCAATGCATGGAATATTCCCGGCACAGAAGACCTGAAGCCATATATTCCCAGACAGGCCCTGATCCGGAAATGGTTTGGAACCCTGATCGGTTTCCCGATCATATTCGCCTTGATCGCATGGATCATGACATTATTCGGAAAGTAAGAAAATTATGGATGAATTATCAGAACAGTATTTTGTACAGACATTTGTCAGAAAGAGCAGACGGGAAAGGCTCCTTTTCGAGCTGATGACACCCCGGAAACGATATGACGGGATCAGCCGCTTCTGTCATCAGGCAGACGAAGTGCTTGACCACTCAAAGATCATCATGAGCGGAGAAGACATCGACCGTCTCCCGGAATTTGAACGTTTCGTCCGCACGCATGATGAGATCTGTTATATCCTGTCGCCTGACGGTTTTGTTGACGGACAGTCTGTCCCGCTGAAGGACGCAGTTCAGATGGCTGTGATGTGTCCCGATGCTGTGGTGATCATAGGAAGTTCCTTTGCCATGGTATTCGGTGAACCCGCTAAAGGCGGCAGAGGAAAATACCTTCTGGCTCAGCAGAGAAAGCCAGCAGAAGAGATACGAAAATATTGAGGTACGCATGATGAACAAAGAAGAACTCATCACTTATGTCAGAGAAAAAGAACCGAACATCAATCAGATCTGTGTCTGGAAAGACGGGAAAGAGATCTTTTCCGAGGAATGGAACGGATATCGAAAAACAGACTGCACACACGTGATGTCCGCAACAAAAAGCATCGTCTCCCTGCTTGTCGGTATAGCTGTTGATATGAAACTGATCCGCAGTACGGAAGAAAAAGTACTTTCCTTTTTTCCTGATTACAAGGTCAAGCGCGGAGAAACGACGATACAGGATGTCACGATCAGGCATCTTCTGACGATGCGCGCGCCCTATAAGGGAAAAGGAGACCCGTGGTCAAAGGTCTGTTCCAGTGAAGACTGGACGAGTGCCTCGCTTGATTTTCTGGGAGGCAGAAAAGGCATCACAGATGAATTTGATTACCGCACAGTCTGCCTCCACATCCTCTCAGGTATCCTGTATAAAGCAACCGGAATGAAGACAGTGGATTTTACGAACAGGTATCTGTTCACGCCATTAGGTATTCCTGAACATGAGAACTATTACGCGATGAATGCGGAAGAGCATAAGCAGTTCACGATCTCAAAGACACCCAAAGGCAATATCTGGTTTGCAGATCCGGATGGCCTCGGGACACCAGGATACGGCTTGTGCATGTGCGCTGAGGATATGGCCAGGATCGGACAGCTTTGCCTGGACAAAGGATTATGGCAGGGAAACCGGATCATTTCCGAAGAATGGATCTCTGAAATGACCAGGCCGAGACCTGTCGACAGCAAGTATTTCCGCGGAATGCAGTATGGTTACCTCTGGTGGATCATTCGCCCTGAGAAGAACATCTATGCCGCCATCGGCAACAGCGGAAATGTCATCTATGTTGATCCGGAAGAGAACATCGTTGTTTCTGTTGCCTCTTACTTTAAGCCGACGGTATTCGACAGGGTCGATTTTATCGAAGACATCCTGCTTCCGTATTTCAGATGATCAGAACAGCAGGAGACGTATATGGATTTCAGGATCAGATACCGTGTACATCATCGTGTACCTGCTGCACCGCTTGAAGAAACAAAACAGGAAACGGTCATCGATCATCACGGAACCGTCATCGTCAGAAACCATGACCGCTCCGGACCTGACGGACATTTCCGTTTATCCGGGCGTACAGAGAGTTCCGTTTCAGCTGAAGATGCGGAAAACCTGTACAGACAAATCATGGACCTCCTGCATCATCATGAAAGCATAATGCGCAGTAATGATACGGACTGTGAGATCATCCTGGAAGAGCCGGGAATCAGGATCTCACTGGATGCCGGGCTTTCCGACGGCACGGTGACAGGTGCCAAACTGTTCGAGGCATTCATGGACCGGGCTGTACGATCGAAAAGATCCGCTTAAGATCTGACGCATTGAAAAGATCTCACGTTGGAAGATCGTTGTGCTTCCTTTGTGAGATCTGTTTTTGTGTGTATTGCTGTGATCGGTCAGTCAGGCTGCTGTCCGTCATGTGCTTTCCATGCGCATTCCGTGAACTGCATATCTGTAAACACCGCTTTGAAGCTGGAGTCCTCGGGACTGCATGCATAGATGCCGAAGCGGATCTTCCCTGCTCCTTCATGCATATGGCATACACGGATCTGGGTGAATTGTTCACCGTCCTGTGAACATTCGATACAGTAATCGTCTTCCCTTCTGCTGAACCTGTACCACATGACTTTTACATCTGCCGGGATCGCTGTCGTCGCCCAGTCGGAGTAGCCATGATTTGTCACAACGGAACCGAGATGCTGGAATGTTTCGTTCTCATATTCCACAGAACCTTTCAGCCAGTTCTCGGAATCCAGATACATCACGATGCCGCACTGATCGAAACGGTGATGGCTTTCCGTAAAGTCTGTTTTGACAATGAACGAGAAAAATTTTTCCTCTGTCTCTGTCTGAAGTACCGGCGCATTATCATTGCGGAAATGATAATAGGTGCGCTGCCAGAGATCTGTGTGCGGTTTTGTCGTGATCTCGATCCTGTTGTCTGTGATCAGACAGCCTGCAGGTTCCCTGGTCCACTGTGCATTTTCAAAACTGATATCAACTGTTTTCATGATCTCCTCTTTTCATTGACGTATATTGACTGTCTTCAACAGATCTTTTTTATCATCTTAGCATAAAGATCAATTTCCCGGAAACCCTCCGTACCCGGTGCCCATCAGTATCTGTGTTTCCTCGTTCAAATCAAACGATTTCTGAATTGATCCGATAATTAATTTCCGGAAAGATACGCTGCATGGCAGACCTGTATTCATTACAGACCGGAAATCTGTACAGCATGTTATGATGACATCAGCAGAATACATTGAGGTTGGACTATGAGCAGATGGACAAAGAAACGGATCGACGAAGCGTTTACCGCACTGGTAACACAGCATGGTTATGAAGACATTACCGTCGCGATGATCATGGAAAAAGCAGATGTCAGTAAAACGACGTTCTACCGTTATTTCCGGAACAAGGCAGATGTTATGGACTATCACTACCGGAATCTCTATGATGAAGCGTTTGAAAATGAGGACTGCCTTACACTGGAAGACCTCTTCACCCTGCTGTTCAGAACGACCCGTGAACATCCTGAAGAACTGGCCATGTTTGATACGATCGGTTATGATTCCTACCGGGAGTTTATCTATAACTATACATACCGGAGAGGAAAACAGATCATTGAGACTGCATGGGGCAGACCTTTGACAGAACGTGAGGATTTCAACATTGCGTACTTCTGCGGCGGCGGAGCCAGGATCCTGGAAGAATGGGCATGCGGCAGATACAGCGGAATGACACCGGAAGAAGCCGGCGCAGCGACAGCAAAGATCATTCACGGAAGATACCAGGTACCGATCATCAAGAAATAGCGAAAAGGAACGAATTCGAGAAAACGTTCCTTTTTAAAACCGATTGCCTGATTGGTTCCGTTTTTGTTTTTTCAGACATGCTATGGTGTGGACAGTAAAGGAGAACCAAACATGAAACAGCTGAAAAACGAATACAGGATCATCATCTGGGGACTCGGAAGTGTCGGCAGAAGTGCCCTGCAGATCATCAACGCGAAAGAATCACTGAAGCTTGTCGCAGCATATGACATCGACCCGAAAAAGATCGGCAGGGATGCCGGTGAAGTATGCGGCTTCGAACATGCAGGCGTTACCGTCACAAATGACCGGGAAGCAGTTCTGAATACAGAAGCAGACATCTGTCTGTATTACGCGGCATCCGTCTGGGATGCAGAAAAACTGCCTGATCTTGAGACATGCCAGGCCAATGTTGACGACATCAAGGACCTGCTCAGACACGGCAAAAACGTCACGACAACAGTCAATGTATACTTTGCGGAAAAGAACCAGCCCCGCTATTTCAAGGAGATCGACGAGGCTGCCAGAGATGGCGGCGTCACATTCACACAGCAGGGCATCTTCCCCGGTTTCTTCACACCGTACCTGCCCACGATCTTCGGTCTGCTGACCAGAAAGATCAACAAGGTCATCGTGTATGGCGGTCAGGATGACTCCGCAAACACGGCGCCGTGGGTCAATTTTCTGTGCTATGGAAAGACAGTGGAAGACATTCCGGCAGCTCAGTTCGCGTTTCTGAAGAGCCTCTTCTTCACATATTACGGACCGACTGTGATCGAGATCACGGAACGTCTTGGTCTGAAGTATGACGAATACAGATGCGATGTCACACAGATCATGGCAGATAAGGAGATCACGACACCGAATGCCCATATCACACCGGGCACGATCGGTACGCATTTCTTTGTCATGGCGACTTATCTGAATGGTGAGGAAGTTGTCGGATTCCATTTCAACCACAAGGGTTCAAATGAGATCCTGGATGACTACAAGGTCGACAAGGCGATCGAGATCTTCGGTGAACCTCATGTCAGGGTCGATATTGACGGCATCATCGATCACTTCGATCCGTTCCTGACATCCGCTGCGCCGAATGTCAACATGATCCCTGCGATCGTTGAGGCGGAACCGGGCTATCATGACGCACTGGATATCCCGCTGATCAGACTTCCGAAATAAGATGTATATAAAAACTGCCGGCAATTCGTCGGCAGCTTTTTCATCTGTTCAGTCCCATCGTTCAGTGATGCGTTTGACTTCCTTCAGCAATCGCTTCAATTCACTGTTGCGGGCATTCTTTTTCTTTTCGATCAGGCGCATCAGCTTTTTGCCCTGCTCCATGAGTTCGTTGTAATACTGATTCTGGCTGTAGATATCCTGTTCCTTTTCCTTCTCCTGCTGCTTCAGTTCTTCCTGACCGGTCTCTGCTTTACTGACAGCCATTTCCGGTTCATCTGTCTGCAGATATTTGTTTTCCAGAAGATCAAAGATATATCCGGTATACGGAGCTGAAGCCTGATAGCCGTATTCTTCCTGCAGGATCCGTGCATACTCGGTGCAGACTTCATCTTCACCATGGACCGCAAATATGTTCTGAGGCTTATCAGGATTATCCGTCAGCCAATGGATCAGTCCGCTCTGATCGGCGTGGGCACTGACATCATTCAATTGAACGATCTCAGCAGCCACATGGATGTCTTCCTGGAAGATCCTGACATCCTTCTCACCTTCCACCAGTCTTCTGCCGAGCGTTCCCTCGGCCTGGTAGCCGGCCAGTGCGATCGTGCACTGTTCCCGCCAAAGATTGTGCTTCAGATGGTGTTTGATTCGTCCGCTCGTGCACATGCCTGATGCGGATATGATCACGGAAGGCTTTGTGGAACTGTTGATCGCGCGTGATTCCTCTTCGGTCGTGACTGCTCTCAGATTTCTGAATCTCAGAGGATCATTTCCTGCCTTGATGATCTTCATGGCTTCTTCGTCATAATAACCGAAGAAGTTCTGTTCGAAGATCGTCGTCGCTTCTTCTGCCATCGGGCTGTCTACATATACGTCAAAGTCCTTATACGCGACCATATTCCGTTCCAGGATCTCCCGGATGAAATACAGGATCTCCTGTGTCCTTCCGACCGCAAACGCAGGAATGACGACATTTCCTCCTCTGGCAAATGTCCGGTTCATGATGTCCGCCAGCTGTTTCATAGGATCATCAGTCTTCTCGTGGTCACGGTTTCCGTATGTGCTTTCCGTGATGACATAATCAGTCGTTTCCCTGGGGGAAGGATCGTTGACGATCGGCATGTTGATATTTCCGAGGTCTCCGGTAAATGCCAGTGTCCGTGTTTCTCCTTCTTCTTCCAGGCTCAGATAGATGACTGCACTGCCCAGGATGTGCCCGGCATCTTCGAATTTAGCTGTCACGTATTTCACCGGACTGTATATTTCTCCGTAGTCGACAGGTCTGAGCAGATGTGACACTGCTTCAGCATCCTCTACGGTATACAGCGGCTGCACCTTCTTTTTGCCGCTGCGTTTTGCCTTGCGGTTTGCATACTCGGCTTCCGATTCCTGGATCTCTGCAGAGTCCTTCAGCATCATCGTACACAGGTGTCTGGTCGCTGATGTGCACCAGATCTTGCCGCGGAATCCTTCTTTATAGAGTTTCGGCAGCAGTCCCGAGTGATCAATATGCGCATGTGAGAGGAGGACCGCATCGATCTTGGAAGGCGGTACAGGGAGGTCTTCATTCACATAAATATCCCTGCCCTGTTCCAGGCCGCAGTCCAGCATGATGTATTTACCGCTTGTTTCAATGACATGGCAGCTCCCCGTCACTTCATGGTCTGCCCCGATAAAATAGAGTTTCATAATATGATCTTCCTGTCATGATAACGGATCACGATTTTTATGATGATCCGTATTGTTTTCTTTCAACTCCATTATACAGTTGAACGAAGCACAGAGATAAGGAAATGAAGATCATTCATTTTCCGGATCCCAGCCGTACATTCTGTCCAGTATCCCGTACAGTTCCAGTTCACGGTCTTTGATCATGCCGCCGCTGTTTCCGAACTCCAGTAACATCGTGGAATCTTCCGACTGCTCAAATGCCTGCAGTTCCTGTCCGTTCGGTTCACCTGTTCTGATGAAGTTTGCCCAGTATCCGTGCATGATCGCAGAAAGATCCCTGTCACCGTTCGTATATGCCCTTGAATCTTCCGACAGCATTCCGAATACGTATGGCAGTTCCCCGCTGTGCCAGCTGCCGACTCCTCCGTTGTCCTTGCTGAAAAGGTATTCCCAGGCGGGAACGTGATTCTCATTCTCCAGACGGTTCAGGCAGTAATGCGAATAATTGAAGAACATCGCACCGTAGATCCTCGCCCAGTACTCATCTGCCTGTTCGTCCGTTTCCGGGTGATACAGGGTCAGGACTTCATCCGCATATGAGCCGAACCATCTGCGGATACGTTCTTCATAGTTCTTCAGCTTTGCATGATCGAAGAGGATGAACGGACCGCTTTCTTCCTTGTTGAAGCCATGGAGCACGGCTTCTTCGTTATGGATCCCCTGCTTTCTGAGATGATACGGCGTATCCGTCAGGACATAGCCGTCAACCGTGATATGATGCTGGGTCACCTGTTCACCGACGAGCCTTTCCGCGGGTATTCCGCGAAGTTCTTCCAGGGAAGAACACCCATACCGTTCCATGAGCGCCTTTCCGGATGCCAGTGCGGTATCGAACAGGCGGTATGAATGCGGCGGTTCAGGTGAAGATACAGTCGAACTTTCCATGACAGCCCGTCTGAAAAGACCTTTGGCAAGCGGCGAAACACACAGTGCGTCCACACATACAGCGCCTGCGGACTCCCCGATGATCGTGACATTATCCGGGTCACCTCCGAAGTGTTCAATATTGTCCCTCACCCATTCGAGTGCCTTGATCTGATCGAGCAGGCCGAAGTTTCCTGCTGTTCCTTCTTCTTCCAGCATTTCTTCCGTGGCCAGAAAGCCGAATACGCCAAGACGGTATCCCATGTTGACCGTAATGATGCCGTCTTTCGCGAAGCCTTCCCCGCTGTAGTCAGAAAACCATGTCTGTCCTGTCTGCAGGGATCCGCCATGGATATAGACCGCTACAGGAGCTTTCTCAATGGTTCCTGCGGGCTTCCAGATATTCAGGTACAGACTGTCCTCGGAGTTTGCCGGCCGGTAGTTGTCATGCAGTGAAATACGGTAGTTATGGTATCCGACGATCTGCGCCATCGATCCCATGAACGGTGAATTCTGTACCTGCATGGACATCGGCGCAAACGTATCACATTCAAGGACTGATGACCAGGGTTCGGGATCCTGCGGCTTTTTCCAGCGCAGTTCCCCTATGGGAGGTGCCGCGTAAGGTATACCGGCAAACAGCTCAACGCCGCTGTCCAGAACGACGCCCCGGACTTCGCCGTACGCAGTTTGACAGACATCTGTTTTTTCAGGATTTCTTGTGTCTGAGGCGGGTACACGGCGGACCGGCGGCCAGCTGACAAATACGATGCAGAGACAGAGAACCATGTAGCCAAGCACACTGAGTCCTCTCTGCCACCATTTCCATGTTCCCATGTATTTTCTGCTGCAGAAAACAAGAGCGCCTGCGGCTGCTGCAAACAGCAGCCAGCCTGTGATCGTATGATGATTCAATTCCAGAAAAGCGCACATCAGTACGCTGATCAGTATCGTAAAGATCCATCCTGTCAGTTTCATTTTGTGATCCTCATTTCAGGTCCATTGTATGAATCTCACGTTGTTTTTGTCCAGCCCGGCTGTGCTGAATATGCCGGACGACATATCCGGTCACGCAGTCATGGTTTTCGAAGCCGGCATCCGAAAAAAGACCTGAGGAGAACCCTCAGGCCTGTCTGAATTTCATTATGAGATGTGATCAGTCTTTGGAGCCGCCTGCATTCTTTGCAGCAGCAGCACCGGCAATACGGCCGAATGTGGAAGTCATGGAAATGGAAGAACCGGAAGCCGGATACTCCTTATAGAGGAGCTGGCTGTTCGCAACTTCTCCGCAGGCATACAGGTTCGGGATCGGATTTCCGTCTGTATCCAGTACTTCGGCATTTTCGCTGATCAGAAGACCGCCGATCGTACCGAGTGTAGCCGGTTTGACTTCGACTGCATAGAACGGTGCAGTCGTGACAGGGAGCGATCCTGTCTTGCCGTATTCATCAGGTTCACCGCTGGCAGCAACAGCATTGTATTTTTCAACGGTGTCCGCAAGTGCTTCAGCGTTGATGCCTGCAGCTGCAGCGAGGTCTTCCAGAGTATCGGCTTTGAAACCGAGGCTGGACGCGACGGCGAGTTCTGCCAGTCCGGAGTAAGCTTCTGCGGTAGAGTCTACGATGAAGAATGTCTTATCACCGTTTCTTCTTGCTTCAACGAGCATCGTGCAGAAGATCGGGTAGTCTGCATTTTCATTTCCGAAACGGACGCCGCTGGAAGTAACACCGAGAGGTCCCATCCAGCACAGCATGTTAGGGCCTTCCAGATAATGCTTTGTCATGTCGATCATCTTGAAGCCGATCACACCGCCGGTATAGTTTGTAGCAGCACCGACTTTTTCCGCCATCAGGATACCGTCACCGGTATTGCCGGCAGAAGAAAGAGCGAATGTTCCGGCAAGATCCGGAGAATGCTCAGCCATCATATCTTTGGAAAGGTCATAGCCGCCTGTTGCGATAATGACGGAACCGGCATGGATCGTGTACTTTGTATCGTCGCTTTCAGCAAGGACACCGGTGACAACGCCGTCTTCTGTCAGAAGTTCGGTCGCTCTTGTGCCAAGACGGATATCAACGCCCATATCTCTTGCCTTCTTGTCAAGCGGTGCGATGAAGTCTACGCCGTCTGTAGCAGCGCCGGCTGCTTCAGCATTGGACGCATAGTGAGCACGGAGCGCATCGGATGTTCCGGATGTACCGACTGTATCAGCGAAGATGACGCCCCATTCCTGCAGTTTGGCTACGGATTCACCGGAACGGGAAGCCGCGATCGTCAGCATCTTTTCATCAGCATTGCCCTCGGCTCTCATCTGCCAGTAGTCGACCATTGCCTGAACATCATCGTCCAGTTCTTTGTTAACAGGTGAACCGGTTGCGTAATAGATACCGCCGGATTCGACTGTAGAACCGCCCAGACGGTCGAGTTTTTCAAGAAGGATCACGCTTGCGCCGTTTTCAGCTGCGGTGATCGCACTTGCAAGTCCGCCCATGCCGCCGCCGAGGACAACAACTTCAGCAGTCAGTTCTTCAGACTTGACTTCCGGTGCTGCAGGTCTCTGTGTGAAGGCGGAGATATCAGATGCGGCCTGCTGCAGAGCATTTCTGGCAGCCATCTTGACGGCACCGCTGGAAACGGTGCATCCGGTGTAACTGTCGACCATTACGCTCTGAGCCGCTACCATATCTTTCGGCAGCTGTTCGATCGCATTGTCTGCGATGTACCTTGTTTCTTCTGTTTCCGTAACACGGACATCGACGATGCTGTTTTCATCGACTTCCACTTCAACCGTTACATTATTGTGGAAGCCCATTGCCGTACCGGTATATGTACCGGGTGTAAAGACGCCTCCGGCAGCTTCAGCAGTAGCTTCCGGTGTGGGGACAGCACTCGGTGTGGATGATCCGCCGCCCGAAGGAGACGAGCATCCTGCCAGCACCAATGCTGCTGTGATCAGAAATACCGTTTTTTTCATTGAATTTCTTTACCTCCTGATCACATCATAAATTGTCAAGTTACTTTACACGCAAGGGCTGAAAAATAAAAATACCCATCAGGGTATCGGTCAGATCAGGATCGCCTGGACAACAAAACGGATCAGTCCGTGTTCATGTCCGTAGTTGGTAAAGACGCAGTATGCGATCGCTTCTCCGCTCAGGGAAAGCCCTTGGTCACGGGCAAACACGCGGACCGGTTCAAAATCATCATACCGGAAGCCTTCTTCAATATTCTTTACCAGATTGAACAGGATAGACGCTGACTCATCCATATGGACGGAGTATGGCGGAAGCTCCATTTTCCTTTTTTCAGCGAATTCAGATGTAACGCAGGGGCCAAGATCATAACAAAAAGCATCCTCGCTGATCAGGGATCCGGCCGGGAAATGATATGCGTACGAAACAAACGGAAACTGCTGCAGCAAAGCCTGTGTACAGGGATCATCGACATGTTCCGCGATCAGTTTTCCGTCGTGAACAGTTGATGTAAAATCGGCAGCCGCGTTCCGCGACACAGTGCATGTATCTGTCCGGTAAGCGATCTGATAGACGGATTTGGCATATTCCGTCACCCGGTAAACATCCTGCATGTAATCGATCCGCTGAAGCAGGGACTGCTGTATTTCCTCCATCTCCAAAAGTTTTTCTTCCAGGCCGGAGGTATGGATGATATCTTTCAGTGATTCCAGATCCATATCCATTGCCCGGTAATACTTTGAAGATGCCAGCGCGATCAGGTCATATTCCGTGTACTGCCGGTAATTATATTCGTTTTTGGAAGGGCGGATAATACCGATCCGGTCATAGTAATGCAGAAAACTGCGTTCTACGCCGATCAGATGTGCCAGTTCACTTGTTTTAAACATATTTACCTCTGCAGATGTATTATATGCAGAAATCATCTGCAGCTGCTGTGTAATGCTTTGATATGAATTGCTGCAGCTGGAAAGATACTGATGCGCACAAAATTGAAACAATCTTCGTAAAGGGTATGACGTTCATCGGAGGTATCTGTCATAATGAAGTCATCTGAAACAAATTGCATGATCATCATATGCATGGAGGAAGACCTATGAAAATCTGTTACCGGGCAGAAACAGTCACCCAGCAAAACAATTGGTTTTCTGTATTCTGCGATGGCATTGAATTCAGGATCTGGTTTCTGACAGATGATATCCTGCGCATCAGGGCAGGTTTTGACAAAACGTTTGACGAGGCATCCTACAGCCTTGTCATGACTGCGTGGGATTCCCGGACGGATGATCTTATGCGTCCTGAACGCAAGCGCATTGAAACAGCAGATGCTGTGCTGACAGACGGTCCTGAGGAAGCTGTCATACAGGGAAAACACCTGAAAGCGGTCATTCATAAAGATCCG
The DNA here is from genome assembly GCA_024693325.1 of Solobacterium sp. Taxonomy (GTDB): domain Bacteria; phylum Bacillota_I; class Bacilli_A; order Erysipelotrichales; family Erysipelotrichaceae; genus Bulleidia. The sequence continues at coordinate 28,764 of JAILLA010000031.1, forward strand.
TTCTTTATCTCTGTTTATGATACGGACGGAACGCTGATCCACCAGGATATCCCGGAGCTGGGCTGGCGGGAAGATCCGAATCACCGCAGACTGCATACCTCGCGTATCGAAGCAGATGATCATTTCTACGGTTTCGGTGAAAAAACAGGCACGCTTGATAAAGCGGAATGTTATATGACAATGGCGCCCGGGGATGCCATGGGATACAACGCGGCAGAGACCGATTCCCTCTACAAGCATATCCCCTTCTATATCCGCCTGAACGGTTCGACAAAAAAGGCTGCAGGATACTTCTACCACAATACAGCGGAGTGTTCCTTCAACATGGGACGGGAGAAGCGCAATTACTGGCACCGTTATTCCACATATTCCACGGATGCCGGAGATATCGATCTGTTCCTGATCAACGGTCCTGATATGCATGATGTCATCCGCCGCTATACGGACCTGACCGGTAAATCAGCACTATTGCCCAAAGCAGCCTTAGGGTATCTGGGTTCCTCGATGTACTATTCGGAACTTCCGGAGAACTGTGATGACGGGATCATCCGTTTCATTGATACAGCCGGGGAAGAAGATATCCCGATCGATGGATTCCAGCTGTCTTCGGGATACTGCGCAGTTGAAACAGATGAAGGCGTCAAGCGCTGCACATTTACCTGGAACCATCAGAGGTTCAAGGATCCTGCCGCTTGGTTCAGTGCCATGAAGGAACGCGGCATCATCGTTTCCCCGAATATCAAACCCGGTTTTCTCCTGTCACATCCCCTGCTGCAGGAAATGAAGGAAAAAGGAATGTTCATCAAGGCAGACCCGGAGCTTCCGTCCGGATCTCCCGGCAGTCATGAAGGACTGGCTGTCGGTACCTGGTGGGGCGGTCCCGGGCTCTTCGTTGATTTCACGGATGAAGCTGTACGGAAACAATGGAAGGAATATATCACGTCTGCCCTGCTGCAGTACGGATGCCGTTCCATCTGGAATGACAACTGCGAATATGATTCCCTGACAGATAAGGACTCTGTTGTGTCATTTGAAGGCGCAGGCAGCACGATCGGAACACTGCGCTCTGTGATGGCGAACCTGATGTGCCGGCTGTCGAACGAAGCTATCGAAGAATATGATCCTTCCGTTCGTCCGTTCAGCGTATGCCGGGCGGGACATGCGGGCATCCAGCGCTATGCCCAGGTATGGGCAGGTGACAACCTGACATCCTGGGAGACACTGCGTCACAACCTCCCTACCATTCTCGGCATGGGGCTTTCCGGTGTCGCGAACAACGGATGCGATGTCGGAGGATTCTATGGTCCCGCGCCTGATCCGGAACTGTTTGTACGCTGGGTCCAGAACGGCATCTTCATGCCCCGCTTTTCGATCCACTCCACCAACACGGACAACACCGTAACAGAACCATGGATGTATACGGAGCTGACACCCATCATCCGGGAAGCCATCGATCTGCGCTACAGGATGATGCCGTACCTGTACGCTCTTGAATACCGTGCGCATGAAGAAGGCCTGCCGGTCATGGAGGCTGAGTGTCTTGTGTTCCAGAACGATCCGAAGACATATGAAGAAGACACTGACTTCATGTGGGGAGAATATATGCTGGCGGCGAATATCGTTGAACAGGGGCAGACCGTGCGGCAGGTCTATCTGCCAAAACTGTCCGGTCCGAATGAACGATGGTATGACTTTGTAACCAGGGAGGCATTTGCGCCGGGAAGTGAGATCAGCCTGAATGTGGATATCCGTTCCATCCCGCTGTTTGTCAGGAGCGGTGCCGTGATCCCGATGTCCATGAACCGGCTGACAAATCTCAGTACGCAGAAAACAACGGATATGAAGATCCTGTTTGCGCCGGATACCGACAGTACATTCACCCTGTATGAAGACGACGGATGTTCCAATGATTACCGGGAAGGATGTTTCCTGAAAACTCTGATCAGTGTTCATGCCGGCGTACAGACCGTGATCTCATTCCGTCATGAAGGCAGTTATGAAACAGCTGTGGAGCATTTGGAACTGGATGTCATCCATCGTGAAAAGGCTCCGTTCTATGTAACGCTGGACGGACGTGAGCTGCCGCACTTCCTGCACAGAAAAGAATATGAAGCGTCTTCTGAAGGCTGGTATTACAGTCAGTCACTCAGGTCCGTACAGATCAGGTATGATCATCCAAAGACAGATCATGAAGTACTGATCAGCTTTGCACAGTTTGACCTGATCGGTATGTAAAAGAACAACAGCTGCGGATCAAAATATTCATAACGAAAAAAGCGTCTGACCAATGAAATAATTCATAGGAAAGGCGCTTTTATCTGTTCAATTCCGGGAAACAGTGAACCGGGCTGGTTTTTCAATCAAGGTCAGACATGGACGTTCTGCCGGTGAGTGCTTTGAAGTCATCAACGAAATCCTGAATCGCACCGTCGATCGCCAGATTTTTTACGAATCCTTTAATGACATCAGCCGCACATGTTGCATTGCCGACACCATATTCAGCAAGTTCAAGGACCTGCATGCTGTTCTTGAAAGACGCTGCCAGGACTTCACAGTCCATGGAGTTGTTTTCAAGAATATTCTGGATCTGTTTCACAACACCTGTACCGTCATATCCCATATTGTCGATGCGGTTGACATAGGGAGCCACATAGGAGGCACCTGCCTTTGCGGCAAGATATGCCTGCATCGGCGTATATACGACAGTTCCGCATGTTGGAATGCCTTCCTTCTTTAAAGCCATCATTGCCTTGAAGCCTGTCGGGGTGGATGGCAGTTTGACGACTGTGTTCTTTCCCAGAAGTTCTACGATCATATGGGCGTCCCTGATCATGCCTTCATAGGTCAGATCGACAGCCTGGGCAAATATGATCTTGTCCTCACCGATGATCTCCCTGATTGCCTTCAATGTTTCTCTGGGATCTCTTTTTGCTTTTGCAAGAATGGACGGATTGGTCGTGACTCCGTCGACCGGGTAATACTCATTGATCTCTTTGATCGCAGCGAGATCTGCGTCATCAATAAACAGTTTCATCTGGTTTTCCTTCTTTCCGTTTCTACAGTGACTGTTCTGTTCTGCCGATAATGTCGTCCTGGGTCTTTCTTGAGAGGACGTTGAAGAATGCGCTGTATCCTGCTACTCTGACGATCAGGTCCTTATGCTTTTCAGGATGTGCCTGAGCGTCGAGAAGTGTTTCTTTTGAAACGATGTTGTACTGGACATGATAGCCGTGCAGCCTGTTGAAGAATGCCCTCAGCAGCATTTCCAGCTTCTGCTTGTTTTCTTCTGTCGACAGCATCTGCGGCGTCATTTTCTGATTGAGCAGAACACCGCCGGTGATCTTTTCGGTCGGAAGTTTTGTGACCGATTTGAATACGGCTGTCGGTCCGTTTTTATCCGCATTGTGTGCGGGTGAACATCCTTCCGCCAGAGGCTCATGAGCGTTTCTTCCGTCCGGTGTAGCCATCGTTCCCATGCCCTGTCCGACATTGGCAGAGATTGAGGAAGTTCCGCCATAGCGGATGCCGCCGACAGGACCTCTTGCGTATCTTGTATTGGGATACTTTTTGATCTCATCCAGGTAGCTGTCATATGCCTTAACGACAAGCCGGTCAACTTCATCGTTGTCATTGCCGTATTTCGGCGCGTCGATGAGCATATCCTGGATCCTTTTGTTTTCTTCACTCCGGAAGTCATCGAGAATAGCATTCCATAACTGTTCCGGTGTGATCTTCTTTTCTTCATAGACAAGTTTCTTAATGGCTTCCAGAGAGTCTGCCATATTGGCGATGCCGACCTGCAGACCGGAAATGAAGTCATAAACAGCGCCACCCTCTTTGATCGTCTTTCCCCTGCCGATGCAGTCATCGGTCAATGCGGAACAGAGGATATCCGGTACATCTCTTTCACTTGCCTTGTCGATCGCGTTTTCGACAATGACACTGTATCTTGTGAACTCCCTGACTGTCTTGTCCCATACGGACATGAGTTCATCGAAATCTTTCCATTCCGTGAAATAACCATAGCCCTTTGTGAATCTCTTTCCGCTGGTCAGGTCAACGCCGTTGTTCATTGCGCAGAGCAGAAGTCTCGGGAAATTCACGTAGGACATACCGGTGCAGCGGTATCCCCACTTACCCGGAACAGCTGTCTCAACACAGCCGATCGCGCTGTAGTTATAGGCATCTTCTTCCTTGACGCCCCAGTTGATGAAGGACGGGATAATGATCTCGTCATTGTTCATGGCAGGCATGCCGAAGCCGAGTTTCATGACCTCAATGCACTCATCGAAGAATTCCTTGTTCAGGCCGGCATGGTATCTGACCGTCAGGTTCGGCTGGGTCAGTCTTGTCTGGGCTACTGATTGGAGTACCAGGAAGCTGAGTTCGTTCACAGCATCCTTTTTATCGGTCGTCTGTCCGCCGATGGTGACATTCTGATACATCGGTGAACCTGCGGAGCTCAATGTATGTGCCTGGCTTCTGATTTTGTTGATCGTGAGTGTTTTGATCCAGAGGCATGTCAGCAGTTCGAGTGCTTCTGCCTTTGTGATCTGTTCATTCTTCAGATCATTGATGAAGTACGGATACATATACTGATCGAATCTGCCGTAACTCAGTGAATGACCGTTGGATTCGATTTGCAGGATCAGCTGGATGAACCAGACGGACTGAACTGCTTCTCTGAAAGAAGCGGCCGGTTCATAAGGAACTCTCGCACAGATCCTGCTCATTTCCTCCAGTTCAGCCTTTCTGGAAAGATTGCTTTCCTTTTCCGCCAGCTCAGCTGCCAGAGCACTGTATCTCTTCGCAAATGTATGAACAGCATCGATAACGATCAGGACTGCTTTATAGAAAACATATTTATCAATGGAATCCGGATCTGCCAGATCAAGACTTTCCTTCAGGGCTCTTGTCCTGCTTTCATATCCCTTCAGACCTTCTTTGAGGACCTTCTCGTAATTGACTGCCAGATGGGCATCACCTGCATTCAGCTTGCCTTCCATCCCGAAGACACCGGTCTCCATGAAGACTGAAACTTCATCCGGAAGCAGTGCCTCACCTCTTGCCCGGAGGTTGTTGTTTTCCCAGAAAGGAGCGATCGCTCTGAGCTGTTCTTTTGTCTCTTCCGTAATATAGAAGACATCACCGTCTCTTTTTTCAAACAGATCAAGTTCATCAATGACAAACTTCAATGTATATTCCGGGAATACCGGCGCATTTCTGTTCTTGGTTGCCTGGTTGCCGGCAAGCAGTGTTTTATCTTCAATATAGATGGACATGTTTTCGAGGATCTTCTTGAGCATCAGCGCTCTCATCATGACCCGCGGCTGGTTCTTGTTTGCCTCATATACTTCTGTAGCCAGAACTGCCCTTTCAGCATCTACATAAGGTTTTTCATCCAGAACTTCCTCACGGAATGCCTGCATTCTGTCTGTCAGTGATCCAAAGTGTTCCTTGTTTTCCATACTGCCTTTTCCCTTTCGTTCGTAAGCTGTTTTCATTTCGTTGCAATCACAATATAGTGGATTAACCGGATAATGTCAACATAAATTTCACTTTCGTAATTCAAATTAGTTTCATTCGTAACTTTTTTGGTTGACAAGTTTCCCGGCTAAACGTATTCTATGAATGTGAGAGGTAATGCAGTATGACGAAAGACAGCGGTATTGTATTCAACATTCAGAAATTCTCTGTCAATGACGGTCCGGGGATCCGCACTGTCGTCTTCTTAAAAGGATGTCCCCTTCGCTGCCAGTGGTGTGCCAATCCGGAAAGCCAGCTGGTCAGGGCTGAGATCATGTGGGACGAAAAGAAGTGTATTGGCTGCCGTCATTGTATTGAAGTCTGTCCTCATCATGCCGTCAGTCTTACAGAAGGACGGATCACCGTTGATCCGTCAAAGTGCGGCGGCTGCGGGAAGTGTTTCCGTGAATGCCCCGGCAAGGCTCTTAAAAATGAGGGAGAACTGAAAACAGTAAAAGAAGTCATGGATGTTGTCATGCAGGATCTGCCCTTCTATGAAGAAAGCGGCGGCGGGATCACCCTTTCAGGCGGTGAGATGCTTGCCCAGCCTGAATTTGCGGTCAGTCTGCTCAAAGCCGCAAAGGAAAACGGTCTGCATACCTGCTGTGAAACGACCGGCTTTGCAAAACAGGAAGTATTCGCTGAAGTCATTGAAAATCTCGATTTGATTCTCTTTGATGTCAAGCACTGGGATTCCGGAAAACACAAAGCGGGTACCGCAGTCGGAAATGAACTGATCCTTTCCAACCTGAAATATGCATTCTCGCAGGGTAAGGATGTCCTGCCGAGGATCCCAGTTATCCCCGGATTCAACGATTCTCTCAATGACGCGGAAAATCTCGCCAGAGTGATCAAAGAGGCAGGCGGCACAAAATGCCAGCTGCTGCCTTTCCATCAGTTCGGTGAAAATAAATATGAACAGCTCGGCCGTGAATATGCTTATAAAGATGTCTCTGCCTATCACCGGGAAGACCTGGAGGATTACCGCCGGGTATTCATTGAGCATGGCATTGAAGCCTTCTTTTAACTTTCATTTGTAAGTTATTCCGTTTAAAATGAAAGCGGAGCAATTATGAAAAAGAAGAGAGAAAAAGAGATCCTGAGTCTGCTCGTTGAACGCAGAAAAGTCGAAGTGACCGAACTTTCTGAACTGCTTGGTGTTTCCCAGGTCACGATCCGCAAAGATCTTGATGAGCTGGAAAAAATGCATTTGATCAAACGGGTCCATGGCTTTGCCCAGCTCAGCAGTGAGGATGATATCAACAGCCGGCTTGCCTGGCATTATGAAGAGAAGACAAAGATCGCGGAAAAGGCCGCTGAACTGATCAGTGACGGTGATACCGTCTTCATTGAAAACGGAAGCTGCTGCGCGCTGGCAGCGCTGACCATCGCAAAAACAAAAAAGAACGTCACGATCGTGACAAACAGCGCCTTCATTGCCGGCTACGTCCGCAATGAACCGAATGTGCAGGTCGTACTGCTGGGAGGCATCTATCAGAAGGAATCCCAGTGCCTGGTCGGACCGATGATCCGCGACAACGCCATGAATTACAATGTAAAATACTGCCTGATCGGTACGGATGGCTGGAACGAAAGGATCGGTTTTACCAACAAAGACCAGATGCGTGCCCAGGCTGTTCGCGATATGTCGGCTTCCGCTGAACAGGTCGTGATCCTGACAGAAAGTGATAAGTTCAGTTCTGCCGGAACTGTGCCCCTGAATCTTTCAGGATGCAAGACTGCAGTACTGACAGACCCGGATATTCCGGAAGATGTCAGGGAAAAACTGACCGCAAAGGACATCGGGATCATGATCGCCTAAGGTCTGCATCAGCAATTACAGTCATAAAAAGTCAAAGCGTCTGATCGAAAGGTCAGGCGCTTTTGTTGATCGTGCCAGGCAGCCGGTACATGATCCCGCCGTCTGCCTGAATGAGCACGGTGCCGGCAGAGATCAATACGGACCTGGTCAAGCCGGAGAATATGATCAATATACGTTCTGTTCAATATATTCACTTAAGCATTGCATGATCGGATAAGTAAATGTGACGGCACTGAAAAACAGGGCCCACTTCCGCATGGACCCTGTTCCCGAAACATATTATTTCTTGTAAAGAATGACTGTTTCATACGGTCTGAGGACCATATGAGATGCCGGCTGTACATCACTGTAGTTGCCGAGCAGGACTTCATAGCCTGTCAGGTCCAGATCGATGTCTGTCTGCTCAGCGAAGAAGTTGCTGAGGCAGATGAGTGATTCATTTCCGTATTTTCTTTCGTAAGCGAAGACTTTTTCGTGATCCGCCAGGAGTTCATAGAACAGACCTTCCTGGACGACCGGCATTTCCTTGCGCATCCTGATCAGTTTCTGATAGAAGGCAAAGATGGAATCCGGATCTTCAAGCGTCTTTTTGACATTGATCTCCCGGTATCCTGCAGCACACTGCAGCCAGGGTGTCACATCGGAGAAGCCTCCGTTTTCACTGTCATCCCACTGCATCGGTGTGCGCGCGTTGTCGCGGGATCTTTCCTGCAGGATATGCAGGACCTCTTCCCTGCTCTTTCCCTGGGCAAGCAGGACATCGTAGATATTCTTGCTTTCGACATCCACATACTGGCTGATGTCCGTAAAATAGGCATTCGTCATGCCGATCTCTTCACCCTGGTAAATATACGGCGTACCTCTGAGCATATGCAGTGCTGCTGCCAGCATCTTGGCGCTTTCCTTACGGTATTCTTTGTCATTGCCGAATCTGGAGACGGAACGCGGCTGGTCATGACAGTTCCAGAACAGTGCATTCCATGCGTCCGCTTCCTGCATGCCTGTCTGCCACTTGCTCAGCAGCTTTTTGAGTGCCATGAAGTCAGCGTCCTGCAGTTCCCACTTCATCTGGTTCTTGTAGTCGACCTTGAGGTGATGGAAAGAGAATACCATGTCCAGTTCGTCGCTGTCGGCGCCTGCGTACTGTACGCAGTTCTCGATCGTTGTCGAGCTCATTTCACCGACTGTCAGGTGTTCGTCATCCTGACCGAAGCTGGTGCGGTTGAGTTCTTTCAGGTACTCATGTTCTTTCGGTCCGTCGGTATAGAACTGACGTCCGTCGTATTCGTTCGGATCATCGTCATATGACCATTTTGAGATCAGGTTGATGACATCGAAACGGAATCCATGGACACCTTTTGCGCGCCAGTAATTGACGATATCCGCGCATTCTTTTCTGACCTCGGGATTCGTCCAGTCAAGGTCTGCCTGCGTTACATCGAACAAGTGCAGGTACCATTCGTCAAACTTTTCGACATACTCCCATGCGCTGCCGGCAAACTTGGACTGCCAGTTGTTCGGCGGTACGCCGGGACCCTTTCCCTTTTTCCAGATGTAGTAGTTCTTGTATTTTTCTTCACCGGCAAGGGCTCTTTTGAACCATTCATGTTCCGTTGAAGTATGGTTGAACACCATATCGAACATGATGTCGATGCCTCGTTTGCCTGCTTCTCTGACAAGATCTTCGAAGTCTTCCATCGTACCGTAACGGGGATCGAACTGCCTGTAATCGGCAACATCATATCCGTTGTCCCTCTGCGGGGAAACGATCATCGGATTAAACCAGATATAATTGATTCCCAGCTCCTGAAGATAATCCAGGTGTTCGATCACACCGCGTATATCTCCCCAACCATCATGATTTGTATCCTGGAATGATTTCGGGTAGATCTGATAAACAATTTTATCTTTTTTTGCCATTGTCGTTCCTCCTCAGCTCAGTCTAATTATATCTGTATCTTTTGCTGAAACAGTACCTTCCTTGAGAATTTCGACTGTACCGCCATTTGTGAAGACGACCGGCGTAATAACGGACTTGCCCTGTGAACGGATGTAATCCAGATCAACAACTGTCAGCAGGTCGCCCTGTTTGACGACGTCGCCCTGTTTGACGCAGGGTTTGAATCCCTTGCCGTTCAGTTCAACGGTATCCATACCGATATGGATCAGGATCTCCATGTCAGCTGCGGTCCTCAGACCGTAAGCATGTCCTGTCGGGAAGGCAACTGTGATCTCTCCGGAGAACGGTGCATAGAATTTTCCGTCTGTAGGATCAAACGCAATACCGTCACCCATTGACTTTGAGGAGAAGACCTTGTCTTCCAGTTCTGTAATGGGAACGACTTTTCCGGATACCGGAGCAATGAATGTTTCATTCTTCATGACGTCTGTGAAAACGGGACCCGTTGTTTCTTCCTCTTCTTCGTCCGCAAACAGTTCGCCTGTTTCAGGGTTGATCCTCTTCTTGCCGATCATAACTGTCAGTACGAACGGAACGACCAGGGCGATCAGCATTGCGATCGCGAAGATCACCATGTATTTCGGGAAGATCGAAATGATACCGGGCAGACCGCCGACACCGATGGATGCGGCTGTTACGCCGAACGCGGTGGAAACGATCGCTGCCAGGCAGGAGCCTGTCATTGCACAGTAGAAGGGCCACTGATACTTCAGGTTGATACCGAACATTGCAGGTTCAGTAACACCCAGCCAGCAGGAGATCATGGACGGATAGTTTACTTCCTGTGCTCTTGTATTCTTCTTCTGAAGATATGACATACCGGCAACGGCAGAGCCCTGCGCGATATTTGACAGTGCGATCATCGGCCACAGCATTGTCCCGCCTGTTGAATTAATAAGCTGCAGGTCAATCGCATTTGACATATGGTGCAGACCGGTAATGACCAGAGGTGCATAGAAGAAACCGAATACGGCACCAAAGAGAACTCTCAGATTTCCGGAGATACCTGCCATAACGAATGCAGATACCCATTCACCGACCTTCCAGCCGATCGGGCCGAGCACGAAGTGCGCAGCCATGACTGCCAGAAGCAGTGAGCAGAACGGTACGAGGATCATCTGGAGGACCTGCGGTACGACTTTCTTGAAGAACCGCTCCAGATATGCAAGTGTGAATGCTGCAAGGATCGCCGGAATGACCTGTGCCTGGTAGCCGATCATACGGAAACTTGCGAAACCGAAGTTCCATGTATAATTCGGAGCCCATGCATCAGCTGCCATACCTGCAACACCATACGCGTTGACCAGCTGGCCGGAGATCAGTGTGAGACCGAGGACGATACCGAGCATCGGTGTACCGCCCATTTTTCTCTGTACGGACCAGCAGATACCAACGGGAATACCTGTGTGGAATACGGCTTCGCCGATGATCCACAGGAATTTATCGAGACCGGCAAGGAATGTTCCTTCCTGGAGTGCAACAGCTGTTTCGAGAATGTTTCTGAAACCGAGGATCAAACCTCCGCAGATGATCGCAGGGATCAACGGTGCGAAGATCTCGGCAATGTTGGACATCGCCTTCTGGATCGGCGTCTGATTATCTTTTGCGGCGATCTTTGCGGCATCCTTGGATACACCTTCGATACCTGCAATACCTGTAAATTCTTTGTAGAAGTCAGCGACTTCGTTGCCGATAATTACCTGGAACTGACCGGCCTGTGTAAATGTTCCCTTAACGGAAGGAAGCGATTCAATTTTCTTGATATCCGCCCTTTTCGGATCTGCGAGGACAAAACGTAATCTTGTGACGCAGTGAGTGATAGCGTTGATGTTTTCCTTACCGCCCACGTAGCCGAGCAGTTTGGTCGCATCATCAGTGAATTTTGCCATATTATCATCCTCTCCACTTGTTTATACAAGTTCTGTATTTACTATACCCAACTTGTTTAAACATGTCAACCATAAACACACAATTTGTTTAAACATGTCGCTAATTTTTGTGGTTTGTTTAAACAAGTTAAAAAGTCAGGATTTCTCATTAGTGCCGTAATTATTTTTGACAAACCGGTCAATTTTTTTGTTTAAACAAGTTATTTAAAGATATAATAAATTTAAGGAGAATCCTATGCCGCAGTCAAAATACGAACCGATCTACCATGCAATTAAAAGTGATATCGAAAGCAAGAAATACCAGAGCGGTGATTTTCTGCCTTCGGAGAATGAATTCGCGGCTCGTTTCGGCTGCAGCCGCAATACTGTACGCCGGGCGATCTCCATTCTGACAGCAGAAGGCTATCTCCTTCCCCAGCATGGCAGAGGCGTCCAGGTCATCTTCCGCCCAGAAAAAGAGCTTTCCTTATTTACGATCGGAGGGATCGAGAGCTTTGCGGAAGCCGCATCCAGATCATCAAGGAAGGCTACAACGAAGATCGTTACATTCAAAGAGGTCAAATGCGACCAGTCGATCAGTCTGATGACAGGTTTTGATGTCGGTGAAGACCTATATTATATAGAGCGGGTGAGGTACCTCGGCAAGCAGGCAGTCATCTACGATACGAACATCTTCCTGATCTCCGAAACAAAAGGTCTGACCGAGGAGATCGCACGTGGCTCCATTTACCGTTATCTGGAAGATACGCTGGGAATGACGATCACGACAAGCCGCCGCCGTGTCACAGCAGAACGTGCTACGGAGCGTGATTATGAGCTGCTGGACCTCGGGCATTTCGACTTTGTGCTGACTGTCGTCGGGCAGGTCTTCAACTCACGCGGTGTGATGTTTGAGTATACCCGGTCCCGCCACGTACCGGATCAGGTGTGCTTCGCGGAAACAGCAGTACGCCAGAAAGTCTGACGATCTCAGGCACTACAGTATTCATCAGCCGGAGGAGATCCCTGCGGCTGTTTTCGTTCACGGATCAGAACAGTTCCGGAAAGACGCAGAGTATATCTGCAGAAAGGGATCACATGGAAACATCAAAACATATATCGATCAGGGAGGAGCGCATCTCCCCGGAGGAATACATCGGTTTTCTGAAGCGGACCGATCTTGGTTCACAATATCCTGCAGAACGGTTTGAGGAGCGGATCAGGAAACTCGTCAGTCATGTATCGATCAGCCTTGCAGCAAGAAATGAGGAAGGCATCCTGGTGGGTGTTCTGTTCGGGCTGACCGATTTCTGTTACTGGCTGTATGTGACGGATCTTGGTGTTGACAGGGATTATGAAAGAATGGGGATCGGTCGGTCCCTGATGAAGACGGCACATGAGATCGCAGGCGGCGAAAAAGATATCGCTGTCTATCTGATCGCCAATGAAAAGGCAGTGCCCTTCTATGAGAAGCTCGGCATGAAAAAAGCGGATGACGTCATGAAGTACAACCACATCGACTGGACATCATTTACCTTAAAATAGTTCGCCCGGGATTGTGGATAACGTTGTTATCTTCAGTATTTATGCGCATTTCTGATGCTGTAGGGCATGCGGTGATCTCATCAAAAAAGATGGAATATCCCATCTTTTTCAGTATGTATGTTTCCGCATATACATGCGGTACATCAGGCTTTTTTCAGTCTGTCCGAAGCTCTCGTCCGGTATCTCCACCATCCATGAACCGTACGCATTGATGATCTGTGTCCCGGATGGATGTGACAGTGTCCTGTGAAACGGACCGTATTCCCTGTGTACATGCCCATGGAACATGTACATCGGATGATATGTCTCAAGCAGGTCGTTGAAGCAGTCGAAGCCTCTGTGAGGAAGGTCTTCCAGGTCTCCATAGCCTAGAGCCGGCGCATGGGTCAGAAGGATATCAAACCCTCCCGTGACCCTCAGTGTATTCCTGAGCTTTCTGATACGCTTTTCCATCTCGGCCTCGGTATACATATTACTGCGGTTTCCGTATCTGTAAGAGCCGCCCAGTCCAAGGATCCTGAGACCGTGGTAATCATAGACCATGTCTTCTACCGCTATACAGCCTTCGGGAGGTCTCATTTCATATTTATCATCGTGGTTTCCCCTGACATACAGAAGCGGTTTATTGACCATCGTTGTCAGAAATTCCAGATATGCAGGATCCAGATCCCCGCATGAAAGGATCAGGTCCACGCCTTCTGTTTTGGAAGCCTGATAATAGTCCCAGAGACGGGATTCTTCATGGTCAGCGACAAGCAATAGTTTCATCTGGTTCCTCTGACAGTATCAATACCTGCTACACGTGTCAGTTCTTTCGCCTCTTCCGAAAGTTTACCGTATTCAGGGATCAAGCCGATCACATTATCATTCAGCCAATCCATGCGGATGATCTGTTCAATGCTGAGTCTGCCGGATCCAGCATTCTGGATGATACCGGACTGGGATCTGAGTTCATGGCTGAACGGGCTCAGTCTGCCGGCTTTCAGCGCATCCTTCATCAGTTCCGTCATCTTTGCGCTGCTGTAAGGAACGGAAGAAGATACGACGATATCCGCCGCACCGGACTCGATCCCCCACCAGTAATTGACAGCTTTGTATTTGCCGGCATCCTCATTGTTCCATTCCCCGTCCAGCATCGTCTGCACGAGCTTTTCGTAGTATTTTGCCCAGTTGATGACAGGCATCGCAAGATTGCGTATCTTACCGTCCTGTTCCAGCTGGCACAGTCCGAATACCGTGCTGTCCTGGCTGAGCTGGGCAAGGTCCGGTCCGGAGAAGATATCGACGCCCAGATATTTCAGTTCTTTCTGCCAGTCCTGGTCGTTGACGCCGGACCATCCGAGGATGATCTGTGAGCGCGGATCGACCAGCGATGCGCCGATCGCGAATGCGTTGATATTTGCCACGGTCCCATAGATCGGATAGTCCGCAATATAGCAAATCCTGTGGTTGTCGCTCATCATGGCAGCCAGCGCGCCGAGCAGGAATTTGATCTCATACATACGGACATAGTAAGCACGGACTGCTTTGGCGGGCAGGTAGAGCGAGCAGCTCAGGAAGTGAACGTTAGGATGACGGACTGCCGCCTTCATCGTTTCATTGACCTGCAGAGGGGATACGGTAAATACTGCGTCACTGTTTTTCGCTGCCTGTTCCAGTGCTTCACGGAGCGGCTGTCCGTCTTTCCTGTTTTCGTAGAATTCTGTATGAACAAGTCCGCCGAACTTCTGTTTCAGATAGATCCTGCCGACCTCATGATCATAGTTCCAGGCAGAATTCTCCGGTGTGCTGTCATAGACAAATGACAGTCTCAGCGGCTTCGAGACAGTATACTGCGGGATGATCTTTGTCAGATCGGAAAGCAGGCTGCCTCCCTTTTTCTCCTGGGGATTTTCCTTGACGACGATATTGTCCCCTGAGGAACGCACCTGCATTTCCGTACGGATCGCCGAGATCTTCTGACGGATGACCGTGCCGGTCTGCTTCCTCAGTTCATCAAGACCGTACATGGACACAAATGTCAGGAAGGCGTCGGAAATGTTGCTGATACGGTCGGAACTTCTCAGGTATTCCTTGCGGAAACTGTAGAATGCTGTGTTGACATGCATACAGAGTTTCTCCGGCCAGGGATGTTCAAGATTCTGTCCGAGCAGCTCAGCAAACTTCAGATAGGAGGCAGGCTCGCTGAAATCGAGTTCATAATGCGGACATACCTTGTAGAACTTCAGGAATGCGTCATACAGCTTGTTTGGTTCTGCCGGCATGAAGCGCTTGACATCCGCCTGGATCACAGGCATTTCCAGATAGTTCAGTACGGATACTCTCTTGTTTCCCTCCTGTACATAAAACCGGTGCAGGTATTCATATACAAGGATCGGATCACGGATCCCCTCCTCTACCTGTGAATCATACAATGCCTGCCATTTGCGTCCGAATTCACTTTCCGGGTCCAGAAGCGGCATGAAGTTGCAGGCAAAAGCATTCTGTCTGCCTGCTGTTTTTGTACCGATGATCTGATCTGTCGGGATCGATGTCACGCCGATATCAATGGCTTTCAAAGATGCCGTATCGATCAGTTTATCCAGGACTGCCGGATACGGGTTCTGCCCGCTGTCCTCAGCCTGCTTGTAAGCCTTCATACCGGCTCTTCTTGCTTTGCTGTATTCTTCCATAACGGTTTCTCCATGATGTTTTTACATTTGATGATCTTCAGTCAGCATTAACTTAACACGTTTGCGTCATGACTACAATTTCATACTTCAGTAAATCAGTACGGTATGGTTATCTTTGCCGGTGAAGGCAGTATATGACTGCACTTTCGCGGAATCATGCTACAATAACGGAAAGAATATAATCGAGGTGACCCTATGAAGCTATCAACGATCAAGAAAATATTCCTTGTGCTGGCAATTATCAATGTCGTTCTGTTTTTCATGACCGGGAGTGCTGTATTCCTGTTTGACGGCATCCTGTTCCTGGTTGCCCCTTATATCCTCCAGTGGTTCAGAAGAAACATCTGATCCGCATCCGGAAAAGAAATGTTAAAAAACTGCATTCCCTTGTGTACACATGCACATGATACGGGATGCAGTTCTTTTTCTTACTGTGCGTTGAAGATGAATTTCTCAATAACTTCCGCGATCGCTCCGTGATCACAGTCTGCTTCTGTAATGAAGTCACATTCTTTCTTCATTGCTTCAACTGTATTGGCAACACCGACACCCAGACCCGCTGCTTTGATCATGGACAGGTCATTGTAGTTGTCGCCTACGGCGATCGTCTCACTGATATCGATGCCTGTAATATCACAGAGTCTCTGCAGGCCTGCGCCTTTGGATACACCCTTCCGGTTGAATTCCATATAGCGGTTGCTTGAGAATGAAACATCCATGTCTTTTGTCAGGTCCGTGATCTCTGCCTGTATACGCTTCAGATATTCATAATCCGTATTCATGTAGATCGCTTTGACGATATCCTTCCCTTTCAGGAAATCGATATTGTCATCAAAGATCTCAGTACACGGCTGACGGCAGGCAAGATATTCCACTTCTTCCGGGAAGAAATTCTTTACCCATACCCGGTCAGGCGTATAAACATGGAGACAAAGATCATCATAGCGAAGACCATACTTGTAAAGTGCTTCCGCTTCTTCAAATGTGATCCCCTGGAAATACAGCA
This sequence comes from Solobacterium sp., assembly GCA_024693325.1. Lineage (GTDB taxonomy): Bacteria > Bacillota_I > Bacilli_A > Erysipelotrichales > Erysipelotrichaceae > Bulleidia. The sequence goes on from JAILLA010000031.1 coordinate 45,163, forward strand.
GTTTCTCATCCTTGTTTTCGGTGATCGCGCCGCCGTTGTATGAGATCGTATACTGGCCTTCTTTCTGATAAAGGCCGAGCTGCTTCAGTGTATCGTGAACAGAGTTGTAGCCTCTGCCTGTGGCAGGAACAAATTTGACGCCCATTTCGGCGGCTTTTTTGATCGCATCGATATTTCTCTGCGAGATCGTCCGGTCCATGCTGATAAGGGTCTCATCGAGATCCGCAACTACCATTTTATACATATGATCTGTCTCCTTTTTCTCTTTTCATCATACCATGCCGGATGCTTCTTTTTGATACACTTTCACAGGAATCACGGAAGATACTGCAATGACTTCCGGATGTAAAAAACGGAACATTGTGTTATGCCTGTTCCGTCAGATTATGAATATAATTTCCCTTCAGGATCCTTCTGATACACAGCAGGTCCTTGACACAGATATCCGTGCACATGATGGCATATACAGCCAGGACCGGCCATTTCCAGACAAATGCGGAAAGGTATCCCAGCGGCAGTCCGATCAGCCATTGGCATCCCATGTCGATCAGGAACGCGGTCCGGGTATCGCCCGAGCCTCTCAATACACCGATGATGCAGATATTTTCCAGTGTTCTCAGGACCATCAGGAACGCGATCACCAGGATGATCTGTGATGCCAGCAGCCTGCTGCTGTCGGTGATATTCGGGTACAGCATCAGGAACGGCCATCTTGCAAGCAGTACGATACAGCAGGTCAATACGCCGATGATCACGCCCAGGACCAGGAATGTCTTCCCCATCTCCCATGCTTTTTCTTCATCTCCTGTCCCTGTCTGTTTTCCGACCAGGACCGCAGCTGCATTTGCGGCACCGTATACCAGAACCATCGCAAGCTGGTTCATCATGGCTGCTACGCTTGTAGCGGTCGCCATCGTCTCTCCCAGATTGCCGAAGATCGCCACCTGCATCGTACCTCCCAATCCCCACAGCAGGTCATTGCCGAGCACCGGTATGCTGGTACGGATATATACCGGCAGGACAGAGGTATCGATATGCAGGATATCCCGGAGTCGGAAGCAGATCCTGTCTTCCCTGTATGCCGCGTAGTACAGCATGTTCAGGAATTCAAACGCTCTTGCGATCAGAGTGCCTAAAGCCGCTCCTCTGACACCCATGGCAGGAAGACCAAAGAGACCGTAGATCAGGACCGCATTCGCGGCTACATTGACCACCGAAGATGCGGCGTATACCGCTGTTGCGTATTTGACATCCTCCGTACCTTTCAGTCCGTTGAAATAGCATACTGTCATTGCGGTCAGCGGATAAGCCAGTACGGCAATACGGAAATACTGCAGGCCGGTTTCCACAACTGCTTCTGAGTTTGTGAAAAAGCCGAGGATATGAGCCGGAAACAGGATGCACAGACCGCACCAGAATACACATACTGCTATAACGATCCTGTACAGCAGTCCCATCAGATTGCGGATCGCAGGAATGTCCTGTTTTCCCCAGTACTGTGATATCAGTACCGTACCGCCTGCGCCAAGTCCGTAGAGAAATGTATAGAACAGCGTATACGGCTGCGTTGCCTGGGTAACGGCTGTGACTGCCAGGTCTCCCAGACTGCCTACCATGACGCTGTCTGTAATACTCACCGCATAATTCAGGATGTACTGCAGTGTGATCGGCAGCATCACCGCTTTCAGTGAGTTCAGAAATGTCCTGTCTTTGAGAAGTTTCATGTTTCTGATGATACCACGCAATCTGTTTCATGGTGCGGTAAATACATAAAAACCGGATCACTTTACATTTGATCCGGCAGATTATTTTCATTTCAGGGGATATACGATCACAGGAATATACCGTTCCGCTTCGACCATTCCGGCATGATTTCCTTTCATAACGGATGCCCGTTTATAGTCCAGCTGGAGCGGTGTCAGGGCAAACGCTGTGTAGTCCCCGATGAACTCTTCAAAGCGTTCAGAAGGAATTCCCGGCCCGAAGATCCCGGACTCCACCGTTTCTTTATGATCCAGCAGAAGGAACTGATCAGGAAAACGTTCCCTGAACAGGTTCTCAAACTCCGCTTCCTTACCCGGCTTGATGTAGAACGCGGTCGTTCTGCGCTCAAGAGCCGGATCATGCGCGAAGCATGCACATAGTGCTTCATCACTGCTGAGATCATAGCTTTCCACATTGATCTGGCTGTGATCGGCAATGCACAGCAGTACCGTATCTTCCGGCAGTGTTCCGGCAAAGGACTGAACAGTGCGGTCCAGTATTTCCAGCTGTTCCCTGACTTCCTGTCCGTCTGTGCCGTTTTCATGCAGGAGATCATCAAACTGATCCCAATAAGCATAGATAAAGCGGCAGCTGCGGGAAAGCTGTCCTGCTGTGTCCAGCAGTTCCGGAAACGTACCGCACGGATGATGCGGTGCCCAGCCCGGCCATACGGAATCTGCCTGGATCCCCCGTTCATTCAGAACATCATAGATCTTTTCTGCAGGCAGTGCTTCCGTACTCCATCCGGGCGGATATTTCTTCTGCCTGTACTGGCTCCTGTTCAGAAAGAGAATGATATTGTCATCCTGTTCCTTGAAATACTGGTTCCATCCAAGCCATCCGTTTTCTGCGGGGCTGTGCCCGCTGAGAAATGACGTTGTAGCTGCCGTCGTTGTCGGAGGATATACCGTAGATACCTGTTTCAGAAGATGGCTGCGGAAGAAAGATCCATGGGCCAGATGCTTCTCAAGAATACTGATGCCCATTGCGTCGATCAGCAGAGCGATCACGCAGCGCGGTCTCCGGCTTTCCAGATAGCAGTCAAGTTCCGGATCGCTTCCATGTCCTCTGTCGATCCCGTAATACCTGTACAGTGAACCGCTGATCTTCAGCAGGTTTTCCTCATAATCCCAATGCAGTTTCATCCGAGCCTCCCGATGTGTATTCAGTTTAACACATGCGCGTATACGGGAAGTATAATGTGTTCATACACAGGAGGTCCTGATATGACACTGCATGATCTATATACAGGTGAAAGAACTTACCGCAGGTATCTGCAGAAAGAGATCAGTCATGACACACTGCTTGCAGTCATGGAGAACGTACGTCTTGCGCATTGTGCCGGCAATATGCAGAAGCTGACATTTGCTGTGGTAACGGAGCCTGCGCTCAGGGATCAGATGGCTCAGCTGGTCCATTTCGCCGCTTATCTGCCAAAAGAGATCGGACAGCCCAAACCGGGAGAAGAGGCCATGGCTTATGTTGTGATCATCAAGCCGAAAGATAAATATCCGCTTGGAGACATTGATGCCGGAATCGCTGCAGAAGTCATCACCTCATCCGCATGGGAACAGGGCGTTGGTTCATGCATCATGCTGAACTTCAATGCCGCAAAGGTCAATGAACTCCTGCAGGTCCCGGATGACAGTATCGCACGTATTGTGATCGCCATGGGCTATCCTGCACATACCAGTACTGTTGTTGAAATGAATGAAGCACACGATGTGAAGTATTATGTCGACGATGAAGTCAACTATTATGTACCTAAGCGTGCGCTGGAAGATCTGGTGCAATGGAAATAACCGGTGCTGCCATACTGAAAACAACTCCCGGGCTGTTCTCGGCTTTTCATATTGTCCTTTCCTGCCTCACTCTGCTGGCGGCATTTGTGCTGTCATCTGTCAGGATCAGGGATCCGCTGAAAGCACTGGAGATCTCTGCCCGCATCGCATTGTTATCGGAAGTGATCAAGCAGGTATTCCTCTTCCGCATGCATCATGCGTTTCAATGGTGGTACTTCCCGTTCCAGCTGTGTTCCGTACCAATGTATCTGCTTTGCTGTCTCACGCGTATTTCCGATGAACAGCGGAAAACAGTATGTACGTTCTGTGCGTCCTGCAGCCTGATCGCTGCATTATGCGCATTGCTGTATCCGGAGAATATGCTGCATGAACAGGTGTTCCTGATGACGCATAGTTTTCTCTATCATGGATGGATGCTGTGGTGTTCCTTCCTCATCATCAGAAACAGACTGTACGGAGAACGTTTCCTGCCGGCATGCAGACTGCTGGTCATTCTTGCGTTCATTGCAGAGATCATCAACACCGTAGGTTTTTTCAGTCATACCGGTTACGGGGTACCCGATATGTTTTATATCTCACCGTTTGTTCCTGCCACACAGCCTGTGTTCAAAGTCATCGCTGAGCATTTCGGCCGGATCACGGAGATCATCGTCTACCTGTCATCCTTTTCACTGGTCAGCTGCTTCTGTCTGACAGTGATCCGCCGATTCCGGGATCAGTAAAATACGCAGTTCCATGTCCAGTCCTTCTGCCAGGCGCTTCAGCATCTTTACGGTCGGATTGCGTCTGCCTCCTTCGATCCTGCTGATCTCTTCCGGTGAAATGCCTGTCCGTCTGGAAAGCTCCTTCTGGGTCAGGTTCCGGAACAGCCTCGCATTCAGCAGTTCATATGCGTAACCTTCTTCCCGGTAAACTTTTGAGAAGGAATCGTGCAGGCCTTCATTTACCTGCTGCATACGATGCAGTCCTCCCGGTCATCAAAACCGACTGTAAACAGTTTCCCGGATTCCCGGTGATACACATACAGTTTGTCTGACAGGTACTCTTCTTCTTTGACATAGTGCCCGTTGACATGCCTTACGATCTGCTGCATCTCATACAGGTCCTCAAACGACAGCAGTGTCGTGATATACAGTTCATGGATCGATGACGGGATGATGCAGTAGCTGCTGTCCAGCTGATCAGCGATCTGTTCCAACATGCCGGGATAGACGATCACAGCCGCGCCGTTGACACCCGGTTCATTAGTGAGCACCTTCATTTCCTCACCGGATATGTCACGGTCTTCTTTGGGAAGGACCTTTCCCTGTACATGCATTTCCATAAATTCGGTGCTGTTTTCAAAGACAGCAGGGAACAGGATCATACTGCTTCTGAGGGCATCTTCATGAAGCTGTTTTTTTGTTACCCCGTACTGTTCCATCAATTTGTTGGTGATCATAACGGAAGACATGCCCGCGTCATCCATGTTCAGCAGGATATGGTATGTGATTGCAAGATCCCGGAACATCGTATACGGGATCTCCTTCAGCAGTTCCCGGTTTCTTTTTTCATTGCTGAGACGGGCGAACAGTCTGTCACAGATATTCTCATATGATGAAAGGAATGGCTGTATCTCACGTGTACCGTGCTCAAACAGATCTCTGAACACTCCCGAAAATACCGTTTCCAGATCCCCGTACATCTGATACCGCTCATACAGATCGCCCAGGCTGACGGAGATCCCGCTGAGCCCTTCGCGGTCCGGAATCACGCTGACTGCCCGGTATGTTTTTCCCAGTTTCATCTGCGGAATGATCGCCACTTTTGCCGGGGTGTATTCCTCCGGCAGGAACTTTCTGATGTTTTCAAGTGCAGCCTGTTCGAACTCTTCATATGTCATGTTCATTGCTTTCCTCCTTCTGTCCGACAGAAAAAACCATCCGAAGATGGTTTCACTGCTTTAATATCCGCCGTTCAGCAAAGAGTTCCACGTTGTTTTTTTTTACCATTCCGACACTTTGAAATCCCGTCCGGCAGAAGGATATTTCAGGAGATGGTAATCCCCGTCATACTCAAATTCAATGATGCAGGCATTGGGGAAAGCATTGGTTCCCTTTTCCCTGCAGGCTTTCCTGTAGGCGATCGTATCGATCCCGAACAGTTCTGCCATCGTCAGGTCCGAGAATAATCCATGTGATACTACAAGCACCTCATCCCTGTAGCTGCATTGGGAAACGATATTGTCAAATGCCCTTCTTGAACGTGCCCTGACTGTTTCCTCGTCCTCTCCTCCGAGATCCGAAAAGTCCCTGTTCATTCTGCGTTTGAACAGTTCATCACCCAGTTCTGTAAAAGGACGTGCTTCCCAGCTTCCGAAATCGAACTCATGCAGGTCATCTATCGTCTGCAGGGGAATATTCCTGTTTCCCAGAATGATCTTTGCGGTTGCGACTGCTCTGCCAAGCGGTGAAGAAAATGCTTTGGTAAAATTGACCGTTTCCAGCGCAGCTGCGCTTTCACGTACCTGCTGTATGCCTTCCTCTGTCAAAGGTGAATCACAGACACCCTGCATGCGGTCCTGGCTGTTGTATATTGTCTGTCCGTGTCTGACCAGAAAAAAATGCACTCTTTTCATTATCATTTTTATCCTTCCTGCTGTTTACTTTTTCTTTTCTTTTGAACGTTTATCATTGATCGTCTGTATTTCCTGCACATCGATCTTTTTGACATTGTTTTCTTCCGCCCATTTCACGCAGCCCTTGAGGACTGTCGGCAGGAAGACGCGCGGTACTTTGACGAGCATAGCCAGAGCCTCATCCGTAAACTCGATATCTGTCTGCAGTCTGTCGGCAGCGTAACGGACGGAAGCGACTGTCGTTTCACGCATCGGCAGTAGTTCCGGGATCGGTCTTCTGTGCTTCGTATACCAGAAGTTCTTGGAATCACGGTATCCGTAATCCACGGGCACACGCGGGAAGCCAGATGCTTTGACACCGTTGACGATCGTGTTGTAATAGCGTTTCTTCATCAGGATATGGTCGATCCTGAGGACAAAGTGTGCCCCGAAAGGTGTGGTGATGCCGTTGAAGTCATGATACTTTTCCAGATCATAATGATCTTCACCTTCGTTGAGCGGGCGTGTGTCCTGGGCGTTGTCCAGCGTATCGACCCATGTGCATTCAATGACCTGGAAGGCCTGCTTGATGACCTGGGGATATGTACCTGCAGGATCTTCCTCTTTGCGCAGCCCGTCTTCCAGTTTCAGATTGAAATCCTTCATCTTTTCTTCCGGCTTGTCGCCCGGCCATCCCAGCCTGACTGTCTCCTTGAAGTACTTCCTGTCATCCGGCAGGAAATTGATCGTGCATTTCTTATGCTTGATCAGGTTCTGGGCTGTATTGGAGCTGTTCCTGCATTCCAGCAGCAGCGCGTAGTAATCCTTGCCGGCTACATAGAACGGTGCCAGAAGCGAATACGGTCCGAACGTCGTTTTCCCTTCATCCGTCAGTGTACCGATCAGTACGACAGGCCATCGGGAAAAACAGTGATGTCTGATAGAAATTATCAACTACCCTTAAATCTTTGAAACTGCTCATTCTTTATCCTCCTGTCCGCACGAGAAAGAGAATCATTTCAGATCCTCTGCTGTCGTGATCTTGATGTTGTCATACGTTCCGGCTACAGCCTTGACGGGTATGCCGTAACGCTCTGCGAGGGACGCGTCATCCGTCCCGGTGAAGCCTTCCCGGAATGCCTTGTGCATGCAGTCCAGGATCACTTTTGTATGAAAGACCTGCGGTGTCTGTGCCGCTGCCAATGAAGAACGATCCGGCGTCTCCACGATATATCCGTCCTTCAGCACTTTGATCGTATCCTTGCAGGGAACGCACAGGCAGGCTGCCTGTTCCGTTTCCATCGTCTTTTTCAATTCATCCAGTGACTCTTTATGAACATACGGTCTGGCCCCGTCATGGATCATGACGACATCGCACAGCACAGCATGCAGACCGTTTGATACGCTTTCCTGTCTGGTGCTTCCGCCCTTTGCCACAACGATCTTGCCGGGCCATCTGGAAGTGATCTCACGCATATAATCCGACGCGTCCGTTACGACAATGATCTGCGCACAGTCTTCATCATTGAGGAATGTTTCCATCGTCATTTCTAGGATCGTTTTTCCGTTGATCCGGTGATAGACCTTATTATAACCAAGTCCCATTCTTGTGCCGCTGCCTGCCGCAACGATCACTGTACTGTATTTCATACTCAGGTTCCTCCTGCCCCATTTCATTTTACCCTGTATGGAAAAATGATTCATCATCTTGATACGTGCAAATTCTAATCCGAACAAAATTTAACGGTGTTTAAGGAATATAACACCGGTTATGACAATTCTAAACTGAACAAAAGCATCTTACTTGGACGCATACCTGGCGGTTGTTACAATTCTAAACCGAACACAAATTAATAACAGGCATTTAGGAGCAGATAAAGACTCTTGCAAACCAACAACTTATACTACCGACTGTTTGAGCCAAAAAAACGCCGCATTGGCGTTTTTCTAATCTCTGTTAAATAATGCATTCTTCAAGTTTACTGAACAGTTCTTCCGCTGACTCTGAAGATTTTTTCTTCTTATAAGTCTTTTTCTTAGTCACTGCCGCAAATACGTCCAGGAGTACTTTAGACTGATTCAAATCGCTCAGAGGCAAATCTCCGATTATTTCACCACACGACTTACGAATTTTTTCTTCAGCAATATCAGGCCTGCTCTCTTTAATCTGAGAAATGATTTTACAAATGAGTTCTTCTCTTTCGAGTGCATCCTTATCGGATACAATCATCTTTGTAACTTCTTTCTGCTGTTCATCAGAATGAGTGATTCTGCTGACCGCTTCTTTGTTATTCAATTTTGTAATTGCTTTGTTAAACTCATTAGCCTTATCTCTCTCAAACATTGCCGCTACTGCCTCTTTTCTCCGCTGAGAGAAAATTTTCCTTGCTACACGCTTAACGAAACTAGCATCTATTGTTGGTGGCTTATCAAGAGACAGGTACTCCTCATGAAGTCCAATATACAGCCCGGTCACCATGTCAGCAACTCCATGTGTACATTCCCATATAGCATTTATAATTGTGTCGTCAAAGATAATACGTTCGTCAAACCACTGGTAATGTGAGATAGTCCTGAAAAAATAGATATAGAATTCTTTGCTGTAGCAATAATTTGAAGCATCAATGACCTCACCAATGCGCCTTGCTGTTCTGTTGTTGACGAACATACGCTCATATGCGTCTGGGGTACCGATTATACATATGGCGGCTTTCGTGCGATTATTAATTGTAAGAAAAGATTCAAAACTTGATTCGCGATTCGCTGAAAAATTGAGCAATTGTATTTCATCGATAATAATTGCACCTATCCCAAAACAATTGATCAAATCACATAATGCATCAACTTTGGCGCCAAGAGTACGCTGCTTGTTAATATACTCTGAATAAATCTTCTCCAATCCCAAAGCTTTGTCAATCTCCTGTCCAATCTGATGATACAATTCAGAAAGGTTAGAATTGATCATGCAAGTAACAGCTATATAAACAATTTGCGAAAAAGAACTCACCCCGTCCATGCCGATATGGTGACGAATTACCTGAGGGTATGGCTTTATCATGTTTTTCAGTGCTGATGATTTGCCACAACCGGATTCACCAATCAATGCAAAACCCGGAACTGCTGCATCACAGATTTCTCCATATAGTCGTAAGCTCTTTCTTTTGGATGTCACGATTTTGAAATCACGCGCACGATAACTTGATAACAGAGCCCTGTAAAAGAGATAATCAAGTCGTGTCACGAAAGGCAGAGGTACACGAATCAGTTCCATCTGCTGCACTAACATCTTTCTTTTTTCACGATTTTCAGTAGTTTCTTTGTTAGTATACAAGGGCAACGCATTTGTATACCTGGTGATCACGTCCTTCTTATCAAATGAGATTCTTGGCAATGCTTCGATGCAGGCGTTGCCTTCATCACCAGGTATGATGGCACTGCTGTATTTGGCATCAACAATATTACTGCTCAGTTCTTCCTGAGTATATGATTCGTTTGTAATAGTATAGTTAAGTTTCATATTCTTCACCTCCCAATTTTTCAAAAATCTTTAATCCATCTTCAAGAACATCGTCAGTGCTTGTATATGGATCTGTAATCATCGGCTCAGCAGGGTTAGGTTCTTTTACATCAGGAAGAAGCAATACGTTATTTTCAACCGGAACGATAAGCTGTTCCTGCGCCCTCTTGGATGCTTCCTCTGATCTTGCTTTTCTCATATCTATTTTTGTGTTTTTCTCAACCCTCTGTTTTTCAGCAATACGAATGATCTCGGCGACTGCATTTACGGTATTCGACTTGATCAATCCATTAAGCACTTCGGCATCTCTATCAGTTTTCAAGTGTTCCTTGCGGGCTTTTCTGTATTCATCCAGACTGCCGGATAACCTCTTTTGGTTTGCGCGATTTGTATTCAAGGAGATAGTTTCCAATGTATGATCTCTCATAATAAACACCCTTGTAATGTCTCGCGTATCCATTCGTACTTCCACCTTATCCTTCTTATCTTTTGACGAATAAATCATTTCCCTGAACCAGGCAGATTCTGAAAGATAATTCAAGCCTTCGAAGTTTAATCCTTTACGGGTTAAATTCATTTTCAGCGGTTGTAAAAGTGAATATCTGAAAGCTGTAAGATTTATCTGTTTGGGTAAACCATAATGCCTTACCCCAAAATCCCAAAGACAGGTACTCGTTGCAATAACACCTTCCTCGTGCATTTTTTTAGTCATCGGATAATTTTTCCAGTACAGAGCATTGTGCATTATTATTGTCCGGATGATAATCTCTTCGAATTCGCTCATTGTCAGAATTGCGTCTTCGCTCGGATCATCCTCTTTTCTTCCGGTTATACCACCATGTTTTGTATAGAGGAACTTAGTCGGTGCTGAGGACGAATGGAAAGTGCCTTCAACTAACCCCTTCAAACTGCCTGTAGCAGGTGGAACCAGCTCATGATTGATCCCCAGTTCGGCGCATATCCTTGCCATTTCCTTAGATAAGTATTCTGCACCATAATCAGTTCTCAATCTGGCCGGCAAATAACCCGAAGGCCAAAGCTCAGGTTTAATGGTGATACCATATTTTTTACATAGTGCGACTTTATCGTCAGAAAGACTCAGCAAACAATTCTTAGCTCCGTTTATTCCGTTGTTCACAAAGCCGACGGAATATCCCATAATCTTTCTGCTATAAACATCTATCATCAGATACAAAATCGGACGACCGATTTCTATCGACCGATCTTCTTCAGCAACTATCCGCACATCAAATTCCTGCTCATCCGTTTCGAAAAGATCACCAGGACCATATACTCCGGAAAGATTATCTGAAACGAGGATCCTTTTATTATTTCGAAAATCTCGTTCAGTTGTATTAGCCTTTATCCTCTCTTCTGAAGTAAGATTTTTTTTCACATAATAATAGAACTGGCGCGCTGATGGTTTTAAAATGTGTACTATTGTACGTCCAGATTCATCTTTGGATGTTTCCCAGTCATATTGTTTATCATTTTCACTGAAACACCCAATTAAAGTGGCGTCCGGATTACCCTTATACTTCTTGATTGCTTTGTCAAACATCTCCCGATCTTTGTCATCTAAAAGTTTTCCAGCATACACATGATTCTCTGCTGGCCTGCCCGGCTTTTTAGTGTATTCGTATTGAACGTTTTTACTGTTGCCGAACTGGCGACGGTCATAAAGCATTCTTCCGTCGAGACCAGACTGAAGATATACTCTGAACAACTGCCAGAAAGTCGTTTTACCTATTGAATATTTTTCACAAACAGATTTAACAAAATCATTAGCTCCTTTTCGATGATATCTTTCTAGCTCATCTCCAAAAAAATTCATCGCATCTTTACAGATCGATATGTTTCTCATGGTTTTTTCGCTAATCTCATCTTCTATCTGAATGTTCACTTCCTGAAATGGAACGATTTGCCAGCACTGGCTTGCTATGTTTTTTCCAATTTCATCCGTGAAAAGCTGCGATACTATGATTTTCGACACATTCATGTCAACCATTGTTACAACGTTATCTTTAATGCAAATGATTCGCCTGACGCCTTCAGGTGAAATTATCACATCACCGACTCCATATGATACTGTCTGCATAAATCCACCTCCCTCTTATATCTGATCGCCAGTTCTCTGAAATCCAGTTCCTCTGACTCAAGATCCACTTTTATCAACCGTCTGGCAATCAAATGTTTCACATAACTGATGTCATCTAAGGCATTTTCTGGCAGGTTATAAAACGCGGTTACAAGTCGAATGTTATGAGCATATGTCCTATTAATGGTTTCACCATTTATGATAAAAAACTTAATATGCTGCCTTTTCCAGTATTCATGCTCGAGACGAAGCTTTTCATAAAGCCTCTTTGCTCCATCTTCTTTTGGCCCCGGCAGACTCGCTTTAACTGAATATGCCATTAAATCTCCTGAGTTTGTCGTCACAAGAAGATCTGTACTTATTGTCACTGGTTTATGTGTTTTAGAATCAAGTGGGTGCTGTATATGCAACTGGTCAGCTAATTCGAGTGTGATATCCAGCTGTAAAGGGACCTGTTCACGAACATCTATAACGTATGGATTAAAACGGAGTATGTACCACGCAAGATGCTCTGGTTGTGACTCCAAATGCACCTGCCGTCCAGTAATCCAGTCAATCGGTGTCGCTGTTGTACCCAGGCTTCCAAATTCACCTGTCTGGATCCAAGGCTTATAATTTGCACCTTCTCCAGTGCCTCTCTTTTCGGCATATTTTTTTTCGTCAGTTTTGTATCGCATAAAAAATCCCCCTTGTACGTAAATGTCCTTTATCTGTTAATACTGTCAGCGCATGTCGAATCTTGTGAATTGGTAACTCACTGACATGTAATGTCAGGTCCTGAAGAGTAAACTCATCATCAAAATGTTCAATTATCGTCCTGTACACCGTCCCAACGTAAGTACTGTCGCAAAATGGGCAGCTATACTGAGAAAGTGGTGTCATCGTGAATGTGTTTCCACATGCAGTATGCTTCAAAGTCAGAAAATTATGCTTTGGCACCGGATATCTAAGGATTTGGAATGGAGGAAGTTTTTTCAAAGAAATTGGCTTCTTCTGCTTATCTTCCAGTTCACATACACAAGGATGTGGTTTCAGTATCCTGCTTGTATTGACGACCGACTGTCTGCCACATTTTTCGTGTTCGATAACAATTCTTGACGGTGAAAAAGGTTCTCTCGCAAGTCTGTACGACTCACCGCCGGCATTCAGAATCTTCGAAATGCGGCTTTCAAAACTGAGTTCAGAGTCACAAGAAGGACAATTTATTCCATGCTGAATTGTTTCTTCATTTGTATAGAATTCACTTCCACATGAGTGCTTTACTTTGAAAAGATACCGTGGTCCATCAATCAGTTGATAGTCAGCAGGTAAATTCAGTTTCCACGGATAATGACTGCAGAAGTAGTCATAAGCATCAGCATATGATGAGAACACCAACATCATCGTTTTGAAAACAAGAGGCATGAGCACATTAACGTTTTTCTCCGAAATTTTACCGAAATGCTGCGGTATGAGGTTTTTGACTGATTCATCTTTAAGCCAATCTAAAATATCATCACGTCCTACTTGCAGCGGACTCTTGTAGTACTGATACACCCACTCAGAGTAGTCAGTACCATTAACGACCTCTACGGGAGATCCTGTTGAAAAATCGAACATGTCAATATCTTTTATGTATCCACAACTGATCAACGGCACATGATGCACAGGACAAACATCCACCCCTGGAAGATAATGGAACCGGCGTAAGACTTTTGTTTCATCCCAGCAATGAGGACAAACGTTTATTTTTACAGGATAAAGTGATGCTGACTTATCGAAATGAATAGGATAATCTGTCACCTCAGCAGTATACGCAGCTATCTCATGTGACTTTAAAAATGGGTACTGGTAAGGAAAAAGGGTCAAACTTTTAGTAAACTCAGAGATGTCATTTTCTATCAGCAAAGTTAATGCTGAATGATACATATTCATATCAAGTGCATTAGGTTGGGCGGATAATGAACTCTTTGTTATTGCGGTATTATAAAAATCTGACAAATTGTTAAAGCCGTTAGCATATGCCAATCTCAAATAATATGAAATTGCCAATTCATCTTTTTCTGCTTTTATTTGTGTCGGCAACATAGGGATCTCCTTTCTCTTATGAGGGGATTTCCCTGCAACAAACAAAGAGCGCTCTGCACAGGAAAATCCCGTGACATAGAGCGCTCCTTTTTTTGCATTACGAGCCAAATTAAGCTCCGCCCCCGGTATCACTCCCCAACACCTGCTCTTCACATAGCCGAAGGATCATTGTTAGCCGAGTAGCTTCTGTCTATATTATTATATCACACTTCCGAATCATCAGTTTGAACTATTTCCAAGCATGAATTATATGAATGCACAAATATATTTGCTTGCAATAGCAATTTCATTTTGCAGGGCTCTGTTTTGCATATCTTTCGTATAACTGAATAGATTTGTTGATCAGCTGTATCACTTCATCTTTATTCCATTCGAAATTCACTGGTAAATCTCCCCGTTTCTGCAAATCCAATTTTTTATCGTAGCAATAAAAATCCAAAAAATCATTTATATGTTCTGCTATTTCTTCAATACTGGTGTAATCCGATGTAAAATTCCCAAATGTTTCTAAACCGCTTGGACGGCGTACATTTAGACACGTCATTACCCGATAATGATTATTATCTTCAATCTCTATTATCTTTACAGCCACAATTTTTTTAATGTTTAAGGTTATTAATAATTTTGAATCTTGTTCAACAATTTTGCTATGTGGGAACCATTGTAAATAACGTTGTTTCTGTTCATCTGCAGTCATAAGGTACACTCCTCCCCCAGGTGTAACAAATGAATCTTGGTACCGCCACTACAATAACACTAACGATACAGAAAAATGAATATCTGTTTAAATATTTCTCGATATTAGTCATCTATATCAAGCTGACATTGTATTATTATATTTATTGCTATCCAGATAAGTTTCAAATTACAATAATAATGTGTTTAGGATGAACAATGAAAAAAAAGATTAATGTAATATTGTCAGTTTTTATGGTTTTATGCTTATTTACAGTCAGTTGTAATTCTTCATGTAGAAAGCAGATAGAGACATATGATGATTTAAGGCCCTCAATGAAGATGTTTTCAGACATCAGTAACTGTTATGAGGCGAGTAGTGATCATTTTTGTGTAAAAATAACTGGTATTCAGAAATCAGAAGATGATTTCTCTTATCAGTATTCTTATGCATTAGCCATTGCTTGTACGAAAGACGAACCAATGAGAATCCGAAATATTGAATTCTATAATGATCAATTGCTTGATCAAAAGCTAGTTGGTTTTTCACTTCCACAAAAGTTTCAAATATTGGACTATTTCGAGAACACCAATTTTACGGATAAGTATTCTTTTGAAGCATTCCAGTGGATTATTAAAAAAAGCATTTCCAAAGACACCTTAAAACATATTGATTACAGTGAAGAAGAACTAGACAACAGCATGAAGAAAATAAACATAAAGTTTGTGTTCAATATGCAAGAGGAGTTGATAGAAATATCCTGTGATCAGTTACTGCCATTTGAGATTCCATTTTTCAGAGGAGACTATATGTTTGGGGTTTTAAGTGATTTCTGAATCATGAAAAAAGAAAGGTAGGATAGTATGAAGATTTCAGAATTACTGTTTTCAAGGCTTTTCATGATTCTGTTTACCTACTGTGCATGGTTTCTGGGACTCAGTCCTCAGTTATCACAAACAAACAGAATCCTGTGCTTTCTGATCACGGTCATCTGGATGATATATATTCTCCTTTATGCTTACCGGAGAAACAGTCTTTTTGTAAAAATCTACGGCTGGGCATTTCTGTTTATGGCTGTTCTGGTTCTTGGCACAAAGCTGTTTCATTTGCCGTATGATCTGACGATCCTTGCGGTGTTTCTGTATCCTCCTTTCGGCGGATTACCACTGCAGAATCGTCCGGTACTGCTGGTTTCATTGATCTCGGTCTACTGGATAATCGTGCTTGGAATATGTTACCGTGACAGACTGTCACACCTGAAACGTTAAAATACGGATTTGAGGAATTGTACGTATGAAAAAGAGAAGCATTTACTCCCTGATCTGTGCCGCAGTCATTGCGGCAGGATGCGCATTGATAACAGCACTGAAAGGCTGGGGTCTTTCCGAATTCTGCTACTGCATGATCGCGGCAGGACTTATAGCATGCGTGGCCGGTGTTGGATTTACACCATCAAATCGCAGCGGGATTGGCAGAGGACAGTTTGGTACAGGCATGGAAAAACTTGTCCTGGATTCATGGCAGATGGAAGGAAAAAAGAGACAGAACAGTACGATCGATTTCCTGTATATCGGCGGTGCACTCTGTGCAGCCCTGGGATTCCTGATCATGGCTGTGTTCTGATCATCCGTCTTCACACTGCTCCGGCAGTATTGAAAGAAAACAGATCAGGACGCAGTGTTTGTCAGAACGAAACAGTACCCGATTTATCAGATGAATACGAAAACACTCAAATATTTTGGAGGCAATCAAGATGGCAAGAATATGTTCAGTATGCGGCAAAAAAGCAGATACTATGCTTCAGAGCGGAAACGTTGTCGGATCTGCTGTGATCTGCTGGGACTGTTATCTCAAGATCAAACACTTTTCCAAACAGAAGGTTTTTGAAACACCTGAAGCACTCGAAGAGAATGAAGCAATCGTCATGCAGGAGCTGCAAGACAATCAGTTCCCGGAAAGTGTTATTGAAGAATACAGAAAATACTATGCAATGAAAAAGAATCCGGTTCTTGCTTCAGGAGAAGATCCTGTAATGATTACCACGACACCTGAATTCAGTGGATATCAGATCCGTGAATATAAAGGCCTTGTATCCGGAGAAGTTGTGATCGGTACTGGCATATTATCCGGCATGGAAGCAGGTGTAGCGGATATGTTCGGCTCCGAAGCATCGGCTTATGGAGAAAAAATCGATGCGGCAGAGTCTGTTGCTGCCAGAAGGGCATACCGTGAAGCCTGCAGAAAAGGCGGCAATGCGATTGTCGGTGCAAAACTGGATCTGGAACTGTTCGCAAGAGATCTGATCTGTGTCATGGTCAGCGGTACTGCAGTATTGATCGAAAAGGAGAATGAAGAACAGAAATGAGATCCGGCTGTACAATGTGATTTTTCCAATATATTTCATTCTGTATTTTCCGAACCCGTTCTGGGTGATTGCAATTCCATTGAATTATGTCATTGACAGCCTTGTGCTTCGCCTGGGACTGAAGCTGTGCCGGATCTATGAGAACAAAGAGGAACGCAGGCATTTTATAAACAGAACAGCATGGAAGCTGTGCATTGCCGGATTTACTGCGGATTATCTTGGTGTCCTGTTTCTGATGTATTTTCCGCAGTTGTTTCTGTCGGAGCAGCTTGCAAGGGAAATTGCCACAGCACAATATACCAGCCCGTTTGTCTCATCGGATGTACTTGCAGTATTTCTGGCTACTGTAGTATTCTCCGGCATATGCATCTGTATAATTGACCGGTGGATTCTGAAGAAACAGGGACTTGATGCAAAAACAGCCGGGAAGATTGCATTATTGCTGGCAGTGCTTACAGCACCGTATCTGACGCTGTATCCTACAGGAATGATCATGAATTATGAAACATTCTGACATATAAGAAAGAGAGGGTTATATGCATTCATGAAAGACCTTAATTATCTGGTGTTTCTTGTCGGACTGTTTATCAGTTTTATGACCGGCATTATTACACTGCTGATATTCCATGATTTATCTTTTTCCGGAATGTGCATCATTGCTTCCGCAATTCTGTATTCCCATTCACTGGAACAGAAATAATGCTTTATGAAAACTATGGAAAAAATGCTCCATGATGAATACCTGGCGCTTGCATGGATCGCAGTAACGGTAGTGCTTGATGTAATCTGCATATTTGCGCCTTTTGTATCCTCTGCATTGTGGTTTAAGTTCATATGCTCGATTATGTATTCAGCCTTTATGGTTTATTACGCGTGTTCAGCTACCAATCGTACATACTATTTCCATGTGATCGTTGTTATATGTTTACTGCTGACGGCAGTATATCTTGCTGATTTAAATCATCCAGCCATTATCCCGGAAAATCTGCTGATCCCGGCAACCGCAATTTTTCTGTTTCCATATAACGGGGCGATGGAGGTGTTTGGTGCATTTATGAATCCGTATCTGATGGTATTGCTGTTTCAATTGTTATTGCTTGCAGTACATTGCTTATTCCGCAAACATAGTACGGAGAGAAATGAGGATTATATCGGGTAGAAGGATAGGTATTTTTGTAACAGACATGACTGAGAGGCAGGACAGCTTATGAAAAAATGGATTGCGGGAGCTTTGCTGTTTGTACTTTTTATCGCAGCTTTCATAAATAACGAAGGGAAAAGATACAACGGATATGATCCGGACAGTCCCTATATCGGCTATTCCGGGCCAATGTATTCTGTTGTATCACTTCGGGATGATGATCTTATGACAGTACAGGAACGGAACGTGTCATTTGATTTTTCTACATATCAGGATGACTGGTTTGATACCGGGTATATTGATTTTCTGAGACAGCAGGAATGGTACGATGCAACTATGGAAAAGCAGCTGAAAGAACTGCGTCAGTTCAAGGGTGTTTACAGTGACGATGTCCTGCTGAAAGACACCTATACCATTCAGAATCATTCTTCCGCAGAAGAGACAGCTGTCCTCGTATATCCTTTTGTATCAAATATCTCGGAAATATCGGAGAGACGGCCGGAGCTGTTCCTGAATGGACAACAGATCCATACTGATATTCGTTATGGTGATGTCTGGGATGGTGCACGGAGAGTGTGTGACAATTCCAACCAGGAATACCGTGAGCTGCTGAAAGACAATGCATATCTGGATCATGCGCTGAGCGAAGAAAGATATAATCTTCCCGATCTTCCATTCCATTTATATAAAATGGACAATATTTTGCTAATCACAGTCCATCTTTTATAAAGAAAGCAAAAACAATGATTTATAATGAACACGAAAGCATATGGACAGAAAAATATTGCGAAATTACATATATAACATTCTGTATCAGCTTACCAAACTGATTTTTCCTTTTCTGCTTGCGCCGTACCTGGTAAGCCATGTCGGTTCTGAGACATTGGGAATCTACAGCTTTGCAGGCAAAATCATGAACTGGTTTATCCTGTTCGGAATTCTCGGAGTGAATACCTACGGAAACCGGCAGATTGCAAAAATCCGTGATGATAAAGAGGAACTGAACAGGACATTCTTCGAAATCCTGTCAATGCAGATATGCAATATGATTCTGGCAAGTGTTGCCTATCTGCTGTATATCCGCTTTACCGTTACGGAAAATCTGTTCTATTTCCAGCTGACCGGTCTGACAATGCTCGCGTCCATGCTGGATATTACCTGGTTTTTCTTCGGCGTAGAGGATTTCAAGAAAGCCAGTATCCGCAATATTATCGTCAAATTTATTGGTGTCGGGCTGATTTTCCTGCTGGTTAAAACTCCGCAGGATCTCTGGAAATATATTCTGATCAATATCGGATCGGAACTGTTCGGACAGGCGATTATGTTCCTGCAGCTCAGAGAATATATCAGTTTCCGCCGGATTTCCCTGAAAGATGCATACCGGCATCACTTCAAGGCAACATTCCAGCTGTTTGTTCCGACCATTGCGATTTCGATCTATACCATGCTCGACGGTACAATGCTGGGATACCTTTATTCAGAGGAACATGTCTATTTTTACGACACCAGCATGAATCTGGTGAAATCATTCCTGTACTTTATCACAAGCATCGGATCGGTGATGCTGCCGAGAGTTACGAATGTTTACTATAATGATGAGTCGGGTGAGGAAAAAGCACAGCATCTGATCGGCACTACCATGAAAATCGCATGTATGTTTGCTTTCCCGATGTGTCTCGGTATCGTCGGTATCTCACAGAATTTCATTTCCTGGTGGATGCCGGAAAAGCAGATCATTGCCAATCTGATCATGATGGGTGCTCCGGTTATCATCTTTATTTCCATGTCCAACGTCACCGGGATCCAGTATATGGTTCCGACCGGCATGTATAACCAGTACAGCAAATCCGTCATCGGCGGCTCTCTGATCAATTTCTGCGTCAATCTGATGCTGATACCGAGAATCGGTGCTTATGGTGCTGTGATCGGCAGTGTGATTGCAGAATGTACTGTAACATTGCTGCAGATCTTTATGATCCGTCAGAAAGTACATCTGGGTCTGACAGGAAGGTCATTCCGAATTTATTTCTTTGGTTCCCTGCTGATGTTTGCGGCAGTTTACGGGGTAGGAAGAGTTGTACCTGCTTCTGTAATCGGAACTGCACTGCAGGTGCTGGCCGGAGTAGTTGTATATGCCGCTGTGATTATTCTGACAAAGGAAGAGTTAGGCTGGAAAATGATTGAAAAAGTTTGGTACATTAAAACATCAAAGTCATGAGAAGCCCAGAAGCACGAATGCGATAAAAAACAGACAATTTCACCGAAGAATAACCATCTTATTATACTTATAAACTTGTTCTGCACTCACTTCATAAACAACATTAAAGCAGCCCTTTATACAGCTCTACATTTGCTGTATTTTGGACTGCTTTTTCACTTTCTTAACCCCGCAGAATTTTATTGCGTACTTTTTCAAAAACCCCG
>JAILLA010000077.1 GCA_024693325.1 Solobacterium sp.
GAGGGGCTAAGGGTGTGAGCCCTTAGTCTACTCGACTGTAGAATTCCTGAAGAGCCGGATATGGTTTTAAAAGATGAAAACGATTATGGAATGGCACTTTTTATTAGGAGTTATGAGAAAATACAGTTAAATGTATCTGTAAGATTGGTTTTGGAAGGAGATAATCCGAATTATCAAAATTCAGTGCTTAGTTTTTATAGACTTGGGGATAAAGGCTTAAAGAAGAAACTAAAAAAATGTTCAGTTGTATATAAAAAGGTGTAAAATATAACTGAGCTGAGGTAGAGAATGTGTTTCTTACACACCCTTAGGGTCAAAAGAGATGTGGGATTTGACACACCCACCAGCTACAAATTATAGATGAAATTCGTAGCACTCTCCGGAGTGTTTTTTCTTAGGAGGCGCGATGAATCCATGAACAATCATAGGGTGGATAATACTTGCATCAATCGCACTCAGGGCACTGATCCTCGTGATTGCAGTAATTAAAGATGCAATCTATAACCATCAGCTGATGAAATGCATCAAAAACAAATGAATAAGAGCACTTGGAAAAACCGAGTGCTTTTTTCATGGCAACTCGTGCCTTAAACGAGGTAATGACGCCCGACAAGAGAAGTTATAACAACGAAGATCTGAACCGGTTTCATAACTGGATCCGACTTGGATCCTGTTTTTTTATGCTTTGGTACAGATCCGGTTTGTCAGATCGAGGCCAGCTGACCGCGTCCTGGAACAGATCCACACGAAAGAATCTTAATTCGTTCTGGAATCTGATATCATAGTCAGTATCGGAAACGGGAAAGGCGGGCAAAATGGATATAGTTATCATGAAGAACCATTTCAGCAAGCGTAAAAAGCTGGAAGAACTTGAGAAACAAATAGAATGTTTGTATAACACCGCACATTCACCCAGAACTGATTCGGTCTGGAGCAGAAAAAATGAAAACAGCAGTCCGGTAGAAGAAGCGCTGCATAAAATCGAAGACGCTCGGGAAGAATATAATCGGCTTTATGAAGACTGGGCAGAAGAGCATAACTTGATATTAGACTGGATTCTTAAGATGTGATCACAAAAATCATGGATAACTGGATCGACAATGACTATATCCCCGGTTTGAATAAGTGGTCATTTGTGGATGCAGTCGGTAAGACTGCAACAAATACCAGGAAAGCAGTATTCATCAAAATCAATTAGTTCATCATGCAAGCATAAGGCTATGAACAAATGGGTACAAGGCTATGAACATATGGGTACAGTTTTATACCTTGAAAGTTCTCAAAAACCGCATGATTATGCGGAAAATAATGAATGCCGAAAATCCCTATAACATAGTAACTATGTAACTATGTAATAACGGTTGCGGTCATTATGCTACCGCATGACCGATGTATGATTTACGTATTTTTATAGACGGTGAAAGATCATCAACAGGTTTGATTATGGCTGAATATCATCTTCGATCTCTGGTAGAGTTTCTGAATAAGTATTTTGCCGAGATGAAAAATCAGAATAAATCTGAAGTTGAAAGAATACTCGGTTATGATCCGTTCGATCCACGGGGGTGAATATGCCTAATAAAGTGTATGTGGAACTTGGCAGCAAGAACACAATAACTGCTGCACCGTTATATCAGTTTGATTACGGTATGGAAATTGTGCTGACTGGTACAGTTCCGGATAATGTACGTGCTGAGATTGCTGCTGAAGGTTCTGATGCTGAAACAGTAGCGATAGTACAGAATACAATCAGCATTCCGGATAATCTGCTTATGACAGGGAAAGATATTCACTGTTACATTGTGCGGTATATTTCACAGAATGAACGGACAACGTTATACCAGATCATTATTCCTGTGAGAACTAGACCAAACATCACCTAAAAGCGGGTAGGCAAATGAAATTGGAAACGTTGCTTAATTTCAGAGCCGAGTTGAGAAGAGTTGAACAACTGGAATTCACTCTGTTTTCGTTATATGATACCCGGCATTCAGTTTCTCAAGTTACAACATCACATAAAAACGGAAGAACATCTGATCCAGTTGTAGATGCTTTTTACAAAATCGAAATAGTTAGTATGGAACTGGAAAAAGCAATAGAAGATTGGTTGAATGATGCTGAAGAAATTGAAAATTGGTTGCCGGAACGAGTGCCAGATCCGGAAGTACAAGCAATTATCCGTTTTCACTTTCTACTGGGTGAGAACTGGAAAAATACAAATAAAAAGGTTTATGGATGCTTTGATTACAACTATTCAAGGCAACGATTTTACAGATATATGGAAGTCAATCAAATACTTGAAACTTCAGAGAAGGATCTGTAATGCCTAACAAAAAAACTACTAAGTTTCCAAAAACTAGAGTCAAACTAGAGTCAGAAACATAAGAAAACCGCATGATTATGCGGTTTTTTAAGTATTAATGCCGCTTGGCAGAATTGAACTGCCCGCTCATCCTTACCATGGATGCGTATTACCACTATACTAAAGCGGCTCAGCCCA
Organism: Solobacterium sp.; assembly: GCA_024693325.1. Taxonomy (GTDB): domain Bacteria; phylum Bacillota_I; class Bacilli_A; order Erysipelotrichales; family Erysipelotrichaceae; genus Bulleidia. The sequence goes on from JAILLA010000077.1 coordinate 2,501, forward strand.
TATATCATATCAGAAATACAGTTAAAATCAATATTCACTGATGTTTTTGAGCTCTTCGTATACTGCACAGAGAGGCAGTCCCATGATTGCGTAATAGTCACCGTTGATACCGGTGATATATCTTGATGCGATACCCTGGATTGCATATGCTCCAGCCTTGTCCATCGGTTCACCTGTGTTTACGTATTTTTCGATTTCATCTTCAGTAAGTACTGCGAAAGATACATCACTAACACTGACAAACAGATATTCTCTCTGGCTGCTCAGCATGCATAATCCGGTAATAACCTGATGTGTTCTTCCGGAAAGACTTCTCAGCATTCCGACAGCATCATTTTTGTCTGCAGGTTTTCCAAGAACTTTTCCGTCGATCGTTACGATAGTATCAGAACCGATGACGAGACTGTCAGGATGCCGCTTGAGTATATGTGCAGCTTTGCAGTGGGATAAACGCTTTATCTCTTCTGTCAGGGGTTTTGACTGGTCGATCGTTTCATCAATATCAGCAGCATCGATCATGAATGAACAGCCGGTTTTCTCCAACAGTTCCTTTCGTCTCGGAGACTGGCTTGCTAGTACTATTTTTTTCATATCTTTTATTCTCCTGCAATATTATAAGCGAAACAAACTGGTTTGAAATGTTATAATTTAAACAGGTTATGAAAGGAGTATTAATAATAATATATGAAAAAACCGGTTCTTGTTATTCTTGCCGCAGGAATGGGAAGCCGTTACGGTGGAATGAAACAGATTGATGGCGTAGGAAGCCATGGGGAACCCATTATTGAATTCTCTATTTTTGATGCGCACGAAGCAGGATTTGAAAAAGTTGTTCTGATTATTCGCCGTGAACATGAAGAACTGTTCCGTAAAGCATTGACAGACCGCATTTCCAAAGGTATGGAAGTTGCATTTGCTTATCAGGATATGACAGATATTCCGGAAGGTGTAGTTATTCCAGAGGGACGTGAGAAGCCTTGGGGAACAACCCATGCACTGCTTGCCTGCAGAAATGTCGTAGACGGTCCGTTTGCAATCATTAACGCAGATGACTTCTATGGAAAAGATGCATACAAAGTCATCTACAAATACCTGTCTGAAGAAGTCAGCGATGACAATTATGCAATGGTAGGCTATAAGTGCACAAATACACTGACTGAGAATGGTACTGTTACAAGAGGTGTCTGCGAAACAAAAGATGGATATCTGACACATATCGTTGAGATCCAGAAGATTGCTAAACAGGGAGACAAGGCTGTCTATGAAAAAGACGGTGAATGGGTTGAACTGGAAGACGGCGCGCTTGTTTCTATGAACTTCTGGGGATTCACACCGAAGATCTTTGAGGAATGCGGAGAGATCCTTGCAAAATATCTCCCTGAGGCTGTAAAGGAAAATCCGATGAAGTGTGAACATGTCATTCCGACAGCTGTTGGTGATCTCGTAGCAAAGAATGTCTGCAAGGTAAAAGTTCTTTCAAGTAAAGACCGCTGGTTCGGCGTTACATATAAGGAAGATAAACCTGATGTAGTTGCTAAGATCCAGGCGATGAAGGATGAAGGCATTTATCCGGATATCCTTTGGGAATAAAATGGAGCACAGACCGGTTCTCATGCCGGTCTTTTTTGTTATGATAGAGCGGATGAGGTAAGCAATATGGTTAAGTATTACGAAGACAATTACTGCCGTGAACTGGACACAGCAATCAGGGAAGTTCTGCATGAAGGTGATAATACATATATCAGACTGGCAGATACGATCTTTTATGCTCAGGGAGGCGGTCAGAAAAGTGACCGAGGCATCATCATTATGGATGGTAAAGAATATCGCATGCTGAAAAGTGTAAAAGATGAGAATGGCGATCCTGTGCATCTGACTGATATTCCTGATCCGCTGCCCGGACAGCAGGTTCATCTGGTCCTTGACTGGGATTTCCGTTATCTTCAGATGAAACTGCATACATGCCTCCATATCATGCATCTGCTGATCGAAGAACAGATCGGCCATGAAATTGAAAATCCGCTTGTGGCAGACATTGAAGAAACGTTTGCGTACAATAAATATCCGAATGCTGTGGTGTCGGGCGTGGATATGGGGCAGGTTGAGCGAAATATGAATGAACTGTTTGCCCAGGACATTGAAGTGACTACGTATGAGAATGAAAATGACGCACATTACAGATACTGGAAATGCCGTGAGGATGTCATTCCATGCGGCGGGATTCACGTTCATCATTTAAACGAGATAGGTAATATCAGGTTATCTTCCCATGCGAAAAAAGGAAAGATGACAGTAAAAGTGGAATTGGTATAAATCGGAAACTGGTTGTTCAGAATATTAGTAAAAATATCTCAATACTTTTCCGATATTTATGTAAAAAAATATAATATAAAGGCTATGTTTATCGTGTTTCCTGTATTTAGTACTGAAATGCAGAGCAGTTGAAATGAACGATGACACGTGCTATGTTGTATGCTGCCGGATATGAATGAGAACATCCGGGAAAACAAAGGAGATTTATGAAAAACAATTTATTCAAAATTACAACAGCAGGAATGCTGGCACTGAGTCTCGGTGCCTGCTCAGGAAATAAAACACCTGAACCTGCAGCAACAGCAACACCTGAACCTACAGCAGAAGCTGCAGAAACAGGTACAGGCGTATATCTCGTATGGAACAACAGCGGCGAGACTGTAACAGATCTGTATGTTTATGAAAACGGAAGTTCCGACAAAGGTGAAAACTATGCCGGTAATGGTCTCCGTGAATTCAAATCAGTAGAGATCACAAAAGCAGATGTACCGGCAGATACATCATTCACACTTGAATTTACTACAGCATCCGGCTACACAGGTAAATTTGAAACACTGCATGTAGAAGAAACACCCATCAGCCTTCTTGCAGAAGACGCTCTGACAGGCGCTACACAGATCGCTTTCGGTGATCCTACACTGACTGCTGAATATGTCATCTACAACCAGACAGGTGAGGCAGTAAAAGAACTGTATCTTTATGAAGAAGGCACAGATAAGGGTGAAAACCTTGCCGGCGACGGTATGGCAGATGGCAAAAACCTGACAGTTACACGTGAAGGTGCTGCTTCTGAAGTTGGTGACAACACATATCACCTTGAATTTGTAACAGAAAGCGGCTATGAAGGCGCATTTGAAACTCTGCACTTCGAAAAAGCACCGATCAGCCTGATCGCTGAGGATGCTAAGACAGGAGCTACAGCTATTTCCTTCACAGCTCCGGATGCTGAGTCTGAATACACGATCTACAATGTAACATGCGAAAAAGTTACAGATCTGTATCTGTATGAAACAGGTTCAGATGATAAGGGCGACAACTTCGCAGCTGATGGATTTGCTGATGGAGACTTCATCGTTCTTGGTTCCAGAGAAAGTGCTTATACAGCCAGAAAGCATGTCTACACACTGGAATTCACCACAGAAAGCGGTTATACAGGTACATTTGATACGCTGCACTTCGAAGTTGCTCCGATCAGTCTGATCGCTGAAGACGCAAAGACTGGCGCAACAGCTATCTCTTTCTCAAAGCCTAACTGATCCACTATCTAAATTCATGCGGGAAACCTCTGTCACAGGCTGTAATTAAATACATTCCCGATAGAATTTCACTTCCTGCTTCATCGACAGATAACTGCATTGCTTTCGGCAATGCCCGACATAGCTGTCTCCGCAGGCTTGAGTTTGTAAGACTGACCGATTTCGATGGTCCCTCACCGTATGGTCAGTCTTTTTCTTTTGTTTACGAGATACCCAGTATACGCAAACCTTCGTGTTTGATGTTGATCGCCGCATTCACATCCCTGTTGTGGTCTGTCCCGCATGAAGGACAGGTCCACCAGCGGATGCTCAGGTCTTTGATCAAGGGATAGACATATCCGCATGTACAGCATCTCTGTGATGACGGATAGTACCTGCCTACTCTGACCAGACGCTTCCCTCTGTCCTCCAGCTTGTATGCCAGGTTGGTGAGGAATCTTCCGTATCCGTTGTCCATCGTAGACTTCCCGATACCAAAGTCTTTGCCTGATACTTCCTTCATGTTCATGTTCTCAACACAGACAGCACTGTATTTCTCTGCCATCTCCTTTGAACACTTGTGCAGCCAGTCACTGCGCTGATTGGCAATATGCTCATGTACTCCGGATATGACTGCTCTCTGCTTCTGTACATTCCTGCACTCATACAGCGGTCTGTCATATACAGGTATTCTTCTGTCATCAATGTATTTGTAGCTTGTAATATGGCTTTCGATCATATGACTGAGCTTACGCTGTTCATGAAGGAGCTTCTTCTCTGCTTTACGGAAATAATGCGGCATATGCGGGCATTCACCTTTACTGGATACGTAAAGACCGTCAGACTTGTAGTCCAGTCCGCAGACTTGTTTTTCGTCTGTGATCTGAACCGGTCTGATGACTTCTTCATACTGGTAAAGAAGTGAGGCATAATACTTTCCGTTCTGACATGATACGGTTGCGCGGAGGAACCTGTATCCTTCTTTCAATACGCGCTTTTCCGAACACTTCACACAGCCCAGTACAGGAAGAGTAACTGTCTGTGCTGTATGGTCATATTTGACGAACTGCATCTGAGTCGTGGTGTATGACTGTCTTCTGAAGCGTTTGCTTTTGAACCTCGGATAGTTGTTCTGTCCGGAAGAGAAGCGTTTGAGGGCATCGTAGACATTCCTGCAGGCACATTTCAAAGCAGTGTGATCGATATCAGCGAGCCAGGGAAGATAGTGTTTCATACCGGGAAGAAGATACTGCATATCAAAACATGAGAGACGCTTATTACGTCGATTCAGGGTTTTGATGTACCGTTCAAGCATATGATTATAGACGAATCTGCAGGAGCCGAATGTCT
>JAILLA010000108.1 GCA_024693325.1 Solobacterium sp.
CTCCGATTCCTGAAGAGGGAAAATGGGTCCAGGCAAAAGAGGTAAAGGACATTTCCGGTTATACTCACGGCGTTGGCTGGTGTGCTCCTCAGCAGGGAACCTGCAAGCTGAGTCTGAATGTCAAGGACGGTGTGATTCAGGAAGCTCTGGTCGAGACGATCGGATGTTCCGGCATGACTCATTCCGCAGCAATGGCAAGTGAGATCCTTCCCGGCAAGACGATTCTGGAAGCACTGAATACCGACCTGGTATGCGATGCGATCAACACCGCAATGCGCGAACTGTTCCTGCAGATCGTGTACGGCCGCACACAGTCCGCTTTCTCTGACGACGGTCTCCGCATCGGCGCCGGTCTGGAAGATCTCGGCAAAGGCCTCAGATCCATGGTCGGTACCATGTACGGTACGCTGGCAAAGGGTACCCGCTATCTTGAGATGACCGAAGGTTATGTCGTAAAGATGGCGCTCGACAAGGACGATCAGGTCTGCGGCTACCAGTTCCTCAGCCTCGGCAAGATGATGGATGCGATCAAGAACGGCATGACCCCGAATGAGGCTTATGAGAAGAATCTTGGTACGTATGGTCGCTTTAAGGCAGAGGACGGAGCGGTCAAGTGGATCGATCCGAGAAAAGAATAAGGAGGTGCGGCAATGGCTCTGTTTGAAAACTATGAAGGACGTATGCCTCAGCTGCAGCCCGTTCTTGACAAGTACGGCTTCAAGAGCTTTGAGGATGTAAAAGCTTTTACCAACGGCAAGGGTGTGGATGCTTACAGTATCGTAGAGAGCACGCAGCCGATCTGTTTTGAAAACGTAAAGTGGGCTTATGAGCTCGGCGCAGCGATCGCCATGAAGGAAGGCGCAACGAAGGCTGCTGACGCAGCTAAATGGATCGGCGTCGGACTGCAGGCATTCTGCATTCCCGGATCTGTCGCAGACCAGCGTCAGGTCGGTATCGGACACGGCAACCTCGGCGCAATGCTGCTGGATGAAGAGACCGAATGCTTTGCTTTCCTTGCAGGACACGAATCCTTTGCAGCCGCAGAAGGCGCGATCAAGATCGCTCTGAATGCGAACAAAGTTCGTCAGAAGCCTCTCCGCGTCATTCTGAACGGTCTTGGAAAAGATGCAGCGATGATCATCAGCCGCATTAACGGTTTCACCTATGTCCAGACCAAGTACGATTATCTTTCCGCAGATGTAAAGGAAGATCATGCCCTGACGATCGTAAGCAAGACTGCTTATTCCAGCGGTGACCGCGCAAAGGTCAACTGCTACGGTGCAGATGATGTCCGTGAAGGTGTTGCGATCATGTGGCATGAAGGCGCAGATGTTTCCATCACCGGCAATTCCACAAACCCGACACGTTTCCAGCACCCGGTTGCAGGAACCTATAAGAAAGAGCGCTGGGAAGCCGGCAAGAAATACTTCTCGGTAGCTTCCGGCGGAGGCACGGGACGTACTCTGCATCCGGACAACATGGCTGCAGGTCCTGCTTCCTATGGTATGACGGATACGCTGGGCCGTATGCACTCTGACGCACAGTTCGCAGGTTCTTCTTCTGTTCCTGCACACGTAGAGATGATGGGCTTCCTTGGCGCAGGCAACAACCCGATGGTCGGTATGACTGTTGCAGTTGCTGTTGCTGTTCAGGAAGCAATGTCCAAGTAAAGAATAATATCCGGTAGATTTCAGTCTGAGAAAGCTCCCGAAACTCTTTGGGGGCTTTTGTTTCCGGAAGCCGGAGCAGCTTTCGCAAAATGATAAAAATGCTCCGGTATCCTCTGCATTATCTTACAGATCAGTGAATCATATCGATAGTTCACTGTGCCTGTTTTCCGCTATGATAAAAGTATAAACAATGATCCAAAATCAAATCATTTGCATATCTGAAAAGTATAAAGGAGGAAACTATGACATTTCAGAAAGGAATATGGCAGGAGGCTGATCCGGTGCTGAAAGGTTTTAATGAGCAGGAGATCATTGATGGTGTCAATGCCGGTCTTGCAGTACGTCAGCTCATCGAAAAAACGGTCGATGAGATCTGGAAGGAGGGATTTGACGCGGTCTGGTTCATGGGGATCGGCGGTACCTGGGCATCCGGAATGCAGGCTGAGATCTATATGCGCGGTCATTCATCTCTGCCGGTATATCTCGGCAATGCAGCTGAATTCCTGACGATCGGTGACAAAAAGTTTACGCCGAAGACACTGGTGGTGATCTCTTCGGTCTCGGGCACGACAACAGAGATGGTCGATCTTGCCGCAAGAGTACATGAACTGGGAGCGAAGATCCTCGGTTTCATCGATAATGAAAAATCCATTCTTGCCCAGCAGAGTGATTATCTGATCTCGGCAAAGGGAAATGACGCGCTGAAGTTTTTGATGCTGTGCAACTATCTGATGTACAAAAACGGCGAATTCGATGAATACGAAAGGTTCAATGCGGAAATGGAAGCGCATCTCGGCAGGGCACTTGCGGCTGTGGAAAAAGAAACAGATGACTGGGCAAGGTCATATGTGAAAAAGCAGGCATCCTTCCGTGAACAGAATCCGGATTACCCGATCTATTTTGTCGGCAGCGGCATGTTGTATCCGACTGCCTACTCAATGGCTATGTGCTCATGGGAGGAAGGTTTCTGGCTGCGCACAAAATCGATTGCCGCACAGGAATTTTTCCACGGCATGATGGAAGTCGTGGTGAAGGATACACCCCTGATCATCCTGATCGGTGAAGACGCATCAAGACCGCTGGCGGAAAGAGTTGCCAGATTCGTCCCGCAGGTCTCGGAAAACTACGTCATCCTGGATACAAAGGAATTTGAACTGGACGGCCTGGCGGAAGAATTCCGCAGTGCACTCAGCCATATTGTTATGCGTTCTGTTTTCATGCGTCTTAATGCTTACTGGGAGCTGGAACTGAGGCATCCGCGCCGGATCCGCAGATACTATCGTCAGCTGAAGTACTGACACGTCTTAACGATATGCAGGATAATTGGATCTGTACACCGGATACTGATTTGAAGATCTGATGAAGAAAAAGAACAGTCAGGACATGCTGTTATGCCGTGTCCCGGCTGTTTTTTGAGTGTCTGATCCTCTTTTTCCTTTCTTACGCGATCTTGTATTTTCCGGAAATTCCTTGTTGTACGGTACTTCTTCTTCCCGGAGGTCAAATACTTTCCTTCCTTCTACGAAGGTGCAGACAGCATTGAATTCTGTATCGATAACTGCTGCATCAAAATCATTTCCCGGAACGAGTTCCCCTTTTTCCTTGAGGTCATGTTTTTCAGCAGGATTATATGAGGAAAAACGCACGGCGTCTTCAAGCGGTATATGCAGTTTCTCTACCAGGCTCTTCAGACTGAACAATACCGGTTTTCCTGACCCGGTCAGTCTGCCGGTCTGTGAGAGACAGTAACCTCCTCAGTTACGGTTATGGCTTTCCGGCTGCCGACACTGGTTTTGCCCATTGAGGCACCGTCATAAATACCTGCCGGGAGACCGGAAAAGTCACCATTGTACGGCGTATGAAATATGACTGTCTTTCAGAATGCCGGATTATCATAATGCCATTTGGTGTATTAAAACAGGACAGCTCGTTCAGCTGTCCGTAAAGGCACGGATATATCGTTTTGCAATGTCGTTATATCTGCCGCGGAACATGTGTCCTGCGCCTTCGATCTCATGGTATTCACAATTCGGATATTCACTTACAGCTCTTCTTGCATAGTGAACATCCACGATCCGGTCTCTGGTACCCTGCAGATACAGGACAGGACCGTCATAGTCTCTGATCTTTTCGAACGGGTCCATATCGATCACATCTTTTACATAGCGGGCACCTAGCCGCATCGGCCCGCACCACATCTTTTCAGGGATATTTCCGGGATCAAAGCGTGAGAACATCATGCGTCCCCGTCGGGCATCATCAGGGATGCAGAAAGCCGGATACAGCAGAATAAGTGAAGCGATCTGCTCACTTATCCGGGCTGCTGTAAGTGCCGAGACGAGTCCGCCCTGGCTGCAGCCCAGCAGGCTGATCCGGTCTTTTTGGATATATGAAAGACTCTGAACATACCGGATCACTGCCCTGAGATCTTCAATTTCGGTTAGTACTGACATGTCGGTCGTATTTCCTCCGCTTTTCCCTTTGAGACAACCGCCGCAGAAATCAAAGGTAAAGGCAGTATAGCCATTTCCGGCAAGGAGCTCCGCATAACCGGTACACATGGAAGAATCCGCCATAAAGCCATGACAGAGGATGAATGCGGGCTGTACATCATCAGAATGACGGAAGATCCTTCCTCGTATGATGAGATCATCTCTTTTGCATGTGAAGTACTGTTTCATTGCGCTGCACCCTCTTTTCAAAAAAGATTAATGACTGCGAGCCCGATCAGGCATACGAAGACGCCGAGAATTTTGTTCAATGTCAGCGCTTCATGATACAGGAAATATCCAACAAAAACCAGCACGACAGCAAGAAAAGCTGCCTGCACGATGAATCCCCGGCTGATCTGCCAGCCTGCTTTGTAGGCATAGATCCATCCGACCTCCAGGCCGACTACAGTAAAACCCAGAATGATCGAAGCCCAGTTCAGTTTTCCGTATTCCTGCAGCAGATTCCCGTTATGGTTCAGCAGAAAGTAAAGAACTCCGCTCACGATCGCTCCGACAAGATACGTGGCTGTAAGTGAAGCCAGCGGATCCACGTTATCCGGGACTGACTTTGCGGAGATCTGATAAAAAACATTTGACAGCACGATCAGTGCTATCGGCCATATATAAGAGATCATCATCGTTCCTCCCTGTCAGATCATTCACGATCATCAGCAACATCACATCCTATACTATCATTTCGGGGGACTCCTGTTTGTTTCTTTGCCCGGATCCTGCAGAAAAAGAGTCACGGCCTCCGGAAGTCTGATGAGCGTTCATAGTTCATCAGTTCCCAGCTGTATTTTTGTTGTCTTTTGGCGTTAAAAACCCGCCTCTGCGGACAATGCCTTTTATGTTTGCGTTGTCCGCCGAGACGGGATCATATCAATATGTGCTTGAAAGTTTTCGCCTTTTGTGTCTGCTGTTCAGCAGCCTTTTCTGTCCAGGCTGCATGCCTGTCCGGAGGTCAGGGAAGCTTCCGGGATGAAGATCTCATAGCCGTTTTCCGTCAGCCAGCTCTCCCAGTTTGTCCAGACCTTGCCGTTGTCATCAACAAGGGCAGGCAGGCCGATGTCGTTGACTGCCTTCAGATGATCGAATACCGGTTCCCGGTCACGGATCATCAGGAAAGCACCAAGGTTGCGGAGGCTGTCTAGGATATCGATAAATTCGTAGGGGGCATTGTTGCGGTCCAGATTCTCCTTCAGGACAACGCAGTAGGGGCATTTCAGGCTTCCGTATACTGTGGTCATAGCGTTTCTCCTTTATATGGTTTCTGCTGAATCATTTTTGTGATGTATCAGATCAGTCCGATATATTTGAATGCGTTCCAGATGCCGTCATCATTGACATCGGTCGTGATGTAATCAGCTGCTTCTTTGATCTCCGGTCCGCCGTTGCCCATTGCTACATTGAATGCGCACTGTTCAAACATGGAGAGGTCGATCTTCGCGTCGCCGAAGGAGATCGTATCCTTCCGGTCCGCGTGGATATATTTCAGCAGTGATTCGATGGCTGTCTTTTTGGTAATGCCGCTGGGACCCAGGTCACCGAAGATGGCAAGTTCACCTTTGCCGCCCCAGGTATTGGCGACCATGTCGGTGAATTCTGCTTTGGAATCCAGATGATCCTGATAGGTACGGAGAACAAAGCTGATCTTGTTGACGTCATCTCTGTAACGGTCGTCTCCGTCTACGATAAAGTACTGCTTTTTGATGCGCTCCAGCTGTTCTTCGGGCGTGGTATTGCCTGTTCCTTTGCCGGCACGGTAGCGTACATAGGCTTCCGGTCCCTGCTCCAGGAAGGTCGGATCGACGTATCTGCCGGAATTGCATTCCAGTATGAATCCGATATGCCGTTCATCACACCAGTCAACGACGCGTTTTGTCTGTTCCCTGGTCAGGCTCTGATGCATGACGACTTTTCCGTTATCCTCTACGTAACCGCCGTTGGCACCGATCATGCCGTCAAGATCCGGAAGATCTCTCTGCAGGATCTCGGCTTTCGAACAGCCGGTGCAGATATAAACACGATGACCGTTTGCACGGGCGAGATCGATCGCTTTTTTTGCGGAAGCGGGTGTTTTCGCTTCATAGTCGATCAGTGTGCCGTCCACATCAAGAAATACAACTTTACTGTCCATGATAGTTTCTCCTTTTTTTGTCATCTCCATCATAACAGGTCAAAAGCATTATTTAGAATGCAATGCTCATTTGTTTCTGTTTGTCCGCACATTCTGGTCGCCGAACACTTCAAAGATGACATCCTTCAGGGCTAATGCCGCATTGGAATGGTATCTTCCCGGAGATAAAGCGACTGCCAGCTCGATAAACGGATTCTCGTTTTTGATGGAGAGGAATTCCGCATTGCTGAAATAATGCCGGGAACTGTAATACGTGAAGGCCAGACCCTGTCCCTCCGCTGCCATCGCAGCCGCAAACAGGGCGGTCATTTTTTCGTTATATGCCTTAGGGATCAGATCATTTCTTGCGAAGATCCTTCTTGCTTCACGGCCGAGGATCGTATCGTAGTCACTGAGATAATACTCAAACGGAGCAGTATCCCTGATATCTATGGATAATCTGATGTCAGAATCAGAGCGCTCTTTTTCTGAAGCGTATTCCAGTACGGGATGGTTTTTGCCGGTGATCAGGCAGATCTCATCCCTGATCAGGAATTCCGGATCGATCCGCTTGTCAGAAGCAGGCAGAACGATCAGCGCAATATCGATCTCACCGCTCAGCAGCATCTCTTCCAGTGCCATGGAGTTCTGTTCAACGATATTGATATGGATATCCGGATACAGTTCGCGGAAACGGCTCAGGATCGGCGGGGTCAGATAGGAACCGCGGAATCCTGAGATCCCGAAGATGACGCTGCCTTTCTGCAGTCCGGCAATATCCTGCATCTCATCCTGTGCCCGGTGAAATTCCGAGAGGGTATGGTAGGCAAAATCGATCATGACCTTGCCTGCTTCGGTCGGGCGGACTCCGGTGGATGTCCGGATAAACAGTTTATAGCCGAGATTGGTCTCGAATGTTGTCAGAAACTGGCTGAGACTGGATTGTGCCATATACAGGCGCTCAGCAGCCCGGGAGATGCTGCGTTCTTCATAGACTGCGATCAGATAATTCAGTTCTTTTAGTTCCATGCCTTCACCTCTTGCGTGATAGTGCGCTTTTGATGAATTCATCATGACATCATATCTCCTTTCCCGGAATCGGAGAAAACCATATGGTATCCATCGGTTTTACCGATATCTAGTATAACATTTCTTCCGTTTCGCAGATGGGCAGGAATTGCTAAATTGTAATTGCAAATAAAGAAAGCGCTTTCCAAACAGGAGGAGAAGATGAGCAGAATTTCAATGAAGGGCGTGTGTGACATGCATGTCCACACAAATCCGGACCTGCGGCTGCGTGCTTATGACGATTTCGAACTGGCTGACGCGGCAGTCCGGGTCGGGGCAAGAGCGATCGTGATCAAGTCGCATCTCGGATTTACAGTCAACCGCGCATATCTGACAAACAGATATGTCGAACGGACATACGGACCGGATACAGGCTTTACGATGTACGGCGGCGTCGTGATGAACAAAGTGATCGGCGGCGTCAATCCGGAAGCGGTGGAAAAAGGTCTGAAGCTTGGCGCAAAAGTCATCTGGCTGCCGACCCAGTCCGCAAAGAGACATCTGGAAAAGATGGGACAGGATCCCAAAAAAGGAATCGAACTGGTAAGAGACGGGAAGGTCATTCCGGAGCTTGAGGAAGTATTCCGCATGGTGAAAGATTACAACGCAGTTCTCGGAACGGCACATGTATCACCCGAAGAAGCCTTCACAGTTGTGGAAGCTGCCAGGAATGCAGGCGTAGAAAAGATCGTGATCACGCATCCGGAATGGTGGGTCGTCGATATGAGCCTGGAAGACCAGATCCGTCTGGTCAGGGACTTCGATGTCATCCTGGAACGGTGCTATGCACAGAACATGGGCGGCGGCAAGTACAAGTCCAACCTGCCGGACAATCTCGAACTGATCAAAGCAGTCGGATATGAACATGTCATGGTGGATACCGACGGCGGCCAGACCGAGAATCCGCACTGGGAACTTGCGCTGGAAGAATATATGCAGTATCTGGCAGATCACGGAATTCCGGAGGATCAGGTGTATCACATGACAAAGACGATCCCTTACCGTCTGCTGGGAATCGAATAAACAAAAAGGGAAAATGTGAAGGAGAAAAATCATGCTGAGTATCGCTATCGTTGCGGCAATCGCTGTCGCTATATATCTTGGATATAAAACAAAGATCAACACAGGTCTGTTCTGTATCGTATTTGCCTACATCATCGGCTGCTTCGTAATGGGTCTGAAAACAAAAGAACTCATCGGTTTCTGGCCGACATCGACCATGTTCGTTATTCTCTCCGTATCGCTGTTCTATAATTTCGCGGCGATCAACGGGACACTGGAAAAGCTTTCCGGCAGCCTGCTGTATGCCTGCCGTAAATTCCCCGGCCTTCTGCCGTATGCGCTGTTTGCGACTGCAGTAATTCTTTCAGTCATGGGTGCAGCTTACTTTACGGTCCTTGCCTTCCTTGCCCCGATCACAATGCTGATATGTGAAGAATCAAAGATGGATAAGCTGACAGGGGCTGTCGCCATCAATGCAGGCGCGCTTGCCGGCGGAAACTTCCCGACTGCAGCTCTGGGTGTCGTATTCCGCGGACTGGTAGACAACGCTTATGAAGCAGCTCCCGGCCTGACTGCTCCGGATTCCTTCTCCATGATGATGAAGATCTGCGGCTTTGCGATCGTATTCTCACTGATCCTGATCACGATCATGCGCTATGGTTTCAAGTCCAACCGGAATATCGGCAAGGGCGTGGAATTCCGCAAGCCTGAACCGTTCAATGAAAAACAGAAAAAGACACTTACACTGATGCTGGTCATGATGGCAGTTGTCCTGATCTTCCCGCTCCTGAAGATCGTAATGCCTTCTTCCGCACTTATCGCAACGATCGGCAGTAAGATCGATGTTGGTCTTGTCGCGATCGTCTTCGCAGTCATTGCACTTCTTCTGGATCTTGCACCGCAGAAGGAAGCCATTGCCAGGATCCCCTGGAATACGATCATCATGATCGCCGGCGCAGGAATGCTGATCGCTGTCGCTGTCAAGGCAGGAACGATCGAAGCACTGTCCAACTGGATCGGTTCCAATGTACCGACACCGCTGATCCCGATCGCATTCAGTTTCGTTGGTGCTATCATGAGCTTCTTCTCTTCCACGACAGGCGTTGTTGCACCGGCTCTGTTCCCGCTCATTCCGGGTCTTGCAGCATCCAGCGGCCTCAGCGCAATTGCACTGTTTGCCTGCACGGTACTTGGCGCTCAATCCAGCGCGATCAGCCCGTTCTCTTCGGGCGGCAGCCTGATCCTTGGCTCCTGCGGCAATGAAGAAGACCGTCAGACACTCTTCAACCGTCTGCTGATGACCGCTGTACCGATCAGCGTGATCAGCTGCGCAGTCTACAACTTCATCGTTGCAATGGTCTTATAACAGTCAATTCATAAACGAACATTATCAAACATTAAGCAGAAAGCACCGGTTTTCAGACAGCCGGTGTTTTTTACTTCCTTCAGGATGTGAAATTGCTGAGAACTGTTCTTGTTTGATATACTTTTTCTAACAGATGTTTCATCTGGAGAGGAATCATAATATGCGTGAGTGGACGAGAGAAGAAAAATACCGCTATCTGAAGGATCCGCAGGAACTTTCAGAACTGTATCAGAAAGTCTCCTCTTCAGTCTGGCGGCAGTCTTATCATAATCAGGCTGTTACCGGGCTGATGAACGATCCCAACGGCTTTGTCTGGCACGATAACCGCTGGCACCTGTTTTATCAATGGTGCCCATGGGGTGCCGTACACGGTCTGAAGTACTGGTACCATATCGTGTCAAAGGACCTGGTGACATGGAAGAATCTCGGAATATGCCTGATACCGGACGAAGCAGACGGCTACGACAACAAAGGTGCGTATTCCGGTTCGGCAATGCCCATCGGCGACAAGATCTATCTCTACTATACAGGCAATCACCGTGATGAAAACTGGGTCCGCCGCGCCTATACATGTCTTGCCCGCCTCGGAAATGACGGATGGCCGGAAAAATATCCGCTGCCTTTATTCGGCCCGCATCCGGATTATACCGAGCATCAACGGGATCCGAAGATCATCAAGGCACCTGATAAGGACCTATGGTATCTGCTCATCGGTGCTCAGACAAAGTCAAAAGACGGATGTGCGCTCGTATATGCATCGGATGACCTCCAGCATGGCTGGGAATTCAAAGGGGAACTGAAAGTACCGGGCTATGAACATTTCGGTGACATGTGGGAATGTCCTTCGGTCGAACAGTTCGGCAATCAGGATGTCCTGCTGTTCTGTCCCCAGCATCTGACGCTTCCCGGAAGAGGAGGAAGCCGCAACCACAACGGCTATATTCTGGGAACAATGGACTGGGACACCCTGACATTTACGCCGGACGGGCAGTTCCATGTACTGGACTTCGGATTTGATTCCTATGCGGCTGCCTGTGCGAATAACCTGCAGGAAGCAGATAGGGCGATCCTGATCGGCTGGATGGGCGTACCGGATGTTTCCTATCCCACTGATGAGGAGGACTGGGCAGGCTGTCTGACCCTGCCAAGAGAACTGACAGTACGCGGCAGACGTCTGGTCCAAAGACCGTTGCCGGAGCTGAAAAAACTGCGTGATGAGAGGATCATCATGAAAGCCGGAGACGGCGGCTGTTATAAACTGCCGAAAGCTGCAGAGATCGAACTGGACTGCAGACCGGGTGATGTAGAGCTTGATTTCTTTACCGACAGTGAAGGAAAAGGTGGCGTAACGATCCGTTATGACGAAGCAAAAAAAGAGATCGTTGTGGACCGTTCCGGCATGAAGCTGACATTTAATGAAGAGGAAGGTTTTTCCCGTACCCGTCCGCTGGAGGCAGGCCTGTATCATCTGCGTATCTTTGTCGACGCCAGTTCGATCGAGATCTTCGTGAATGACGGGGATGCTGTATTTACCTCCCGTGTCTTCCCGACAGAGGAAGAACATCATTTCCGTGTCAAAGGCGATGTATTCCCGCGTCTTTGGACGCTGAAGCCGGCGGTGAGGGACCATTTCCTGATCTGACAAAAAAAGCGATGGTGACCGATATTGATCACCATCGTTTTTAAGCACGTTTCTTCTGTTTATGCATGCCGTACAGGGCAAGGAACAGCAGGTACAGCAGGATCGTCAGGATCATGATCCCGCTCAGATAATATGGTGCGTTGTAAACCTGCCCATATCTGCCGGCCAGTACCAGCAGAAGGCTGATCGTAAAACAGAATGGCAGGGCAGTGAGTTTCAGGATGGTTTCCCTGTACCGGGTCCGGCGCATCAGGAATAATGCGGCAAGGCCGGTCAATGTGAAGCCGGCGCCGAATACTGTCCATGCGTTGTATACGAGCCTTGGCAGAGTCCAGACACCATCGTACGGATTCTTTCCGTCAGGTGTATACAGGAGTCTGTCTCCGTTCTGGCCGGGATAATACCATACTTCATTCAGATCATCTTTGTTTCCTAACAGGATCATCTGGCTCTTTGCCCGCCCGGTGAGCCGGTCAAAAAGAGTTTCATAACAGCTCAGAAAGGTCTGATCGCCGCTGTCCGGGAAATTGACTTTGTCCATGTTCCATCCTGAGACCGGCTGGTTGATGATCGCGATCACCCGTCCGTCGGATAGGACCTCCGCTTTCAGCGCGTCACCGGGATCCTCAATATAGATCGGACAGTTCAGGTGCACGACTGCCAGAACGAACAGGATCAGGCTGACCAGGAAACCGGTCAGGATGTTCCTGGTCGTTCTTTTATGAAGCAGTTCTTTTGCCAGGGTCAAACTGTCGTCTGCCAGAAGCCGGACGTCCTCCCCGCTGAGGGCAGACGGGATACGTTCTCCTTTCAGGATCTCTGCCGTACTGATGTCCAGAGCAGCAGCGATATCCTCCAGGCTGCTGATATCCGGGAAGCCCCGGCCTGTCTCCCAGCGTGAGACAGCCTTATCGGATACCTTCAGCATATCCGCAAGCTGTTTCTGGGTAAGATTCTTTTCTTTCCGCAGGTCTGCAATGAACCTGCCTGTTTTTTCTTGATCGATCATAATTCCTCCTGCTTTCAAGGTAGGACGAGCACGCTGCACAGTCACCCTATGAAACGTAGAGTGCATGGTTTGGACTGTTTTTCAGGTATATGCAGGCTCGAATCACCTGCTTTGGTATGTTCTGTTTCCGTATAAAGAGTTTTTTACTCTCATACGTTATAATACATTCAGGAAAAGAGGGTTTTGCAAGTATGAATAAAGAAAGAGCTTGGAATCTGCTGAAAGAGATCAGTTTTGTACGTGTATCCGGTACAGCAGAGGAAAAGAGAGCGGCAGAGATCTTCCTGAAAGCCGCTCAGGATGCCGGAGTGGATGCAGTTATTGAAGAGTTTGAGACAGAAAATGCAAAGGTATATGAAGCATCCCTGGAAGTGCTGGAGCCGGAATATAGGAAATACCCGGTGATCGGTATCGGAAAAACAGCAGCCACTGCGGATGAAGGTGTCTGCGGCGGATTCAAATATATTGAAAATGGTTTGGACGCAAACCTGACGGATATTGCCGGAAAGATCGTCTTGGTACAGGGCAGGGTTATGCCGGAACTGGCAAAGAAACTGAAGGAGAAGGGGGCACTTGCTTATATCCTTTTGGCCGGAAATATCTATGAAGAAGACAGTATCCGCAATGAACTGCGGCCGACCAACGCCTTTGGAACTTCTCATGAGATCCCGGGTGTTAAGCTCCATATGTGTGACGGAGAGGAGCTCGTACGTTCGCGCCCGGAAAAGGTCAGGGTCATCCTGAAGACGGAAGAAGTGAAACAGCCTTCCTGGAACGTTGTTGCGACGATCGAAGGGACCGATCTGAAAAATGAAGTCCTTGTTTACAGTGCGCATTATGATTCCGTTCCTTATTCCCCGGGATCCTGGGACAACGGGACCGGCTCGGTAACGGTATGGGAACTGATGCATTACTTCAAAGAACACAGACCGAGAAGGACGATCCGGTTCCTGCTGTGCGGAAGTGAAGAGATCGGTCTGGTCGGTTCGAAAAAGTACTGTGAAGCACATCAGGAAGAACTGAAGGATGTCATCTTCAATATCAATTTTGATATGACAGGAGTCACGCTTGGCTACGAACATGTACGCTGCTCATGCAGTGAGGATACGATGCATGCCATTGAGCATCTGGCAAAGGTGGAAGGCTTCCCGCTTGACGCGAAGCTAGGTATGTATTCCTCTGACTCCAGCAGCTTTGCGGAAGCAGGTGTTCCTGCATGTACATTTGCAAGACTTGCCCCGCGCGGCGGTGCTGAGATCCATAACCATCACGATACGATGGACCGGCTGGATCCCGATTCCTTTATGACCACACTCTGCTTCACGGCAAAACTCGGTGAGCAGATCGCCAATGCGGCAGTGAACCCCATTCCCCGTAAGTTCGCCCAGAAAGTGACTGAGGAGATGGAGGAACGGGCAAAGATGCGCGGAACCGACAAAAAAGATAAAACTGCTGACAAACAGGAAGAGAAGAAGGACTAAGTACAAACTTCTTAATCAGCCGCAATCAGCATCAGACATCAAATACAGACCTTGCATGTATAATGTGAGGTCTTTTCATACACTGCAGTTCTGTATTGCTGCATGATCGATTATGAAAAGATGGTGAAATAATTCACAGAATACTGTACTCTTTGCGGATAGTACGTTATACTGGAACCACATTGAGGGAGTAACCGGTGATGAACCGGACAGACCGTCAGCACGGCGAAAGCCCGGTCTGTTCTGAAAGGTGAGACTCATGCACGGAGCTGTGCATGGGGATCGTGAATAGAAAATCCTGTGCAGCTGCTCCGCTGCACTTTTTTACAGGAGAAGTATTATGCTGAAAGTAAACCACATGACAAAACACTACGGCAGAACAGCTGCCTGTTCTGATCTGACATTCACGCTGGATCAGGGCAGTGTCACAGTGCTTCTGGGGCCAAACGGAGCGGGAAAAAGCACATTGATGAAATCTGTGATCGGTCTGCTCAGGTTTGAAGGGGAGATAACCGTGAACGGTTTCTCTCCGGATCAGCCTGAAGCACGCAGGCTGCTCGGATATATCCCGGAGCTTCCCGCGCTCTATCCGAATCTGACCGTATGGGAACATATGGAATTCCTTGCCAGGGCATACCGCCTGAAGGATTATAAAGAGCGCAGTGAAGCGCTTCTGAAACGTTTTGAACTGTATGAGCACAGAAAGAAGTTCGGGGATGAGCTTTCAAAAGGTATGCAGCAGAAGCTGAATATCTGCCTGGGCCTCCTGAGTGAACCGGAGGTGCTGCTTCTGGATGAACCTATGATCGGTCTGGATCCCCACGCCATCAAGGAAGTCCGCAGTATGATCCATGAACAGAGGGATCTGGGGAAAACCATGCTGATAAGTACACATATCATTGACAGTGTGTCTGATTTCTTTGATCGTGCACTGATCATGCAGAAAGGCGTGATCAAGGCGGATGTGACCAGGGAACAGCTGGAAGAAAACGGACAGACCCTCGAAGAACTGTTCTTTGCCGTGACCGAAGGGATCGGCAGGGATGAAGTCAGCGGGGAGGAATTCGCAAAATGAAACTGTTTCTGTATTACAGTCTGCATGCCTTCATAAACCAGCTGAGAAAAATCTTTAAAACATGGGTGCTGGTGCTGATCCTTGCCTGCGGACTGATCGGCGGACTGATCGGATACGGCGCGGCGACACTTGTAGAGATTTCGGAAGAAACATATGCGGAAGTTCCGCAGGAAAGCACTGCCGATCTCATACAGGAACTGCCGGAAGGAATTACGGTCGGAGATATTACGGAACTGGCTGCCGGTGCTGTGATCGCAGGTGTGCTCCTGTTTGAGATAGCCACCGCCCAGAAAAACGGCGCTTCGCTGTTTCTGCCGGCGGATGCCGCACTGCTGTTCCCGTCTCCCATGAGGCCGCAGTCGGTACTGATGTTCCGTATCGCGACACAGCTGGCGACAGCCCTTGCCGGAAGTATCTACATGCTGTTTCAGCTGCCGAACCTGGTGCTGAATGTCGGTATGTCGGTACCGGGAGCGCTGTCCCTGATCCTTGCATGGGCTTTTCTGATCATGACCGGCAAGCTGTTTCAGCTGCTGATCTATCTGCTGTCTTACCGCAGCGGATTTGTAAAAAAACATACCGTGAACGCAGTGGCTGTGTTTACTGCCGGATGCGCGCTTCTGTTCGGCATGTATTATCTGCGCAGTTCGAAAGACCTGCTTTCTGCGGCAGTTGGTTTCTTCAATGCGCCGGCATCGTACTACATACCGGCATTCGGCTGGATGAAGGGAATGGTACGTGCGGCGCAGGAAGGAAATATGCTGCGAACACTTCTGTTCATCCTTGCCCAGACGGTGTTCTGTATCCTTATGGTTCTGGCGATCTACGGCATGAAAGCTGACTTCTATGAAGATGCACTGAAGAAGACCGAAGAGACGGCAGCCAGACTGGAAGAGGCGACCGAAGGCAGGGTCCGTACTAGGAAACGCAAAGAAACGAAACGTATGGTGTCTGATCGCAGAATGCGCGGAAACGGTGCTTCAGTGTATTTCTTCAAGACACTGCATATACGCTTCCGTGACATCAGGAAGGGCATTTTGTCAAAGACTGCGCTCACATATCTGCTGTGTGCCGGAGGAATGTCTGCATTTGTCAGACTTGTTCTTCAGAAGGATTCGCTTCTGCCGGCTGTGCTGGTACTGGGAGTTCTCGTGTTCTACCGGTCTCTTGGAAATCCGATGAATGATGACGCGGCGAAACCATTCTTTGTACTGATACCGGAAAGCGCCTGGAAAAAACTGTTTTATTCCACTGCAGGAGGATGTGTCTGCTGTCTTCTGGATCTGCTGCCGTCATTGATCTTCTGTACGATATTTCTGAAGGCGGATCCGATTGAGGCGCTGGCCTGGATCCCGGTACTTGTATCGGTCGATTATTACGCAACATCCGCCAGAACATTCCTGGATCTTTCACTCCCGGAATCACTTTCCAAAAATATCCGGCAGACGCTTCTGATCCTGTTCCTGTATTTCGGACTGCTTCCGGATATTGCGGTCATTGCGATGGGATATGCATACAACAAGGTAGGAAGAGCCGGAATGGCAGTCGCTTTGCTGAATGTGTTCTTTGGCAGTCTGTTCTTCGGACTTGCCGGAATGTACCGTGACCCGGTACAGGGCAGACAGGTCAGGCTCACCTGCAGCAGGGGAAGTCAGGATGACGCAAAACAGATCTTCAGCAGACTCGGTTTCTCTCTGAGCGCGCTGCTGGCTTCCAGTGTGATCCTGCAGCTTCTGGCTTCAAAACTGCAGACGGAAAATGTATTTCTCCAATGGAGTCTGGTATTCCTGCCGATCTGGGTCAGCGGATTATTGCTGCTGCCGGCTGCCAGGGCGGTACCGTCATCCGGGAGTACATCCGTAAGGCTTAACGTACGGGACGCTGTTGACAGCTTCCTGATCAGCCTGTTCCTGATGTATTCAGCCAATGTATTCGGACTGCTTGTAACCAATGCGCTGAACCGCTTCCTGCATATTGTCTCCCAGAATAATGTACAGTCATTGCTGATGGAAGATAATATCCCGCTGAAACTGCTGTTTGCTGTGATCCTTGGACCGTTGTTTGAAGAGACGGTATTCCGGAAATTCCTGATCGACAGGACAAAGCGGTTCGGCGGCAGGACGGCAGTCATTCTCAGTGCTGTAGCATTCGGCCTGTTCCATGGCAATCTGAACCAGTTCTTCTATGCGACGATGCTGGGATTGATATTCGGATATGTATATCTGAATACCGGCAGGCTCAGATATACGATCATCCTGCACATGCTGATCAACTTCATGGGAGGCATTATCGCTCCGTATCTGGTAACTCATATGCCGGACTTTATATCCGATAACGTATCACTGAAGCTGATCCTGGGAGGTGCGTATTTCCTGATCCTGTTTGCGGCATATCTGCTGGGGTTTGTACGCCTGTGCATCAGGGCGAGAACTGTCAGATTTGATACACAGTCGGATGAACTGGTTCTGCGTGAGGGCAGAAGGGCATCCTGGATGAATCCCGGTATGATCACGTTCACCGTGATGTGCATCGGAATGTTTGTTGTATCGATGATCTGAATAAAATCATACTGAGGAGGACCGTGAGGTTCTCCTTTTTGTGATCTGAGCGGGATATATACCGGACTTTACTGTTGCACATATTCCACGGCAGATTTCTGTTATACTTTTTTTAAAGATCATCAGATACGCCTTCCAAAAACATCAACAATTTCAATCTATCACGAGAATCATTACTGTGCAGGGAGGATAAGGAATCATGAAATATGCTGCGGCAGTCGATATCGGTGGAACAAATACAAGAATTGCACTGATCAACGAAAACTACGACATTGAAGAACGCATCCAGTTCCCGACAGACGCAGAAGATCCCTGGACAGTGCTGAAAAAGATATGTGAAACGATCAGAGGATTCGATAAACAGGTCATCGGTACCGGGCTTTCCTGTCCCGGACCTTTGGACCTGATCAATGGCAGAGTACTGACTCCGCCGAACCTGCACGGACCATGGCATTTCCTGAATATCACGGATGAACTGGAGCTGCTCATGCGTATGCCCGTATATCTGGAAAATGACGCTAATCTGGCAGCCCTGGCAGAAGCATTGCTCGGCGCAGGGAAGGATCACCGTATCGTGCAGTATCTGACGGTATCCACGGGACTCGGCGCCGGTCTGGTCATTGACAGAAAGATCTATCGCGGTGCTCATGGATTTGCAAACGAAGTAGCCAATACGATCCTGTTTGCCAACGGCCCGCAGCATGGCGAACTGCTGGCAGGAGCTTTGGAAGCGATCAGCTCCGGTACAGCGATCGGTCATAGGGCTGTCATGGCAGGACTGGTCATCAGGCATGCCGGAGATGTAAATGATCTGGCACGTGCCGGAAATCCTGCCGCAAAGCTGATCATGAATGAGGCAAAACAGTATCTTGCGAATTATATAGCCGGTGTGATCGGTTTTGCAGACCCGGATATTATCATTCTCGGCGGATCGGTCGCACTGAAGATCGACGGTTTTGTACAGGAAGTGGAAGAACTTGTAAAGACAAAAGTTTATCCGGTCGTACGGCCGTATGTAAATATCCGGAAAGCAACCCTGGATGAAGACTGCGGACTTCTCGGGGCTGCATGTCTCGTATTTGAAAACAATTGAGGAGCTGATATGACGATTCTGAAACTGAAGCCTGCCTGCAAGGATTATCTTTGGGGCGGGCAGAGACTGAAAAATGAATTCAACGTAGAATATGACGGTGATGTGCTTGCAGAAGCCTGGGAACTTTCCTGCCATCCTGATGGTCCGTCCATGATCGAAAACGGGCCGTATGCCGGGAAAAGCCTGAAGGAGTACATCGATGAAAACGGCATGGAAGTGCTTGGCACTCACTGCCGCAGATTCCGGGAATTCCCGATCCTGACAAAGTTCATCGATGCCAAGGACAATCTGTCTGTCCAGGTCCATCCTTCCAACGGTTATGCCCTGCAGAATGAAGGACAGTACGGAAAAACTGAGATGTGGTATGTCCTTGATGCTGAGCCGGGAGCCTATCTTTATTACGGCTTCAGGAATGAGATCTCCATTGAAGAATTCTCAGAACGGATCCGGACCAATACACTTCTGGAAGTACTGAATCCTGTCGAAGTGCATAAAGGGGATACCCTGTTTATTGAATCAGGTACACTTCATGCGATCGGAAAAGGCATTCTGATCGCGGAGATCCAGCAGAATTCCAATGTGACCTACCGGGTATATGACTATGGAAGGGTCGGGAAGGACGGCCGTAAGAGAGATCTGCATATCGAGAAGGCACTGGCTGTGACCAACCGTGTGCCGATCGTTCAGCATGGTGAAAACTATCCGCATATTGCGGACTGCGATTATTTTACGGTAGACAAGCTTGATCTGGACGGCAGGCTGACATACCGCATGCAGGGGAATGTTGATGAAACATCATTCCTTTCCATCCTGATCCTGGATGGAGAAGGAACGATCCATAACCGCGGGGAAAAGATCAGCTATCGTAAAGGCGACAGCCTGCTTCTGACAGCAGGCAGCGGTGACTATACGATCGAAGGAAAGTGCGATGCGCTCCTGACCACTATACGGGAAAAAGCCAACCCGATCCGTGCCGGCATTATTATCGGTTCGGCAAAGATCCAGATGGGACTGGTCAATGACCAGAATGAACTGATCGCAGTCAGGGAATATGAGACTGACAGAAAAAAGACAGCTGCGGAAATCGTAGATGAAGTAGCGGAAAAAACACTGGCTCTGCTTGAGGAGAATAAGGTGCCTCTTGATCAGTGCATCGGAGTCGGCGTCGGTGTACCGGGAACGATCGACCGCAGGAACGGCAGGGTGATCTATTCCAACAACCTGCGCTGGGAAGATGTCAGTCTTCAGGAGATCCTCGGAAAAGTAATTCCCTGTCCGGTAAGGATCGCAAATGATGCGGACTGCGCAGCGCTCGGAGAAGCGGTTGCCGGAGCCGGCAAGGAATACAGCGATGTCATGATGTTTACGCTCGGCAATGGTGTCGGGGGCGGTATTATCCTGAACGGGGAAGTATTCGAAGGCGGCATTATGGGCGGCAGTGAAGTCGGACATATGGTCGTCCGCCAGGCAGGAAGACAGTGTACCTGCGGCAGAAAAGGGTGTCTGGAAGCTTATGCTTCCGTGCCTTCATTGCTGAAAGCAGCCAGACAACGAAAAAACAGGGAGGTATCCCTGCAGGAGATCTTCAGCAGTCTGGATGATATCGACATGGAAGAAGTCGTGGAACAGTATCGGGAAATGCTCGGGACAGGCATCGTGAATATCGTCAATCTGTTCCGTCCCCAGCTGATCCTGCTGGGCGGAGCACTGTCTCCATTTGTCAGACAGATGATCCCGGAGCTGAAGACAATGATGGAGGAAGACTGTTTCGGCGGCGTGTACGGAACCATCCCTGAGCTGAATGTTGCCCAGCTGGGAGATACAGCCGGAATGATCGGTGCAGCAAATCTGTAATTGTTTTATGGATCAGGCAGTCTGAAAAACAGAATTCAGACTGTCTTTTTGTGCAGGGAACATCTCCGGGCATCATGAAACTGCAGAAGGAACAAAGACACGGATCTGATCAGATATTTTTCCGGAATTCATCTGTACACTTTCAAAACTGCCGCAAAGAATGATACTTTGATAGCAGCGGAGGTTCAATGTATGTTTAGAGAATTGGTTAGAAAGCATAAGCAGCTTGGCATGGATGAAACGATCAATGTCCTGAAAACGGAAACAAGGGGTGTACTGAGTGTCAATGGTGATGACGGTTATCCGTACGGGATGCCGATGAATCACTACTATAACGAAGATGACGGATGTATCTATTTTCATCAGGGAAGAGTCGGTTACCGCCTGGAAATGCTGAAGAAGGATCATAAGGTTTCATTCTGCACGTTTGATAAAGGTTATCGGAATGAAGGTGAATGGTCATTGAATGTACGCAGTGCCATTGTGTTCGGAACAATAGAGATCATTGATGATCCGGAGGTCATTGCGGATATCGGGGATAAGCTGAGCCGTAAGTTTACGCAGGATGAAGAGTATATCCGTCAGGAGATCCTCAGATCAGGTCCGGGGACATATATTCTGAAACTGACACCGGAATATATGACCGGAAAACTTGTCAATGAATCCTGAGATCACTGTCAGCAGGAAAGGATCAGTCATCCGCCCGCTGTTTACGGTACTGTGCCGGAGTGAGACCGGTGATCTCACGGAAATTCTGAATAAAGTAATTCGGTGTGTTGAAGGCAAGCTTGTCCGATATTTCATGAACGGAAAGAGAGGTCGTTTTCAGCAGTATCTTTGCCCGTTCGATCTTTGCAGAACGTATATAGGAGGAGACGGACTGACCGGTCTCCTTTTTGAATTTCTCAGTCAGGTAATATTCTGTATATCCTGCCAATGCGGCAAGATCAGAAGTCCGTATCTTACGGTCCAGACTGAGGTTGATATAATCACAGCATTTCTGGATCTCATGGGAATATCCGGGATCGGTATGCAGATAATGCACCCGGTAGACAAAATCATGATACATGGCATGTGCCAGTGTACTCAGCTCACCGGAATCACGGCAGTCTTCCACAGACTGGATATAGGAATCACCAAGATCATAAGCAATATCCGGCGGAAGTCCGCCTTCCATGGCTGCCCGGCTTACCAGTGTTGTGAATACGATAATGCTTGTTTTTACCTGACGCAGAGGTTCCTGTCCCCTGACCGGTACACCGGTGCTCAGTTTTGTACTGTTCTGCAGGGCATCCATATAATCAATATCGCCCCGTCTGACAGTGTCCAGCATAGCTTTTTCAGCAGTATAGACTTTGTACCTGTCATGATTGATGCTTTCATAGTTCCTGATATTCATACCTGAGGTGTAACTGCTCTGCAGTGTTTGCAGATCCAGCTGCTGTCCGGTCAGCGTATTATGTATGATCAGGGCATAACGGATGAAGATGGAATAGGACATGACCGGCAGATCCTGCAGGAGATCACAAAGACTGTCCGCCCATGAAGAACGGACCGGATTTCTGATATACGGGACCAGAGCACTGCGGACCTGCTGTTCATCCGGAGGACTGTAGAATGTCGGACCGATGACAAATATAAGGTTTCTGCTGCGCTCAGATTCATAAGTCAGCGCCCACTGCATGCCGATCGGGGAACCAACGATCTCGGGATATGTTTTTTCTGTATCTGCTGCATAGGAAGTCAGTTTCTCAAGACCCCCGAAGAAATAGAACGTCTGATCCAGCAGAGTCTGTTCTTCTTCGGGACAGGAGGACCCAATAAATCCGCCTTTGCTGTCATAGCACCAGATATAAAGTTTTTCACTCTTCGGGATAAGACTTTGAAACAGCACCAGATTCTGTATACCGGTCGACATAGGCATAAGATCACCTCCTGAATACCGAAAAAAAGATATTCTTTTATATTATGCGCTGTTTTCAGGCCTGTACAACACGAATTTTTGTAATTTTGGCCTTAGTTTCTGACTATGACATGGAAACGCTTACACCTATAATCTAATTGTGAGGTGCAGATCAAGCGCACCGGACCCAAAAAAGGAGAATACTCATGGAAAAAGAAACACTTACTCAGACAACGGCTGGTACTGTTGAATACCGCCGCGCAAAGCTCTGGCAGATCATTCTGGTCGCCTTCAACGCATTTAACGGAATGGCTGTTTACTTCCTGATCGGTCTTGCAAGTTATTCCGCAAGCATCGGTTACGGAATCGCAACACTTGTGGTCGGCGGACTGCTCACATTTACACGTATCTTTGACGCGATCACGGATCCGATCCTGGCATTCCTCTATGACCGTGTTATGACACCGTTCGGCAAAGTACGTCCATTGATGTTGCTGGGCTGGGTGATCCAGTGCACCGGCCTGCTCTGCTTATTCAACTTCTTCTCCAGCAAGGGACACGGAGTTGCGACATTCCTTGGATTCTATATGCTGTATGTCATCGGTTATACGATCATCAATATGACTGCGCAGACACTTCCTGCACTGATGACAAATGATCCGAAACAGCGTCCGACAGTCGGTGTCTGGCAGACAGCACTGAACTACATCACACCGATGGCACTGAATATCATTGTCTATACAAAACTGATGCCGGCATTCGGCGGAAGCTTCAATCAGGAATTCCTGAACATCGTAACATGGCTGTGCGTAACGCTCTCCTTTGTCGGTGTCGTGCTGGTATGCATCGGTATCTCTGCTTATGATAAACCGGAAAACTTCGAAGGTATCGGCAAGACAGAACATCTGAAGCTGAGTGATATGGTGGACGTACTCAAGAGCAACAAACCCCTTCAGAGCTACATCATCTCCGCTTCCTCCGATAAGATCGCCCAGCAGGCTTCTGCTGCATCGATCGTCAGCACGATGCTGAACGGCATCCTGATCGGAAATATGGGTCTTGCGACAACTCTCAGCATGATCGGCATGCTGCCGTCCATCCTGTTTGCGATCTATGGGGCACGCTACGCTGGTAAACACGGCAACAAAGAATCCATTGTTACCTGGACACGCAATTCACTGATCGCCAATGCAGTTATGATCCTCTTCTTCATCATCGTCCGCTTCACTGCAGGAACACAGTCCATCGCACATATGGGGATCACAATGATCGTATTCGTTGTTCTGACCTTTATCGTCAATGGTTTCTCAATGTGTGTTACGACTGCCAATACAGGCTTCATGGCTGACATCATCGACTATGAACTTGACCGTTCCGGAAAGTACATTCCGGCTGTTGTCACCGGTACTTACAGTCTGGTAGATAAGATCGTTTCTTCCTTCTCTGCTGCGATCGCAACCGGATGCGTTGCCCTGATCGGCTATACAGCGACTATGCCGCAGCCCGGTGATCCTTCGACTGCAGGTGTATTCATTATGACAATGTTCCTGAGATACGGTCTTGCTATTCTTGGCTTCCTCTGCACACTGTGGGCAATGAAGAGCTGCGGACTCGACAGAAAAGAAATGGAAAGAGTACAGAAAGACATCGCGGACAGAAAAGAAGAAGCACAGAAAGCATACCTGGAAGAAGAACTGCATAAAGGAGATCCGGTAAATGCGTAAGATCACAGTACTGAAAGACGGATGGAAATTCCTGAAAGCCGATATTCCCTGCGAAACAGCAATGGAATATGCTGCACAGGGAGAAACGGTTTCCCTGCCGCACACATGGAATGCTGTTGACGGACAGGACGGCGGAAATGATTACCACCGCGGAACATGCTGGTATGTACGTGAACTCAGCAAAGAAGAAACAGAAGGAGAACGTCTGTTTCTTGAATTTGCCGGTGCGGCAATGAGCGCGGATGTATATCTGAACGGAAAACATCTCGTGCATCATGACGGCGGTTATTCCGCATTCCGTACGGAACTGAGCGGGCATCTGGCAGAAACAAATATTCTGGCAGTATCCGTCAATAATACGGACAGCCGTACGGTATATCCGCAGAAAGCAGACTTTACCTTCTATGGAGGTCTTTACAGACCGGTCAGTCTGATCACGGTTCCCGAAGAACACTTTGAACTGCTGAAAGACGGAACACCGGGCATTAAAGTGACGCCTGTCGTAGATCTTGAGAAGAAATGCGCACATGTCACTGTCGAGACATGGCATAACGGAAACAGCGTTGAGATCACAGTCAACGGGGAAACAAAAACCTGTGAAAAGAAATCGGAATTCGTCATTGAAAATGTACATCTGTGGGACGGTCTGGATGATCCGTTCCTCTATACAGCATCCGCAAAACTGGCTTCCGGTGATGAAGTCAGCACAAGATTCGGCTGCAGGGTATTCGCCTGCGACCCGCAGAAGGGCTTCTTCCTGAACGGACGCAGCTATCCGCTGCGCGGAGTCAGCCGCCATCAGGATCTGAAAGGCAAAGGAAACGCTGTCGGCAGAGAAGACCTGGAAGCGGATATGGCGATCATCCGGGAACTCGGCGCCAATACACTGCGTCTTGCCCATTACCAGCATGCTCAGGAATTCTATGATCTGTGTGATGAAAACGGCATCGTTGTATGGGCGGAGATCCCTTATATCACGATGCATATGAGTGAAGGCAGGGAAAATACACTGAGTCAGATGAAAGAACTGATCACCCAGTGCTATAACCATCCGTGCATTGCGGTATGGGGCCTGTCCAATGAGATCACCGCTGCCAGCGCAGTCAATGAAGATCTGCTGGAAAACCACAGACTGCTGAATGAACTGTGCCACAGAATGGATCCGACACGTCTGACGACCATGGCGAATGTATTCATGCTCGAAACAGACAGTCCGATCCTGGATATCCCGGATATCAACAGCTACAACCTGTACTTCGGATGGTATCTCGGTGATCTGGAACAGAATGATGAGTTCTTCGATGAATACCACGAAAAATATCCGGACAGAGTGATCGGATTCTCCGAATACGGTGCTGATGCCAACCCGGCATTCCATTCATCCCATCCGGAAAAGGGTGACTATACGGAAGAATATCAGGCGCTGTATCATGAACATATGCTGAAGATGATCGAAGATCGTCCGTATCTCTGGGCAACACATGTGTGGAATCTGTTTGATTTTGCGGCAGACGGAAGAGATGAAGGCGGAAAGCACGGCGAAAACCAGAAAGGACTGGTGACATTCGACCGTCAGACCCGCAAGGATGCATTCTGGCTGTACAAAGCTGCCTGGAATCATAAAGAACCGTTTGTACATCTGTGCGGAAAGAGATATGTGAACCGCTGCGAAGATGAAACAGAGATCAAAGTATATTCCAATCAGAATGAAGTCCGTCTGTATGTCGACGGTACACTGATCGGGACGGAAACAGGTAAGACTGTATTCCGCTTCAGGATCCCGCTGATGGGCAATCACGTGATCCGTGCGGAAGCCGGAAATGTGTCTGACACGATGTGCATCAACAGAGTCAGCGAACCGGAAGAAAGCTATATCTTCAATAAAGCAGCAGCTTCCGTCACCAACTGGTTTGATGCAAATGAGATCGATCCTTCCTGCTTCTCCATTCAGGATACGCTGGGTGCGATCCGTGAAAATCCGCAGGCAGGAGCGATCATCGATGCAATGATGGCAAAAGGCGCGTCTGAGCGCGGTGATGTAGCAGACGCGGTCAAAGATAATCCCGGCCTTCAGAGAATGATGGCCAGAATGACATTGATATCCCTGCTCAAGCAGAGCGGAGCGGATGAAGAAAGCATCAAGCAGCTCAACCGTGTTCTGCAAGGAATCAAAAAAGCATAAGCAAATTAGAGAAAGGGTGGATCATATGAGAAAAGGTGTACAGCAGATCATGCTGGGAACTGTAACAAAAAACAGAGAACAGACAATGAACGCGTTGAACAGGATCAGGACAGCCGGCTATGACGGGATCGAACTGAACCGCTTTATGATCCACCCCAGTTCCCTGATGGTAAGGGCACTCACAAAGGCGGCAGGCATGCCGACGGGAAACGGCGGAAAGCTGGACTGGCATGAAATGCTCAGGAGCAGCGGACTGTCCGTGATCAGTCTTCATGCTGATTTGGGATCACTGGAAAAGGAAACAGATGAAGTGATCAGGGAAGCGAAGAGTTTCAATACGGATACAGTGGTCATAACAGGGATGTACCGGTTCGATTATTCTGATGAGTCATCTGTAAGAGAACTGGCAGGACGTCTGGACCAGACAGGAAAAACGCTGAAGGAAAATGGTCTGCATCTGCTTTATCACAATCACAATGTGGAACTGCTGCAGGTCAAGCCGGGTGTACGCGCATACGACATCCTGCTTGGCGAAACAGATCCGGAATATGTGAACTTTGAGTTTGACAGCTACTGGTTTACGGACGGAGGAGCCGATGCGGCAGGCTGGATGGAAAAGCTTGGTTCACGCATGAAGCTCTGGCATATCAATGACCGGGGAAGCAGGCAGAAAGGTCCGGCAATGACGCCGATCCTGAAAGCAGACAGTATGGAGCTTGGGACAGGAAACATGGATCTCGACCGACTGAAGGATATTGCTGTGGGCAATGGCATAGAAGCTGTCGTACTGGAAAGTCATAAGAACTGGATCGATAAAGATCCGCTGAAGAGTATTGAACTGAGTGCCGCATGGCTGAATGAGAGGTTCTGATATGGAAAAGAATCGTTATTACGGAACACTTCCTGCAGTCTGGCAGGCAAAATGGATCGATCCGGAGCTGCCGCATGATCCGTCTGTAAAGCAGCCTGCTTCAGTACTGCGCAAACAGTTTGAGGCAGGAACGATCAGGTCTGCAGTGCTTTATATGACATGCCATGGTCTTTATGAAGCATATCTGAACGGACAGCGTGTCGGAAACTTTGTGCTGGCACCGGGAACCGGTGACTATCGGAAACGTCTTTGTGTTCAGGCATATGATGTCTGTGATCTTCTGAAAACA
This sequence comes from Solobacterium sp., assembly GCA_024693325.1. GTDB lineage: Bacteria > Bacillota_I > Bacilli_A > Erysipelotrichales > Erysipelotrichaceae > Bulleidia. Next base: position 27,399 of record JAILLA010000108.1, read on the forward strand.
GGAACAAATGAACTGATCGTCACACTGGGAGACGGCTGGTACCGGGGAAGTGTCGGTATTGACGGTCTGCGTAATTATTACGGTGAAGATATTGCGCTGCTTTGTCAGCTGGAAGCAGACGGAAAGGCGATCTGCTTCAGTGATGAGACCTGGGAAGCTTCCCAACAGGGACCGGTCAGGGTGAATGATCTTCAGCAGGGAGAAACGTATGATGCCCGGAAGGAAGAGATCACGGAATGGCACAATGTGACTGTCAGGGATTTCGAATACAGAAACCTGAAAGCGGATCAGAGCGTACCGGTCAGAGAACAGGAACGCTTTGAAGGAAAGATCATCAGAACACCAAACGGGGAAACGGTGATCGACTTCGGGCAGAACCTTGCCGGTTATACTGAGATCAGGGTCCATGCGGAAGCAGGACAGAAGATCACATTATGGCACGGGGAAACACTGGATGAAAACGGTAATTTCACCCAGAGCAACTTTGACCCGGGGGACCGCAATCAAAACGGAGGCATTCCCCAGAAGACAGAGTATATCTGCAAAGACGGGGAAAATGTTTATCATCCCTCTTTCTGCATGTTCGGCTTCCGTTATGCGAAAGTTGAAACAGACATCGATCTTTCCGACGCGCAGTTTACAGCCATTGCTGTATATTCCGAAATGCCGCAGACAGGCTTCTTTACATGCGGGAATGAAGATGTGAACAGGCTGTTTCTGAACAGCCTCTGGTCCATGCGTTCCAATTTCGTGGACATCCCGACCGACTGTCCGACAAGAGAAAGAGCAGGATGGACCGGTGATGCCGGTGTATTTGCGCCGACTGCCGTATACCTGGCTGACTGCTATCCTGTGCTGAAAAAATGGCTGGAAGAATGCCGCATTGCACAGCATGACAACGGTCTTGTAGAGAATATCGCACCGGTGAACAACAGCGGAAGCGTGATCTCGAACATGCTGCAGGGATCCGCAGGATGGGGCGATGCATGTATCCTGGTACCATGGGCTTTATATAATGCATATGGAAAGAAAGAGATCCTGTCAGAAAATTACCGTATGATGAAAGGATGGATGGCTTTCTGTGAAAAGCGTGCGTCAAAAACACGGCTTGGAAACATGAAAAACCCTTATAAGAAATATCTGGTCGATGAAGGCTTCCATTTCGGGGAATGGTGCCAGCCGGATGTGGACAATACCGAGGCGATGAAGCAGACCATGATGCACGGCAATCCGGAGGTCGCAACAGCATACTACTTCCGGTCCGCATCCTTGATGAAACAGATCGCAGAGATACTCGGGAAAAACACAGACGCAAGGAAATACGCTGAGATCGCGGAGAATGCGAAACTGGCATATCGGTATACCTGCACAAAGAACGGCAGGATCGAATCTGAGCGGCAGTGTGAATATGTCCGTCCGCTGGCCTTCGGACTGCTGGATGGGGATGAAGCGGAAGATGCTGCATACGCACTGAATGAACTTGTGAAAAAGAACGGATATCACCTGAATACCGGTTTCCTTTCCACACCGGATCTGTGCCGGGTACTGGCGGATCATGGTTATGCGGATATGGCATACCGTCTGCTGCTTCAGGAAGAATGCCCGGGCTGGCTGTATGCTGTCAGAAAAGGAGCGACTACGATCTGGGAAACATGGGACGGGATCCGTGAAGACGGTACCGTACATGATTCACTGAATCACTACTCTTACGGAGCCATCAGCGGCTGGCTGTTCAGCGGGGTATGCGGCATTCATCTGAATGCCGGCAGGATCACGGTCAAACCGCAGCCTTCCGAACTGCTCGGATATGCATGTGCCCGCTGGAATTCTCCTGTCGGAACGATCGAAAGCAATTGGAAATACGGGTCAGGAAAGCTGATCCTGGATATCACTGTACCGCTTGAAGCAGAGATCGAACTGCCGGATGGCAGAAAGGAGTCTGCAGGGAAAGGAGCACACCACTATGAAATACTTCTGTAATCCTCTGAATATCAATTATCGTTATCAGTTCAATGCGGACCCGAGAAAGCATGGACAGCTGCAGATCTGCAGGGAAGCCGCAGATCCTTCAATGATTTGCTTTCAGGGAAGATACTGGATCTTTGCGTCCATGACGCTGGGTGTCTGGGTATCGGATGATCTGGTGAGCTGGGAGAATCACCGTCTGCCGGCAGAACTGCCCTTATATGATTACGCGCCGGATGTACGGGTGATCGGAGACTATGTATATTACTGTGCTTCCAACCGGGAACATGCCTGTAATTATTACCGGACAAAGGATATCCTGAACGGTCCTTATGAGAAGATCGAAGGAACATTCCCGTTCTGGGATCCCAACCTGTTCCGGGATGATGACGGCAGAATGTATTTCTACTGGGGCTGCTCCAATACGACACCGGTATACGGTGTTGAGGTTGACCCTGAAACACTGAAACCTGTCACGGAAAAGAAAGAACTGCTCTTCGGTGACCCGCACCATATCGGATATGAGAGGATCGGCGAAAACAATACAACACTTCCTGCATCAGAGGAAGAAGTTGAGGCAAAATATCAGGCTTACCTGAAACACAGCGGGGTGCCGGAGGACCGTCTGCCGCCGGGTGTGGCACCGCTGATCAGGGGCATGTTTACCAACCGCCCGTATATTGAAGGCGCATGGATGACAAAGCACTGCGGGAAATACCATCTGCAGTATGCGTCGCCCGGTACGCAGTACAACACGTATTCCGATGCTGTGTATGTCGGAGAAACACCGCTCGGACCGTTCGTCCTAGCGGAAAACAGTCCGTACTCCTACAAACCGGGCGGATTTATTCCCGGTGCAGGACATGGTTCCACAATGCAGGATGACCAGGGCAACTGGTGGCATACTTCCACAATGCGTATTTCCGTAAACCATGATTTTGAACGCAGAGTCGGTCTCTGGCCGGCAGGCTTTGATCAGGACGGGGAGCTGTACTGTAATCAGCGCTACGGTGACTGGCCGATGAGCTGCTCAGGCTTTCGTCAGGATGCCTGGAGGGATCCGGAGTGGATGCTGTTAAGCGTGAACAAAGCAATGAGCGCTTCCTCCTGCACAGAAGGACACGGACCGGAAAAGGCGGCTGAAGAAAATGTGCAGACCTGGTGGAGAGCAGAAACAAACAGCAGAGATGAATGGCTGATGCTGGATCTTGGAAAAGAGTTCTCTGTCCATGCCATCCAGGTGAACTTTGCGGATGATCATATCGACATTCCCTGTCCCGGTGAGATCCGTCCGGGCTCCCAGGCACGCTATATCGAAGAACGTGATCTGAAGACACAATGGAAACTGGAAGGATCTTCTGACGGAACAAATTGGTTCGTTATAGAGGACAAGAGTAATGTGGATACAGATCTCTCCCATGACCTGATCGTCAGGGAAGAAGGTCTGCAGATCCGTTATCTGCGTTTAAGTAATATTGCTGTTCCGTATGAACAGAACCCCTGTGTTTCCGGTCTGCGGGTATTCGGACTGGGCGAGGGAGAAAAGCCGGCTGTACCGGAATTCAGCGCAGAGCGTTCCGGGAGTCTGGATATGCTGGTAAATATCGAACCGCAGGAAAACACCCTTGGATACAATATCCTGTTCGGATCATCGGAAGAAAAACTGTATCACAGTATGATGGTGTTTGAACCGGGAGAACACCGGATCGGTGCCCTGATCGATGGAAGAAACTATGTGATAAGAGTGGATGCCTTTAATGAAAACAGAATCACAGAAGGCATATGCAGGAAAATGGAGGAAGAATAATATGACATTTCCGAAAGGATTTCTGATCGGTGCCGCAACTGCTGCGCACCAGGTAGAAGGAAACAATATTCACAGTGATTACTGGGCACAGGAACATATGCCCCATACCAGTTTTACCGAACCAAGCGGTGAAGCCTGCGACCATTACAACCGTTATGAAGAAGATATTCAGCTGATGGCAGATGCAGGACTGAATGCCTATCGTTTTTCAGTGGAATGGGCAAGGATCGAACCGGAAGAAGGAAAGTTCGATGAGAATGAGATCGAGCATTACCGTAAGGTCATTGCCTGCTGCAGACAGCACCATATTGAACCGCTTGTCACATTAATGCATTTCACCAGTCCGGTATGGCTGATCAGAAAAGGCGGATGGGAAGCAGAAAGCACAGTGGAATATTTCCGCAGATATGCGTCATATGTAACGCAGAAACTCGGATCTGAACTGAATTACATCTGTACGATCAATGAAGCAAATATGGGACTCCAGCTGGCTGCGATCTCAAAAAGATTCCGTCTGATGGCAGAACAGGCTGCGAAAAACGCAAAGAAAGCAGAGGGGACTGTCCAGGTGGGCATGAACTTTGAAAAGATGATGGAGAACATGAAGTATGCGGCAATGGAAAATGCTGAGATATTCGGCACACCGCAGCCTCAGATCTTCGTCAGTTCCCGTACACCGGAAGGTGATCTTCTGGTCATGAGAGCACACCAGGCCGCAAAACAGGCGATCAAAGAACTGTATCCTGATATCAAAGTCGGCATCACACTGTCCATGCATGACCTGCAGGCGCTGCCCGGCGGAGAGCAGTTTGAACAGGCTGCCTGGGAAGAAGAGTTTACACATTATCTGCCTTATCTTGAAGGCGATGACTTCCTGGGAGTACAGAACTATACCAGAACCCAATACGGTCCGGAAGGACAGCTGCCGTGTCCGGAAGGAGCGGAACTGACCCAGATGGATTATGAATTCTATCCGGAAGCCCTGGAACATGTCATCCGCCGTGTTCATGAAGATTTCAAAGGGGACCTGATCGTAACGGAAAACGGCGTAGCAGTTTCTGATGATACGAGAAGAGTGGAATTCATCCGCAGAGCCCTGCAGGGTGTGAAAAACTGCATGGATGACGGTATCCCCGTAAAGGGATACTGCTACTGGAGCCTGATGGATAATTTTGAGTGGCAGAAGGGCTTCAGCATGACATTCGGTCTGATCGCGGTCGACCGCAGCACCCAGACAAGAATTCCGAAAGATAGTCTGAAATATCTCGGAAGTTTTGCCGGATGATCAGCAGAATACAGAAAATGGATGAGATCATGTGTCTCATCCATTTTTATGAGGTTTTAAATGCAGAAGAAAGACCGTACACCAGTGCCGTAATGACACCGACTGCGGAAAGAAGATGAATGTTTGTGCAGATGCGTTACGTAAAGCTCTTTCGCACATGACGTATAGTTTTTGCGGAACAGTGTGAGCAGATGCTGGACCCCAGGAAGCCGGCTGCACCGGTTAACAGCTATATAGTTAATTCTTTTGATCGATTGACACGATTGACACAGAGATAAGAAACAGCAGAAATCAAGCGGCATTTGATAATTTGCGTTTTTGTTTCCGGATTAATAAATTGCATGTGCTTCGGACTGTCATGCTATCATCAGTTAATCAGAACAGACTTCGCTGACTTGCAGCATCGGAGTATAATGTTAAAAACAGAATATAATTTCAGATACACATGATAAGAATGCATGAAACCGAACATAAAACAAGAACTGATGAGGAATGAATTATGAGATTCACGTCTGCCGAAATTGATGAACGTCTGAAGACTTTTTCAGAACTGCTTTCCTATAACTCGGTCTGCTTTGTCTGGACCTATGATACGGAAGGGACTCTTCTGTCTTCCAATTGTCCGTATCCCGGTCTGGATTTAATATTCCGAAATACCGATTGTTTCCAGTTCATGATCGATCAGGTTCAGGATCCGGCACCGCTGATGCTCAGCAGTAATTACGGACTTGTCTGGGGGGCTGTATATGAAACCGGAGATGAAGCAAAAAGAATTCATGTGATAGGTCCGGTCTTATCCCATGAAATAAGTCCGGCGGAGATGGAACATATTATCAGCGGCAGAATCAGCATGAAATGGAAACCGCGTTTTCTGGAATTCATGAGAGCTCTTCCGGTTCTCAGTCCGCTGATGTTCATACACAGAATCATGATGATGCATCACTTTATTACCGGAGAAAAGATCGCTGTCAGTGATGTGATTATGCAGAAGGAAAAGAAAAAAAGATGGCCGAAAAAATCGGATGAACCGAAAGAATACGCTGACAGAATCCAGGTATATATGTCTGAACAGTCGCTGCTCAGCATGATCCGCAACGGTGATCTGAATTACGGGAGTATTATTGACAAAGTTTCGAGAAATCTGGTCGGAAAGGATATACTTTCCTCAAATGCACTTCAAAATGCAAAACTCGGACAGGTTCAGTTTATTGCGCTTTGTACCCATGCGGCGATTGAAGGAGGTCTGCCGGCAGAAACAGCATACAACCGGAAAGATGCTTATGTACAGGAAGTGGAAAGGGCTCAGAGTGTTACGGAGGTCAGCCAGATCGGCAGGGAACTGTACGCGGATTTTGTGCAGCTGGTCCATAAGCAAAAGAACAGTCTTCCTTACAGCAAACCGGTCCGGAGTACCTGCGATTATATTCAGAATCATCTGGGAGACAAACTGTCTACAGGGCTTCTTGCAGAGCGTGTAGGCTATGCGGACTATTATCTTTCCCGTATCTTTAAGAAAGAAACCGGAATCAGTATTGATGAGTATACAAGGAATGCAAGAGTGGAGCGGGCCAAGGTTCTTCTGGTGTCAACAAAGGATTCAATTCAGGATATCGCGGCAGCATTGGGATTCGGAGAGCGGAATTATTTTGCTGTAACATTTAAAAAAGTGACAGGAATACCGCCTGCCGCCTATCGGAAAAAACATTTGAAAATGTGAAACGGACAGTTCATATAATAAGCACAGAAAAGATATTTGCTTTGCAGTAAATAAAGCAAATATTTTATTTTTTTATCCAGATATTACATATTTTGCTTTCTTTCTATATGCGATACTTCAAATGGAAAAACTCAGAGGAAGCAGTGAAGAACAGAAAGGCGCCTTGTTTGCCTGTGTTCCCCAGGTGGTTCTGAATCTAAAAAAGGAGATAGAAAATGAGTACTGCAAACAATGTGTCCACAGCGGACAAAAAAGTATATACCAGCGCAAAACCCTGGCAGATATGGTTCTATTCCTGTGTGCCTGCCGTGGGCAACTTCTTCATGATCGTATTTACATTAAATGCATATATTGCAAAAGGAGGATACGGACTGGCGACTGCTGTTGCGGCATCTGTCGTATCCGCAGGAAAATTGTTTGATGCGGTTACCGATCCGATCTGTGCAGTTATTTGTGCAAAGATAAACAGCAAGAAATATGGTGCGGTCCGTCCGATTCTGGCACTTGGCCTGGCTCTCCTGATCTTCTCGGTTGTCGGTGTGATGTGGCTCTTCCCCGGCAAGGGATTAATTCCGTACACAATCTGCTATATGAGTTATGTGCTCGGACGTACGATTCATAATCAGGGAAAGAATATTGCGTCCAATCTGATTACAAACAATCCGAAGCAGCGTCCTCTCATCGGTCGCTATTCCCAGTATTATGTCATGATTCTGACAACAATGCTGTCATTGTGGAGAGCAAAGGTTCTCTTCCCGAAATATGGTGGCATGACGTTCGAAATGATGCAGGACATCGGTCTCGCCTGTGTGATCGTCTGCACGGTGATGGATATCCTGGCATTCATCGCCCTGAAAGACTGTGATACATATGAAAATGTCGCAGCTCATCACAGACCCGGTGTCAAAGTCAGCCTGATTGACATGTTCGGCATGCTGAAGCACAACTCCGCATTCCTGACCGGCGCAATCGCCGATGCAACAGACAAACTGGCAAACGAAGTCGCATCCGCTGCTGTTGTCAGCACACTGGTATTCGGAATTCTGATCGGAAACTACAGATTCACCGGTGACATCAGCATCTACACAACCATTGCCACACTGATTACAGTCACATTTATTACCGGCAGAGCAAAAAAGATCGGTGCCGGAAAAGCATATCTTCAGTACACATGGATTGCATGCGGAATCGCTGCGGCAATGTTCTTCTTCTTCCTGTTCTGTGATTATACTCAGGTCAGTGTTTCGCCTGTTCCGACATTTATCTTCATTGTTCTGTATTCACTGCTGACAGCCTCGAAGGCAACAACGCAGTCCTGTGTAACAACAATGTATCAGGATATTGCGGACTATGAATTCTATCTGACCGGCAAATATGAACCGGGTCTGGTTGTCGCAACAATTACAATGCTCGGAAAAATCGTTGCTTCGGTCGGCGGCGTTCTGACAGCTGCCATGCTGGCAACGATCGGATATGTTGCCGACGTTCCGCAGCCCGGAGATCCGTCCAATCCGAAACTGTTCGCTGTCACAATGATAATGTGGCTCGGCATGATGATCTTCGGATGGGTCAGCTCAATTATCGCAATGCACTGGTATCCGCTATCCGCTGAAAAGATGGTTGAGATCCAGGAAGCGAATGCAAAGCGCAAGGCTGAAAACCTGGCAGCACAGAAACACTGAAAACAGTTTCTTTCATCAGACGAAAAGCCTCTGAAGCAAAAGTCAGAGGTTTTCTTAAAAAGAGATGCACTGATGAAATATGAATTGGAGTGAGAAAAATGAGAAAAGTTATATCGCTGAATCAGGGATGGAAATTCTGCAAAACCGCTGATATTCCGGATGTACTGCCTTCCGGATGGGAAAGCGTCAGTCTTCCCCATACATGGAATGCGGAAGACGGTCAGGACGGCGGCAATGACTATTGGCGCGGAACCGCGATGTACTGCCGGGAACTGGAAACCGGCAGACCGGAAAAGAACATGAGACTGTTTCTTGAAGTCGGAGGTGCCGCAAATATTTCCGAGGTCTATGTGAACGGAATCAGACATGCGCGGCATGAAGGCGGATATTCTCTTTACCGTACCGATATTACCGATGCGCTGCAGGATCACAATCTGATCTGCATCAGCGTGGATAATGGGGCAAATGATTATATCTATCCTCAGAAAGCGGACTTTACATTCTACGGTGGTCTTTACCGGGATGTAAATCTGATTATGGTTCCGCGGCAGCATTTTGAACTGGAAAAAGACGGAACATCCGGTATAAAAGTGACGCCGGCTGTGAATCCTGAAACTTGCAGCGCGGATGTCACTATTGAAACATGGCAGAGCGGCGGGGATGCCGTCCGCATCAGCATCGGTGATCAGACGGTCTGTCAGAAAATTACAGGCAGCCATATGTCGGTCAGTTTCCATATTGAAAATGTCCGTCTCTGGAACGGAACAGAAGATCCTTATCTCTACACAGCAAAGGCTGAACTGATTCAGAACGGTGAAACAGCGGATGAAATCAGTGTCCGTTTCGGGTGCCGCACGTTCGGTTTTGATCCGGAAAAGGGATTTATTCTGAATGGAGTCAGCTATCCGCTTCACGGAGTCAGCCGTCATCAGGACCGGAAGGGACTAGGAAATGCACTGACACTGAGGGAACATCAGGAAGATATGGAACTGATCCGAGAAATCGGTGCGAATACGATCCGTCTGGCTCATTACCAGCACGCACAGGAATTTTATGATCTGTGTGATGAAAACGGAATGATCGTATGGGCGGAGATTCCGTATATTACGGAACACATGCCTGCCGGCAGGAAGAATACGATTGACCAGATGCGTGAACTGATCACGCAATGTTATAATCATCCCTCCATTGTATGCTGGGGGCTGTCCAATGAAGTGGCAGTGCACGGTGTCAGTGAGGACCTGATGGAAAATCACCGCCTGCTGAATGATCTCTGCCATAAAATGGATCCGACACGTCCGACAACCATGGCACATGCATTTATGCTGGAACATGAGAGCCCGCTGATCCGGATTCCCGACATCGGCAGTTATAATCTGTATTTCGGCTGGTATCTAGGGACGCTGGAACAGAACAGCAGTTTCTTTGACGAATATCATGAGAAATATCCGGAACGGATCATGGGATTCAGTGAATTCGGTGCGGATGCCAATGTTCAGTTTCAGACATCATCTCCCCGTCAGGGCGATTATACGGAACAATATCAGTGTGTGTATCATGAGGCGATTCTTGACTGCATTAATAAGCATCCATGGCTCTGGTCAGCGCATGTATGGAACATGTTTGACTTCGCTGCTGACGGAAGAGATGAAGGCGGTGAACATGGTCTGAACCAGAAAGGACTGGTCAGTTTCGACCGCAGACTGAAAAAGGATGCATTCTATCTCTACAAGGCAGTCTGGAATCATCAGGATCCGTTTGTTCATATCTGCGGAAGCAGGTATATCGACCGGGCTGAAGAAGTGACGGAAATCAAGGTGTATTCCAACCAGTCTTCCGTGACATTGCTGGTTGACGGAAAAGAATGCGGCACGCAGCAGGGCAGTGTAAAGTTTGTGTTCCGTATCCCGCTGACAGGCGAGCATGTCATCACTGCGGTTTCCGGAAATCTGAGCGATACAATCCGTATCCGGAAAACAGAAGCAGTCAATCCGGACTACTGCTTCTTACATGCGGGTACAGTTGACAACTGGTTTGATGAAGATGATTTTGATTCTTCCTGCTTCTCCATACGCGACAGCTTCGGTACACTGATGAATCATCCGGAGACAGCTGTCATTACAGGTGAGGTGATGGCAAGGATCCGGGAAAAGCGCGGAGATGCAGCTAAGTCGGCAGGCAATAATCCCAACCTGCAGAAAATGATGGTGGGAATGTGCTTTGAAGACCTGCTGAAACGTGCCGGAGAAACAATTTCAGCAGAGGATGCTGCAGAAATAAACCGCCGCCTGCAGCAGATCAGAAAATAGAATAAAGGTAATGACAAGGCTTCTGATCGAATAAATCGGAAGCTTTTCTTTATGAAAAGAGCCTGCAGCGATGTGCAGGACTGAGTAAGCCGGTGAAAGAAGCGCTCGGGATTGATTCGGAAGAATGATGACTTCCTTCATCCCCGGAATAATACTCCGGATGATTATACCTCCCGCTTCCGGAAACAGCAGGCGGTAAAGTGCTGCTGAATCCCATTCTTCCGGCAGATCATCCGGTTCAGATTTCCGGATTCCGGCATATCCATCGGGTATTGCAGAAATTCATATTCCTGAGGCTCTCTTCTTATTTGATAAAAAAGAAAGATCCGGATTGCTGCAAATGCAGAATCACGGATCTTTATGATTGTCAGTCGAGGATAACTTCCTGCTTCAGCAGAGCTTCCCGCAGTTCCTGGTAAGAGAGTTCTCTCGATGTGCAGTTTTTTGCGGCACAGAGTGCTGCAGCTGTACCTGCACCCTGTCCCATGACCTGACATCCAGGTACATTTCTGGTAGACATATGTGCTTTCAGGTCAGTAGTGACACATCTTCCGGCCATGAACAGGTTGTCGCATCCTTTTGCCAGCAGCATCCTGTAAGGGAATCCATAGAATCCCGGATCAGCAATGACGCATTCCGGATGATGCTCACTAGCAAGATCGTGAAATCCGTAGATACCGATTTCATCTTCGAATCTTGCACCGGCCGTGATCTCTTCGTTTGTCAGCATTTTATCGCAGACAGCCGCATTTGTTGCACGAATTCCAAGTTGTGTGGACGCCCAGGAAATATAGGCATCTTCGAATCCGGGAACACAGGACTTCAATGCGTTGCCAAACTTCATGATTTTGATGCGCATTTCCATTTCCGCATTGCTGAGATCCATGGCTTTTGAAGCATCACACATGATGCCTTTGGAGTTGTTGATATATGTCATTTCGCCCTTGTGGATGGAAGACATGCTGGTAAAAGCACGCATGTCAAGATCGACGATTTTCTGATACCGTTCCGGATCGCGGACCTGAGTGAATGCATATTGTTCCGCCGTAATGCCCGCATAAGGCGTGTCCGAGTGACTCAGACGGACAGCTCCTTTTGGATTCTCTGCGACCATTTTGTCCGTGTCTACACCGGCCATGCCGAATACCAGACCTGTCGGTCCGCCGCATACTTTATCATAATCCTGCCACAGCGGAACCTGTTCTACACCGGCCCGCTTTGCGATATCTCCGTCACCCGAGCAGTCGATATACTGCTTTGCTCTGACTGCTGTGCGTCCGTCCTTGTTTTCGATCAGTGCTGCTGTGATTCTTGTTCCATCCATCAGGACACCGCAGAACATGGTCTGAAGAAGTACGGTTACACCGGCCTCCATCAGCATTTCACTGATGACGCCCTTATAGATTTCATGATCCGCGACATAACGGAAAGGACTGTGATGATGATCATCCGGTGTCGGAATGTATCCCGTACCGCCGTTTTCCTCCAGCATGCGCTGATTGAGTTCATACGGAATTCCTCCGACTACCCGTTTTGCGGTTTCCGGATTCCGGCTCATTGCATAGAAACTGTTGGCACCGATGCCGCCGTTGGTATAAGTTCCACCCGGTACCGGCATCTTTTCAGCGAGTACGACCTTTGCGCCCTGCCGTGCTGCAGCGATAGCGGCAATGCAGCCGGCTGTGCCTGCCCCGGCGATGAAGACATCTGCTTCCAGAACGGGTATCTTCCGCTCCGGCTCGATGATATAGTTCTCAGATTTCATATCGTGCTCCTTTCCGGCATTATCTGCCTCAGAGAATGATGTTTTTCTGGCTGCCTTCCATCCAGGCTTTCAGATTATCGAATACGATTTCCGCGCGCAGGCTCATGGACTGTTCTGTCGCAAATGCGATATGCGGCGTCACCAGGCAGTTTTTGCAGTTCAGAAGCGGCTCATCGACGCTGAGAGGCGGTTCTTTGTCAAATACGTCAATTGCGGCACCGGCGATTGTACCGCTGTTCAGTGCTGCAGCTAAATCCTCTGTTACAACAACCGGTCCGCGGGCAACATTGATCAGAATCGCAGATTTCTTCATCATGGCCAGTTTTTCGGCATTGATCATACCGCGGGTGGAATCATTGAGCGGACAATGCAGAACGACAATGTCCGAGCGTCTCAGGAGTTCTTCCTGTGAAACCTGCTCAATATAATCCGGTACATCGGAATGAAGGGAACGGCTCTGAGCAAGAATATCCGCACCTAACGCATGGAACAGTTCTGTGGTTCTGGTACCGATTTTTCCGAGTCCGATGATACCGACGGTCTTTCCTCTGATTTCCCATCCGACCAGTCCGGTCTTGTCTTTTCCTTCCCGGCATCTGTCTTCTACTGCCCGAAGATTTCTTGCCAGAGACAGTGCTGTACCGATGACAAGCTCGGAAACTGCCTCGTTGGAATATCCGGATGCGTTGGAGACCCTGATTCCTTTTGCTTTTGCGGCATCCAGTCCGACGTGATCAACTCCGGTAAATGAAACATCGATGAATTTCAGATTTTTGCAGGCAGAGATCACTTCAGCAGGCATCGGCATATTGGCGATGATCATCGCGTCTGCGTCTTCTGCCTCCCGGATCAGTGTTTCCCGGTCTGCAGTTCTGTCAAATTCTTCAAATACAACACCATTTTCTTCAAACGGCTTTTTACGTTCGGCAAGTTCTTCTTTCGAAATACCGAGTGATTCCATAATAACCACTTTCATTGTGTTAAGTCCTCCATGTCTATCTGATTTCAAACAGATTATAGAAAACAACACTGCGTACAGATATTTAAGGATTTGCTATTATATGTAAAATGTTGATTTTGTTTCCGGAATAAAAACGGACAGATCAGACTGCCCGCAGGTTTCAGCCGGCTTTCATAATCAGGTACCCGGTTTCCCCGCCAGTCATACATCCGTTTTACCATTTCATCCTGAAGCATTCTGACCGGTTTTTCGTCAATAGCATTCATTGTCTGAATGCGAAGTTCACGGGAGTTTTCTTTTACTGCTTTTGTTTCGGGCCGCATAACATTTCTCCTTTTACACACATGTCAAAATGTGTCAGATGTATGAAAATAGACGGAGGAAAAAAGAAAATGGCAAGCATGAGTGCATCGGGAAGAAGAACAGACCGTGATATCCGTGAAAGCATGATTCGTCTGCCGGAAGAAAAGCCACTGTACAGAATTATCGTGCAGGATCTCTGCTGGATTCTGTTCCATGATACAGAGGGTGTTTTGCGTTCCGCCTGCTGGAGAAAATACAGCAAATTGCCGCTCAGGAGAATCAGGAATCGGACCCCCCGCAGATTTCGCATCTCATATATGTACGGCGGAATTCTGACGGTGATTCCGGAATGGATCCGGAATGACTGCAGACCTGCAAAAGCAGAAGTAGCCAAGGTGATTGGGACAGGTGTGCACCAGGCATTTGCATGGTTCCCAGACATCGAATTTGAGTACAGAATAGCAAATACGCAAATATAAAAAGAACGATACAGAAGATACATTATAAGCGTAAGAACTTTTGTACATGATTCATTGATGAGAATAAACAGGAGGCAGTGATCTATGAGCTGGTGGACAAATTACCCGTGGAGAATGGTACAGACAAACTTCCGTGAAATTGACATGGCAGATGTTGATGCGGAAAAATTCGCACAGGATCTGGCAGACTATGGCGCAACAGTTGTGACATTGAATGCCGGAGGCATTCTTGCAAGCTATCCGAGTGAACTTCCGTTTCATACTGTCAGCAGTTATCTGACCGGAAGCTCTCTGAAAGAGATGGTTGAAGCATGTCATGCAAAAGGGATCAAAGTCATTGCACGCATGGACTTCTCCAAGATTCCGTATGCAGTATATGAACAGCATCCCGATTGGGCATTTATTACTGCAGAAGGAAAGATCATCGAGCAGAACGGTTTCGTGCAGACCTGCCAGAACAGTGAATACCAGCAGGAAAAGGTCATTGAGATTCTGCAGGAGCTGCTGAGCACGCATCCGTTTGACGGTGTTTACTGCAATATGAGCGGCTTCATTGCGACCGACTACAATGAAAAGATCCATGGCTTCTGCACATGTGCTAACTGCCGGAACGGCTTTAAGGCAGCTACAGGCATGGATGTTCCGCAGAAGATGGATATGCGTGATCCGGTAATGCTGAGATACATGGGCTTCCAGTCTGCGGCTTCCGGAAAACTGCGCGCTAAGATGAACAAGGCGATCAAGGCACTCAATCCGGAAATCGCTCTGGATAAAGTTGATTATCTGAGAACGGAATCGCATACGGCGATCGGTGAACCGATCTGGGTATACAGCGCTTCCTCCAATTCCAGGATCACTTCCGGTGCACAGCGTACATTGGTTTCTGACAATGCAAGCGTGGACTTCATGGGTTTCCGCTACCGCGAAAGTTCTGTTTCACCGGGTGTGCTTGAACTCCGTCAGTGGCAGAATCTTGCCAATTCCGGAAGCACCAGTATTTATATCATGGGGCGTCTGGACAACCACAGGGACAAGGCAGTCTTTGCAGGCACAAAGGATGTCTTCCGATTCCATAAGCAGAATGAAGATCTGCTCACGGGTCTTGCCAGTGCAGCAGAAGTGCTTCTGGTAAGCAAATCCAGACAGGGCAGATATGATCCCGAACAGTACGGTTGGGTTCGTGCACTGAGTGCCACCCATATTCCGTTCGATGAAGTCCGGGCAAACGGTGTCAGTGAAGCTGCACTTGCCGGCAAAAAGACGGTGATTCTTGCAGATGCGTCCGATCTGAGTCCGGATGCCTGCGCCCTGATCGATGCATTTGCAGAGAAAGGCGGAACGGTCATTTCCTCCGGTGATTCAGGTGTGCGCGGAAAGGCAGATACACTGAAATGCCTGGGCGTAACAAAAGTGACAGGAAAAACAAAGACAAAGAGCACTGCCTTTACGGTAAAGAAAGAGGAAGAACAGCTGTTCTCAAAGAGTGCTGTGTCTCCGGTCATTGCGGCAGGGGATGAAGTGACGCAGGCAGAATATGCGGAAGGTATTGTGAAATATCTGAATACGGAACCGGAACCTCGTCTGGGACCGCCGGAAGTCTGCTATCCGACAGAGGAAACAGCTGATCCGGGTGTAACTGTATATTCATACGGCGAAGGAAAGGGAATCTTTGTTCCGTGGAAGTGCGGAAGCTTCTACCATGCGGAAGGATATACCAACATTCTGAATTTCATGCAGGATGTGCTGTACTCCCTTGCCGGACTGAAAAATATGGCTCCGGATATGCATCCGACAGTCGAACTTGTATACAGCCGGAAAGAAGGAAAGAAGGTCGTTTCCCTGATCAACGCGAGCGGTTATTTCGGAAACAGCTTCTTTGAACCTGTTGAAATGCATGACATCGTCCTGGAGATCCCCGGAGCATATGCTTCCGCAGAAGCACTGAACGGCGGAACAGCATCCCTGACAGCCGGGGAATCTGTGACAGAAGTGCATCTGGATGTGCTGAAGCACTTCGAGATGATCGTTCTGGAAGAAAACTAATTATCAGATATAAAAGCAAATCTGCATATCAAACTGAGAGTTTTGAACTTCTATAATCTGTGTGAAAAGTGAGGAAACAACCATGCCGAAAATCAGAAAAGTCGTATCAACCGTCTGGTATAACAAAGAAAACTACCATGCGCTCCGCAATGTTTTCCCAGAAGCAGAATTCGTATATGTGAACTTCTACGAGAAGGATAAGATCAGGGAAGAACTGAAGGATGCGGATGCCGCGATCATTCTCGGTGATGTGGACAACTGCATGCTGGAAAGCGATACGCTGAAATGGATCTTCTGTGATCATTCCGGTCTGAACGGTTCAGCCAGGGATGAAGTGTTCGCAAAGAATATCATCGTGACCGGAGCTGCCGGAAGAAGCGCACCGGTGCTGGCAGAACACTGTATTTATTTCATGCTGCAGGGATGCTACCACACAAAAGAACTGCTGAAAGCACAGGAAGAGGGAAAATGGGGCGTTGAAGGCTCCAATACCTGGAAGGGACTGTATGGCAGAAAGGTCGGAATTCTCGGCCTCGGCAATAACGGCAGGATGCTGGCAGACAGACTGCAGGCATTCGGCATGGATGTCTATGCATATGACAAGTTCCCGATCAAAGGTTATGACTGGCTGAAGGGCAAGTTCATTGCCAATAACGGAGATACACCGGACTGGATCCTGGAGAACTGTGATTTCGTTGTCCTGACACTGATGCTGACGGATGAGACATATCATATGTTCAATGCGGAAACATTTAAAAAGATGAAGAAAGATGCTTTCCTTGTCAACATGGCAAGAGGCGGCATCGTAGATACACAGGCTCTGACAGAAGCACTGCAGAACGGTGAGATCGCAGGTGCAGGACTGGATGTCATCGAGGAAGACCCGCTTCCTTCCGATCATCCTTTATGGAGAATGCCGAATGTCTATATCACACCGCATACCACACCGCAGGTACCGGACCGTGCAAGGCGCAGTATTGAGATCATCCGGGAAAATGCCAGAAGGTTTGAAGCCGGTGAACCGATGCTGAATGTCATGACAGAACGTGACCGCTTCACGGCAGGCGGCGCTGTTACAAGCGGATTCGCAAGGCTGACCAATTCCAATCTTTCCAAGGAAGAGATTGAAAAAGTTCCTTTGGAGAAATTCCTCGGTAAAAAAGGATGGAAAGATCCTTCTGAATGGAATTATCTGGACTGAGCAATTCATAGATAACAGCGGAAGCTGAAAGGATGCTTCCGCTTTTTCAGATAACGGACATAAGGAGCGTGTATATGGGCAGAACTGATGGAACGATCCGAGACTATATCGGCTGTAGAGGTGATCACTCTTTTGAAGAAAAAGAGCTGAATGATGCAGACAACCTGGTACTGTGTTTCTTTTCATATGTTAACCTCAGAAATGTCTGGGAAAATGGAAGTTCCATGACGATCCGGGATGCTGTCAGCAGACTTGGTGAAGCCAGCGGGATCCGCCTGGAAATGATCGCGGCCGCTGAACATCCGGAAGAGATCATTGAAGCTACTGCTTCATCACAGCGTTTCGGAAATATCCGGATCCTGGAACATAAGGATATCCTGATCCCGGAAGAACATGTCCAGTTTTCCACTTCGCTGTATGAATTGAGGAAAGGTGTGCTGTTTCTTGCGTACCGGGGAACGGATGCGTCCACAGCCGGCTGGAAAGAAGATTTCATGATCACCTTTACAGAAACAAAGGCACAGGAAATGGCGCTGTCATTTCTGCAGGATGTGATCGGCAGGTATGGTTCTGCTGGAAGCCGGTTTTATGTCGGAGGGCATTCCAAGGGAGGCAATCTTGCAATGTATGCATCATCACTGCTGGAGGATGGACAGTGTTCGTTCCTGAAACACGTTTATGTGAATGACGGACCGGGATTCTGCCGGGATGTTCTGGATTCTGCACTGCTTGAAAAGATCGATCCTGTTACTACAGATATCATTCCGGAATACTGCGTGATCGGAAAACTGTTTGCGCCGCAGTTTCAGAATACCCGTATCGTGAAAAGCAGCGGGAAACGGATCTTCCATCGGTGTGATGCTGGCGATGGAACGTACAATGCTTGGGACTTATGGAAACCCGGCAAATCTATTCACCGTGAAAATGGAAGCAGGGACCGGTGCTTTTGCGGCAGTGATCGTACTGCTTGCCGGGATTCATCTGATCCTGATATCAAGGCGTAAAAAGAAAGAGAGACTGAAAAACTATGAAGAACAGCGGATATGAAAAAGTATTTCAGGACGGATCAGTATGGCGTTCGATATTCAGGATGGCAATTCCTTCATTGATCACGATCATTATCATGATCTTCTATAACATGGCGGATACATTCTTTATTGCCCAGCTTGGTGACTACGCAAAAGTAGCTTCGGTATCGATCGTTACGCCTGTCTTCAGTATGATCATGGCCTTGTCAACGATGATCGGTGCCGGGGGAAGCGCAGTCATTGCCGGTGATATCGGGGCAGGCAATCGTGAAAAGGCAATGAATGATTCCAGTACCTGTTTTTATGCGGCAGTCGTTCTGGGTATCGTACTGAGCGCGATTCTTCTGATGTTTCCCGGTCCGCTGCTGCAGATGCTCGGTACGAAACCTGAAATGTGGAATGATTCCGCCATGTATCTGCGCATCCTGTCCTGCGGAACAGTGTTTATGCTGATACCGTCAGCGATGGGAATGATCGTCCGGGCGGAAGGTGCTGTCAAAGAGGGCCTGATCGGCAATATGACCGGAACTGTAACAAATCTGATCCTGGATCCGCTGTTTATCCTGGTCTTCCGCTGGGGCGTGCCCGGTGCGGCAATTGCGACAGTCATCGGCAATATTCTCAGTTCCAGCTATTACATTTTCTATGTGCTGAAAAAATCCCATGCACTTTCACTTTCCCTGCACAGGGCACTGATCTCACCGCTGGCGATCCTGCCCGTAGCTTCCCTCGGTATCCCGAATGCATTAAGCACGATCCTTTCCGGATTTTCCTCTGCGTTCTCCAATTCCCTGCTGAGCGGATACGGGACACAGGCGATCGCAGCCAGAGCTGCGGCCGGCAAGGCAAGCATGCTGATATCCATGGTGCAGATGGGCATCTGTATGGGTGTACAGCCTCTGCTGGCATATCATTACGGTGCCGGGGATCAGAAACGCCTGAGAGAAGTACTGCAGAAAACAGCGCTGCTGACCGGGATGATCGGTGTTGGTACGATGCTGATCTGCTTTGTGTTCCGCCATTTTATTGTTTCATTGTTTCTGAAGGACATGGCAGTAGCAGCCATAGGTGAAAAATATATGCTTTATGTCATGGCCGGAGCACCATTCCTCGGGATCGTATATCTGACGACCAGTTTCCTGCAGGCTTCAAAAAACGCAGGCAGTGCTGTGATCGTATCCCTGCTCAGACAAGGACTTCTCCTGATCCCATTGATATATCTGTTCCACAGGATCTTCGGGTTCTACGGGATCGCAGCATCTCATATGGCCGCAGATATTCTTGCGGCATTGCTGGCCGGAGTCATCTTTTTCCGTGAATACCGCAAATTCGTGAAATAAAACAAATATCCGAACAAAACATATAAACCGCAAATATTGTCATTACTTTCCGGATGCTAATTTATAGGTGTCAAAACAAAGTAGAATCAGGAGATTGAAAAATGACTGCTACAAAAGAGAAAAAAGGGCTTCTTGCCAATCGATTCACTTCATCGTTCTGGGATTCAAAGATCAAATCCGCGAATGTTACCGGTAAGGAAAAATGGCTTGGTTATGTTGTCGGACCGTTCGGCGTAATGCTGCTGCAGTCCATCGTCAACAGCTACTTCAACCAGTTCCTGACCGACACGCTCGGATTCACCGTAAGCCGCGGCATGTGGATCGCCGGCTTCATGGTCGTATTCCCGGTCATGTCCAAACTGCTCGATGCCATCACAAATGTCCTGATGGCAAAGATCCTCGACAAGACAGCCTGCAAACAGGGTAAACTTCGTCCCTGGTTCATCCTGTCCCTTCCGATCACAGTGATCAGTATTCTGATGATGTTCGCGATTCCGGATATGGATGCCAAAGCACAGGCGATCTGGGTCGTTATCTCATACAACATGTTCTACTCCGTCGGCTACACGATGTGGTACATGGCATATGAACTTTCCGCAGCACTCTCTACAAGAAATGTCAAACAGCGTTCCGGCAACTCCATGATGGGTCAGATCACCAAGAATATCGGTACAGGTATGATCTCCATCATCTTCCCGACACTGCTCTCCGCGATCGCCAAAGGCTTAACCGGCGGAAACATGAAGCAGGGCTATCTCTTAACACTGTCCTTCATGTGTGTCATCGCAGTACCGCTGACATTCATCCAGTACTTCTACACACGTGAAAGAATTACGGAAGAACGCCGTATGACTGATGTTGATGAAAATGAAGGAAAAGTTGAAGAAGCGACATTCCTCCAGCAACTGAAAGCCTGTGTCAAAGATAAGTACTGGCTCATGTTCATCCTGCTGATCTTCATCTATCAGGTACTCAACGCTCTCAAGGGCGTCAGCCAGGTCTACTACGCAGGATGGGTCGTCAGAGGAAACGCATATGGTGAATATGCTGCGATCCAGAGAAACTTCACAATGATCTCCATGGCTCCGATGGGACCGATGCTCTTCATTGTCGTACCCCTGATCAAAAAGTTCGGCAGACATCTGATGATCATCATCGGTTCAATCATCGCAGCGATCGGTGCGATCATCGCCTTCTTCGGTGCCGGAAACACATTGCCGGTCTATATCGGAACAGGTCTCGGCGGCGTTGGTGCTATGTTCTACGTCTATACCATGATGAGCTTCACAGGCGATGCGATCGACCACGTTGAATACTCTCAGAGAGTCCGTGTAGAAGGTGTCACAGCTGCTCTTGTCGGCTTCATGCATTCACTGGCAAACGGTCTTGGACAGGGTCTGTTCAACCTCGGCCTGCTCGCTACAAAATATGTCACACCTGAAGCGATCGGCACATTCGAAAAGAACGGAAAGATCATCGAGAAATTCGCTGATCAGCCTGCCGCAGCAACAACATGGATCAACTTCTCCTACCAGGGCGCGATCGCTCTGACAGCGATCCTCTTCTTCGTACTGTTCATGTTCTTCTTCGATATCGACAAGAAGATGCCGGCAGTTCAGGAAGAACTGACAGAGAGAAAGAAGGCTGAATGTGAAGCTAAGGGTATTCCGTATGTATCACCGCTGGAACAGCAGAGAGCTGAGATCGCAAAGCAGCAGGCTGAAGCAGAAGAAAACCGCATTAAGGAACTGAAGGAAAAATGCGAAAAGCAGGGCCTGGACTTCGATACGGAAAACCAGAAATACCTCGAAAAGAAAGCAAAGAAAGACGCTAAGAAAGCTGCTAAAAAAGCAAAACAGAATAAACAGTAACTGATTGACAGGCTGACGGCAGTGGCCGTCAGCCTGTTCTTTCTAAAACAGATCAGATCATTCGGGAGGCAATATGAGAACAAGAATCGGATTGAATGAAGGATGGCAGTTTAAAAAGCCCGGAACAGACAGCGTCACGGTGGATCTTCCCCATACCTGGAATGCCATTGACGGACAGGACGGCGGAAATGACTACTGGAGAGGTACAGCAGTATATGAAAAGGTGTTCTCCTGTCATGAAGATCTGACAGATAAAGAGGTTTATCTGGAGATCCCTGCAGCAGGAATGAGCGCTGATGTCATACTGAACGGAACAGAACTGTTCCATCATGATGGGGGATATTCCCTGTTCAGAGTGGAACTGACAAAGCATCTGCAGGAAGAAAATACATTGGAGATCCGTGTTGACAACAGTGCGAATGACAGAGTCTATCCGCAGATGGCAGACTTTACATTCTATGGAGGACTGTACCGTGGTGTAAACCTGGTGACCGTTTCCAAAACACATTTTGAACTGGTAAAGGATGGAACGTCCGGAATGAAAGTCACATCATCTGTTGATCTGGAAACAAACAGTGCAGACGTGACTGTCGAAACATGGCAGAACGGCGGCGAACAGGTACAGTTTGAACTGGATGGAAATATCTGTGTCGTCCCTGTAAAAGACGGATATGCAAGTGCACTGTTTACACTGAAAAACGTTCATCTCTGGAATGGTACGGAAGATTCGTATCTCTATACCGTCAATGCAAAGCTGCTTTGCGGCGGAAAAACGGAAGATGAGATCTGCACGAGATTCGGCTGCCGGGAATTCCATATGGATCCGCAGAAGGGATTCTTCCTCAACGGCAGAAGTTATCCGCTGAGAGGTGTTTCCAGACATCAGGACAGGATCGGCATCGGCAATGCCCTGACGCTGAAGGATCATCAGGAAGACATGGAGATCGTGAAGGAACTCGGCGCCAATACACTGCGTCTTGCCCATTACCAGCACGCACAGGAATTCTTTGATCTCTGTGATGAAAACGGGATCGTCGTATGGGCTGAGATCCCTTATATCTCCAAACATATGACAAACGGAAAAGCAAATGCAGTCAGCCAGATGAGGGAACTGATCACACAGTGCTATAACCATCCATCCATCGTCTGCTGGGGACTTTCCAATGAAATTACGGCAAGCGGCGCAGTGACGGAAGAACTGCTTAACGATCACAGAGAACTGAATGATCTGTGCCATAGAATGGACAAAACAAGACCGACCGTCATGGCGCATGCGTTTATGCTGGAAAAAGATTCCCCGCTGATTCCGGTCTCCGATATTGCCAGCTGGAATCTGTACTTCGGATGGTATCTTGGAACACTTGAACAGAACGATGCGTTCTTTGATGAATATCATACAAAGTATCCTGACCGCGTTGTCGGATTCTCGGAATACGGTGCTGATGCCAATGCAAAATTCCATTCCTCTGCTCCGGAACAGGGTGACTACACGGAAGAATATCAGTGTGTCTATCATGAACACCTGCTGAAGTGCATTGAGGAAAGACCGTATCTCTGGGCCACGCATGTATGGAACCTGTTTGACTTTGCGGCAGACGGCAGAGATGAAGGCGGTAAGAAAGGACAAAACCAGAAAGGTCTTGTGGAATTCGATCATAAGACAAAGAAGGATGCGTTCTATCTGTACAAAGCAGCCTGGTCAAAAGAACCGTTTGTGCATCTTTGCGGAAAGAAATACGCGGACAGGGCAGAAGAAAAAACACAGATCAAAGTCTATTCCAATTGTGGGTCCGTCACTTTATATGTCGACGGACAGGAATGTGAAACAAAGACAGGCGATAAAGTATTCGTATTTGAACTTCCTATAACAGGTGAGCATCAGATCAGGGCTGTGTCCGGAGACTGCAGTGATGAGATGACGGTACGCAGGGTATCTGAGCCGAATCCGGAGTATCTTTTCCGGAAACAGGCTGTGATCAACTGGTTTGACGCAGCAGATTATGATCCTGCATATTATTCCATCAAGGATACCATGGGTGCGCTCAGATCCAATCCGCATACAGGCGCGATCCTTGCAAAGATGATGGAACGGATGACCGCAAGCCGCGGGGATGTCGCAAAAGGTGCAAACGAAAACAAGAATCTGCAGAAACTGATGGAAAATCTGCCTCTGGAAAGCCTGATCAAGCAGGCAGGAGACAGTGTACCGGGTGAAATGATCCGCAGTCTGAACGCGGCACTGCAGAAGATCAAAAAGTAAAGAATGAGGTGTCAGAATGAAAGGACAGGTTTTTAACCCTTATCTTCCCAGCTGGGAATATGTGCCGGACGGAGAGCCGAGAGTGTTCGGAGACAAACTGTATGTTTACGGAAGTCATGACAGATCTGACGGTGAAGATTACTGTCTGAACGATTATGTCTGCTGGTGGGCTCCTGTTTCCGATCTGAGTGACTGGCATTTTGAAGGAACGATCTACAAGGCAGTGCAGGATCCGCGTAATACGGATGGAAAAATGCATATGTGTGCCCCGGACTGTGTGCAGGGACCGGATGGAAGATATTACCTCTACTATCAGCTGCATGCCCTGCAGTGCACCTGCACGGCGGTATCCGACCAGCCGCAGGGACCGTTTGAATACTACGGTGCCGTACAGCACGAAGACGGAACACCCTGGGGTGAAAAGAAAGGCGACACTTTCGTCTTTGACCCAGGTGTGCTTGTGGATGATGATCAGAAGGTCTATCTCTACTGCGGGTTCTCAACAAAAGGACTCATGCAGCAGGTATTCAAAATGCGCGGCAATAAAGTGGACGGGTCTGTCTGCCTGGAACTGGACGCGGATATGATCACAGTCAAAGGTGAGGAACATCCGATCGTACCGGGATGCACAAAAGCAAAGAATACGGAATTTGAAGGCCATGCATTCTATGAGGCAAGTTCCATCCGCAAAGTAAACGGGAAATACTGCTATGTATATTCTTCCGAACTCAGCCATGAACTGTGCTATGCGTACAGTGACTCCCCAACCGGCGGATTCCATTACGGCGGAACGCTTATCAGCATTGCCGACATCGGCTATCACGGCAATCAGAAACCGCTGAATTACCTGGGCAATACCCATGGCGGCATGACAGAGATCAACGGCCAGTGGTATATCTTCTACCATCGTCAGACAAATAGAAGAAAGTGCTGCAGACAGGGCTGTGCGGAAAAACTGAATATTCTGCCGGACGGCAGGATCGAACAGGCACAGGTGACCTCCTGCGGCCTGAACAGCGGACCGCTGAAGGCAAAAGGCTGCTATGAGGCAAGAATTGCCTGCCTGCTGAACGGAAAAGACGGCATCATTTCCAGTGACGGAGCGGAAAAGAAGGATAAGAAGCTTCTGTATCCGTACTTCACCCAGGCAGGAGAAGACCGGGAATCTGACGGCGATCAGTATATTGCCAATATGAAAGACGGCGCATGGTGCGGATTCCGTTACTTCGCTTTTGAAGGAGATGAAACATTGATCAGCATCCGTGTAAAGAGCACATCATATGGCGTGGTTACAGTGCATTCTGAACGTGACAGTAAACCGCTGGCTGAAGTTGCAGTCTCTCCGTCTGAAGAGTGGACAGTACATAAAAACACACTTGATGTGAAAGAAGGAGTCTCAGCATTATACTTTGTGTTCCATGGGACAGGTGTGATGGACTTCAGCTCCTTTGAGATCAGATAACCAGATATAAAGAAGCGTCGGTGCGCTTCTTTATAGTTTCTGATTCTGTTTGCGGTATTCTGCCGGGGGAGTACCGACGATCTTCCGGAAGGTATCCGCAAAGAAACTGCGGTTGCCAAAACACAGCCGGTCACTGATATTCTGGATGCTCATTTCGGTCGTTGCCAGCAGGATCTTTGCACGGTTGATCCGTGCATCACGGATATATTCATTGATCGACATGCCGGTCTCTGTTTTGAATTTGCGTGACAGATAATATTCCGAATAACCGACACGGCGTGCCAGTTTTTCCAGTTCGATCGCGCTTTCCAGATGGGTGTCAATATAGTCACAGCAGCTCTGTACCGCCGGAGAAAACAGATTGGTATTACGCCTGTTATGAACGGTCTGAATAAAATCTGCGTACATGGTATGGCCGATCTGAACAGCATCTGTTACTGAATTGCACTGCATGATATCCCTGATGTAAGCATCTCCTTTGGCATATGCTGTTTCCGGTGAAAGTCCCCCTTCGATCGCAGCACGTGTACACAGTGAAATGAATACGACCTGAGATGTTTTTGCGTGCCTGAGGGCATTTTCATCACCGGATCCGACACCGAGACTGATGGAAGCAGCGTGTTCCAGTGCTTTTTTATAAAACAGATTTCCTTCCCGCACCATACGAAGCAGCTCCTGTTCCGCCATATAAGTCTGGATACGGTCACGTTTCGGCATCCCTGAGGTATCCGGATCCTTGCGGGTGTTGACTGAGTAGAATACCATATCAGCCACCCCGACCTTTTTGCCGGTGACACAGTAATTCATCATGATCGCCTGCTGAAACAGAACGGATGACATGACGACTGGGATCTGCCGGAGTATTTTGCGGAACTTGGGACGCCATGACTCGGTTATCTTGGAATTATTGATCATGGAAGCGATCGTTTCCGCAGTCAGATCGATCGTGGCGACCGGACCATAAAGATAGATCTTTCGGACTTCATCATTTTCCCCGGTTTCGAACGAAGCACACCACATCAGTCCCTGGGCAATGCTCAGTATAAGCAGTTCACTATGGTTTTTGCTGTATTTGAGAAGATACTCCAAAAGTCCGGCTGCCTCAAACAATTTATGCAGGGCCTTACTGGAAGCGGTTGAAGTGATCAGGTTCCCCTGTGTATCGTAAGTGCTGAGATTGAAATCCCCTCCGCAGGACATGAGTTCGGAAAAGCAGGCGAGTTTCTCTTCAATGGTCATATCATGGAACTGCTGCATAAAGACTCCTTACAGAATTGACATCGGTCAGAATTGAAACAAGTATTGTATGAATAATTCAATTATATGGATGTGCCGCCGGATTTGTGAATGAATAATAACACTTTATGGCATTTTTTTGACAAACTGCAGAGAAAACTGTTTCTGCGTTTTTTCGTTTTTGATGACAAATTTATGAATATTTAAGCGAATGCACAAATATATCGCAGAAGGCATAATTGCTAATATTCAGATGTAGAAAAGAGGTACTGCAGATGTTTGCGGTACGCCAAAGTCAGGAGGAGTTTAAACAATGACAGTAGGTGAAAAGGTCGCGGCTGCCAATCAGAAAGTTCTGGATATTATGACAAAAGCCAGACTTGTCTGGACAGATGTCAAGCCTGCAATTGATGCGGTCCCGGGCATGGAGAAGAATCTGATTCTGATTCCGGGCCCGCCGATCGAACCGGAGGATCTTCCGATCCCGCTGAAAACAGCGGTATGCGGAGCAGCGATCCATGACGGACTTGCAAAGACAATGGATGATGCATGGGAAATGGTTCTGAAAAGAGAGATCCGTATCGGTTCATCACAGAATTATAACTGCGGAAACGCAGCTTCCAGTGTTATGAGCCCCAGCATGCCGGTATTTGTTGTAGAAGACAGAACAAACGGCGGAACAGGATACTGTGTACCCCATCCGGGATCCAATCCCAGAGTTCTGAGATGGGGTATTTACGGGGATGATGTAGAAGAGAATCTCAGTTTTATCCGCGGAGACTATGCTGCAGTACTTGGTGAAGCAGTCCGGAAATCAGGCGGGATCGACCTGATCCGCATCCTTTCCAAAACAGCAGGCATGGGTGATGAGAACCATAACCGCCAGCCGGCAGCTTCCATGGCACTGGCCCTGGAACTGGTACCGTATATGCTGGATGTTGATCATCCTGCAAGAGACAGGGTCATTAAGGAAGTCTGCGCAAATGACCGTTTCTTCCTGCATGTCATGATGGCAGGCGTTGAGGCGATCATGCAGTCCTGCAAGAAAGTACCATATTCTACAGTCATGGTCGGCATGGGCGGCAACGGAATTGAATTCGGGATCCAGACCGCCGGTACCGGAAACAGGTGGTATACGACAGAAGCACCTAAGATCACCGGAACATTCCTGAAACCGACAACTACCGAAGCAGATCTGCTCGGATACCTCGGAGACAGCTGTGTAACGGAAGTATGGGGACTTGGCGGAATGAGCGCAATTGCCGGACCTTCCTATCTGAGAATGACCGGCGGAACATTCCGCGATGCACAGGAACGTACGGAAAAAGCAAGACAGGTATCGCTGGGTGAACATACATTCGCTCCGGTACCGTGGGATGACTACAGAGGTTTCCCTGTCGGGGTTGATGTCCGCAAGGTCGTCGGACTGAACGTGCTTCCGATCAGCCACGGCGGATCTGCACTGAAGACAGGCGGACAGGCAGGCGCCGGTGCGGCAGAACTGCCGATGGCATGCTTCAGGGAAGCGGTTGAAGGACTTGTTGAAGAAATCAGAAAACTGGAGGGTGAATAAGATGCCGATTTTTACCAGAATACAGAAAGACCGCTACATTGATTCACTGGAAACACTGAACCAGACAGCGGTACTGAATGATCAGCCGGGAATTGAGAGCGGCTATGTCGGAATGGCAACGAATGTGTTCAAGGAAGTCATTGAGGAGATCGGACTCGGAACACCGGAAATACAGAGCTGCACAGAAGCAGATTATGTGATCGTAGCTGAAGCAGAGTCGGAAGAAGCGTTTGAAAAAGCAGTAAATGAACTGACAGCAGGCAGCGCATCTTCCGAAGAGACAGAAGAAAAGAAATATTACTCCAGTATCCGTTCGGCAGTGATCGAACATCCGAGGGCAAATCTGTGCCAGATCGCCGTACCGGGTGAATATGCGCTGGAAGAAGTTAAGAAAGCATTGAATGCCGGTCTGCACTGCTGTGTATTCTCCAATAATGTCCCCCTTGACCAGGAACGTGAGATGAAGGAACTTGCCAGAGAAAAGGGACTGCTCTGCATGGGTCCGGACTGCGGTGTTGCAAATATCAACGGTGCTGCATTGGTGCTCTCCAGCATCAATAACCGCGGACCGTTCGGCATCATCGGTGCGTCCGGCACAGGCATCCAGCATGTAGCCGCGATCCTGCATGAAGCAGGCACAGGTGTTTCCCAGACGATCGGTACAGGCGGAAACGACCTGAAGGAACCGGTCGGAGGGATCACGATGTTAATGGGGATCGATGCCCTGGAAGCAGATCCTGAAACTAAATTTATTATCCTGATCTCCAGAAAGCCTGCGGACAGTGTACTGCAGAAACTGCTGGCAAGGATCCGGACAATGAAGAAGCCTAGAGTCGTCTTCTTCATGGGATGTGATAAAGAAACGATCGAGGAGACAGGTGCTGTCTGGGCAGACAACCTTGATAACTGCGCACTGAGAGCACTGGAACTGATCGGAAATGATTACTCTCTCGGTGACCTTGAAGAACTGAAAGAAACAGCGAAAGAAGCTGTAAAGGGTATGGCACCGGAACAGAAGTATGTACGTGCAGCTTATACAGGCGGTACATATCTTGATGAAGGTATGCGCACCATGTGGGAAGCTGCCGGAGGGATCTGGTCCAATGCACCGCTGTCACCGGAATGGAAGCTTGCGGATGGTGAAGCCAGCAAAGGACATACAGCGATCGACTACGGTGAAGAAGAATTTACGCTCGGCCGTCCCCATCCGGCGATCGATGCCGGAATCCGCAGACCTGCGATCCTGAAAGAAGCCGCAGATCCGGAAACAGCTGTGATCGTACTGGACTTCATCCTGACACCTCCGGGACATATGGATCCGTGCGGATTCGTAGTACCGGACATTAAGAAGGCACAGGAGATTGCAAAGGAAAGAGGCGGAAAGATCGCATTTGTCGCGTCCGTGCTCGGCACGACTGCTGACTGGCAGGATATCCGCAAACAGGAAGAAGAACTGCGCGAAGCAGGCGTATATGTATGCCGCACAAATTACCGTGCAGCACTGCTTGCATCAGAGATCATCAGACTGAGAAAGGAGGCAGCGTAATATGAGAGATGTCAGTAAGATCCTCAGTCTGTTCCGTTCGGAACTGGTTACTGTCAATGTAGGTCCGCGTTCTTTTGCGGAAGTATTGGAAAAACAGGGATATGAAGCCGTGCAGGTCGACTGGAAACCGGCAGCCGGCGGCGATAAGCATATGCAGGAACTGCTGGAATATCTCGGAGGCTGGGAATGAAAGTCCTGGTCTGCAATGTCGGAAGCACATCCCTGAAGTTCAAACTGTATGAAATGCCGGAAGCGAAGCTCCTGGCTGTAAGCGGTGTTGAACGTGTCGGCTCAGACCATGATGCCATCTTCCGTTATGAGAGATGTTCTGATGGAAATAAGGCCGGATTCGATAAAGCGGATATCCCGACATATGAAAGCGGCATCCGTCTGTTTCTGGAATATCTCTGCTCCGGAAAGCATGGTGTGATCGAAGCAGTCAATCAGATCGAGCGTGTCGGTTATAAAGCAACGCTTTCCAAAGGTCATCTCGGAGTCCATGAACTGGATGAAGAAGTACTTCAGGGCATGGAAGACTGGATCTCACTTGCCCCCCTGCATAACCGCGCATATCTCTCAGCAATCGAAGTGATGCGTACATTCCTTCCTGATGCAAGATTTATCGGATGCTTTGAAACAGCATTCCATCAGACGATCCCGATGGAGCGCAAGATCTTCGGTGTTCCGTATGAATGGTACGAACAATACGGTGTGCAGCGTCTTGGATATCACGGTGCTTCACACGGATATATCGCCGATGTGCTGAATGAGAGAGGAACAGAGTATTCCGCGATCAGCTGTCATCTTGGCGGGAGCTGTTCGATCTGCGCGATCGAGAACGGAAAAAGCGTTGATACCAGTTTCGGTATGAGCCTGGAATCCGGACTGATCCATGCCAATCGCGTCGGTGATATGGATACCAGCATGAGTTACTTCCTGAGGGATGGAGGCATGAGTGATGAAGAGATCCTTGCCGGTCTGCAGAAGAAGGGCGGACTGCTCGGGATCTCGGGTGTATCCAATGATCTGCGCTATGTCATTGATGCCGCGAAAGAAGGCAATAAACGCGCGCGGCTGGCAGTGGATGTATTCGTGACCGGTATCGTCCACTATATCGGAAGCTTTGCAATGGACCTCGGCAGACTGGATTACCTGGTATTTACCGCCGGAATCGGAGAACACTCCGACTATATCCGTGACAAGGTATGTGCAAAACTGAACCTGCTTGGTGTAAAGCTGGATCCGGAAAAGAACAGCAGGAGCGAAGAAGTGATCTCCTCTGATGACTCCAACGTGAAAGTACTGGTCATTCCGACCAATGAAGAACTCGGAATAGCCAGAAGGACATACGAATACAAATGAAAGAATATGCGTATTCTCCGTATCTGAAGAAACCGGAACAGATGCCGGACATTGATCCGCTGAAACCTGCTATGCGTGTCATGCTGAAAATGATCACAAAGACACAACAGGCTGAAACTGCCGCATTTGTTCCGCCGGAAGGTGTGCGGATCAGGAAAATGCAGACAGAGTCAGCTGACGGCTGGAGCTTTGATACATGGATCGCTGAACCGGAAAACTGTCCGGAAAACAGCCCGGCGATCGTTCTGGTTCATGGCGGCGCATTCTACCTGCCGCTGTCTGTCAGTTCACTGGCACTAGGCTGTGCTTATGCGCAGAAGATGAATATACGGGTATTCCTGCCGGAGTATCGTCTGGTACCTTCATTCCCCGCACCGTGTGCCTTTGAAGACTGCCTGACATTATGGAAGGAACTCAATGAAGCAGGCTCGATATATGGAATCAATCCTGAGAGGCTGCTCCTGATGGGAGAAAGTGCCGGCGGCGCAATTACCGCAGGAGTGTGCCTGTATCTGAAAGATACCGGTATGAAGCTTCCGAAAGGACTGCTGCTGGTATATCCGGTACTTGATAACAGAACAGAAACATATCAGTCTGCACAGCGATATGAAGATACTGTGTGGCCGCTGAAAGCCAACAGCCATATGTGGGCAGGCTATCTGAAAAATGCACCGGAAGAGATGATGAAATATCTTGTCCCGATGCATCATGAAGATCTCTCCGATCTTCCGGTGACGTATGTGGAACCGCAGGAGATCGATATTCTCTGTGATGAAGGAACGACGTTTGCTGAAAGGCTGCAGGCAGCCGGAGTAAAAACAGAATTGAATATCATTCCCGGGTCATATCATTGCTTTGATTCGGATCTGACTTCAGATTTTGTACAGAATGTTATTGAACAGCGTATCACTGCCGCAGAGGCAATGCTGGAAACAGAATAAGAAAGAAAGGAAAAAACAACAATGAAAATCGGATTTATTGGACTTGGAATTATGGGAAAACCCATGGCAAAGAATCTTGTAAAGGCAGGGTATTCCCTGATGGTCAACAACCTGACACCGGAGCCGGTAGAGGAACTGGTCGCATGTGGTGCAGAGGCAGGTACACAGCGTGAGATCGCGGAGACATGTGACATCATTATGACCATGGTTCCCAACAGCCCTCAGGTAAAGCAGGTCATGTGCGGGGAAGAAGGCGTCGGTGCACACATGAGACCGGGCACGATCTTCATCGATATGTCCTCCATCAACCCTGTCGCTTCCAAAGAGATCGCGGAAGAACTGAAAAAGTATGGTGTCGAAATGCTGGACGCACCGGTATCCGGCGGAGAACCGAAGGCGATCGACGGTACGCTGTCATTTATGGTCGGCGGAAAGCAGGAGATCTTCGATCAGTGCAAACCGATCCTGGAACATATGGGTGCTTCTGTAGTACGCTGCGGTGAAGTCGGAGCAGGAAACACAACAAAACTTGCAAACCAGATCGTCGTAGCAGGAAATATCATGGCTTTGTCCGAGGCAATGATGCTGGCAAAGAAAGCAAATGTTGATCCCCAGCTTGTTTATGAAGCGATCAGGGGCGGACTGGCAGGCTCTACTGTCATGGATGCGAAGGCACCGATGATGATCTCCGGAAACGACAAGCCCGGATTCCGTATCGATCTGCATATCAAGGATCTGAACAATGCGCTGGATTGTGCGCATACAGTCGGATCACCCGTTCCGATGACAGCGGCAGTTCAGGAAATGATGCAGTGGCTCCATGCCCATGAAGGCGGCTCCAAGGATCACAGTGCGATCGTTCAGTATTATGAACATCTGACCGGTCAGAAAGTATCGGAATAAAGCAGCTGTTCAGGACAGATCAGAGACAGAAACGGTACCGGCAGGAATGCTGGTGCTGTTTTTCTGATGTTTGCCTATTAC
This sequence comes from Solobacterium sp., assembly GCA_024693325.1. Lineage (GTDB taxonomy): Bacteria > Bacillota_I > Bacilli_A > Erysipelotrichales > Erysipelotrichaceae > Bulleidia. Next base: position 60,519 of record JAILLA010000108.1, read on the forward strand.
ATTCTGAAAAAATGTAACAAGGAAATATCGAGTGATAAACAATACCCCGCAAACTTCAGGTCAGCAGATTGACATGTTCTGATGCATATAACACAATAAGCTTAACAAACCGATGAGGCGGAGATAACGTCAGACAGGAACGCGCAGAGAGCCCGGGTGAGGTGTGAGCCGGGTCGTAGACCATCTTTCAAATGGACCGCTGAGGGCATGGGGAAAGGCATCCGCCGAGTATTCTGTGACGTGAAGGATTACGTTAGTTTCCGGAGATATGTTGGTATCTTGCAGAGAGCACGCTGATGCGTGAAACAGGGTGGCACCGCGAAACTGTATTTTCGTCCCTGATGGAATCGATTTCCGTCAGGGACTTTTTCTGTTCTGACGGAGATTGCGGAGGTATCGAATGAACAAAGACATTCTGAAAGAGCTGGCTGATGCGGCGCTTGAACGTACGGCCGGGCTTAAACAGAAACTGCCCCTTTCTGTCATACGGCAGGAAGCCTGCAATATGAACTGCCATACGGGATTTCCGTTTGAACAGGCATTGAAGACCGAAGAGATGTCATTTATCTGCGAATGCAAAAAGGCTTCTCCTTCCAAAGGATTGATCGCACCGGAATACCCGTATGTCGGGATCGCTCGTGCATATGAAGAAGCGGGAGCATCTGCCATTTCCGTTCTGACAGAGCCGACACAGTTTCTCGGAAGTATTGATCATCTGACACAGATCCATGAACATGTGAGTCTTCCGCTTCTGAGAAAAGACTTCACCGTGGATGAATACATGATCTATGAGGCAAAAAAAGCCGGTGCATCCGCAGTGCTGCTGATATGTGCGATCCTGGGACCGGAGCAGATGAAGGATTACCTGCAGATATGTGACGGATTGGGATTGTCGGTCCTTGCTGAGGCGCATGACGAGCGGGAGATCGAAACATGCCTGAATGCCGGCGCCCGTGTGATCGGTGTCAATAACCGGAATCTGCATGACTTTACCGTTGATATCCATAACGGTATCCGGCTGCGGAAGTATGTACCTGACAATGTACTGTTTGTAGCGGAAAGCGGGATCCGGACAAGGGCAGACATCGAAGAACTTGAACAGGGAAAGATCAGCGGAGTCCTGATCGGGGAACAGCTGATGCGTTCGGAAAATAAAAAAGCAATGCTGGAAGAACTGAAAGGAGCAGCAATCAGATGATCAGGGAAGCAATTGTAAAAATCGTCAACAAAGGGGATCTGACATACGATGAGGCGTATACCGTCATGAATGAGATCATGTCAGGAAATACATCCCCTACACAGAATGCAGCTTTTCTGGCAGCACTTTCCACCAAATCCGCAAAAGCCGAGACGATCGATGAAATTTCAGGATGTGCACAGGCCATGCGTGAACACGCAACGAAGGCTATTCATCCGGGAATGGAAGTTATGGAGATCGTCGGCACAGGCGGAGACGGAGCCAATACATTCAACATTTCCACGACCAGCGCATTTGTCGCTGCGGCATCCGGTATAAAAGTTGCCAAACACGGCAACCGGGCTGCTTCATCCAAATGCGGCACAGCAGATGTGCAGGAAGCACTTGGCGCAGACATTCATCAGGACCCTGAGAAAGCATTGAGAATGCTGGAAGAAGCGGGTATGTGCTTCTTCTTCGCACAGCAGTATCACAGCGCAATGAAATATGTCGGCGCGATCCGCCGGGAACTCGGTTTTCGGACAGTGTTCAACATTCTCGGACCGCTGACCAATCCCGCCAACCCGGAGTATTACCTTCTGGGAGTCTACGATGAGTATCTCGTGGAGCCGGTCGCCAAGGTGCTTGACAAACTTGGAGTCAAACGGGCTCTGGTCGTCTATGGACGGGCAAAGCTGGATGAGATCTCAGCAGTAGGAGAAACAGTTGTGTGTGAACTGAAGAACGGATATTACCGGACGTCAGTCATCACACCGGAAGACTTCGGAATGATCAGCGGGAAAAAAGAAGAGCTGGCCGGCGGTACACCTGAGGAGAATGCTGAGATCACAAGAGGGATCCTCAGCGGAACGATAACGGGCACAAAGAGAAATGCAGTTCTGATGAATGCCGGAGCGGCGATCTATACGGCAGGCAAAGCTGCTTCCGTCGCAGACGGGATCCGGATCGCGGCAGAAATGATCGACAGCGGCAGAGCGCTGAAAGCGATGGATGACTATATTGCCGCTTCCCTGTCATGACGAAGATCAAGATCTGCGGTCTGCGCAGACCGGAGGATGTAGAAGCAGTCAACAGGTATCAGCCTGACTATTGCGGATTTATCCTTTCCAGACCGTTCCGCAGATATGTCAGTATTGAAGAGTTGCGCAGGCTCCGGGAAATGCTTTCCGCAGAGATCATACCGGTCGGTGTATTTGTAGATGAAGACTTTCATTATATTGCACAGTTCCTGGATGAGAAGCTGATCTCTGCAGTCCAGCTGCATGGATCGGAACCGGAGGAACTGATCAGGAAACTGCAGGAGTGCTATCCGCAGATCCCCGTGATCAAAGCATTTACGATCCGGTCTGAAGCGGATGCGCAGAAGGCGGTACAAAGCCGCGCGGATATGGTACTGCTCGATTCCGGTAAAGGCAGCGGAGCGGTATTTGACTGGAACATGATAAAAGACACCGGAAGGCCGTATTTTCTGGCCGGAGGTCTGAACGAAGAAAACATAACAGAGGCATTGGCCGGATATCATCCCTATGCAGTGGATGTAAGTTCCGGCGCGGAAACAGACGGATGGAAGGATCCGGGAAAGATCGCACATCTGATCAGGGCGGTGCGCATATTTGATGGAGAAAACTATGACAAATGAAAAAGGCAGGTTCGGTATTCATGGCGGACAGTATATTCCGGAAACGCTGATGAATGCTGTAATGGAACTGGAACAGGCATATGACCATTATAAAAACGATCCGGAATTCAACCGGGAACTGACTGATCTGTTCAACAGATATGCAGGACGCCCGTCTCTGCTTTACTATGCGGAACGGATGAGCACGGATCTCGGCGGGGCACAGATCTATCTGAAGCGAGAAGACCTGAACCATACAGGCGCGCATAAGATCAACAATGTGCTCGGTCAGGCACTGCTGGCAAAGAAAATGGGAAAAACACGTCTGATCGCTGAAACAGGTGCCGGACAGCATGGTGTCGCTACCGCAACTGCAGCGGCTTATTTCGGCATGGAATGTGTTGTATTCATGGGTGAAGAAGACATCCGCCGGCAGGCATTGAATGTTTATAAGATGAAGCTTCTCGGCTCTGATGTTATTCCGGTCACTACCGGCACCGGTACATTAAAGGACGCAGTGAGCGAAGCTATGCGTGAATGGACAAGAAGGATCGATGACACACATTACTGTCTGGGGTCTGTCATGGGACCGCATCCCTTCCCGACTATTGTGCGTGATTTTCAGGCAGTCATTTCAAAGGAAATGCGTGAACAGTTCCTGCAGGAGACCGGGAAACTTCCGGATGCCGTGATCGCCTGCGTAGGCGGCGGCTCCAATGCAATCGGCTCGTTCTATCACTTTATCAATGACCCGGGTGTAAGACTGATCGGCTGTGAAGCTGCCGGCAGAGGCATCGATACCTTTGAAACAGCAGCTACGATCAATACCGGAAGGGAAGGGATCTTCCACGGAATGAAATCTTACTTTTGCCAGGATGAATTCGGACAGATCGCACCGGTCTATTCGATCTCCGCTGGACTTGATTACCCGGGTATCGGTCCGGAACATGCATGGCTCCATGATATCGGCCGGGCGGAATATGTTCCGATCACCGATGATGAGGCTGTCAATGCATTTGAATATCTTTCCAGAACAGAAGGGGTCATTCCGGCGATCGAATCTGCGCACGCTCTGGCATATGCCTGCCGGATCGCACCGCAGATGTCACCTGATCAGTGCATAGCCGTAACGCTGAGCGGCAGGGGAGACAAAGACTGTGTCTCCATTGCCAGATACAGAGGGGAGGAAATTGAAGAATGAACAGGATCCGGAACGCATTTGTCTCAGGCAAAGCATTTATTCCATTCATTACATGCGGAGATCCCGATCTTGAAACGACCGGAAAACTGGTCAGGGCAATGGCGGAAGAAGGGGCAGATCTGATCGAACTCGGCATACCGTTCTCAGATCCCACTTCCGAGGGACCGGTCATACAGGACGCGGACCTCAGGGCGCTGAAGGGCGGCGTGACAACGGACCGTATTCTGGAATTCGTCAGGGAACTGCGGAAGGATGTTTCTGTACCGCTTGTCTTTATGACATATGCCAATGTTGTGTTTTCGTACGGAACGGAACGGTTTATTCAAAGAGCTGCCGAAGTTGGAATGGACGGACTGATCCTGGCGGATGTGCCGTTTGAAGAACGTGATGAATTCCTGGAAGTCTGTGAAAGATATGACCTTGATCTGATTTCGATGATCGCACCGACATCCAGGGAGCGAATCAGGATGATCGCTGGGGAAGCCAGGGGATTTATCTATATCGTTTCCTCACTCGGCGTGACCGGTGTTCGCAGCACGATCACAACGGATATCGGTGCAATGGTGCGCCTGATCCGTGAAGTGTCCGATGTACCGTGTGCAGTCGGTTTCGGCATCTCAACTCCCGAACAGGCAGAAAAAATGGCCGCATCCTCGGATGGAGCCATTGTCGGAAGTGCAATTGTCCGCATCATTGAAGAATACGGCCGTGACAGTGTTGAACCTGTCAGGAAGTATGTCCGTGAGATGTGCGAAGCTGTGCATGCATGAAGAAGTGCAGTTACTCTGATTTCTGTCCCAGTGTCTTCATGTGGTGAAGAACATACGGTACTTCAAACATCAGCATAGCTGCCCAGCCGATACCGCTGGCTGCAGCGATTCCTTTGATCCCGATCCTGCCGGCAAGCAGGAATGTACCGATGGTACGCAGGGAGATCTGAATAAACGTACAGAGGATCGTGATGGGGATCTTTCCGACACCTCTGCAGTATCCCTGGAATCCGTTGGTAAAGCCGGGAAGCGTATAGATCCACGCCATAACGGAAAGGTATGCAGTTCCTTCCCGGATCACTTCAGCGGTACCGTTTCCTTTGATAAATAATGCTACGATATGACTGCCGAATGCCATTGCGGCAAGACCGATCAGGATGCCATAGCAGAATTCCATAGATATGCCGGTCAGGAAGCCTTTCCTGATCCTGTCAGGCTTGTTCGCGCCGCGGTTCTGGGCAATACAGGTAGAGATAGCTGAGGCGATCCCCTGTTCCGGGATCAGTGCGAAGCTGTCTACCCGGCTGACTGCGTTGAATGCGGCGATCGTACTGACACCGAGCAGGTTGACCTGTGACTGTATCAGGAGCTTGCCGATCGGCTGTACCGCCTGCTGCAGAGCAGAGGGCAGTCCGTAATTCATGACACGTTTCAATAATGCCGTATCTGTTTTCCATTCTTCATTGTGCGGGATCAGGTCCGGCATTTCTTTTACCATGCATCTGGCCGCAAGGAAGGCCGAGAAGACCTGCGCAAATACCGTAGTCAGGGCACTGGTCGTAATGCCGAGATGGAATACGCCCAGCAGGATCAGGTCCAGGATAATGTTCAGGACCGAGCAGATCGCCAGGAAGCGCAGCGGGCGTTTGGAATCTCCGACACTTTTCATGGCGGAAGCCAGGGCATTATATATAAAGGTAAACGGAACTCCGATAAAGGTGATCCGCTGATATATGGTCGTTATGCGGAAGATCTCCTCCGGCACAGCCAGAAGCTTCAGGATCAGCGGTGTCAGCAGGAAGCCGGGGGCTGCGATCAGCAGACTCAGGATGATTCCTGCTTTCAGAACAGCGGAAAGGGATTTCCGGAATGAAGCCATATCCCTGGCACCGAAACGTTCACTCATAAAGATGCCCGCCCCGATACACAGTCCCGAAATGGCAAGGATGACAAGATTCATGACCGGAGCGGCAATTCCTTCAGCCGCAAGGGCATCCTGTCCGATAAATCGGCCGGCGATCATGGAATCAGCCGCGTTATAAGCAAGCTGGAGCCAGTTTGCCAGCAGTAAAGGTACGGCATAGCGCCATAAGTGGGAAAACAGAGATCCTTCGGTCATGTTCTGCATAAATCAAAACCTCATGTATACGATGAACATCTAATCATGAAACAACAGAGAAAGCAAATCAAAAGATCCCGCAGTTTTCACCGCAGGGATCTTCGAAGGGGCTGATTTTTGGATTACACACCGGAGTAAGAAGAGAATCCGCCGTCGATCGGGAGCGTAACACCGGTAATGAAGCTTGCAGCATCGTTGTTCAGCAGGAACAGGACTGCGCCGGCAAGCTCTGTTTCGCTGTCACCGAATCTTCCCATCGGTGTAGCAGCCAGGATCTTTCCTGTACGTGCTGTCGGTGTTCCGTCAGCGTTCCACAGCAGAGCTGCGTTCTGCTTTGTGGAGAAGAAGCCGGGCGCGATCGCATTGACACGGATGCCTGCTTTGGAGAAGTGAACTGCCAGCCACTGTGTGAAGTTGGTAACTGCAGCTTTCGCTCCGGAGTAAGCCGGGATCTTTGTCAGCGGTGTGTATGCGTTCATGGAGGAGATGTTCAGGATGTTGCATCCTTTACGTCCGACCATCTGTCTTGCGAATGCCTGTGTCGGGATCAGTGTTCCGATGAAGTTCAGGTTGAAGACGAATTCAACGCCGCTCTTGTCCAGGTCGAAGAAGCTCTTTGTGTCTGCTTCGATGTCGCCTGCTTCGAAATATTCTTTGTCTGTTGTGGCACGGGGATTGTTTCCGCCTGCACCATTGAGCAGAATATCGCAGGGACCGAGGTCCTTCAGGACTTCATCCGCAACTGCATAGCAGACATCCTTATCCAGAACATCGCATGCATAAGCCTTGGCGCATCCGCCTTCAGCATTGATCTCTTCTGCAAACCTGTTTGCACTGTCGAAATTTCTGTCAAGCAGGGCAACTTTTGCGCCTGCTCTTGCGAGAACCTTGGCAAATGCTGAGCACAGAACTCCGCCTGCGCCTGTAACAACAGCGACCTTTCCTGTCAGGTCAGTATTCAGTACATTTTTTTCCATGATTAGAATCCTCTCGTTTCTGCTTTCTCAATTGCTTCCCAAAGACCTTCAATGTAGCATGCGCCTAATGCTCTGTCATACAGACCATAGCCGGGCATTGCGACTTCACCCCAGATCATTCTGCCGTGGTCAGGTCTGATCGGTCCGTTGAATCCTGTTTCATACAGCGCTCTTACGATCTCGTACATATCGAATGTTCCGTCACTTGACAGATGGCATGCTTCTTCGAAGTCATCCGGTGAGTTGAACTTCAGGTTGCGTACATGTGCGAAGTGTACTCTTCCCTTCAGTGCTCTGATCATGTGAGGCAGATCATTCTTCAGGCTTGTTCCGTAGCTTCCTGCGCAGAATGTTACACCGTTGTGAACATCATCTACTGCGTTCATCAGACGAAGGATCTTTTCTTCGCTTCTGATGATTCTCGGCAGACCGAATACAGGCCATGCAGGATCATCCGGATGGATCGCCATCTTGATGTCATATTCATTGCATACCGGCATGATCGCCTTCAGGAAGTAAACCAGGTTGTTGAACAGTGTTTCTTCATCGATGTCCTTGTACAGTTCAAAGAGTTCCTTGACCTTAGCCATTCTTTCAGGCTCCCAGCCGGGCATCATTGTGCCGTTCATATCTGAAGCAATGCTGTCAAACATCTTTTCAGGTACGAGGTTGTCGACTGCTTCCTGTGTGTAGGCAAGTACTGTGGAGCCGTCTGCTCTCTTTCTTGCCAGTTCTGTTCTTGTCCAGTCAAAGACAGGCATGAAATTATAGCAGACAAGATGAATGTCTTCTTTGCCGAGGTTTCTGAGGGATTCGATATATGTTGCGATATCCTTGTCTCTGTCGGCTGTTCCTGCTTTGATGGCATCGGATACATTGACGGATTCGATTCCGGCAATGTGAAGTCCTGCTGCTTCGACTTCTTCCTTTAATGCGTGGATCTCTTCCTGTGTCCAGAGCTCGCCGGGCTGCTTGTCATAGAGCATCGTGATAACTCCGGTCACACCGGGGATCTGTCTGATCTGTTCGAGTGTTACTGTGTCGTGTTTGGATCCATACCAGCGTAATGTCATTTCCATGAGGTTTACCATCCTTTCCAGATTTATTTCTTACAAGTACATTTTCGATGATTTTTGACACGATTTGTATTGTGCAAATTGGTAAATACATTGCAAATATTGTGCTATCATAAAACTATGAAAAAGAACTATCGTTCGGAGTTCAACCGGCTCCAGAAAATGACAAAGGAAAACTATGAGATCTACTATTACAGTGACTCTCATTTTCAGAGCGTTTCTCCGCATGTACATGACTATTATGAATTCTATTTTCCGGTCGCCGGGAAGATCGAAATGGAGATCGAAGGGAAATACACCCCGCTCAGCAGCCGCAGTGTTGCGATCGTTCCGCCCGGAACGGTCCACCGCGCAGTCACGGAAACTGATGAAAGATCCTACTGCCGTTATGTTTTCTGGATCTCTGCATCTTATTACCGCAGACTGAGCGCACAGTCAGAAGAACTGGCTTATATTGTCAAACGTGTGGAATCCGACGGGAAATATATTTACCATTTCAAAGAACATGAGTATGCCCTGATCCAGTCAAAGATCCTGAGGCTGATCGAAGAGGAAAGCATGGACAGATACGGAAGAAGCGTATTTGCCGGCATCATGATCTCTGACCTGATCATGACGTTAAGCAGACTTGCTTATGAACAGGATCATCCGAAGCACAAAGAAAAAGAGATCGATCTGATCCAGGCGATGATCGGATATATCGACCGTCATCTGGACGAAGATCTTTCTCTGGAAACGTTAGGAGAACAGTTCTATATTTCCAAGTATTACGCGGCACATGAGTTCAAGGAGAGGACCGGCATGTCTGTGCATCAGTACATCGTCAAAAAGCGGCTGGAACGGTGCGCTGACGAAATAAAGACAGGAAAAGCGGTCAGCCGTATCTACGCAGACTACGGGTTCACGGACTATTCCGCGTTTTACAGGGCGTTTAAGAAAGAATTTCATCTGTCTCCGAAGGATTATCAGAAAGTCTATCTGCATGATCCGATGTATCCGGGAAGACAGAAAGATGCTCACGGAAATGATTGAGCCGCTATGGAACCGGGCTCTTCCAGAAGTATTTCATGGTCTTACAGCATAAAACAGCGATGATGGCTGATGTGCATCACACATGAACCATCATTTTTTTCTGCTGTGAAAGACCGGATGTTCAAATAAAAACCTGTACCGCTGCCGGTACAGGCTTTGAAACTGTTAATTGTTGACGATATGGACCTTGAATCCGCCTACAGGTTCTTTGAAATAGGCAAGCCTTACATAGCCGCGTTCATCGCATGCAATGGAAGACTCATCAAATTCATAACCGAGTCCGCGGTAGAATGCCAGTGCGCGTTCTGCCGAACTGACACCGATCGCGATATGTCCTTTTTCGCCGATCGTCCCGTCAGGTACGACCTCAACAAATTCACTGCCGAAGAATGCGGTGGGAGCTACCCTGACGCTTCCCTGGAAAAGGTCTGCATATCTGTCAGCTGCTTCTCTTGCCTGGGCAGAAGGGATGTTGACGCCGACATGCTTCAGTCTGATCTGCAGCATGTTCAGGACTGCTTCCCGGGTCAGCTTTTCGATCTCATCGAATTTCCCGTTTTTGATCAGTTCACCTTTTACCATCCATGTTCCGCCGACCGCAAAGATCTTCGGATCATTCAGATAGCTGTTCATATTGCCGGGATTGACGCCGCCTGTCGGCAGGAATGTCATATTTCTGTAAGGGCCGCACAGTGCTTTGATGGTCTTAATGCCGCCAAGCTGTTCGGCAGGGAAGAATTTGACGGTCGTCAGACCGAGGGAGATCGCCTGTTCGATCTCGGAAGCGGTTGAAACACCCGGGATCACGGGAACGCCTTTCTGCTGGCAGTAGCGTACGACTTCCGGATTCAGTCCGGGTGCTACGATAAATTCAGCGCCGGCATCCAGAGCGGAGTCGACCTGTTCTGTCGTAAGGACTGTTCCTGCACCTACGATCAGTTCCGGGCGGCGTTCTTTCATTGCTTTCATGGCATCGTGCGCGCAGTCCGTGCGGTAGGTCACTTCGGCTGCCGGAAGGCCTCCTTTGCAGAGGGCATCTGCCAGCGGGGCTGCATCCTCAACACGGTCCAGTACGATCGCGGGAATGATCCCGATCCCGTATAAACGTCTCATAATTGTTTCATGATTCATACAAACAAATCCTCCTCTTCGATTGTTCTTTTGATTTAAGAATGTTTTCAGCTTTGACCGGTTATTTACAATGTGAACCGGGTATGTAAAAAGTTTTGTCACTGATGCTATGATGAACAGAATACCTGTGAAAACAGAAACGGTTTCAAGTTGAAAATATCCATATTTTTACATTTTTTCTGAAACCGGTTACATTCAACATCAGGATATGGATGAAATATGGATGTTTCAGATCAGATATGCTTTACCCACGGTACTCTTCCCGCAACAGGAGGGTCTTCATAAAAGCGCGCTGTACGGTCACGGTCTGTGTCATTCCACTTGTCAAAGCCCAGCGGATGAATATGGGGGCCGTATGTGCAGTCTTCAAATACAGCCAGGCCATAGTCTCTCCAGGGCCTTGCAAGGTAGATGCTGGCGTCCGATACCGAGTCTTCAGCAGTAAACCTGCATCTTAGGAAGTGAATGCCTTCCGTTTGTGAAAGGGCATGTGCAGGAGCTGCTGCATAGCCGACATCTCTTGCGTCATATACGGAACGGATCTCGCAGTTCTCAAACAGGGCGTCACCGCATCCGAAGATGAAATCCACTGTTCCTTCGATCAGACAGTCCCTGAAATACTGTCTGCAGTACTTATCAGCACGCAAATCATCGGTTAAAAAGCCATTATAGCGCTCAATCAGGTCATCCGGGAGCGGTCCGAGGAAGATCGTATCCTGTGTAGATGTGAGCCGGCAGCGGTTCATATGGAAGTCATCGCCGTAAACTGTCAGGGCGACCTCCTGGCCTTTCAGCTCCGGATGTCCTGCATCATTGATGATCGAAAGATCTTCGATGGTCACATGGTCACTGACAACAGCGACTGTCCAGGTACGGAAGGTGTTGAATTCTTTGCCGTCAGACGCAATTTTCTTTGCGTAATCATCCCAGACGATTTTTGTGCAGTCAGCGCCTGCACCGCGGATCGTAAGGCCGGGTGTATGAATTTTGCATTTGATCCGATAGGTTCCTTCTGCCAATTCCAACACATCGCCCTCGTTTGTTTGATTAAGCACTTCCTGCAGATCAGAATCGTTTGTAATCCTCATATTTCTCTCCAATTCTTACAATTGAAGTATATCCAAATATGGAGAAAATGAACTAACATTACAGTAACAAAGTTGAAAATTGCCATATTTTTAATTGTTTTTTCCATGTACTTTAATGTCGCAGATTTCCATAATTTAAGTAAGGTAAGTTCAGGGGGACAGTACATTCAGAACGGATCAGGAGAAACAGATGTTTTTTTGACCCGCTGAATGAAAGCGGTTTCTCTGATAATGACCTGCAGTAAAAGAGAGGCAGATGCGGTAATGGGAAAACAGCGGACATTTCAGGAATACAGAATGATTGATCTGATGATTCTGGGAGTGATTCTTGCTGTATGCGAGTTTCTGACTGTGAAAGCAGCGAATTCCTGGTTTCCCGCACAGCCATATACTGTCAGCATCGTCGCAGCGGTGACAACGATCGTCTATATGCGATGGGGCTGGTGGGGTATGTTTCATGCATTCCTGGGCGGTACGGTATTCTGTGCAGCTTCAGGCGCTCAGCTGTTCTCTTATTTTATTTACTGCTTCGGAAATCTGTTTTCCTGCCTTGCAGTACCGGTCCTGCTGATGGTCGGCAAAGAAAATGCACGCACAGGGTGGTTCGGAATGGCCTTCCCGATCCTGGTGCTGCTTCTGATGCAGGGAGGAAGAGCGGTCATCGCAATGCTGATGGGAGCGTCAGCTGCAGCCGCAGCAGGTTTCTTCACTACGGACAGCATCTCAATGCTGTTCACGATCGTGGTAATCTGGATAGCCTCACGGCTTGACGGAATATACGAAGATCAAAAGCACTACTTGCTTCGCCTTTCTTCTAAGGAGAAAGCAGAAAAGGAGGGTACACTATGAAGGCTAAGGCGGCAGATTTTCTCATTTTAGACAAAGAAACAGGGGTGTACAAGGTCGATCCGGAACAGGCAGTACGCGACGATGTAGAGAAGCACTACTGGCGTCACGTAATGCTGACGATTGCCAAGGACTGGCGTCTGTATCTGATGCTGGTACCGATGATCCTTGTATTCCTGTTTTGGCGTTACTTCCCGATGTACGAACTTCTGGGATGCTTCAAGGTATCGGACAACGTGCTTCCGGTATCACAGCAGCTGTTCTCAGGATTCTCGTACTTCAAACGACTGCTGTTTGCAGGTGATGGTCTCTCAACAGATTTCTGGAGAGCTATGAGAAACACATTCCTGCTCAGCTTCTACGGACTGTGCTTCGGATTCCCGATTCCGATCATCCTGGCATTGTTCTTCAATGAGGTACGCTCCAATATTGCAAGAAGCGTATTCCAGGTCCTGACGTATCTGCCGAAGTTCATGTCAACCGTTGTCATGGCATCACTCGTTATGATGCTTGTCAAACAGGGTTCCCTGACGACCGGTATGGGTATCGTCAGCAGGTTCCTCTCCAACATCGGACTGATCGATAAAACAGTTGCAAATGCAGGTCTTCTGAACAATCCTGCTTACTTCCGTTCTATCTATCAGATCAGCGGTATCTGGGAAGGCGCGGGTTACGATTCCATCGTATTCTTCGCGGCGATCATTGCAATCTCACCGACAAGCTACGAAGCAGCACAGATCGACGGCGCTGACAAATGGGCACAGATGCGTTATGTTGTCCTGCCCAGTATTCTGTCTACGATCGTCATCATGCTGATCACAAGAATCGGTTCACTTCTGAATGTCGGATATGAAAAGGTATTGCTGCTCTACAATACCAAGACATATATGACAGCAGATGTCGTATCAACATTCGCTCACCGTAATGGTATGGGCTCCGGTGCAGGTACCGGAATCGCTGCAGCAGCAGAAATGATGAACAACGTTGTCGGAATGCTTCTGGTCATCGGTGCAAATACGATTGCCCGCAAGGCTTCCAATACGTCGCTCTATTAATGGGGGATTTCAATGAAAAGGAAACTTGAAATTTCGGAACTGATCTTTAAGATCCTGAGCTACACGATGCTCTGCATCTTCGCTCTGTGCTGCCTCTATCCGTTCGTATATGCAATCAGTGCTTCGATCAGCGGACGTACAGCAGTAGAATACGGCTCGGTAGTTCTGTTCCCGAAGGACATCCAGTTTGATGCCTTCAAGAGAATGTTCAATGACAACATGTTCTGGAACGCTTATTCCAACACGCTGTTCCTGACATTGTTCGGAACACTCTGGTCAATGCTCGTTGCTATTCTCGGCGCATACGCATTATCAAAGAAGAGACTTCTGTTCAGAAAGTTCTTCAACTTCTTCCTGGTATTCACGATGTGGTTCTCTGCAGGTATCGTTCCTCAGTATCTGAACTACCTGGCTACCAAGGATGTATTCAACGGTATGGGTATTATGGATGACAAGTGGCTGGTCGTTATCGCAATGGGTATGGCTGCCATGAATATCATCCTTCTGAGAAACGCGTTCGAAGGTGTCCCTTCTGAAATCGAAGAAGCAGCCATCGTCGACGGCGCTACAGAAATGCAGGTCCTCAAGCAGGTCTACCTGCCGATGACCAAATCAACCATCGCTACAGTTGCACTGTTCTTCGGAATTTCCAGATGGAACGGTTACTTCTGGGCAAGACAGATGATCTCAAATCAGAATGAGCATCCGCTGCAGGTATTTATCAGACTTCGTCTGGAACAGTACACCGACCCGGAAACGATGGCCGGCTGGAATGAAACATATGCTTCAGACTCAGTGATCTATGCCCTGATCGTATGCTCGATCGTACCGATCCTGATCATCTATCCGTTTATTCAGAAATATTTTGCAAAAGGCGTCAACGTGGGCGGTGTCAAGGAGTAATTCCCTGCAGTCTGCGTAAATAAAAAAATAAAGAGGAAAGGAATTAAATAATGAAAAACTTCAAAAAATTCTCGACATTATTCGTTTCTTCACTGCTTGGACTGACACTTCTGACAGGATGCGGCCCCAGCATTGAGGTACAGCCGTCGGGCGGCGGATCAGCATCCAATAATGGCGGTGGATCTGCATCAACAGACACTAACACAGAAACATCCGGTGGCGAACTGACATACGCTGAAGGCACAGTTCTCCGCATGGCTACAGGATACAACTCCACAAAGACAGGTCTCAGCTTCGATGCTGAAACAGCAGGAAACGGTATTACACTGCCTGATGGCAACACATACAACACAGGCGACCTGAAGCCGACCTGGCAGGAAGTTGAAAAAGTTCTTGGCATCAAGATCGAAGACAAGTACCAGGGCAATGGCGCTACAAAAGAATTCGAATACTGGAAAGAGCGCCTTGGCGAAGTTGACATGGTTTCCGGTACAGCTGCCCTCCTTACTGAAAACGGTGAAGCTGGAAGCTTAGTTAACATCGCTGAATATCTTGACCGTATGCCTCACTTCAAGGCATATCTGGATGCTAACCCGATCGTTCGTCTGTCAATCACAGGCAACACTGATACAGGTGCATTCTACTTCAGCCCTTACTTCGACGGTGTAAACGATATTGAAAAGATGCCCCTGATGCGTGTTGACTGGGTACAGAAGCTCCTCGACGGTGAAGGCGAATTCACAGCTGCTGCTTCCAAACAGCTCGCTGCTGCAGTTTATGAACCTTATATGCCGACTTCCGGAAAAGTTGAAGTTGATGTTGTAAAAGCTGACGGAACAGCTGCTGAAAAAGTCACAAAAGACTACGACACAGCTGGAAACATCGTTGCCAACATGAACGCAGCAGGCGGCCTCGACGGTGTCGCTGCAGTCAACATGTTCCGTAAATATATTGATGAAGCATATGGCGGATACTATGGAACAGCACGTTCCGATCTGTTCGTTGGACAGAATGCAGCTTGGGACGCAGACGAACTCGTTGCTCTGCTCCGCTGCGTAGTAGCTAACCCTCAGACACTGAACGGCACAGATACGATCCAGGGTCTGTTCTCAAGAGAAGATGACAACACAGCACGTCGTGCAGATATGTTCCGTTTCGCTGGAATTCTCTTCGGTGTCCGTGGTCTCGAATCCAGACAGGATTACCTGTTCGTCGGCACAGATGGAAAACTCCATGATGCTAGACAGGAACCTGAAACATACCAGGCTCTCGAACGTATGCATGCAATGGTTCAGGAAGGCCTGATCTCCAAAGCATATGTTGATATGTCCACAGAAAACTCCGGCACATATCTCGAAAACGACCTCGGCTTCATGCACTATGACTACAACCAGACACAGACGATTCTGAACGAAACAAAACTGCAGAAGGATCAGGGCGAAAAGTACATGGCAGTCATGATTCCGGTTGCTCGTTGGTTCGACGGAACAAATTCTGATGGTGTCTACATGCACTTCACAGAATCCTGGCGTTCAGTTAAGACTGATGGTTGGGGAATCTCCAAAGCAGGTGTCGGCAATGATGAAAACAAGCTGAATGCTGCTCTCAAACTCATCGACTTCGCATACACAGATAAGGGTATGGTCCTGCTGTCCTATGGTCCTGATGCATTCATCAAGACAAAGGCTGACGGAAGCTATGAAACATTCGACTTCAACGGAACACAGCAGCCTGTAATCGCAGACGCTACAAAAGAAGCTCTGTGGTCACTCGCTTCCGGCAACTATACAAACTTCGCAAGATTCTACCTCGGTTCCACACTCTCCTTTGTTAAGAACCAGGCATTCGAATATCAGTGCACAACAGACATCGGTCAGGAAGGTGCAGGACACATTTCCAGAGCAATCGCACTGGGCGTCATCAAGCATCCTGAACTCGCAGTTGCTTCCAACAGCTGGTACACATCCGTTCCTACAGTTCTTCCTACAACAAGCGTAGAAAACTCCACAATCAATGGATATACAGAACTGTCCGCAAGCAACTTCGGTACAGCTAAGGGCGATGACAACATGCTGATCAAGCTGATCGTCGGCGGTTACACAGATGCAGCTATGAGCGATGCAGCTAAGACAGCTGAAACTGTCAAGACAACTTGGAAGGGTGCTCAGTACCTCTCAATCAAGGAAGGCGCTTGGCAGAGAGACGTTGATTACTACAACAGCAACCACTAATCAAATTGAATCAGTTCTTCTCCGGGACGGCTGACGCCGCTCCGGAGGAGATCATCAGAAAGATCGCGGCTGAATCCCCCGGCCGGATCAATATAAATAAGGGGACGGAAAGGAGAGTATGAGTTATTGCCTGACGGCATAATCCTCATACATGGTCATCATGTACAAGAAACAGTTGACTGTGCAGCGCATCTTATGTCTTGCTGCTGTTATCGTAAGTGCGATCGTCTTTCTATATGCGCTTGGAATCATGACCGACCTTTATGACGCTCTGTATGATACAATGCGCAATCCGAACAATATCTTCCAGACAGATGTTGCCGGATCGATCGTATATTACAACATGCAGGAGTTTAATAAAGTGTTCCTCAACTACAGCATCGTGCTGTTGGTAATTGGCGCTTTTCTGTACGTCACAAACACACATTCAAGAAGAAGATACTATATTGCGAATTATGCAGCGATCGGACTGTTTGCAGCATTCTCTGTATATCTGGCAATCTTTGCACACCGCTATATTGAGATCTTCAAGCAGCAGTGGCTGCAGGTGGATTTTGGAGCTCTGAAGGCTCACGCAGAAATGTGGGGCACTCTCTACACAGAGTCTACATTCTGGTTCGATATCCACTATCTGGTATTTGCTCTTCTGCTGATCGTTGCATGTGCTCTTGTGGCAAATGCAGTCTGGAAGAATAAGCTGATGAAAGAAGAAGATCAGCTGGTCGAAGAAGGAAGGAGAGTTCTGCAATGACAACTCAGGATGAACGTTTCATTACACGTGACAGGATGAGATACATCAAAAATTCGCAGTCATCCAACCTTTGTTATCTGGGAATTCTGTTCGATGTCTTATACTTCGTAAACATTTACAGATCTGACGTCGGTACTTACTACTACAACGTCAGTATCGGTATTTCAATCGTCTACAACCTGATCTTCCTCCTGGCAGCTTTCCTGGCATCCGAGGGAGTCAAAAACTACAAAAAATCATATTCATATGCATTATTCGTGATCGGTCTCATTCAGTTCGCAAGAATCTTCTACATTCCGATGAGAGCGCACAGTGCTTCAACAGTTGTAAATGATGTAGCTGTTAAAGTCATGGGCGATGGTCAGTTTATGAAGGTTGTTGCTTACCTTGCACTTTCCGGTGCAGCTCTGCTTATTGCAGGATTCCTCAACATGAAGAAGTGCAATGAACTTGAAGAACATCTGAAGTCGATCGGCGAGCAGGCCGCATAGGAGATTAAGTTATGGCAACGTTAAGCTTACAGCATATCGATAAAATATACGATAACAATGTACAGGCAGTCTATGACTTTAATCTGGATGTAAAAGACGGCGAACTGATCGTTCTTGTCGGTCCTTCCGGATGCGGCAAATCTACAACGCTGCGTATGGTTGCCGGACTTGAAGATATTTCCAACGGAAAGCTCATTCTTGACGGTAAGGACATTACAAATGCACCGGCTAAAGACAGAGATATGGCGATGGTCTTCCAGAGCTATGCCCTGTACGGTCATATGACGATTTATGAAAACATGGCATTCTCCCTTACACTTCGTAAAGAGAATCCGAATGTCATCCATAAGAAGGTTCTTGCAGCTGCAGAAGTCCTCGGACTGACAAGCCAGCTTAATAAGAAACCTGCACAGCTCTCCGGCGGACAGAGACAGCGTGTTGCAATGGGACGTTCCATCGTACGTAACCCGAAAGTCTTCCTGTTCGACGAACCGCTGTCAAACCTTGACGCAAAGCTCCGCGGTGCTACACGCCGTGAGATCCTGCTTCTTCATAAGAGACTGCAGGCTACTATGATGTACGTTACTCATGACCAGACAGAAGCTCTGACCCTTGCAGACAGGATCGTATGTATGTCAATGGGTCATGTACAGCAGGTAGGTACACCTCTTGAACTGTATGATTCACCGGCAAACATCTTCGTTGCAAGCTTTATCGGTCTTCCGCCGATGAACTTCTTCGATACTGTAGTTCAGGGTGACAAGCTGATCGGTGAAGGATTTGAAGTAAGTCTGACACCGGAAGAGAAGCACACTGTTGCAGCATATCAGGGCAAGCAGATCGTACTTGGCGTACGTCCTGAAAACATTGTTCTGGGTAATGATGTTCCGGCAACTGTTACCATGAATGAAAACCTGGGTATGAATACTCTGGTTCATGGCAATATCGGCGCTACCGGAGTTAAAGTTACAGCGAAGCTGAAGGGCTGGACTGACTATAAGAATGGTGATACAGCTTCATTCACATTCGACAGAAAGCACTTCTTTGACAAGGAAACGACCAAAGCTATTCACGGAGGTGAATTATGAGCACTAAGAAACAGGGTGGCTTCAGCGAGCTTAAAAGAAAATTCTTTGTAGCACTGAAACGCAAGCCGTTTATGATCCCGGAAGTGGCACTTGTACTCACATTCCTGTATTATGCCATGCATCTGACATATGTATCTGATACAACAGCCAAGATCCAGGGCACAGGCATGGGACTTGCAGGATTCTGCACAATGCTGTTCTCGATGCTTTCATTCATGTGCTTCATTAACACATTCCAGTATCGTAAGCCGGTCAATAAACCGATGTTTATCGTCATGACAGCTATGTTCGCGATCATCGCGTTTGCTGACATATACTATCTCAACCAGATCTATGCTGCGCTTCAGCGTCCGGTCAACCCGATCGTTGTTACAATGAACACAGTATATATCGCTTATGCCGAATATTATCTGAGAATACACCTGATCCTTCTCGCAATCACATTTGCCCTGATCCTGCTGCTTCCTGTTTATTCCAAGATGCTGCGTAAGGTCAAGACATCGATTGAAGTTGAAGACAACGGTTCACTCGGAACGATCGATATTTCCGGCGAAGCATAAGATTCATCATGCAGCGGACAGACAGCATGGCTTTCTGTCCAATGCTGTGTGAGCGCAGGAGTATTCATGAGTAAAAAGAACAGAAAACAGGCAGTTAAGCCGGAAGTTGAAAAAGAAACAGATTATTATGATCTGAAAAAAGAAGCGATCAAAGCTCTTGCAGAAGCTGATGAATCCAACTCACCGGAAGTTTCGGAAGAGGAGATCAGAAAGTATACATCTGCTACGAAGTATACGCTTCCGCAATGGGCAAAGATGCTGCTGATCAAGTTCTGGTTTGCCGGAGCGGTATGTTTCTTCTTTATCTGGGGATTAGGGATCTACATGGCGGATGTACTGGACATGTTGGTCGTTACAGGTATTGCCATGGGAATCGTTACCGATCTTCTGACAAATAACGCGCTGCGTTTCATGGAAAAGACACGCGGTGAGAATGAACGTTTCATTATGGTAACGAAGCGGGGATATATCAGTTTTATATTAAACATTCTGTATTCCTGCTTTGTTCTGTTCTTTGTCTACATGCTTTACTCATTCATTAACGGTGCAATTGCATCAGCTACCAATCAGCCGGACCGGGTCGTACTCGGTGTAGAGCCGATTCTGTTCGGAGCCTTCTATCTTGCATTTGATCTTCTGTTCATTGAGATCAAGCATTTTATCACAGATAGATTTATCAACACAAAAAAAGCATGATGAGGTAACTGTATGATTAAAACTCTGTACAAAGGAAGCAGTTCTGCCTGTTTCGAAATTCAAAATCATTCACCGTATTACAGTCCTGAGGAATATTCCGTCAGGCTGGCAGGGCGTGAGATCTATCACGGACATGAGAATGTATTTTCGGTCTTTGAACTGAAACCTGATACTGATTACGAGCTGAGTGTTTGTTTTGCCGACACAGAGGAAACTGTCAGTTTCCGGACGGAATCGGAAAGCTGCTGCATTGATGTCCGCAGTTTCGGCGCTGTAGGTGATGGTGTACACGAAGACACCATTGCGATCCAGACAGCGATCAATATGATTCCGGAAAAAGGACGTCTTTACTTCCCTGAGGGTACATATCTTACACTGCCCTTAACACTCAGAAGTCATATTACGATCGAACTGAGTGAAAAAGCTGTGCTGCTTGGATCAACAGATCGTGAAAGGTATCCGATCATTCCGGCTGTCATTGCAGACATGGACGGAAAAGAAATACCTTTTGCCGGATTTGAAGGTATCGAGCAGGACGCATATCAGTCATTAATTCAAGGATCTTATGTCAGCGATATCCGGATCGTCGGCAAAGGCAGGATCGACGGAAACGGTCAGAACGGAGACTGGTGGAAAAACTTCAATGAATTCCCGGCAAAACGTCCCCGTGCGGTATTCCTGAACCGCTGCCAGAATGTAACACTTCATGGTGTTACTGTAGCCAACAGCGCGTCCTGGCATATACATCCTTATTTTTCACAGAATATCTCGCTGCTGGACTGCTCGGTTTCAGCACCGAAAGTATCGCCCAATACAGATGCAATCGATCCGGAGAGCTGTGACTATGTCGATATTATCGGCTGCAAGTTCTCAGTAGGAGATGACTGCATTGCTGTCAAATCCGGCAAAATCGATATGGCAATGAAATATCATGTGCCGGCAGATCACCATACGATCAGAAACTGCCTGATGCAGTTCGGACATGGCGCGCTGACACTGGGAAGCGAACTGTCTGCAGGAATCAGGAATGTGTCCGTAACACAGTGCCTGTTCCGTGAAACAGACCGCGGCCTGCGCATCAAGTCAAGAAGAGGCAGAGGCAAGGAAAGCGTCATTACCGATGTTCTGTTTGACAATATCCGTATGGAAAAGGTCAAGACTCCGATCGTCATCAATATGTGGTACAACTGCGTAGATCCTGACAGATATACAGAGTATGTCTGGAGCAGGGAACATCTGCCGATCGACGATCGTACACCTCATCTGGGACTGTTTGAGTTCAAGAATATGGAATGTGTCGATGCTGAAGTTGCAGCCTGCTATATTGACGGACTGCCTGAAAGCCCGATCGACCGTGTCGAACTGGAAAACGTTTCTGTATCATTTGCCTCTGATGCAAAGCCGGGAGTACCTGCTATGCAGAACTTTGCGGAAGAACGCTGCCGTCTGGGTATCTACCTGGACAATGTCAGAGAGATCTCTGTAAAGAATGTCCGGCTGAGCGGAGTTGTCGGTGAATCCCTGATAGCAGATCATTATGAAAAAATCACCACGGAGGGATTTGAATAATGGAAGACTATGGAAAGTTTGATGCCTTTGTACTTCGCCTGGTTGAAGAGTCCACACCTGAAAGAACGATGTGGAACCTCGAAAAACTGAGAGAAGGAAAAAAGGGAACCTGGAACTATATTGATGGCTGCATGCTCACAGCATTGATGGAAATGACAAGGATCACAGGAGATCCGCGTTACGCAGACTTTGCTGAGACAGTTGCTGACTATTATGTTCAGGAAGACGGAACGATCCTCACATTGGAGCCTGATAAGGCAAACCTTGATGACATCAATGAAGGAAGAGTCCTGTTTGAACTGCACAGAAAAACAGGAAAAGAAAAATACCGTCTTGCAGCAGACCTGCTCCATAGGATGCTTGAGGCACAGCCGAGAACATATGAAGGCAATTTCTGGCACAAGGCGATCTATCCCAATCAGGTATGGCTTGATGGGATCTATATGGCTCAGCCGTTCTATGCTATGTATGAAAAATACTTCGGAACGGGTGACTACAGCGATATCGTCAATCAGATCAAAAATGTACACAAACGCATGTACTCGGAAGACAAGGGATTGTATTTCCATGGGTATGATGCGTCGAAAAAAGCGTTCTGGGCAGATCCTGAAACAGGATGCTCAAAGAACTTCTGGCTCAGATCACTTGGCTGGTTCATGGTTGCCCTGGCAGACCTCGCAGAGATCCTGCCGGACGGAGAACAGATAGACCAGCTGATCCCGATCTTTAAAGAGCTGATGGAAAATATGCGCAGATATGCCGACGAAGAGACCGGCATGTACTGGCAGGTACCGGATCAGCCGGGAAGAGAAGGCAATTATCTTGAAACAAGCGGAAGCGCTATGGCTGCCTACGCTATGCTGAAGGGTGCCCGTCTCGGTATCCTGACGGAAGATTATGCTGAAGCCGGTGAAAAGACATTCAACGGGATCGTAGACAAATATCTGACATTTACCGAAACAGGCATTGATCTGGGAGGTATCTGTCTGGTAGCAGGCCTTGGTCCTGAGAACAATCGGAGACGTGACGGTTCTTATGAATACTATATTTCGGAACCGGTCGTAGAAAACGATGCGAAAGGCGTTGCTCCGCTGATCCTTGCTTATACAGAGATCAAGCACAAACAGACATTATCGGAGAAAGAAGCATGAATGACATCATTTATGTCGGCAAGCACACTATAACCTATAATGTCACGAAACATATCCACAACAACTGGGAACTCATCTATTGCACAAGCGGAAAAGGGGAAATCATTTTTCACAACAGGTCACTTCCATATGAGGAAGACAGCGTAGCCTTGATTCCTCCGAAGGAACCGCATATCAACTACGGTGAAGAAGGATTTACCAATATTCATGTAATTCTCGATGATCCGTCATTCAATGTGACAGAAGGAACTGTTATATCCGGACTGACCAATGGTTTTCTCCGCGATGCATTCGCTGCAGCGTTCTACTATTATTCAACAACAGAGCCTGAGAGCAATGCGCTGCTGCCAATCTATGGAACCTTGATCGGTACTCTGATCGAATCAATGGTTACAGAAGGCACTGAGCATAACAGTGTGGTTACTCAGATCGTTGATATCATCCTGAAAAACTATCCTGATGCGAATTTTGACCTGAACGCTTGCCTGGAGTCATTCTCATTCAGTACTGAATATCTCAAAAGAGTGTTCAAGCAGGAACTCGGGATGACACCAAGGCAGTATCTGATGGAGAGACGCCTCGAAAATGCCGCAAGGAGTCTTGCAATCGGCGGTGAAAACCACAACATTTCACAGATCACAAGACAGTGCGGTTTCAGTGATCCTCTGTATTTCTCTAAACTGTTCAAAAAAAGATACGGAGTTTCTCCGAAGAATTATTCGCAGAAACAGCCGTTGGTTGCTGATTCAGACAGCACCAAAATATATCTGTAAAAGGGTTATTCCCTTTAGGTCATACATACATACGCTAGGAGGCGATATTCTATGGCATACATAACTCTGAAAAACATCAATAAGATTTATCCGAACGGTTATCATGCTGTTCATGATTTTAACCTGGAAATCGACAAGGGTGAATTCATCGTATTTGTCGGACCTTCCGGCTGCGGAAAGTCCACAACACTGCGAATGATCGCCGGCCTTGAAGATATTTCCAATGGTGACTTCCTGATCAACGGGAACCGTGCAAATGAACTCGGTCCGCGTGAACGTGAGGTAGCAATGGTCTTCCAGAGCTATGCTCTGTATCCTCAGATGACAGTTTTCGATAATATCGCCTTTGGACTGACTCTGCAGGGTGTTGACGAGGAAGTGATCGAGGAAAAGGTTAAGAAGACAGCAGCTATCCTTGGTCTGACAGATTATCTGGATCGTCTGCCGAGAGCACTTTCAGGCGGACAGCGTCAGCGTGTTGCGATCGGCCGTGCGATCATCCGTAAAGTAGGTATCTTCCTGATGGACGAACCTCTGTCAAACCTGGACGCAAAGCAGCGTGTTACCATGCGTTCTGAAATCGCTCAGATCCACCGTGAAACAGGCGCTACAACGATTTACGTAACCCACGACCAGACAGAAGCTATGACGCTCGCTGACAGGATCGTTGTTATGAAAGACGGATATGTACAGCAGATCGGTACACCGTATGACCTGTATTTCAATCCCGTCAATGTATTCGTAGGCGGCTTTATCGGAGAACCTCCGATGAACTTCATCCGCGGTACAGTAGAAGGCGGAAAGATCAGCTTCGGCGACAACAAGATCGATCTTACAAAGAAACTTGGCGCAGCTGCGGCAGATTATGAAGGAAAGGGAATCATCTTTGGTTTCCGTCCTGAATCCATTGAACTCGGTAAGAAAGACAACGCATATCAGCTCGTTGCAAATGTTGAACTGACAGAAATGCTCGGTGACAATACGAACATCTACATTACTGCCGGAGAAGACAAAGCGATCCTGAAAGTTGATCCGCACGATACACCGGAAATCGACGAAGATATCACATTCTCCATTCCGCTTGAAAATGTTTATCTGTTCGATGCTGAAACAGAACTCAGGATTAAGTAAAGGAGAAACATTATGGATATTCGTTATTCCGCAAGCCCGAATGATGTTAAGCGCTATACAACAGAAGAACTGAGAAAAGAATTTCTGATCACAGATCTTTATGTTCCGGATACTGTAAAAGCTACATATTCACACGTTGACAGAATGGTGATTCTCGGAATCATGCCTGTTAACGAAAAGGTATCGATCGACAAAGGTATCGATATCTGGGCTAATTTCGGTACCGGTTATTTCCTGGAACGCCGTGAAGCAGGTGTATTCAATCTCGGCGGCAAAGGCGCGATCACAGCAGACGGCGTCCGCTATGAAATGGTATATGAAGACTGCCTCTATATTTCCAAAGGTGTAAAGGAAGTCTACTTTGAGAGTGAAGATCCGCAGAACCCTGCAAAGTTCTATCTTGCATCGACACCTGCGCATAAAGCATGCAAAACAACATTCCTCTCATTTGAAAATGCCAATCATCGTCCTACCGGTGATGAAAAATTTGCTAACAAGCGTGTCATCAACCAGTTCATCCATCCGGATGTCCTGGAGACATGCCAGCTTTCCATGGGCCTGACACAGCTGGCAGAAGGCAGTGTATGGAATACAATGCCCAGCCACACTCATGAACGCCGCATGGAAGTATATACATATTTCGAGATTCCCGAAGATCAAGCAGTTATCCATCTGATGGGTCAGCCGAAGGAAACAAGACATCTTGTTATGAACAACTTTGATGCTGTTATTTCTCCTTCATGGTCGATCCACAGCGGATGCGGTACATCTAACTATACATTCATCTGGGCAATGGGCGGAGAAAACCTGGCCTTCGATGATATGGATAACTTAAAACCGAATGAGCTTTTATAGGAGATGATAGATATGGAAATGAATGCATTCCGCCTTGACGGCAAAGTTGCTCTGATTACAGGTGCAGTTTACGGAATCGGTTTTGCGATCGCTGAAGCATATGCTGCAGCAGGCGCAAAGATCATCTTTAACTGCCTGAATGAAGAGACAAAAAACAAAGCACTGGATTCCTACCATGAAAAAGGTATTGATGCTGTCGGATATGTTGCTGACGTAACAAAAGAAGACGAGATCAATGCGATGGTAGCAGACATTGAAGAGAAATACGGCGGAGTTGATATCCTTGTCAACAATGCAGGTATTATCAAGCGTATTCCGATGACTGAGATGTCAGCTGCAGATTTCCGTGCAGTTATTGACGTAGACCTGAACGCTCCGTTCATCGTTTCAAAGGCAGTCATTCCCGGAATGATCAAAAAGGGTCATGGCAAGATCATTAACATCTGCTCCATGATGAGCGAACTCGGAAGAGAAACAGTTTCTGCATATGCAGCTGCTAAGGGCGGCCTGAAGATGCTGACAAGAAATATCTGCTCTGAATATGGTGAATACAATATCCAGTGCAACGGCATCGGCCCCGGCTACATTGCTACACCGCAGACAGCTCCGTTAAGAGAGCGTCAGCCTGACGGATCCAGACATCCGTTCGACCAGTTCATCGTTGCTAAGACACCGGCTGCCAGATGGGGCACTCCGGAAGACCTCCAGGGTCCTGCAGTATTCCTTGCAAGTGACGCTTCCAACTTCGTAAACGGACATATCCTTTACGTTGATGGCGGTATCCTGGCATACATCGGAAAACAGCCGCAATGAAACTGATCAGCTTCCATGCAGGAGAAGCGGAAGTCCGCGGTATTCTGCAGGATGATTACGAAACACTGAAAGCACATAAGGTCCGTCCGGCAGTGATCATCTGCCCGGGCGGAGCTTATCAGTGGCGTTCACCGCGTGAAAAGGATCCGGTAGCACTTGAATTCCTGTCAATGGGTTATCAGGCGTTTATCCTGGAATATACATGCGGTGAAAAAGCTTCCGGTTTCCGTCCGCTGAGACAGCTGGCGGAAGCTGTTAAAACAGTCAGAAACCGTGCGGAAGAATGGCATATCGATCCTCAAAAGATCGCTGTACTCGGATTCTCGGCAGGCGGGCATCTTGCGGCAAGTCTTGGGACATTCTGGAATGATCCGGAACTGGACCTGGGAAAAGACAGCAGACCCGACGCAATGATCCTGTGTTATCCGGTTATCAGTACCAAAGAATTCGCACATGAAGAATCAGTCAGATGGGTAACAGGAAACGATCCTGCTATGAAAGAAAAAATGCATCTTCCGGACCATGTTACCTCTGATTTTCCGCCGACATTTATGTGGCACGGCGGCGAAGATGCAAGTGTTCCTGTTGAAAACAGTCTGATGCTGGCTGTCAGACTGAAGGAATGCAAAGTGCCGCTGGAGTATCATCTTTTTGAAACAGGCGTACATGGAATATCCACATGCACGCAGGAGGTTGAAACACCTGAAGAGTCATGTCGTCAGTGGGTTTCCCTCTGCAGAATGTGGATCAACCGTCGATTTAATTACGTACCCTGAACATGCAAGTGAAGGTACGTAAGTATCTTCACTTTTTCTGATATGAATGAACGGAAATGAAAGGAGAATTCTATCATGAATAAATTAAACTACGCAGTCCTGAAAGAATCCGGTTATGACGGATATATTCTGGAAAAAGCGCCGGAAAAGGTTCTGCAGTTCGGAGAAGGCAACTTCCTCCGTGCATTCGTCGACTACTGGTTTGATGTATCGAACGAAAGAGTTGGATGGAACGGTAAGTGTGTTCTTGTCTGCCCGATCAAAGGCGGATTATCCAAACTGATCAACGAACAGGAGGGTCTGTATACCCTGTACCTGAGAGGACGCGAAAACGGCGAGAAAGTAGACAGAAAGAGAGTCATTTCCGTTGTTTCACGCTGCCTCAATCCGTATGAAGAAGATGATTTCGAAGCAATGATGGAAGTTGCCCGTTCAGCAGATCTGGAATACGTTGCTTCCAACACAACAGAAGCAGGTATCGTATTTGATCCTGAATGCAAACTGGAAGACCGTCCGGCTTCCTCATTCCCCGGCAAACTGACACAGGTCCTGCTGGAACGCTTCAAGGCAGGTCAGAAGGGACTGATCATTCTTTCCTGCGAACTGATCGACAATAACGGTAAAGAACTTCAGAAGTGTGTCAACCAGTACATTGACCTTTGGGGACTCTCCGATGAATTCCGCAGATATGTCAATGAAGACTGCCTCTTCTGCTCAACACTGGTAGACCGTATCGTTCCGGGCCGTATCCGTGATGAAGAGGAAGTAGCACGTCTGGAACAGCTGCATGGCTATTCCGATCCGCTGCTTGATGTAGGTGAAGTATTCGGTGTCTGGAACATCGAAGGACCGGCATGGCTGGAAGACAAACTGCCGTTCAAGGCAGCAGGCCTGAACTGCCCTGTTGTACCGGATGTAACACCTTATAAGAAGCGTAAGGTACGTATTCTGAATGGTGCTCATACAGGATTTGTTCTCGGTGCATATCTGGCAGGATTCGACATTGTACGTGACTGCATGCAGAATGAGACAGTTCTGAACTTCATGAACACAATGCTGTATGATGAAGTAATTCCGACACTTCCGCTCGACAAAGATGATCTTTATAACTTCGCAGGAGCTGTACAGGATCGTTTCAACAATCCGTTTGTTAATCATGAACTGATGAGCATTTCATTGAACTCCACTTCCAAGTGGAGGGCAAGAGATCTACCCAGCCTTCTGGAATATGTTGAGGCTAAGGGTACACTGCCGAAGTGCCTGACAACAAGCTTCGCAGCTTATCTGGCATTCTATTCCAGTGATATTCAGGAACTGACAGATGCAGGCCTGGTATGCCGTCGTCCGGCAGGCAATACATATACTGTAAGTGATGACCGCTTCGTTCTGGAATTCTTCTATGATCACAGAAATGATGATGCAGCAGCTCTGACACACGCTGTCATGAAAGACGAGCGTATGTGGGGTATGGACCTGACAACGATCGAAGGCTTCGAAGAAGCAGTTGTCAAGGCTCTGGAAGTCATCAGAAGCGAAGGTGCGCTGAAGGCATATGCGCTTGCTCTGGGAAAGGAGTAAGCAGTCATGCTTGATTTTATCAAGATCAATGAGAACGATAATGTTGCGGTAGCACTGCATCCGATAGAGGCCGGTACGGAATTTGAAGGTGTAAAGATCATCGAAAATATTCCGCAGGGACATAAGGCTGCACTGAAACCGATCGCTTCAGGTGAGATCGTACGTAAGTACGGACTGCCGATCGGCCACGCAACATCCGATATCAATCCGGGACAGTGGGTCCATACACATAACATGGCAACCAATCTGTCCGGCGAGGTAGAATACAACTACTGTCCGACACATCCGCAGGTCAAGCCGCTGGAACCGCGTACCTTTATGGGTTACCGCAGAGATGACGGCAGAGCTGCTGTGCGTAATGAGATCTGGATCATTCCGACTGTTGGCTGCGTCAATGATGTCGCAAAAACTCTGGTCAGAGAGAACCAGGATCTTGTCAAAGGATCCATCGACGGACTGTACACATTTACACATCCGTTCGGCTGCTCTCAGACCGGTCATGACCATGCTCAGACGAGAAAACTGCTTGCAGCTTTGACACGTCATCCGAATGCCGGCGCAGTACTTGTACTGAGCCTTGGCTGTGAAAACCTGACACATGAACAGTTTCTTCAGGAACTCGGTGAATATGATCCCAACAG
Organism: Solobacterium sp.; assembly: GCA_024693325.1. GTDB lineage: Bacteria > Bacillota_I > Bacilli_A > Erysipelotrichales > Erysipelotrichaceae > Bulleidia. The sequence continues at coordinate 89,857 of JAILLA010000108.1, forward strand.
GGTGAAATTCCTGACATGCCAGCAGGTTGAAGATGAATTTGAAGCAGGAAGACAGCTGCTGGAAGAATGCGCAGCATACGCTTCTAAATTTGAACGTGAAGAAATGCCTGTCAGCGAGCTTGTCGTCGGTATGAAGTGCGGCGGCTCTGATGGCTTGTCCGGTATTACCGCAAACCCGACTGTCGGCAGATTCTCCGATCTTATGACAGCAATGGGCGGAACAACTGTACTGACAGAAGTTCCGGAGATGTTCGGTGCAGAAAGCTTCCTGCTTGACAGATGTGTCAATGAAGAAGTTTTCGAGAAAGCATCCAATATGCTGAATGGATTCAAGAACTACTTTATTTCCCATAATGAAGTTGTTTATGACAATCCTTCACCAGGCAATAAGCAGGGCGGTATCACAACACTGGAAGACAAGTCATGCGGCTGTGTCCAGAAGGGCGGAACTGCTCCGATCGTTGATGTCATCGGCTATGCTGATTCAGTCAAGACAAAGGGTCTCAACCTTCTTTACGGACCGGGCAATGACCTTGTTTCCGCAACAGCTCTGACTGCAGCAGGAGCGCATATGATCCTCTTTACAACAGGAAGAGGAACACCGTTCGGTGCACCTGCTCCGACGCTGAAGATCGCAACCAATACACCGCTTGCAACAAAGAAAGCAAACTGGGTCGATTTCAATGCCGGTGCTGTAGCGGATGGTGAAAAGACACTTGATGAAGCAGGCGCAGATCTGCTCGATCTGGTGATCCAGACAGCTTCCGGTAAGCTGACAAGTTCTGAACGCAAGGGATTCCGCGAGATCTCGATCTTCAAGGACGGCGTTGTACTGTAATCTGCAGAAAGAGGAAAACTATGCAATTAGGTATTCGTCTCCATGATATCAACACCGGTCTGGCAGCCGAACTGCAGACAATGGAAGAACGTGCGAAGAAAGCAAGAGAAGAAGGTTTCTCATGCGTACATCTCGCTTATTCCAAAGTCATCAAAGGTTATACATTTGATGCTGCTGCACTAACAGAAGGACTTGGCCGTTATACCAAACGTGTTTTCGAACGCGAAAGCCTGGATGTGGCTGTACTGGGATGCTACTTGAATCTGGCTCATCCGGATCCGGAAAAACTGAAGGAAATACAGTCACGCTATTATGCACATCTGCGTGTAGCGTCCGTTCTTGGCGCATCTGTCGTCGGAACGGAAACAGGCGCTCCGAATGCTGAGTACAAAATGGATGCGAATACGCATTCCAAGGAAGCACTTGAAACATTTATCAGGGGACTTGCACCCGTAGTTGAATGTGCGGAAAAATACGGTGTCAGCATGGCAATCGAGCCGGTATGGAAACATATCGTATGTACACCTGAACGGGCACGCATCGTGCTTGATGCAATCGCCAGCCCGAACCTGCGCATCATCTTTGACCCGGTCAATCTGCTCTGCCCGGAAAATGCCGGTCAGAGGGATGAGATCTTTGCAAAAACGATCGAACTGCTGGGAGATGATATTGCTGTCGTTCACCTGAAGGACTATGTCCCTGCACGAAATGATCTGAAGAGCATCGCAGCAGGTACCGGGGAAATGGACTATACGGAGATCCTCCGGTTTATGAAAGCAAGGAAACCGTATATCCAGGCAACTCTGGAAAATACCAATAATGAAAACGCAGAGTCATCCAGGCTGTATCTGCAGCGTCTGTATGATGAACTGTAAGCCCTATCATCAAAAAGCAATAAATACAATTATGATGCCAAATGGGGCAATGTAATATACATCTATAATAATTGCAAAATTAAATAAAGGAATAACAGGAGGAAAAAATCATATGAACCAGCTTAATGAAGCAATCGCCAAGATCGGTGTCGTACCGGTCATCAAACTGAGCAACCCTGAAAGAGATGCTGCTCCGCTTGCAAAAGCACTTTGCGAAGGCGGTCTGCCCGTTGCGGAAGTTACTTTCCGTGCAGCAGGTGCTGACAAGGCAATCAAGATCATGAAGGAAACTTGCCCTGAAATGATCGTCGGTGCAGGTACTGTTCTGACAACAGAACAGGCACAGGCAGCTGTAGATGCAGGTGCACAGTTCATCGTTTCACCTGGTTTCAGCAAGACACTCGCTGACAAGTGCGTTGAACTCAACATCCAGTACTTCCCTGGTGTTACAACAGCAACAGAATATCAGATGGCTCTTCCTTACGGATATGAAGTCGTCAAATTCTTCCCGGCAGAAGAGTCTGGCGGTCTGAAAAAGATCAAGTCTCTGAGCGCACCGTTCCCGATGTTCAAGGTAATGCCTACAGGCGGCGTTAATCTGAAGAATCTGGAAGAATATCTGTCCTGCCCTGTCATCGCAGCTTGCGGCGGCACATATATGGTTAAGGCTGACGATATCGAAAGCGGCAATTGGGAAAAGATCATTGACCTCTGCAAACAGACAAGAGAGATCGTTGACAGAGTCAGAGGCTGATCAGGATGAGCAGAGTAGTAACTTTCGGTGAATTGATGGTTCGTCTGCAGCCGTTCAATTATGAACGTTTTGTGCAGGCAAGCACGCTGGAATTTACATTTGGCGGCGGTGAAGCAAATGTTGCTGTTTCCCTTGCCAACTATGGTATTGATACAGCATTTGTAACAAAGCTTCCGGCTCATGCAATCGGACAGGCTGCAGTCAACAGCCTCCGCAGATACGGTGTTGATACAACAAAGATCACCCGCGGCGGAGACAGAGTAGGTATCTATTACAACGAAAAGGGTGCTTCCCAGCGCGGCAGTGTCTGCATTTATGACCGTGCAAACAGCGCGATCCAGCTCGCAAAGCCGGAAGATTTTAACTGGGATGAGATCTTTGACGGAGCAGAATGGTTCCATTTCACAGGAATCACACCGGCTCTCGGTGAGAACGTTGTCGAGATCACCCGTCAGGCATGCAAGGCTGCCAAGGCAAAGGGACTGAAGATCTCCTGCGATCTGAACTATCGCGGAAAGCTTTGGACACGTGAACAGGCAAGAGCAGCTATGACAGATCTCTGCCAGTATGTTGACGTCTGCATCTCCAATGAAGAAGACGCAAAAGACGTATTCGGAATCGAAGCTGAAGCTACAAATATTTATGGCGGTCAGCTGAATCATGAAGGCTACAAGTCTGTTGCAAAACAGCTTGCAGATAAATTCGGATTTGAAAAAGTTGCGATCACGCTCCGTGAATCCCACAGCGCATCCGATAACGGATGGAGCGCTATGCTGTATGATGTCGCATCCGATGAATATTGCTTCTCCAAGAAGTATGAACTGCGCATCATCGACAGAGTCGGCGGCGGTGACAGCTTCGGCGGCGGCCTGATCTATGCACTGCTCAACGGTTACAGCACACAGGCTGCAGTTGAGTTCGCAGTAGCAGCATCTGCTCTGAAGCACACGATCGAAGGCGACTACAACATGATGACAGTGTCTGAAGTTGAAAAGCTTGCCGGCGGTGATGGATCCGGAAGAATCCAGCGCTGAGTTTACAGACTTAACAGTACAGGACAGGAGAAATGATATGGAACATCATAATCCTCTGATCAGCAGCCATCCGAACAGTCGTTTCATTACATTCGGTGAGGTCATGATGCGTCTGACTCCTCCGAATTATGACAAGATCCGGGTTGCGACCAACTTTGAAATCAGCTATGGCGGAAGTGAAGCGAACATTGCGCTTGCCCTTGCCAATCTGAAGATCGACAGCACATTCTTCAGTGTTGTTCCGGACAATTCCCTGGGAAAGAGTGCAGTTCGTATGCTTCGCAGCAACGATGTACACTGCACACCGGTGATTCTGTCCACACATGAACAGACACCGACACACAGAATGGGTGTCTATTATCTGGAAACCGGATACGGAATCCGTCCGTCCCGTGTGACCTATGACCGCAAACACAGCGCTATTGCAGAGTTTGATTTCTCGGGAATCGATGCAGAAGCACTGCTGGAAGGATTCGACTGGCTGCATCTGTCCGGTATCACACCGGCATTGAGCCCGAGCTGTGCGGAATTCACACTCCGTCTGATGAAGACAGCGAAGGAAAAGGGGCTGACAGTCAGCTTTGACGGAAACTTCCGTTCCCTTCTCTGGACATGGGAAGAAGCCAGAGACTACTGCACACAGTGTCTGCCGTATGTAGATGTACTCTTCGGAATTGAACCGTATCATCTCTGGAAGGATGAGGAAGATCATTCGAAAGGCGATTGGAAAGACGGGCTCAGCATGCATCCGAATTATGAGGATCAGGATGAAGTCTTCCAGAAGTTCATTGAGAGATATCCGAATCTGAAGTGTATTGCACGCCACGTACGTTATGCTCATTCAGGAAGTGAAAACAGCCTGATGGCATATATGTGGTACCAGGGGCATACATTCGAAAGTAAGATGTTCACATTCAACATTCTGGACAGAGTCGGCGGCGGTGATGCGTTTGCCAGCGGTCTGATCTATGCGATGATGAACAACTACAAACCGATGGATATGGTCAACTTCGCGGTTGCCAGCAGCGTAATCAAGCATACGATCCACGGTGATGGAAACATCATTGACGACGTAGAATCCATCCGGAATCTGATGAATATGAATTACGATATCAAGAGATAGGAGTGATAAGTGAAATGAAAGCATTTATGGATAAAAACTTCCTGCTTGAAACAGAGACTGCACAGCATCTGTTCCATGACTATGCAGACAAGATGCCTCTGGTTGACTACCACTGCCATATTTCTCCGAAAGAGATCTATGAGGACAGAAGGTTCAATAATCTGGCAGAAGTATGGCTGGGCGGAAAAAATCCGGACGGCACCTATTTCGGCGACCACTATAAATGGAGAGTTATGCGCTCCAATGGTGTACCGGAAGATTACATCACAGGGGATAAGCCTGATTTCGAACGTTTCCTGAAGTTCGTTGAAGCTCTGGAAATGGCGATCGGCAACCCGATGTATCATTGGTGCAATATGGAACTGCACAAGTTCTTCGGCGTTGAAGAACCGCTTACACTGGACAATGCAGAAGCGATCTGGAACAAGTGCAATAACATGCTGCAGAATGACCCGAACATGACAGTCCGCGGTCTGATCAAGCAGTCCAATGTTGCATTTATCGGAACAACAGACGACCCGATCGATTCTCTGGAATGGCATCAGAAGATCCGTGAAGATCAGACGATCACGGTCAAAGTTTGCCCGTCCTTCCGTCCTGATAAGGCAATCAACATCAACAAAGAAGGCTTCGTACAGTATATCGGCCTGCTGGCAAAGAGCGTCGGCAAAGAAAAACTCGAGACAGCTGACGACGTGATCGCAGCTCTGATCGAGCGTCTTGAATTCTTTGCTGAAATGGGATGCCGTGCAAGTGACCATGGCCTTGACTATATTCCTTTCCGCAAAGGAACAGCTGAAGAAGTCAACGCTGTTTATGCAAAGGTCATGAACGGTGAATGCATCACTGTTGAAGAAGCAGAAGTATATCAGACAGCAGTCCTGCTTGCACTTGGAAAAGCTTATCACCGCCTTGACATTGCTATGCAGCTGCACTATTCCTGCCACAGAAACGCAAATGAACGTATGTTCCGCCGTCTTGGACCGGATACAGGATTTGATATGATCGCTCAGAACAACTGCGGCGAACTGATCGCAGATCTGCTTTCTGAACTGGATCAGAATGCTGAATGCCCGAAGACAATTCTGTATTCACTGAATCCTGTTGACAATGAACTGCTCGGAACACTGCTCGGATGCTTCCAGTCTGACGAAGTTCCCGGCAAGATCCAGCTCGGTTCAGCATGGTGGTTCAATGACACAAAGAGCGGTATGGAAGATCAGATGCGTGCCCTTGCAAACCTCGGTCTGCTTGGCAACTTCGTAGGAATGCTGACGGACTCCCGTTCATTCCTGTCATATGCACGTCATGACTACTTCCGCCGTATCATGTGTAACATGGTAGGCAACTGGGTAGAAAACGGTGAATATCCGAACTATGAAGCTTCTCTGAAGAAGATCGTAGAAGGTATCAGCTACAATAACGCTGCCCGTTATTTCCATCTGTAATCCACTGATGAAAGATCGTTCCCGATAAAACCGGAAACGGTCTTTTTTTGCGGGCATTCCGTTTTAAAAGAGAAGCAATGATTAAGAATCCGAAGTTTTTGGTGCATGTCCTCGTCCCGACAGCAGTTAACTGTTACAATTAAAACAGAAGCAATTTCGATCAGATCATTAAATAACGGAGGATTACATATATGCAGACTATTCAGACTACAGTATCTGCTGTACAGGTATACCGCAGAGGAGCAGAAATCACAAGAAAGGGCAGTGTGGTTCTGGAACAGGGAACCAACACACTTCGCATCCTTGGACTTTCCAAAGGTTCTGATATGGATACGGTCAAACTGTTTTTTCCGACAGGCACAGGTCTGTCTGACATCCGTTTCAGCTATGGAACGGAAGATGAACCTGAGGATCGTCCGTCTGCGAAGATCAGGGATGATATGACTGCCTTACAGAGACAGAAGGAGATCCATGAACTTCAGATATCCTTATGGAAAAGCAATGGCGCATTCCAGGGAACCAGCAAACCGGACCTGACCGATGTTGAAAACTACATTACCAGACTGCCGGACCGGCTGAATAAACTGTATGAATCGATCAATGACATCAACAGCAGGATCAGAAAACTGGAAAAGGATCTGAGTGAGGCTGAAAGACTGGAGAGTCTCCCGGTTATAACGGCTGTTCTGGAAGTCCCTTCAGCCGGCACATATCCGTTTGAAGTGCGGTATCATGATGTGCATGCTATGTGGAATTTTGTTTATGAGATCCATACAGATGCAGAAGGTCCTGTAACGATGAAATCAAGAGCCAGGGTCAGCCAGAATACGGACGAGGACTGGGAAAACATCCCGGTTTCCCTGCTGACAAGCACACCTTCCGGGGGAAGTGTCCCTGAACTGTCACCTGTATATCTAAGTTTCAGAAAACCGCAGCCCAAGATTTTAGCAAAAAATGCTGTCATGGGAAGAAATATGATGGCAATGAGTGCACCCATGATGGCCATGATGGATGAAGCAGAGGATTCTGCCATTGCAGTTGAAGAAACAGTAGAAATGGCGCGTATTGAAACAGAAGGCGCTGATGTTTCGTCTGAAGAAACAATGACGGAATATACTCTGCCCGGCAGAAAAACGATACCTTCCGGTACTAAGGGCGTCATGGCTGATCTCAAAGTGTATGAACTGCCTGCTGAATACGAGCTGCTGGCTGTTCCGAAAAAGGATGTACATGTTTATCTTGTGGCTAAATTGAAGACAAAGGATCTGCCTTCTGACATCAGGGGAACCGCAGGTATTTACCTGAATGGTGTTTATTCCGGTGAAACCTCAGTGGCGCCGGACCTGACCAAAGAAAACCTGAACATTCCGCTTGGAAAAGCAGAAGGTATCCAGGTCAGCCGGACGGAAAAGAAGCGTAAAACATCTGATGCACTGCTCAAGAATCAGCGGACAACAGAGTATGTATACGAACTGAAGTTAACAAACAGCAGGAATACAGAAGTCACTGTGACTGTTCAGGATCAGATTCCGTCATCACAGGAAAAGACCATCATTATTGAAACAAAGAACAATGATCATGCAGAAGCAGCAGATAACGGTATTCTGACGTGGAAGTGCGCTGCCGGTCCGAAAGAAACCAAAGTTCTGAATCTTGCATATAACGTCAGCTGGCCGAAGGATAAGCAGCTGTATGAGACTGTCAGACCATCTGTATGTCCGTCCTGCGGATATGACGTTCCGGATGATCTCAGATTCTGCCCTGAATGCGGATATAAAATGTACTGATCCGCACGAACCAGTCAGCTGCTGCAACAGCATTTACAACGGGAGAAGATCAATGAAGAGAATCATACGAATCATACTGCAGTCAATGGTTACAGGAGGAATTATGCTGACGCTGACATCATGCTTTTCTGAAGAAAAGAAATATGAGGACATTGATGAATTCAGTGAAAAAGTTACACTTTCACAGCTGAAGAAGGTCAGTGTTGACCATGGCCCTTTACTTGAAGCAGGTATCAGCACCGGCGGAGGTATGCTCGGAGATTCAGACAGCAGTTCACTCACGTTGGAATCAGACGGGCAGATCATCTATACAGCTGAAACATCTCCCATGCATAACATTCCGATCCGCGGATACCGGTATCTTGTAAAGGATCAGACGATACTGGACCGGCTGAATGAATACATCAAAGAAAATAACCTTTCTGTATGGGATAAACTTCCTTTTGATGAAGAACATATAGCGCTTGATGCACCTTCTACATCGATCAGAATGGTTTTCAATGATGAGACAGTCGGCGGGTCCGAATGGTCAATACACCGGATCAGTTACGATAATGTCATACCGGAAGGCGGCTCTAAAATCCTGAACGGGTTCCGTGATCTTTATTATGGAGCGCTGAAAGATATTGAATTGCTGGAGACATATCTTCTGTATGACGGCGAGAAGGTTTACAGCGGCAGAGATATCGAAAATACTGATGACGAGGCAAAACTGTTTCTGATGGGATTCTGGACGAGTACACATCAGACCAAAATACTTGCGGATGGTACAAAGCAGGAAACTGTTTTCGAACAGGGTAACTATAACTTTGATTATTCAGGATGGGAAGATACGATCACGCTGCAGGCATACCAACTTGATGATGTGGATAAAACATACCGTCTGGATTCCATTGTTCATGAACCGTTGTCTGATTGTGACTCTTCATGGTATTTCCGCTTTGTTTCTGAGGGTGAAGAACCTGAAGAACTATGCATGACGATCAATGGGGCAGTGATCTATGCACGGATTGTGTCTGAGGAGTCAGAGGAATACACAGAACTGATATTTGAAAGAAGATCGTGAAATGTATGAAAGCCGGACCTGAATGATCCGGCTTTAAAAAAGGAGGTGTTCTCAGAGATCCCTGAGAATGCCTCCTTTCAGCAGTATACGTTTATCACTTAGTTTGGATACTTCATTGGAATGCGTTACGACGATGATCGTTTTGCCGTATTCTTCTGCCAGCATACGGAAGATGCGGATGATCTCCTGCTCTGTTTCAGAGTCCAGGTTGCCGGTAGGCTCGTCTGCGAAGATCAGGTCTCCATTGCCTGCCAGAGCTCTGGCGATTGCGATTCTCTGCTGTTCACCACCGGAAAGCTTTGTGACAAGACGGTCCGCCTTGGATTCAACGATGCCTACCATTGCAAGCAGAGCATACGCCAGCTCTTTTTTGTTTCCGGGAATCTTATTGTCTGTTTCCGTCATGGCAAGCAGGATGTTTTCGAGACCGGTCAGATAGGTGATGAGATTGTAGGACTGGAATACGACACCGATCTTGTTTCGGCGGTAATTATTCAGTCCCATCACATCAATGTCTTCACCCTGGTAGTAAACATTTCCGCTTTCCTGCTTGTCCAGGCCTGCCATGATGCTCAGGAGCGTCGTTTTACCGGATCCGGAAGGACCGAGGATCGTATAGAACGTACCTTCTTCAAAGTCATATGACAGATCTTTCAGGATCTCTCTTCGGAAGCCGCCGTCAATATATCCGTAGTTCAGTTTTTCAAGTTTCAGCAATGTACTCATATGACGTCCTCCTAGTTCTGCTCCAGAAGAATCTGTTTCGGATTCAGACGCATGATCATAAATGACGGGATCACGATCGCAATCAGTACAACGGCAGAGCCTAGCAGATAGATCTCACCGATCAGTTTAGGTGATACAGATACGTGATACTGGGACAGCAGCTCATCCTGTGATACTTCCGTGAAGTAGTTTGCATCACTGCTCCAATAATACCCGTTGTCAGAGTTGTCTTCATACTGTGCATCACTGGTCGTCTGATAATCCAGGACCATGTCACCGACTTTTCCTGCCAACAGGGAGCCGCTGCCGACTGCCAGCGTGAATCCGATCAGGGCGATCAGGATCAGCTCAAGGAACAGCTGCAGTACAACTTTTATCTTTGAAACACCGATCGACAGCATGACGCCGATCTCATATTCACGGGTCTTCAGGGTCAGTGCAGTAACGAGTGTAATGATGACGATTGCGTTGATAATGACGATCCAGACTACGATATTTGAGAAGAAACTCAGTGTATCAAGCGGTCTGGCAAGTTTCTTGAATGTTTCGTTGTTTGCGTTCAGTTTTGTATACGGACTCAGATCACCTTCATGGTCAGCGATAAAGTCTTCAACATCCATCGGGTCATTCAGCAGATATACAACACGGCTGGGTTCTGTGTAACCGCTTGTCCAGTTTTCCAGTTCATCATCCGTCATTTCCGGATTCTGTGACTGATAATAGCGGAACTGTTTTTCTGCAAAGGACGACATGACCTCGGAATATGCTGTCATCGGAACTACAACGATATTTTTAGGTGACTGATAAGGCGGCATCCACTGGAATTCCTGTGAGTTCGGATCCACTTCATTCAGGGTGTTGTAGATACCTGAGATCTCCAGTTCCCATGAGAAGTCTTCTTCTGTGTATCCCATTTCCCGGTACATATCGACTTCGTAAGGACCCATTGTTGTTACTGAGATCGTATCACCGACATGCAGGTTGTTCTGATCTGCAAGTTCTTTGGTAATGATGACAACATTCCTGCCCTGATCGATGTCATTCTGGCTGATAAAGCTTCCTTCGGTGATCGTAAAGGTTCCTTCAGCGATCTCGATCATGTTCGGAAACATCGTTGCATAGATCATGATATTCGGATCACGGTAGATCTGTTCGTTGCCGTTCTCATCAATATATGTTGAATTGCCGCGGTTTTCCTCATTTCCGAGAGGGACGTTTTCAAAGTCCTTCGAATATGCAATCGTGTTTGTCATGTAGTTGAATGCTTTGACACGATTATCTTCTGTGAGTTTCAATGCTGTTTCAGCGCTTGTCCGCGGATAGTTCTGATATGCCTTATTGATCTCATCCTCATCGGTCAGTGTTTCTGTATATCTCCAATATGCCTCATAATCCACTTCATAACTGACGGCAGCTCTCATCCGCTGTCTTGTCAGTATTTTTGCATTGTCAGCTGCCTGGGAAATTCCCAGACCAAGAATAACCAGATTTCCGATCAGGAAAAACGTGATCATCAGCAGCATGCTTTTGGTCGGTTTTCTTGTAATGTATCTGTAAGCTCGCTGAAAAGCGTTCATCTTCTTTCCTCCATAGGTGTTCTGTTACGGTCCCGGAGTTGGAGTTGGAGTCGGTGTTGGCTCCGGTGTAGGTTCAGGTGTCTTTCCGGGTGCAGTATTGTACCAGACATGGATCTTTGCGCCTGATTTGAGGATCTCCTGGAAGTTGTCTCCTGTCTGATAGGTGTTTCCGTTTACTGTGACTTTAACGTTGCTTACTGTATCGTCTTTTGTATAGGTGCAGCTCATTCCGTAAGATGAACAGAATGACTCAATCGCTGACAGCGAAACCAGATCATTTCCGGTAATAACAACATCAGAAGGCGTCGGTACGGGAGGAGGTGTCGGGACTGTGCACGGTCCGGTCGATACCTGGTAACCGATACGGCTGTACAGGTTCAAAGGTCTTTCACATCCTGAAGAATATGCAGTGCTTCCGTTGGAATCCTGTGTACCGTATTCACAGGAATAATTGATAACGGAACCGGGTGTCGGATAATCATCGGAACAGACACGGGTAGCGTATTCACCGTATTCACCTGCCTGGATATTTGCACCTTTGAAGTTGGCATCGTCTACCCATTTCTTCAGTTCAAGGTAGTCTACACCAAGCCACTGTCTGGAATTTGTTTCAAAGATCGGCAGATACAGTGAGATCTTCAATTCAAGCACTGTGCCGCTTTCAACAGTCATACCGGGCTGGATGGACTGGGAAATGACGGATCCGTTGGGTGCTTCATTATAAACAGATGTCGGAATGACAATGACGGAGTTTTTACTGTCACTCTGCCATGCCTGAAGCTGTTCGGCAGTATAACCGACAAGACGCGGGATCAGGATACCTTTGCCTTTTGATACAACGATCGTAATGGTATCTCCCTGTTTCATAGCGGAACCGGAAGACGGTGTCTGGGAAATGATACTTCCCTGAGGGACTTTATCGGAGAACTGTTCCTGTTTCATAACAGTTACTTTTTTGTTCGAAGCCCACTGTTCCGCTTCTGCAGCGGTTTTATTGCGGAAGTCTTCTACTGTTACCTGGCTTGCCGGTGCTTCACCTTTGGAACATACGATGTTCAGGGTAGAGCCTCTGGTGAAATCCGATTCACTGACGTTCTTCAGATCGAATGAGATAACGCCTCCGTTCTCAACGGTCGTACTGTACTGCGTGGTGATCTTTGTCTTCAGGAGCTGGTTTTCTTCTTTCCATTCCTGAAGCTCAGAAAGTGTCATATTCCGGATGTCAGGGAAGCTGATTTTTTCATCGGGATCCGGTCCCTTGGATACCGTGATCGTGATCGGCGTACTTGATTTGATCTTTTTGCCTGCGTTTACAGTCTGGCTGATGACATAATCATCAGGATATTCCAGGCTGTATTCTTCAACGGTTGCTATGGAAGTATTATCGATCTTGTTCTGCCTTGCCCAGCTGCTGACATCACTGATCTTTTTGCCGGTAAATTCCGGCATAACGATCTTTGGGGCAAAGCCTAACCAGTAGATCAGACCTGCCGCAAGAGCACACAGCAGGACCAGCGGAAGGATCGCTGCTTTCGGAAAGGTCCTTGTCGGTTTTTCAATTCTGTGAAATGTTTCCTGTGTAAAGCTGGCAGGCTGACCGGATTCTTCTTCCTCTTCCACCGGCTCAACAGGTTTTTGGACCGGCGGCTGTACCGCTGTTTTTGTTTCTTTTATATCGGGGATATCAAAGTCATCTTCTTCGTTTACCGGCTGGATCGGTTTATAATCATCGATCGTTCTGATCTTTGTGACTTTTCCCTGTTTTTTTGCGTTTACTTCTTCGGATAAAGCTCCTAAAAAATCTTTCTTCTTATTAGACATGTCTATCACCTTGATTCCTGATAATCATAGCATTAACTATACTATTCTAACACTGACGGGTACGATTTGAATAAAACTTAAGAAATGTTCAGACAGGTATGATTTTTGGCATATCCGCCGCTTTGTTCAATGAATCATGAAGGACTTATACCTGTTTGATCACTTTCCAGGCTTCATAGAGTTTATCCGGATTCCATGCCGCATTGGCAGGGGATGTCGACGGCAGTTTTATGACTTTGACAGGAAGCTGATGAAATTTCATCAGATACTGATAAGATGTGCTGCCATTGCAGAAAACAGCCCTGATCCTGCTGCCGGCAAGAAGGGATGGAATGTCTGCAGGCACAGCATTTTTGATCTTGGCATCGGAAGAACCTATGATATCGCATTCCTCAATACTGTCGTATAACGCAATATGATGCCGCTTCAGAAACTCCTTTTTGCCGGAGATATCATCAGTTTCCGGTGCAGGTTCATCGAAGATACGGGCCAGTACAGGCCAGAAGCGGTTCTGAGGATGACCGTAAAAAAACGATTGCTCACGTGATCTGACAGAAGGGAAAGATCCGAGTATCAGGATCCGGGAATCGCTTTGTATAAATGGACCGAATCCATGAGTGATATGCTTGTATTCATTCATCTGAGTGCCTCTGCAAGGCCTTCGCATCCGGCCAGTATTTCGTCATAGCATGTCTCAAAGTCACCTGTATACCAGGGATCATCTATTTCTTTTCCGTTGCTGTATTCACCGAGCATATGGATCTTATGCAGCGGATCTTCCGGGAACAGATATGCCAGATGGCGCATGTTTTCCCTGTCAATTCCGATCAGCAGATCAAATTGATCATAGTCCTGCTTTCTGATCCTGCGGGCGGTCTTTCCTTTGCATGAGATACCATGTTCAGAAAGGATACGCCGTGCCGGGGGATAGATGGGATTTCCGATCTCCTCGGAGGTCATTGCGGCTGATTCGGCATAATGAAACAGCCTTTTCTTCCTGCAGATATCATTGAAGATGAATTCAGCAATCGGACTGCGGCATATATTGCCGTGACAGATAAATAAGATCCTGGTCATGTTGTATTCCTCATCCTGTGTGCTGATCGTTTCCGATATACATAACATAGATCTGGCAGGGATTATTTTTACTCCAAAGATCCGGTATCATTTCGAACTCTTTAAACCCCAGCGACAGATAGAACCGGTTCGTATCATCATATTGCTGATAACATCCCATTTTCACGGTTTTGACCTGGAGAAAGGAGTATCCTTTTTCGTTTGCTGTTCGTTTTGCGGTTTCAAACAAAGCGCGGCCGATCCCCTGTCTGTGGTATGGTTTCCGGACACCCATGACATACAGTTCAGCTGTATCTCTGCCTGTTTCTTCCAGGTATAAGAAGCCGACCGGCAGTTCATTGTCAAAAGCCGCAAAGAACAGTTTGTCTGTGCAGTTCCTGATATATGCTTCTCTGGCATCCGGAATGCCGAACCATTCAGGGAGTTCTTCCAGTATTTCACGGGCGATCTTCTGCTTTTCGGCATTGTCATGTACTTCTTCAATTCTCATAAACACAGTTCCGTTTCTGTTTTATATGAACATTCTGCCATATTCATCCATAAAAATACAAACATATAAATGACCGGTACCATGATCGATACCGGTCTGCGAAAAGTGTGTTTATGAACGGAATGTTTTCCCGGATGATTTTTCCGGGAAGAGCTGGCCTGATGTTCTTCTGACAAATGCCCGTGTTTCTTCAAATGTCAGAGGATAATGATCGTTGATAGCTTTGGACACATAACGCACAGTGTTAGTCAGCAGCAGGTGTACATTCATTCTTGCCTGTTCCTGTGAGATACCTGCTGTCTTGGCATAGTTGTAAAGATCTTCAATAAACTGCCGATTGTCCGGATCCGATGAATCTGCTTCTGAAAAGTATTCGTACCATGATGCGTTTTCACCTACGACACCTCGGAAGGATAATGTTGAATTGACGTATGCTGTGAGATTGATCGCCATTTTCATGATTTTCTGACTGAATGTCCCTATTGAAATACAGCTGTAGTACTGCAGCATTTTTTCCCAGCATTCCGCTTCCTTTTTGCTGATAAGGATCTGATGTGCCTCAGAGGGATTGCTGAAATACCTGTAGAAAGATCCTTTTCCGACATCTGCCTTCTTCGTGATATCCTGGACAGCGATTTCTTCGATATTTTTGGTTATAAGCAGTTTTTCCAGAGCATCAAGCATCTTCTTGCGTGTCAGTGTTTCTTTGTTCGTTTTAACGGTAGTCATTTTAAATATCCTCCTTTTACCGAATGCATTTAAGGCGGATGGCCATCTCTTCCCTTGATGCAAGACAATCATAAAACAAAAAAAAGGGCAAAATTCTTTGACTTTGTACACTTAGCACCATGCTCAAATGCACGGAAAAATGAAAACGATCAGACTGTATTGCAGGCTGTTTTGTGCCGGATTTCAGCGTATCAGGGGGCAAAAACATATATGAATCTGATATATTAAAGCAAAAGAGGAACAAAACTATGGAATTTGAAAAACTTGAAACGATTTCAGAATTTAGTGACAGCATCATGATCAACGGAACAAATGTGAATTACAGGTTTCTGCTGGAAAAAGGTTCTTTCAAAGACACAACAGAGATCACATCTTTCACATACATCAATACAGACAGTAAAGATCATCCTGTGATCTTCATTACCAACGGAGGCCCGGGATCTGGTGTTGTATGGCTTCACCTTGGACTGTTCGGACCGGAAAGAGTGCATTTTGATGACATCATGCATCCTCCCGTAACACCGCCGTATTCACTGGAAAAGAATCCGTTCTGTCTGCTGGATATTGCTGATCTGGTTCTGATCGATCCTCCGGGAACAGGTTATTCAAAGATCAATGAGGAAACAAAGAAAGAATATGAATCAGTGGACAATGATGCAGTGGCAGTTGCCCAGTTTATCAGACACTGGATCGTCCAGCATGAACGTGCCAACAGCCCGCTCTATTTCTTCGGGGAAAGCTACGGAACAGTCCGCGGTCCGGCAGTCGTTGAGGCGCTGTTCGGAGGGGCTGTCCTGGGTGACAAGCACCTTTACGGTATTTCACTGAACGGCATCATCCTGCTGGGAACTGCTTTCTCAACCGGCGGATTTAAGAACAGACTGGCAGAGACAAATAAACCTGCGATCAATCTGCTGACATGTGCGGCAACTTATGCGCTGCATACAGGCAAGGATCCGTATCAGGCTGCTGAAGAAGCCTGGGCATTTGCGCCGGAATATGCGCGTCTTCTGTTCCTGGGCAGGAATGCAAATGATAAAGAAGTGAAGAAAGCGGCCAGAAGGATCTCCTGGATGACAGGATTGAAAGAAGAAAAACTGATCAGGAATCATCTGCGCTATACGATGCAGGACTTCCTGAAAGAAGCCATTGAGAATCAGATGATCGGATATTATGACGGAAGATATCTCATGCCGGATACCGTGAAAGAGCAGGAATATGATGTACTGTCAGATGATTCGGGCATGGGGATGTTCACTCCGGCTTTCTCGGCATGCGCAAATCTGTTTGTTGAAAAACACGGTCTTCCCAAAATGCCGTATGACATGCTGAACTGCGTGGTGAATACTGACTGGGACCGCGATTCAAAGAGAACAAGTCTGACAGCGCTTGAGAATGTTCAGAGAAGAAACAAAGATTTCAGAATTTTCTTCGCGACCGGATTGTTTGATATGTGCACGGTAGCAGGCAATGTCAGATATACCGTAGCTAATTCCGATCTGGATCTGAAGCGGGTGCAGATGAAAGAATATCCCGGGGGACACATGGCCTATATCGGTGACGATTCAGCCGGAATGTTCGTCAAAGATATCCGTGAATTTATTGCCGGATCATGTGAACAGGAATGACCTTGTTTTTAAGGGAAACGAACGATAATATTGAAATATGGTATTGATTCGGAAAGAACTGAATTTCAGGGATCTTGGCGGTTATCCGACCGCAGACGGCAGGCATGTCCGAAAAGGACTGTTTTACCGCAGCGGCGGCCTTTTCCGAATGAGTGAGCAGGAACTGGACGAGATCAGGGCACTGAATGTCAGATATATCATGGATCTGCGTGCTGACTGGCAGAGAAAACGCAAACCCGATCCGGAGATTCCCGGTGCACAGCAGATCGAACATACCGGCTATGTGCCTGAAGCTGCCATGAGGATCGATTTCTCTCCGGCGGGAATGCATCAGACCGGAGATGAAGCTAAGGAACAGTTTGATAAACTTGAACTGTATTACAAGGAGATCATCTTCGGTAATCTGGATTTCAGATTATTCCTGAACTGTGTGGCAGAAGGGAAGGTGCCGATCATTTTCCACTGTGCATCAGGAAAGGACAGGACAGGTGCAGCTGCGATCCTGCTTCTGCTGGCACTGGGTGTTGATGAGGAAACAGTCATGGAAGACTACATCCTCAGCAATGAATACTATGAAGAGACGATCAACCAGGTCTTCATGCAGATGTATGAAGAAGCTCTGAAAGATGATTATCTTCCTTCATTACTCTGGATCGAGAACGGGGTCATGGAATTCTTCGGCAGATCAATGCTGGAAGAGATCCATAAACAGTATGATTCCATCGATGAATTCCTGAGTGCGGAATATGGACTAGATGCGGAAAAGCTCCGTAAAATGCGTGATATGTACACTGAGTGAAACAGAAATGTTTCACTTTTTCAATACGCATACTAAAAAGAGGCCTAAGCCTCCTGGATATCAGTCTGTTTATTTGAAATATGAGATACCGAATGTGTTGACGATACCATCCAGCTTGATCCCTTTTTTGCATAAAGGACATTCATGGTACTGTGTACTCTGATAGTCATTCATGAAGTAATCAGTATTGAATACAGAGTAAACAGGGAATCCTGCACATTCTTTCATCGATGCGAAGATCGAACTGACACCTACAACAGTTCCGCCGTAGTAGTTGACTGCCTCAATACCGCCTTCTACGGTATATCCGGTCGTGATGGATGCGGCAAGGATCAGGACATGTTTTCCTTCGATCATCATCTTCGTGTTGTCACGGAAGATGAGCTGGCTGCCTGTCGTATGTTCGGGAGTCAGAACATAAACGGTATTATGAAGGTTGATGCTCTGGAAGCCGCTCTTGGTAAGCTCACTGGCCATACATGCACCGACTACTTCAGTACCATCCAGACAAAGGATCGTATCGATAATGGTTGAACTCTTGTATTTGGCAGTCAGCTGTCTGGCTGCTTCTTTTGCTTCTGATAGTCTGTGCTTTGTGAAAGTCAGATCTACATAATAATTAATATGGCTGTGGCTGGTTGCAAAGTGTCCTCTGGCAACACGAAGCTTCAGCGGACTGTTGGGATTATAGTATTCTTTGATTTCAACAGACATATGATTGTCTCCTCTCAATCTGTATATGCATATTTTAGCAAATTTCTTTGTGTTATACACCAGCAAGTGAAAAGACGTGCAGACAGGAAATGTCTGTTTTCATGATCTAGTCTTCCCAAAACAGTTCATCGAGTGTTTTATCCAGCGCTTTGCATATTGCAAGGCACAGTTTGATCGTAGGATTATAGTCACCTTTTTCGATCGCATTGATCGTCTGTCTTGTAACACCGACGATATCAGCCAGCTGCTGCTGGGAATAGTCTTTGGCTGCCCGGGCAGCTTTCATATTCAGGTTTTTCATGATTTCCTCAGTCCTCGGATCTGTCACTGTGCTGCTTGAGCAGGAATGCGGCTAGTATTGCAAAGAATGTGAACGCAAGGACACCATTGATGCTGGCAAGTGTCAGTTTGCCATCACTGAAGCATTCGCCATTCTTAAGACTGGACAGGAACCGCAGTATTCTTTCTACAGTGATCACACCATACAGCAGGATCAGCAGACCGGGGTTCTGAGCCGGTACAAGAAACGCACCATTCCATATAGCCAGGATGGCAAATACACCGATACCGATGCATACAGCACTCAATTCAGCCAACGGATCGATATAAAATGCTTTTCCCGTCAGCTTCAGAAGTACATCTGCCATCATGAGCAGCAGGGTGACAAAGAAACCGGTCATGTACGCTTGATTGCGCGCGATGATCTGTCGTTCATCAAATTGTTTATCGGCCTGTCTGCCGGTTACCCTGCGGGAAATACCGGCGATCATAGCGACCATGAATGCCGCGCCTATGCTGGCGGCCAGGATCATAGCATCTTTCATAATTTTCTCCTTTGGAGATAATATCTCCTCTGCAATTTCAATATAATGTTTATATTACTAAATGTCAAATATAAATTACATTTAGTAATTTATAAATGATCCGATATGCACTTTCAAATTTGAAAGTATCTTTGCTGAAAAAAGGTCTTTTTTGAAAGCGTATTCGTTGAATTATGCCATGGAATTAATTGTGAAAAAGTGCTATTGTACCAACAGCCGGTAATGTCCGGTTTGAGTAAAAAAGCATCAGCCTATTATGAAGAGGTGAATATTTATGAGAAAAACAAAGATTATATGCACGATTGGACCATCAAGTGAATCAGAAGAGATGCTCAAAAAGCTCTGCCTTGCAGGTATGAATGTTGCAAGACTGAACTTCTCCCATGGAACACATGAAGAACATCAGGTGAAGATCGACAGGATCAAGAAAGTCAGGGAGGAACTGAATCTTCCAATCGCGATCCTGCTTGATACAAAAGGCCCTGAATTCAGGGTCGGAACGTTTGAAAACGGTAAAGCAGAAGTTGCTGAAGGGGCTGAATTCACCTTCACAACAGAGCAGGTCGTCGGAAACGAACATATAGCTTCCGTCAGTTATGCAGACCTTGCAAAAGAACTGCTGCCGGGAGATACGATCCTGGTAAACAATGGTCTCCTGAATTTCTGTGTCAAGGAGATCAATGGTTCAGAGATCCTGACTGAAGTTATCTCCGGCGGAGTAATCAGTGACCGTAAGTCCATGAGCTTCCCGGGAAAACATCTGCACCAGAAATATCTGTCAGAACAGGATGAAAAAGACATTATTTTCGGTATTGAGAACGGAGTGGACTTCATTGCATGTTCCTTTGTTTCCGTGAAACAGGATCTGCTGGATGTCCAGAAGGTACTGGATGAGCACAATGCATCCGATATTGACCTGATCGCAAAGATCGAGAACCAGTCCGGTGTTGATCATATCAGTGAGATCTGTGAAGCATGTGACGGTATCATGGTGGCCAGAGGCGATCTGGGTGTCGAGATCCCGTTTGAACAGCTGCCTCATATTCAGAAGGATCTGATCGCAAAGTGCAGAATGCTCGGCAAACGTGCTATTACAGCTACGGAGATGCTGGAGTCCATGATCCAGAAACCGAGACCGACACGTGCGGAAGTATCTGACGTGGCCAATGCGGTTTATGACGGATCCAGTGCCATTATGCTGTCAGGAGAAACAGCTGCCGGTCTGTATCCTGTTCAGGCTGTTGAAGCTATGGCAAAAATTGCTGTCGAAACAGAAAACAGCATTAATTATGAGAAGCGTTTCCATGACAATGAATTCATGATCAGCAATGATGTTGATGCTATCTCACATGCAACATGCGGCATGGCGATCGATATTAAGGCAAAAGCGATCGTTGCCTGCACGTTATCCAGTCTGACTGCGCGTCTTGTTTCGAGGTTCCGCGCTCCGGTCGATATCATCGGTCTGACGACCAGTGAAAAGGCATGGCGGAAGCTGGCTCTTTCCTGGGGTGTTACACCGAGACTCTGTGAATCATTCCCGTCTACGGAAGTTCTGTTCTTCAGTGCAAGGAAAGAAGCAATTGCGGCACTGGGACTGCAGCCCGGGGACAGGATCGTTATTACCGGCGGTATTACAAACGGTCAGTCCGGTAATACTAACCTGATCAAGATCGATGCGGCTTAACTGCTGATCAGTAATAAGAATCAGAAAATGACTCCTGTATTGCCAACGTACAGGAGTTTTTCATATGTCTGCTGATGTATCAATATAAAAGGTATGGATCTGAAAGAGTTCTGTGATCCATACCCTGCAAATGCATATATGCTGACGGTTCAGCGCTTGATGAAATTTGTGACGACACGTTCACGCTGTGCAGGTACATCGATACCTGCTGCTTTTCCTGCTTCGATACATTTCAGCAGCCATGCCATATTATCCGCAAGAACACGCATGATCAGCAGTCCTTCTTCATCCTGTCTCACGTCCTCAGGTGTATAGCCATGTACCATATTCCAGTATCTTGAAGATACGACGGGCATTTCATTGATGGTAAAGTATTTGTTCAGGACATCAAATGACGCTGTTGTGCCTGCTCTTCTTGCGGATACGACTGCAGCAGCGGGCTTATGCTTCATATGTCTGCCGTACTTCATAAACAGCCTGTCCAGGAATGCAAGTACTTCTCCTGAGGGTGATGCGTAATAGACAGGGGAACCTACGATCAGACCGTCAGCCTCTTTCATGGCCTCTCCGACTGTATCTACGATCCTGTCGATATTCCCGTTTACAGGATCAAGACCGGTGAAAAACAGTTCGGTGTCGATTCCCTGTGCATTCAGTGTTTCCGAGATCTCGCTCAATGCTGTAAATGTGCATCCTTTTTCATTTCTGCTGCCGTTGATCAATACAACTTTCATGTCAATCCATACCTCTTCTTTCCTGTGTTTTATCAGACCCGTATCTCATACGTGTCTTTTGTTTTGATACCCTCAAACTATCTTACTGCTGATTGTACAGCAAAAAGGGTGATACTGCCTTAATTCTGCCTGAGGCAGAGGCTTTCCGGGACATGTTTCTGTTTATTTTACACGGAAGTTTTTTACATCAGGGAGTATATAATATATCTAAAAAACGGAGATACTTATGAAATGTTATCTGATACAAGAGACTTTGACAGAATGTTCCATTGAAGACATTAAGAAAAGGGAATATCAGTACTGCGCAATCGTGACACCGGATGAGTACCGCTCCCTGACTGATGTGTTCCATATGGGGATCGATATTGAAATGGATCTCAAGCAGATCTGTGAGACCAAGGCCGTCGTGAACTACGATTCATTGACCGGGACGTTTAATATTCCCGATCACGATAATTATTCCGGTCAGAAAAAGCAGCTTGCTTTTGCGCTGGATGAGCGGGGCATCGTTTTTGTTGATGAAGATGACTATGCTGAAAGCGTCATCCGCAATATCCAGGCGTCAAAAAAATGGAAACTGCCTTCTTTGGAACGCCTTCTTTATGATTTTCTGGAAGAAACGATCAAGAATGACATGTCTCTTCTGGAGATGCTGGAAGAAAACCTGAGCGGTATCGAAAACGGGATCATGTGCGGTGATATTGAAGAGTATCCGATCCAGCTGAATGATATCCGTTATGAACTGCTGGATCTTCAGAAACACTATGCACATCTCATCGACCTCAGCCAGGAACTGGAAGAGAATGAAAACGAGTTTTTCTACGAGGATAATCTCCGCTATTTCAAATTATTTACGGAGCGTGTCAATCGTCTGCAGGATACTGTGATCCAGCTGAGGGAATTTATCGTTCAGTTAAGGGATCTTGTCAGTGAACAGCTGAGTATCCGTCAGAACAAGATCGTAACGCTTCTGACGGTTATTACAACGATCTTCATGCCGCTGACACTGATCGTCGGATGGTATGGAATGAACTTTATTTACATGCCTGAACTGAGGTCACCTTACGGGTATCCCGGTGTGATCCTTGTCAGTGTTCTGATCGTTGTTATCCTGCTGTACTGGTTCAAAAAGAAACGGTGGATGTAAACAGAACATATATCAAGAACCAGCCGATTCATGATACGATGTTGTAAAAGGATCGGAGTGATAATCATATGAAAAAAGTTTTTGCGAGTGACTTTGACGGAACACTGTATTTTTATAAGGCAGATGTGAAGCTGCCTCCTGAAAATGTTGAAAAGATCAGGGAATATCAGGCTGCCGGAAATCTGTTCGGACTCTGCACAGGAAGACAGGTAGGCGGACTGACTCCGTTTATTACAGGACTCATCAAGCCCGATTTCTACATCACAAGCACCGGCGCAAACATTGTGGACGGTGACCTGAACGAGATCTACCGCCGCGGTATCGACAGAGATATCGTTGATCAGATCTGCCATACAGTTAATCCGGTTTCTGTCAGTGAACATCGTATTTCAATTGATATCAACGGTGTCATCAACGTGTTTGAAGAAATGGATTATCCCGGTGAATATCATGTGATCACCGGCATGAAAGATGCCATGGAAGGACTTGTTCATCAGCTTGGTGTTCATTGCCATAGTTATGAGGAAGCAGCTGCCCTGGCAAAGAAGATCAATGAGATGTACGGCGAATATGTCAATGCGTTCCAGAATGTTGTGGAAGTTGATATTGCGCCGAAGGGATGTACAAAAGGTATCGGTGTAGAACGCCTGAAGAAGTTCTATGCAGATAAATATGACGGCATCCGTCTCTACGGTATTGGAGATTCCATCAATGATATGCCTCTGCTGCTTGCCAGTGATGTATCTTATACATTCCCGTATGCCCCGAAGGAAGTACAGGATGCAGCAACCTTTGTGGTTGATAAGATCACGGATGCACTGGAACACAGCATGAAGGAAGAAATCTGAAAAACAGTATAAAACAGCCTGTTTAAACAAACGATTCCGGGATCACAGCGGTCTGAAACAGGACGGAAAACAGCGTGTATCTTTATAGATAGAGCGCCAGTGTCGGATTCTGTACGGGATCCGGAATAATATCATGGTTTGTGGAAAATACGTTTGATTTAAGCACCAATGAATACTAAAATTTTGTTATAGAGTATAGGAGGATATCGATCTCATGGCATTTATTGACATTATCAAAGAAAAAGCAAGAAGCAGTGTAAAACGCATTGTTCTTCCCGAATCAGAAGATGAAAGAACAATCAGAGCAGCAGCTAAGGCACTTGAAGAAAACCTGGCAGACATCATCCTGATCGGTGATGAAAATGTGGTCAAAGCTGATGCTGAAAAATACGGTGTAGACATCTCCGGTGCAGCTATCGTTAACCCGGAAACATGTGCAAAACTCGATGAATACGTAGCAACTCTGACAGAACTCCGCAAGAAGAAGGGTATGACAGAAGAACTCGCCCGCCAGGCTCTGCTGGGTGACCGTACAACATTCGGTGTCATGATGGTAAAGATGGGCGACGCTGACGGACTCGTTTCCGGTGCATGCCATTCAACAGCCAACACACTTCGTCCTGCACTTCAGATCCTGAAGACAGCTCCGGGCGCAAAACTTGTTTCAGCATTCTTTGTAATGGACGTTCCGAACTGCGAATTCGGCAATAACGGTACATTCGTATTCGCTGACTGCGGACTGAACCAGGATCCTGACAGCGATCAGCTCGCTGCTATCGCTGCTGATTCCGCAAAGAGTTATACACAGCTGGTCGGCGGAGAAGCTAAGGTTGCATTCATTTCCCATTCCTCAAAGGGAAGCGCAAAGCATGCACTTGTTGATAAAGTCGTTGCTGCAGTTGAAGCAGCACATGCTCAGTATCCGGATCTCGTATGCGACGGCGAACTGCAGGTCGATGCAGCGATCGTTCCGAGCGTAGCAGCTTCCAAAGCACCCGGTTCCCCTGTTGCAGGTCAGGCAAACGTTCTCGTATTCCCGAACCTCGACTGCGGAAACAGCGCATACAAACTCGTACAGCGTCTTGCCAAGGCTGAAGCTTACGGACCGATGCTGCAGGGTATTGCAAAACCTGTAAACGATCTCTCCAGAGGATGCTTCTGGGAAGATATCGTAGGCGTAATCGCTATTACAGCTGTTCAGGCTCAGATCGCCGGATAACATCAGACTGTTCAGAAGTCAAAGGGTGGAGGAAACTCCGCCTTTTTTATCTGCTGCAGAAAAATACTGCAGAATATGTGAACACTGTCATCACATATAAAAAGGGTCCGATAATTTACATACTGATAAAAATGTAAGCATTTGTGCTGTTAATCATGCTGTTAAAATGCGTTATGCATTTGTCGGATTGTGATAATATTATTGCATGTGTTTTGAAAGGGGAATGTTTATGACAGAAGAAACACAGCTTTTTTATCCGCCAAAAACAATGTATGAAATGGTGGAAGATATGGTACGTCAGAATCCTGACGCACCTGCATATGAGTTTTATAACAAGAAAACAACTTATTCCGAATTCGGAAAAAAGATCAATGCGGCCGCAAGGGCATTGATCCATATTGGTATTCATCCCGGTGATGCAGTTACCATCTGCATGCCCAATGTTCCGCAGGCACTGGACTGCTTCTACGCAGTGGACAGGATCGGAGCGATTGCGAATATGATCCATCCGCTGTCCGCACAGAAAGAGATCAGTTTTTATCTGAATATCTCCAAATCCAAGGCGATCCTGACACTGGATATGTTTACCGAGAAAGTGGAGGCTGCTTTGGAAGAAGTGGATCATCCGGTAACTGTGATCACAGCCCGTATCCAGGATGAGCTTCCTGTTTATCTGAAGGCTCCGTATTCTCTGACAAGCGGAAGAAAATTCCTGAAGTATCCCAACAGCGATCATTCCGTTCTTTGGAGCAGACTTTTGAAGCAGACATATGAAAATGTGAATCTTCCGACAGTGAAGTATGATCCGAAGAGAACATCGGTTATTCTGTATTCCGGAGGAACAAGCGGTACACCGAAAGGCATCTGCCTGACAGACCTGAATATGAATGCGCTGGCGATCCAGTGCAGAAGTGTACTGGGCTGTGATTTCGGCCCGGGCCTGAAGATGCTCAGCTGCATGCCGATGTTCCATGGATTCGGACTTGGTGTCAATATTCACACATGCATCGTTCATGGTCTGTGCTGCATCCTTATGCCGAATTTCAACATCAAGACATACGCAGATATGCTTGTAAAGAAACGCCCGAATTTCATTGCCGGAGTTCCGACGATATTCGAAGCACTGCTGCATATGCCCCAGCTGGAGAAGGCAAAGCTTGATTATCTGATGGGGATGTTCTGCGGCGGTGACTCTCTGACGATCGAACTGAAGAAGAAAGTGGATGATTTCCTGAAAGAACATGGTGCATCTATCCAGGTACGTGAAGGATATGGTCTGACCGAATGCGTTACGGCTTCCTGTCTGACGCCGAAAGATGTGTATAAGCCGGGATCGATCGGTCTTCCATTCCCGGATACCTCTTATGCGATCGTAAAGCCCGGTACGGATGATGTCCAGGAACCGGGTCATGAAGGTGAGATCATTCTGACAGGCCCGACAGTCATGCTGGAATATCTGGATAATCCTGAGGAAACAAAACACACGCTGAGAAAAATGGCTGACGGTAGAACCTGGCTGTATACCGGAGACCTGGGATACATGGATGAAGAAGGGTATGTTTTCTTCAAACAGAGGATCAAGAGAATGATTATAACGAACGGATACAATGTGTATCCGGGACAGATCGAAAACGTGATCGACAGCGTTCCCGAGGTTTCATACAGCTGTGTGATTGGTGTGAAAGATGAACGGCGCGGACAGCGTGTCAAAGCGTATGTCGTCCTGAGAGACAATGTTGAGAAGAGTGAAGAGATCAAACAGAAGATCTATGATGCGCTGAAAAAACATACTGCGGGATATGCGATTCCGAAAGAAATAGAATTCCGTGATTCACTTCCCAAGACACTTGTAGGCAAGGTGGCCTTCAGGGTCCTGGAAGAAGAGGCGAATGCGGAACTTGAAAAAGGATCATGATATGTCGGATAAAGTAATGAAACGAAGATTCGGTGACAGAAAGGACGGTGCTCTGGTCAGGGATGGCCATGGCCTGCAGATGATCATGTCACTGCTCATGCCTAATCGCTGTGACAATGAAGTCTTCCTGCATGAGACGATCGATGCGACAGAACTGGTCAGATATCTGAAAGAAAAGAACAGCGGGGATATCGATTATAAAACTACGATCTTCCACTGTGTGATCACAGGTCTTGCAAGAATGGTGCGTGAACGCCCGATCATGAACCGGTTCATCCAGGGCGGCAGGATCTATCAGCGATACGATATCAGCCTCAGTTTTGTGGCGAAAAAGAGGTTCACGGACGGTGCTGATGAAGCACTGATGGTGCTTGTCCCGAAAGATACGGACACAGTTAATGAGATCGCCAGGAAGATCGTCGGTGATGTCAAAGAATCCAGAAAGACTGAGGGTGTTACAGCCGGCAGTATCGATGAACTGATGGCCAAACTGGCTAAGCTTCCCAGGCTGCTTCTGATGTTTATTGTCTGGACAGTCAGGTGTCTCGATTACTGGGGAGTTAATCCGGGATTCCTTACAGAGGGAGATCCGAATTATACAACGATCCTTGTTTCAAATCTGGGAAGTATCAAGTGTCCTTCGGTTTATCATCACCTGAACAATTACGGAACAAATTCCATTATGGTCACGATCGGCACACTGCATAAAGAAGAGATCCTGATGGATGATGGACATAAAGAGATCAGAGATGTGATCGATATCGGGGCAACTCTGGATGAACGTATCGGTGACGGCTTCTATTTTGCAAAAAGCCTGAAACTGATCAAACATATATTTGCTCATCCGGAACTGCTGGAACAGCCGCTGAATGTAGAGAGCGGATTTGATTATAAATGATGCAAAGGCTGGCCTGATCGGCTGGCTTTTTTTGGTAGAATGGAAATGATGGATAAGATATTCGGTGTAAATTTTCTTTGGGGTGCTGCTTCATCTGCCGCGCAGATCGAAGGCGCTTTTGATGCGGACGGGAAAGGTCTCAGCATATGGGATACTGCGCCGGCTGATAAGATCAAAAACGGTGATTCATGTCATGATGGATGTGATCATTATCACCATTACAAAGAAGATATCGCGTTAATGAAAAAGATGGGACTGAGGTCGTACCGCTTTTCTGTCAGCTGGCCAAGAGTGATGCCGGAGGAAGGCGTGATCAATGAAAAAGGTCTGCAGTTTTATTCTGATCTTGTTGATGAACTGCTGAACGCAGGGATCGAACCAATGGTCACATTGTACCATTGGGATCTGCCTGTCTGGGCGGACAGAAAGGGCGGATGGCTTACTGAAGAAATCATTCCTCTTTTCAGCGAGTATGTGAAAGCTGTCGTTGAAAAGCTGTCTGACCGGACTATGTGGTGGATGGTCATGAATGAGATCCACTGTTTTGTCTGGAATGGTTATCTGAACGGGATCCATGCACCGTTTCGGAAAAACATATTCAGCCTGAACAGATTGACAAGGATCGTCCTGAAAGCACAGGCTGCCGGTGTCCGTACGATCCGGAAGTCTGCGGTCAGAAAACCGATGATCGGCAGTGCAGTGTCTGCAGGTGCATATATTCCGCTCAGTGAAAATGCTGAGGATATTGAGAAAGCATATCGTGATAGCTTTTATTCAAGAGTGGGGACGACTTCGAACAGATGGTGGTCTGATCCGGCTGTACTGGGAAAACCGGTCAGTATTTACGGGGTGTTCCGTTCATTCCGAAAAGATATGGCAGATATGCAGTGTGATTTTGATTTTATCGGTATCAACTTTTATTCACCCTGGCTCAGAAAAGGCACTGTGATCCCGGAGGAAAGAAAGTCCAGCCTGGGCTGGACGATTGACGGGCGCGGCTTATACTGGGTACTCCGGTTTTATTATCAAAGATATCACCTGCCGGTGCTGATCACGGAAAACGGGATCTCCCTGGATGATTCGGTATCGGAGGATGGCTGTGTTCATGATGAAAAGAGGACCGGCTTTATCAGGGAATACCTGGATGGTGTCATCCGGGCTGTACATGAAGAGATCCCTGTGCTCGGATATCAGTACTGGTCCCTGACGGACAATTTTGAATGGGCGGAGGGTTATGACCCGAGATTCGGACTCATCTATGTTGACTATGAGACAAAAAGAAGGGTCATTAAAGATTCCGGACATGCATATGCTGAAATCATCCGAAACATGTAAAAAAATAAAATGCTTATCGTTAAAAAATCGATGAGCAGAAAATGTTTTGGTATGAGATAGGCACTAAATGATTTACAATATAATCAGTTAAGGAAATGATAGAAAGTTGATTGGCAGACTATCATGGCTTAAGGAAGAAGGAGATATATAATGAAATCTTTTACCTACGTTTTAACAGATCCTGAAGGATTGCATGCACGTCCCGCTGTAACGATTTCCCAGACATGTGTTCAGCTGCAGTCAGCAGTAACATTTTCCTATAATGGGAAAACAGCTGCCGGAAACAACGTTCTTCAGCTGCTCGCTCTCGGCGCAAAGCATGGCGCTGAACTTGAAGTAACGATCGAAGGACCGGATGAAGAAGAAGCAGTTGAAAAGGTTTTACACGATCTGCGTCATAAAGCAGAAGAACATTCTGCAAAACCGCTGCGTGTAGCTTTCTTCGGAACAAAAGACTACGACAGACTGTTCTTCAGTGAACTTGCAAAGGACAAGGGACCTACAGCTTATAACTGTGATATTCATTACTTCACGACCAGACTGACACCTGAAACAGCTAACCTGGCTCATGGATACGATGCTGTATGTATCTTCGTTAATGACGAATGCCCGAGAAGTGTTGTTGAAGAACTCCATGAAGGCGGCGTCAAGCTGATCCTTCTGCGCTGCGCAGGATTCAACAATGTTGATATGACTGCAGCAAAAGAATGCGGAATGACAGTTGTCCGTGTTCCTGCATATTCACCGTATGCTGTTGCTGAGCATGCAATGTCCATTATCCAGGCTGCAAACCGCAGACTCTGCAAGGCTTACAATAAAGTCAATGACAACAACTTCGCACTGAGCGGACTGCTCGGACTTGACCTGCATAATAAGACAGCCGGTATCCTCGGTACAGGAAGAATCGGACAGTGCTTTGCACGTATCTGCAAGGGTTATGGCATGACAGTTATCGGCTGGGATGCATATCCGAACCAGAAACTCGTTGATGAAGGACTGCTGACATATGTTTCCAAGGAAGAACTGCTGCGTAAATCAGATCTGATCTCCCTCCATGCACCGCTGATCATGGGTGAAGGCGGAACATATCATATGATCAACAAAGATACGATCGCTATGATGAAAGACAATGTCATGCTGGTCAATACAGCACGCGGCGGTCTGATCGATGCTGAAGCACTGATCGATGCACTCAAGGCTCGCAAGTTCCACGCTGTAGCACTTGACGTTTATGAAGGTGAAGATTCCAACGTTTATACAGATCATTCCGATGACTATCTGGAAACAGATATCACAGCAAGACTGACAATGTTCCCGAACGTTGTACTGACATCACATCAGGCATTCTTTACAAGAGAAGCTCTGCAGGCAATTGCGGCAACCACAATGGAAAATGCGCGCAACTTCAACAGAGGCAGAGAACTCGGTATTGCCGAAGTCAAATAAGCATTATGCATATCCTGGAGCTGTTGAACCCCGGAATCATCCGGAGCGATACAGCTCCTTTTATTCTGCATATTTGTTTTAAGACCAACGGATAAACCCGTATAAACGATACAGGATTCAATGGTACTATATGTCTGACCAGGCATCTTAGGAGACCAGCTATGAATTATAAAGAAATCGGCAGTACCGGTATCCGGATCTCTGACATCTGTTTAGGCGGTATGTCTTTCGGAAAGCGGTCAGATGAATACTATCAGTGGACTTTGGAAGAAAAGGAAACAGAGGAAATGATCGCCCATGCTTTTGAACTGGGTATTAATTTCATTGATACAGCAAACCAGTACAGCGGCGGAACAAGTGAGGAATATATCGGGAAAGCATTGAAACGTCTGGATATTCCGCGTGATCAGGTCGTTCTTGCGTCTAAAGTATATTTCAATGAGGGAAAACTCAGCAGAGCTGCGATTCTGAGGGAGATCGATGGAACGCTGGAGAGACTGGGTACGGATTATCTGGATCTCTATCAGATCCATCGGTTTGACTATGACACGCCGATCGAAGAAACCATGGAAACACTGGATTCGCTTGTAAAGGCAGGCAAGGTCAGAGCACTCGGTGCTTCTTCGATGTACGCTTATCAGTTCCACAACATGCAGATATGTGCCCTGCAGAATGGATGGACCATGTTCTCAGCTATGCAGAACCACTACAATCTGCTTTACCGTGAAGACGAAAGAGAAATGATTCCTGTGTGCCGGCAGTACAACGTCTCCCTGATCCCGTATTCGCCTTTGGCGGGCGGACATCTGGCACATACCGGCTGGACTTCTGATTCACTTCGTTCACAAAGCGACAAGACGATCCGCAGAAGATATGACCATGCTATGGAGAACGACCTGAAGATCGTGGAACGGGTCAGCGAAACTGCCCTGAAGTATCATGTGTCCATGAGTGAAGTTGCACTTGCCTGGCTGCTTTCCAAAGGTGCGTCGCCGATCGTCGGAGCTACGAAGATTTCGCATTTTGATGAGGCTGTCAAGGCAGCTGATCTGACACTGGCAGAAGAAGATATCCGGTATCTGGAGGAGCTTTATCTACCGCATCCATTGAAGGGGCCAGTTGCCCGTTGAGGAGGAAGTTATGAAGATCACTGATCTTGTTGAAAACACGGAAGGCGTGTTCGGATGCGGTACAGAGCACGGTCTCAGCCTTTGGATCGAGACAGGAGATCACAGGATCCTGATGGATACCGGGGCTTCAGATCTGTTTGAAAAGAACGCAGAGAAGCTCGGTATCGATCTGTCTCAGGCAGATATCGTCATTATCTCTCATGGTCATAATGATCATGGGGGAGGGCTTGCAAGGTTCCTGGAGATCAATCCCACAGCAAACGTTTATATCCGGGATTCTGCATTCGGAGGATACTATTCCGTGCGGAATGGTGTTCCGGTGTATATCGGGCTGGATCCGGCACTGAAGAATAACGATCGGGTCATTCCGGTCAGTGGTGATCACGAGATCGGAACGGGTCTGTTTCTGTTCTCGGCTGTTCCCCTGATGCGTCCTATGTATCACACCAATGATCATCTGAAGCAGAAGATCGATGAGAAACTTGTGAATGATGCGTTTGATCATGAGCAGTATCTGGTGGTCTGTGAGAATGGTATGAGTGTGCTGTTTTCCGGCTGTGCGCACCGCGGTATTCTGAATATTCTGGACGAATTCAATAAACGGTATGGAAAAGATCCTGATTATGTTGTCAGCGGTTTCCATACCATGAACCATTCCCGCGGTTATACAGATGAAGAGATCAATGACATCATCGTTACCGCGCACGAACTGAAAAAACATGATACAGTCTTCTTTACCTGTCACTGTACAGGCACGGAGCCGTACGAAAAAATGAAGGCTATTATGAATGAACAGCTGAATTATCTTCATTGCGGAGAACAGCTGATCCTGACTGAACCGGTCGTTTAATGATGTTCCGGGGCGAAATCATGTTCTTTTTGGTATGGATAAGCTATGATGTCAGATATGAAACAAACTGCTGAAATGAAGCTGATCACTGCTGTGATCGTATTCGGTACGATCAGTCTTTTTGTGCGGAGAATCCCGATGACTTCAGGAGAGATCGCACTGTTCCGTGCCGTGCTTGCGGTCGTGCTGATAGGTTTATATCTTATCCTGACAAAAAATCTGGGCGGATTCCGCCGGATCCGGAAACAGCTTCCGCTGCTTCTGCTGTCAGGAGCTGCGATGGGATTCAACTGGATACTGCTGTTCGAGGCATACAGATATACAACGGTTTCTGCGGCGACATTGAGTTATTATTTTGCCCCGGTGATCGTTACCGTATTATGTCCTATCGTGTTTCATGAGGAGATGACGCTCAGGCAGTGGATCTGTTTCGTCATGTCGACGCTTGGTATTGTCCTGATCACAGGGATAGGTGATCTGAGTACCGGAAGCTCCCATCTGACAGGAATTCTGTATGGACTTGGTGCAGCCTGCCTATATGCATTTGTTATCATGATGAATAAGATGATCCAAGGCGTTGAAGGTATTCACAGAACATTTCTGCAGTTTCTTGCGGCGGTCATCGTTGTATTCCCGTATGTGATGATGACAGGCGGGATCAGCTTTGCACGAATGGATACAGTGGGGTGGCTGTGCCTGCTGACAGTCGGTGCTGTACATACAGGCATCACATATTGTCTGTATTTTTCGGCATTAAAAGAACTGCCGGGACAGAAGACAGCGATACTCAGCTATCTGGATCCTCTGACGGCAGTCATGATCTCGGTATTGATATTATCGGAACCGATCAGTGCGGTTCAGATCCTGGGCGGTTTATTGATCCTTGGTTTCACTTTATGGAATGAACTCGGATCATAATCATTTTTTCAGTTTCCCGGCAATGATCTTAATCAGATATGTTTTCTTCCCTGCGCCTGCTGGGAAGTTTTTTCCATATGGATAATGGCGGAAGAAACACAGCAGGAAGAGGATCACAGCAAGAATGAAGCATTCCTTTCCGTATACAAAATATGCAGGAAACAGAAAGAAGAAGGGAATACTGACGCCTCCGAGAGAAAAGTATCCTGATACAAGCGTGATGATCAGGCCGATTGCCAAAGAGAGAAGTCCCCATGTCGGTGAGAATACAAACAGTGCAAGGGACGATGTCGCAACTGCTTTACCGCCATTGAACTGATGCCAGAAAGGAAGGCAGTGTCCCAGTGATGCGCCGAGTCCTGCGTAAAACAGTATGACCCGTCCTTCTTCCGGAAACAGTCTGTATGCCAGCAGGATCGCAATACCGCATTTCAGCAGATCTCCGGCCAGGACGATCAGCCCCGGAACGATTCCCAGATGCGAGGTGATGTTTGCCATGCCGGGATTGCCTGATCCGCCAAGTTCCGACGCAGGCTTATGGGCAACAACATGGGAAACGATCTCACCTGTCAGGATACAGCCAAGCAAATATGATATGACCAGAACGATCAGTCTGTGTATGATATGAGTATTCATGAATGCATTATAGACCTGTTTGTTCTGCCTGGTTACCAAAAAGCTTTCGTGCTGCCGGAGAGTGAAAGAAAAATCCTGCCAGGACAGGATTCAGTCTTCAAATTCGATCTTACCGTCATCCGACATGGATTTGACGCGGGCAAGTACTTCTACCTTATATCCCATGTCTTTTAATGTTCTCTCACCGGGCTGATAGATTTTGGCAACAACAGCGCCGCAGCCTACTACCTCTGCGCCGGCCTGCTCACAGATGCTGATAAGAGCTTTCATTGCTTCTCCATTTGCCAGGAAATCATCCAGGATCAGTACACGGTCACCTTCGTGCAGATAGGTTTTTGCGACATGAACGGTATAATCAGCATTTCTTGTATAAGAATGTTCTTTTGCCTGATATACATCCGCCGACATGTTTGAAGCGGCTGTTTTCTTCGCAAAGACGATCGGCAGATATCCAAAACTCCTGGAAGTAGACATTGCGATCGCAATGCCGCTCGCTTCGATCGTCATGATACGGGTCGGTGCAGTATCCTTGAATAATCTGTAGAACTCATCTCCGATCTGATCCATCAGCCTGACATCGATCTGGTGATTCAGAAAATTATCGATCTTCAGTACATCTCCCGGCAGAATTCTGCCATCCTGTATGATTTTTTCTTCCAGCAGTTTCATTGTTGGCCTCCTGTAATGCCTGTATACTAGCATAAAATCAGTTGTTGTGTTCGTATAAAACAGATAATCTTTGGGCTGATTTTGGAGGAACTCATGAAGAATACTGCAGAATGGATCGTTTTGAGACCAGGACTGCAGGCTGTTTTTGAATAAAACTCAAATAACAAACACGGATTGTTTCAGAAAAGTTCACATTGACCGGGTATTCTGATACCTGTAAACAGAAACACGTTTACAGGAGGACACCATGAAAAAAAGAAATATAGAAAAACTGTTCGCTGGGATAGCAGTCGTTCTGATGGCAGGATGTTCATCAGCTGCTGCACCGGCGGAAGAACAGATATCGCTGAAAACTGTTGAAACAGCAGCGGCAGAAACAGCTGAGACTGCAGTTCCTTCACAGGAAAGCAGTCAGTCAGCCAATACATCGATCGATGTTTCAGTATCAGGCATGATGTCGGCAGATGACATTTTCACAGATCGTGATCTTCAGCAGACAGCAGACCTGACATCTGCGGTAAACTATACGGTTTCTGACAACTCGGATATTACCATTACCGCAGAGGGCGTGTATGTGATCACAGGGACTGCAGAAAACTGCACGGTCATTGTTGATGCAGGATCTGAGGACAAGGTCCAGATCGTGCTGGATGCAGTCAGTATTACCAATACGGACAGTCCTGCGATCTATGTGAAGTCTGCGGATAAGGTGTTTATAACAACCACTGATACTGCCAGCACTCTGAAGGTGACCGGCCCATTTGCGGCAGACGGCACGACCAATACGGATGCAGTCATCTTTTCAAAAGATGATGTTGTCATCAATGGAACAGGTACATTAAACATCTCTTCCACAGGCAACGGGATCACATCCAAGGATGACCTGAAGATCACAGGCGGTACATTGAACATAACATGTACGGATGATGCGTTGGAAGCGAATGATTCTGTGGCTGTTGCCGGAGGCAGTATTACGATCACAACTGATAAAGACGGGATCCACTGTGAAAATGATGAGGATGATACTGTCGGTTATGTTTATATCTGCGGCGGTACACTGGATATCACAAGCGTTGATGACGGGATCCACGGCACAACGATCGTACAGATCGATGGCGGTACGATCTCAGTGAACGGACATGAAGGCATTGAAGGGACATATATCCAGATCAATGACGGAACGATCACTGTCAATGCATCAGATGACGGGATCAATGCGGCTGCAAAGTCAGCCTCCTACACACCTACAGCAGAGATCAACGGCGGAGACCTGACCATTCGGATGGGCAGCGGAGACACTGATGCGATCGATTCCAATGGAAATCTCTATATTACAGGCGGCAGTATCAGCATTACCGCTCAGTCTCCGTTTGATTATGACGGTACCGGAAAGATGACCGGCGGAACAGTGATCGTTAACGGAACACAGATCACAGCACTGACCAACTCCATGATGGGAGGAGGAATGCAGGGCGGCTTCGGAGGCCAGCAGGGTGGATTCGGAGGTCCTCAGGGCGGCTTCGGAGGTCATAAAGGCGGTCACTGATTTATTGAATGCAGAACCGGGTCAGAATTGGCCCGGTTTTTTCTCTTAACAGAATCTTAACAGGCTTGGCATGAATGTTAACACTGTCTTAATACGCCGGGTGATATACATAGATTATCAGAAGCGGCGGAGGTTTATCATAATATGAAATCAGTATTGGTGATCGGGATGGGACGCTTCGGCAGGCATGCGGCCCATAAACTGTATGATCTTGGTCATGATGTGATGGCAGTGGATATTAAAGAATCATCGATCAATGATGTGATTTCCTATGTGACATACGCACAGATCGGTGACAGTACGGACAGCAGGTTTCTGGGAAAGCTTGGCGTCAGGGATTTTGATATGTGCATCGTGGCGATCGGTGATGATTTTCAGAGTTCCCTTGAAACGACCAGTCTGCTGAAAGAACTCGGCGCCCGTTTTGTGGTGGCCAGAGCCTGCCGTGATGTACATGCGAAGTTCCTTAAGAGGAACGGGGCGGATGAAGTTGTTTATCCCGAAGCGCAGCTGGGAGAATGGATCGCGCTCAGATTCGGGACAGAACATATCCTGAATTTTTTCGAGATCGATCAGGATACAGCGTTGTTTGAAGTACAGGTACCTAAAGCATGGGTCGGAAAAACACTCGGTCAGCTGGATGTCAGAAAAAAATACAGTGTTAATATCGTCGGCATTAAAGGAAACGGCAAGACAAATATCATGCTGACGCCTGATACAAGGTTCACTTCTGATACGTCCTTGCTTGTAGCAGGGGCCTATAAGGACGTTCAGAAGATGTTTAGCCGCAGATGAATGTTTCAGGTATGCTATGATATCTTTAGAATTTGTGATCGTGGTTGGTACTGTGATGATGATGGGCCTCACATTATTCGGTGCCAATAAGCTGAGCAGCTATCTGATCGATCTGCAGCTTCATCGTGTAAAGGAAAAAACCGGATCTGAAGAAGATCAGCGTTTATCTTTGCTTGAAAAGGATGCTGAACATGAGCAACGGCGTAGCGGAAAAAAAGTATCAGGATGAGCATATACTTGTATGCCTGTCATCTTCGCCTTCCAATGCGAAGGTGATTTTATATGCCGCACAGATGAAGGCATCTCTTGATGCCAGACTGACAGCGGTATATGTCCAGTCTCCTTCACCATATTACGGAACTTCCAGCCAGGACGCAGAGCGACTGAAGCAGAATACTGATCTTGCCCGTGCGAACGGTGCTGATGTGAAATATATCAAAGGTGATGATATTGCATATCAGATCAGCCAGTTTGCTGAGGCGAATGGCATCACCAGGATCGTGATCGGACGCAGTATGCACAGAAGCGGTAAGTGGCTGAAGCGTTCCCTGCTGGATCAGATCCTGAGATATGTATCGGATATCGCCATTGATATCATTCCTGATAAGGATATGAAGACATACAGCCTGAACCGTCTTGGCGGACTGTTCGGCTTTTCATGGATGGACCTTCTGAAGTCACTTGCTGTATTTGCGGCAGTGACGCTGATCGGGGAAGTCTTTTATCTGAGTCATTTTTCGGAAGCGAATATCATAATGGTATTCATTCTTGGCGCTGTTGTCCTGTCGCTTGTGACAGAGTATCAGATCTACAGCCTGATCAGTTCCACTGCCAGTGTCGTGCTGTACAATTTCCTGTTTACCGAGCCGCGGTTTACGCTGTTTGTATATGAGACCGGTTATCCTTTTACATTCCTGGTCATGTTTCTGGTTTCATTTATTACCAGTACACTGGCTGTCCGGCTGAAATATTCAGCGAAACAGTCGGCTGAAACGGTCAACCGTACGATGATCCTTCTGGATACCAACAAAATGCTGGATCTTGCGGCGACTGAGGATGAGATCATCAATACCACATTGACCCAGATCCGGAAACTGCTGAAACGCGAAGTCCTGTATACAAAGGAAAAACAGGAAATGGAACAGAAGTATCTGAATCTTCCTGTACATATCAACAGAATGGATATCGGGTACTTCAGCGTGGATATCGAGGACAGGCCTTTGGATACAGATGAAATGAACATTGCCCAGTCGATCGTTTCTGAATGCTCGCTCGCATTGACAAATATGTTCAACAGACATGCAAGGGAACAGGCAGAATCCGCTGCACAGAATGAAAAGTACCGGGCGAACCTGCTGCGAACGATCTCGCATGATCTGAGAACACCGCTCACAGGTATATACGGTAATGCAAGCAATCTGCTGAGCAACGGGGATCAGATCGATCCGGGCATCAGAAATGAGATGTATCAGGATATGTTTGATGATTCCAGCTGGCTGATCGGTCTTGTCGAGAATCTGCTTTCCGTTTCGAGAATGAACCAGGAAGAGGTCCGCCTTCAGATCCAGATCGAAGAGATCGGCGATATCATTGATGAGGCATTAAGACATATCAACCGCCTGAAAGACAGGCACAGCATCATATTCCACAGAACTGATCCGGTATTTGTAATGGTTGATGGGAAACTGATCGTTCAGGTGATCATCAATATCGTAAATAACGCGATCAAATATACGCAGGAAAATTCACGTATCGAGATCAGTTATGAACAGGCAGGCGAAATGCTTCTGGTGCATATCGCTGATAACGGACCCGGTGTTCCGGATGATCAGAAGGAAAAGATCTTTGACATTTTCTACAGCGGTGGAAATGAAGTCTCAGACAGATCCAGAAGCAGCGGCCTTGGTCTGTATTTGTGCAGGTCGATCATCGATGCGCATCAAGGAGAAATATACGTAACGGACAACGATCCGCAGGGGGCAGTGTTCACATTTACACTTCCGGTGAATGAGGTGAATATCAATGAAACAGATCCAGATATTGACAATAGAAGATGATAACTCGGTCAGAAACCTGATTTCTGCAACATTATCCATGCATGAGTACAATGTGATCACGGCAGCCAACGGGGCTTCCGGGATCATGCTGGCAACTTCGCATCATCCTGATATAATCCTGCTTGACCTGGGGCTCCCTGATATGGACGGGATTGAAGTGATCGGGCGGATCCGGACATGGTCGCAGGTACCCATCATTGTTCTGAGTGCGCGCAGTGAAACTGCAGACAAGATCGAAGCGCTGGATGCCGGTGCGGACGATTATCTGACCAAGCCGTTCTCTGTAGAAGAGCTGATGGCAAGGATCAGGGCAGCTCAGAGGAGATCGGTGCTGGTGAAAAAAGAGTATCCTGAGAATCCTGAGTTTGTGAACGGAAAACTGAGGATCAATTATGCGGCGGGATTGGCATATCTGAATCAGAATGAGCTGAAACTGACACCGATCGAATATAAGCTTCTCTGTCTGCTGGCTGTTAATGTCGGCAAAGTACTGACAAGAAACTATATCATCAAAGAGATATGGGGAAGCGTATCGGAAAATGATTCCGGTTCTCTGAGAGTATTCATTACGTCATTGCGGAAAAAACTGGAAACAGATGATGATGATGAACCGGGAATGATCCAGACTCATGTCGGTATCGGTTATCAGATGATACGTCTCTGATAACATCAGAAACATCAGTGCTGTTGATCCGGACATGTGTGATCATGTTGGAAAAACAGCACTGTTTTCATAAATATTCATACAGGAACCGGATTTACCCTGAGAATGGCTGTGGTATTCATGACGCAGCGTATTCAAATCTGTATAATGTAGTTCAAAGAAAGGGAATTTAAGTATTATGAAGTTTGATAAAGATCTGTTTATTAAGCACTTGCAGAGTATGGTACAGATCCCGACCGTTTCCAGCAGTGACCCGGAGAAGACACGTGTTGAGGAGTTCAAAAAGCTGCATGCATATCTGGAAGAGGCATATCCGCTTGTTCATCGTACATTAAAGCGTGAAGTGATCGGCAAATGCGCACTGCTGTATACATGGAAGGGCACCGGTAAGTCTGAACAGCTTCCCCTGCTGATGACAGCACATCAGGACGTTGTTCCTGAAGGAGATCATTCCATGTGGAAGTATCCTCCTTTTTCGGGACATCTTGATGAAGACGGAGTTCTTCATGGCAGAGGGACGACGGATTCCAAGTGCAATATCCAGGCATACCTGGATGCTTTGGAACTGCTGATCGCGGATGGGTTCGTACCTGATTATGATCTTTATCTTGCGTTTGGATATAATGAGGAGATCATGGGCGGTCCGGGTGCTGCCGGCCAGATCCTGCATGATGAACTGAAAAGCAGGGGAGTAGAACTCGGTATTGCGATCGATGAATGCGGCGGTGTTTCCCGCCGGGAAGACGGCACTTATATCGCGACGATCTTTGTTTCCGAAAAAGGCTATGCTGATCATGAATTCTATGTAGATGATAAAGGCGGTCATTCTGCATATCCGCCTGTGCATAACGCACTCGGCAAACTCGGAAAGGCTGTTTATGATCTGGAGTGCAGCCGTATGGAACCGCATCTGTGTGAGCCTGTCATCCGTCAGATGAAGGCTTCCGCACCGTTTATAGAGGGAGACTTCAAACCTTACTATGAAGATCCGGAAGGTAATGAAGAAACATTGAAAAAACTGGCTGAGACAGAGAAATCAATCAACCAGATGATGAGAACGACTACAACACCGACGATGGCAAAGGGCAGCGATCAGGCAAATATTCTGCCGGAACATGCGTCGGTGATCACCAACAGCCGTATCCTGCCGGGCGAAACACTTGAACAACTGGAGCAGCATTTCCGTGAAGTTATGCCTGAGGAAGTGAATTTCCGTCTGATCAAAGGTCATAACCCGCCTGCGGTATCGTCATCTGACAGTTATGGATATCATCTGCTTCAGGAGATCATGGAAGAGAAATATCCTGGCATTACGTTCATTCCTTCCATGATGGCAGGCGGAACGGATTCCAGATATTACTGCGATCTGTCTCCCACACGCAGTGTCTACAGGTTTACAGGTATTTTCGAAAGCGGACGTTCGGGAGGGGCGCACTCTGTCAATGAACACATTGATACAGAGATTCTCTGTGATAACGTGGAATTCTATGTAAATCTGTTCAGCAGATACGGGAAATAACAATTCAGCATATGAAAACAGAGCATGGCAGCTCTGTTTTTTATATGGGTATTCAGCTGTATGATTCGGAATCAGTCAATATGAAATACACGGTTCTGCCTGCGCGGGGCTGCTGAAGGAAGTTCATAATCGGCATATCCCAGGATGCAGTTGCCGATCCCTTCATATTCTTCTTCGATGCCCAGACGCTTCAGGAGCGCTTTGCCTTCTTCGTCTTCAAAGGTTTCCCTTGCTCTGTGGATCCAGCAGGAGTCTACGCCAAGGGCATGTGCGGCAAGCATCAGGTTGCCCATAACAAGGCTTCCGTCATATACTTTGGCACCGCTTGCTTTCGGGGCAAGTACGACAAGGACTGCGGGTGCATTGTAGAAAGGATCAGGTCGTTTTTTTGCATCGTATTTTGCGTTCAGTCTGCTGAGCAGATCACGTGTTTCTTTATCCGTCACAGCCAGAATGATCGGTGCCTGTGTTCCGTTTGCGCTTGCGGCATACAGACCGGCTTCAATGATCTGATCGATCAGGGCAGGATCGACAGGATCGGATCTGTATTTTTTACAGGAACGTCGGCTAATGATGTTTTGCAGTACAGTATTCATGGTTCAGCACTCCTTTCACGTTTGTTTCTGCTGATTCAGATATGGACGTTTGATGGCAAAGTAATAATATGTGAAGGCAAGCAGGGTGGAGCAGGTCCAGCCAACAGGCCATGAGATAAACACCAGACGGATATCATGGCTGATATGCATTGCGATCGCGAGATAAAGCTGTCTGATAAAGATCAGGCTTGTGATCGTTGTAATCATTGTAACAGTAGATCTGCCGAATCCTCTGACTGAATTGGAAAGTACCTGATGAAATGACTGAAGAAAGTAAAGAGGCAGAAGCGTGTGCATCATCGTGACAGCATAGCTGATTGCGTCAGGATTGTTTGTGAACAGTGAGGCTGCCTGAGGCGCCAGGAAATAAAGAGGAACAGCCAGACATACATAAACGACCAGGTTGATGTAGATGACATAGCGTATACCTTTGAAGGCACGTTCATATTTTTCTGCACCGACACACTGTCCGACATAAGTCGTGCATGACTGACCGAGTGATACTGTGATCTGGCTGATGTAATTGTCGATCTTCTTCCCTGCACCTGCACCGGCCATTGCATACGTACCGAAGCTGTTGATATACCGCTGCACAAACAGGTTCGAGAATGTGACAAGGCATGATTGGATCGCGGCGGGAATTCCCAGCTGCAGGATCTCCAAAAGAAGAGGTACATCTACTTTCAGGTCCTGCGGAACAAGCCGGTATACATCATCTGTTCTGAGCATTTTCCGGGTCACGAGGAAGAATGATTCTGACTGCGAAAGAATGGTTGCGATGGCAACACCGGCAACTCCCATGTGAAGCACTACAACAAACAGGATATCCAGAACGATATTTGTCAGGGATGCGCATACCAGGAAAATAAAGGGAGAACGTGAATCGCCGACTGATCTCAGGACACCTGCCTGCACATTGTACATGGATGTAAAGATGATACCGATCAGATAGATCCGCAGGTAGACCATCGCTTCCGGGTATACATCTGCCGGACAGCTGACGACTCTGAGGAGCAGAGGGGACAGCAGTTCTCCGATCGTCAGCATGACCACTCCCATGATCATGGCGAAGGTCAGAGAGGTATGAATGGATTCGTGCAGACGCTCACGATTTCCGGCACCGAAGTACCGCGAGAAAGCAACACCCGCTCCAACGGATAATCCGGTAAAAAAACCGATGATCACCTGGGAAATATCAGAACACGATGTAACTGCCGCAAGTGCCGTAACACCGACTGCTCTGCCTACAACAATACTGTCTACACTGTTGTACAGATTCTGGAATAACTGGCCGGCAAGAAGCGGCAGGGCAAAAAGAATGATGTTTTTAATGATGTTTCCTTCCGTAAGATTTACGGATCTGCGTTCATATCTACCGGCTGTCATAAACTTCTCCAATCAGCTGATATGATCATATTATTTGTATCGATCAACTTACTGCCTGAATTCATCGTATAATAAATAAAAGGGAAACAATTATGGAATGCATCATTGAAACACCTGTTGGAAATCTTCTGCTCCGGGAAACAGATCAGGGTATTTCGGAGATATCTTTTACAGATCAGCCGGCATGCATGAATGACGGCAGGTTTTTAAAGATGGCTGCAGACCAGCTGGAGGAATACTTTTCGGGAAAGCGTGCTGCTTTTGAACTTCCGCTCGATCTGAGAGGAACAGCATTTCAGAAACAGGTATGGGAAGCACTTTGCAGGATCCCGTTTGGAGAAACGAGAAGTTATCAGGAGATCGCCTGCGGGATCGGCAGACCGAAAGCCGTCAGGGCTGTCGGCATGGCCTGCCATGTCAACCCGGTCGTGATCGCTGTTCCGTGTCACCGGGTGATCGGAAAGAACGGATCGCTGACAGGGTTCGGCGGAGGCCTTGACAGGAAAAGCTTTCTGTTGAATTTTGAACGGATGAACATGGATTTGCGAAATAGTGATAGTTAGGCGGTTTTCCATCATATATAATTGAATCAGAATAATGATAGGAGGATAATTATGATTCATAAGACATTGAAACCATTCCCCGAGGATTTTCTGTGGGGTGCTTCAACTTCCGCAT
The DNA here is from genome assembly GCA_024693325.1 of Solobacterium sp. GTDB lineage: Bacteria > Bacillota_I > Bacilli_A > Erysipelotrichales > Erysipelotrichaceae > Bulleidia. Next base: position 133,840 of record JAILLA010000108.1, read on the forward strand.
ATCAGGTAGAAGGTGCCAATCTGGAAGATGGCAAAGGCCCTTCATGCCAGGATGTCAAAAAGGTGCCTGAGGGAACTTCGGAACTGGATGTATGTGCTGATCAGTATCATCGTTATAAAGAAGATATCGCCCTGATGGCGGAAATGGGCTTCAAAGTATACCGTTTCTCCATTTCATGGTCGCGTATCATTCCTGAGGGAACCGGAGCTGTGAACCCGAAGGGTATTGAGTATTACAATAATGTCATCAATGAGTGCCTGGCACATAACATCATTCCTCTTGTTACGATGTTCCATTTTGATATGCCGGCAGCTCTTGATAAGAGAGGTTCCTGGTCCAATCCGGAATCTGTTGACTGGTTCCTGAACTTTGCTAAAGTCATGTTCGAAAACTACGGTGACAGAGTCAAATACTGGCTGACGATCAACGAACAGAACATGCTGACACTGGTAGGACCTGTCATCGGTACACTGACGCTCCCTGAAGGAACGACCAATGTGCTTAAAGAAACATATCAGCAGAACCACCATATGCTTGTAGCTCAGGCAAAGGCAATGGCACTGTGCCATAAGATGCTTCCGGATGCCAAGATCGGACCTGCTCCGAACATTTCACTGGTATATCCTGCTTCCTGCAAACCGGAAGACATCATTGCTGCGCAGAACTACAATGCGATCCGCAACTGGCTGTATCTTGATATGGCAGTATTCGGTAAATACAACAACATCGTATGGTCTTATCTGGAAGAACATGATGCTGTTCCGACATTCGCTCCCGGCGATGCTGAAGCTCTGGCAAACGGACATCCTGACTTCATCGGATTCAACTATTACAATACCGCTACATGCCAGGCCAGTGACGGAACGGAAAAAGCTGATCCGGGTGCTGATCAGCAGACAGCACGCGGTGACGCGGGATTCTATCGCGGATACAGAAACCCGAACCTCACTGTTACGGAATTTGGCTGGGAGATCGATCCGATCGGCTTCCGTGCTACGATGAGAGAAATGTATTCCCGTTATCGTCTCCCGATGATCGTTACAGAAAACGGTCTTGGAGCTTATGATACGCTGGAAGACGGTCGTGTACATGACCCGTACAGAATCGATTATCTGGCAAAGCATATCGAGCAGATCCGTCTTGCCATTACCGATGGTGTTGAAATGATGGGTTACTGCCCGTGGAGTGCGATCGACCTGATCTCTACACATGAAGGTATGAAGAAGCGTTATGGCTTTATCTATGTGGATAGAGAAGAATTTGATCTGAAGACACTGGATCGTTACCGCAAGGACAGCTTCTACTGGTATAAAAAGGTTATTGCAAGCAACGGTGAGGATCTGAGTCCGGATTTCAAAGTTGAGTAATAACGATGGCAGGTGAGATCCTGCCATTGTTTTGGAGGTTTTGGTGAAGATACTGGTTATTGATGCACAGGGCGGAGGGATCGGAAGACAGCTGATCACTGCACTGAAGCACCGTTTTCCTGAACATATCGTACTTGCGGTCGGAACGAACAGTCTGGCTACTTCAGCTATGCTGAAAGCAGGAGCAGATCAGGCCGCGACAGGAGAGAATTCTGTGGTCGTTGCATGTTCGATGGCTGACCTGATCATCGGGCCTGTCGGTATTGTGATCGCTGATGCAATGCTTGGTGAGATCACGCCGAAAATGGCTGCTGCGGTAGGACAGAGTCATGCCCGGAAGATCCTGATCCCGTTTAAGAATGATTCTCATCTGATCGTCGGAGTCCCTGACTTCAACGTTGGCAGGCTGGTAGAAGCGGCTGTGGAAACGGCGGCTGAAATGCTTGGGCAACCTGCTTGACGGACCGTCATCGTACGAAGAAAATAATGTATATCGGCTGAAGCCGGTTGACGTACAGAAGTACGATTGATTCATAAGTGAATCTGCATATCAGAAGGTATGTAAGTCCGGAATGGATTTTACATACCTTTTTCAGGAGGAAAATAATGAAAACACTATATCTGGACTGCAGCATGGGAGCTGCTGGCGACATGCTGACAGCAGCACTTCTTGAACTTCTTGATGATAGGGATGCGTTTGTCAGGGAATTGAATGAGATCGGGATTCCTGATGTGGAATTCACAGCTGAACCGGCTGAAAAATGCGGTATCACCGGAACACATATGTCAGTGAAAGTACATGGTGTTGAGGAAGATGAGCATCTGCATGAACATGGCCATGAACACCATCATGACCATGATCATGAACACGAGCACAGTCATGGACATGGGCATCATCATTCGCATAATTCCATGCATGGAATCGAGCATATCGTCAACGATCACATGTTCCTTTCTGAACGTGTCAGAGAAGATGTTCTTTCCGTATATAAGCTGATCGCAGAAGCGGAAAGTCAGGTACACGGTATGCCGGTCGATGAGATCCACTTCCATGAAGTCGGTACGATGGATGCTGTTGCGGATGTGACAGCAGTATGCATGCTGATAGAGAAACTGGCGCCGGATCAGATCATAGCTTCACCTGTTCATGTAGGAGCCGGTACAGTGAAGTGCGCGCATGGGATCCTGCCTGTGCCTGCACCTGCTACAGCACTGATCCTGAGAGACGTTCCGATCTATGGCGGTGCTATTCAGAGTGAATTGTGCACTCCTACAGGTGCCGCTCTGCTGAAGCATTTTGTTCAGAAGTATGAAAGCATGCCTGTCATGAAGATCAAAAAGATCGGTTATGGCATGGGGAAGAAGGATTTCCCTCAGGCAAACTGTGTCAGAGCGATCCTGGGAGAAAGCAGGAACCAGACTGATCTGGTTCTGGAGCTGTCATGCAATGTTGATGATATGACGGCAGAAGAGATCTCGTTTGCGACGGAACAGCTGATGGCCTGCGGAGCAAGGGATGTATACACAATTGGCATCGGCATGAAGAAAAACCGTCCGGGAACACTGATCAGAGTGATATGCACTCCTGACCAGAGGGATATGATGGTTGAGAAAATGTTCCTGTATACAACAACTTTAGGTATCAGGCAGGCAGAAACGAAACGGTTCACACTGCACAGAAGTCTTGATACTGTCGAAACAGAATTCGGTCAGGTCAGGATAAAGAGATCAAGCGGATATGGAGTGAATAAAACAAAACTGGAATATGATGATATTGCGGAAATTGCGAAGGAAAAGGGTCTGGGGATCCGTGAAGTCCGCAATCTGCTGGCAGACAAGATCAAATAATATGAGTGCTGTCCCGAGAACGGGGCAGCATTTTCGAAGCGGACATATCTGATCGTAAAGGCTGCCGGATATGCATGGCAGATTTGGGATTCCGATGAATCATTCCGAACAAAAACAGTTATAATGAAGACAAGAGAAATGAGGAGTAATAATATCATGAAAAGTTATATCGGTATTGACCTGGGCGGAACGAATGTTCGTGTTGCGAAGATCACAGAAGACGGAAAGATTCTTGCACAGGTAAAAGGTCCTTCTTACGGACAGGAAGGTCCTGCCAAGGTTATGGCAAATATCAAGGAACTGATCCGTGAGATCCCTGAGTGGAAGGAATGCTCTGGAATGGGTGTTGGTGTGCCCGGACCTGTCAACACAACAGCCGGCTGCATGGTACTGTCCACCAACCTGCCGGGATTTACAAACTATCCGATCGCTGATGAACTCTCCAAGGAATTCGGTATGCCTGCATATGTTGATAATGATGCGAATGTTGCAGGCCTGGCAGAAGCTCTTGTCGGTGCAGGCAAAGGCCTGAAGACAGTCTTCTATGTAACGATCTCAACAGGTATCGGCGGCGTGCTTGTCGTTGACGGAAAAACAGTATCCGGCAAACATGGCTTTGGCGGAGAAATTGCGAATATTATCATTGACCGCAACAGAGAGAAGATCAATTATCTGAATGTTGGCGCAATTGAGAATGAATGCAGCGGAACAGCGATCAAGCGCAAGGCTGAAGCTGCTATTCCGGATAAGGATTTCCCGCATACGGGTATGGTATTTGAATATGCTGAGCAGGGAGATGAAAGAGCAATAGAGATCGTCAAGAGCATGGAAAAAGACCTCGGTCAGCTGTTCGCAACGATCGCATGCGTCTGTGATCCTGATATCTTCATTCTTGGCGGCGGTATGATGAAGTCTGCAGATAAGTTCCTGCCTGGTGTTGTCGAGAACTTCAAGGCAATGTCTCATACTGCGGTACATGATACACCGTTTGTGATCGCAGGACTGGATGAGCCCGGAATCATCGGTGCAGCAATGCTGCCGGTCAGCCAGGGTAAATAAGACCATTTGAACCTGAAGGACGCCGCTGAATGCGGCGTTTTTATAGTGCTGTGGAACAGGCTGTAAGTGTGTCGCTTTCCGCTGTTGCTGTGATGATGTAAAATAATTGCATGAAACTGATGAAAATGATTGCGGGAAGTGCTGCGGTGGCTGCAGCAGTTACAGCTGCAGGGCTTCCTTATGAAAAGATCGATACAACATTTTATCGCCTGAGTTCCAAAAAGATCAGGAATCCTATGAGGATCGTCGTGCTTGCAGATCTTCATGACCAGGATTATGGAAAACATATGGAAAAACTGACGGAAAAGATACATCCGCTGAAGCCTGACCTGATATTGCTGCCGGGAGATCTGTGTGAAGAAAAGAAGAATGATGAGCACTCGTTCTGTCTGATAGACCAGTTGAAACAGTATCCGATGATCTATTCGACCGGCAATCATGAAGAGCACAGACCGGATCTTCCGACTTTGCTTTATAAGATCAGAAAAATGGGTGTTTCGATCCCGGAGCAGCGGAGTGACGTCCTGGAGATCTGCGGCAATACATTGGAAGTTGTTGCGCTGCCATGTGTGAAAAGAGAGTCTTTCTATGATCCGGCGGACGTCAGCGGAAAGTTCCGTACCGATGCATATCGCATTCTGATGTCGCACAGACCGAACTGGGTGGATCTGTATGGACAGATCGACTGTGATCTGATCGTGTGCGGCCATGCACACGGAGGTCAGTGGAGATGCCCGCCGCTTCACAGGGGGCTGGTCGCACCCTCCGTCGGTTTGTTTCCGAAGTATACAGAAGGGATCCATGATATCAACGGCAGAAAGATGATGATCAGCAGGGGACTGACTAAAAAAACTCATGGTGTGATCCGCCTGTTCAATGATCCTGAGATCGTGGTATTGGATCTGGAAGGAGAGATGTAGATGCTGAAGAAATTACCGCCTGTGGAAAAAATATATGAAGCATTCTCGGCGATCGGTGATGAGAGAGTAGAGATGCATGAGGATCATGCCATTATCCGTTCTTCTGATGCCTCAAAACAGTACACAGTGGAATGGGACGGAAATAAATATACATCAGATGATAGTGCTACCTTCTGGCAGGGTTATCCCGGCTATCCTGTGATTGCTGTACTGATGCTTCAGGGCAGGCTTTCTATGGATGAAGATGTATGCAGGAAGATGAAAGGCATTGCCTGGAAGTCCATCAATGACGCGCATAAGCGTGATTACAGTGCGGCACTTAGTGAAGTGATGAATCATCTGGAAGCCTGTGGAACCGATACTTCAGATATCAGAAAACTGGCAGACATTGTAAACGAACAGCTTGCCTTGCTGGATATTGAAACAGGCAGAAAGAGAAAAAAGAAATGAAAACCGGACTTGTACTGGAAGGCGGAGCAATGCGCGGACTCTTCACTGCAGGAATTCTTGATGTACTCCTGGCAGAGAATATTACAGTTGATGGAACTATCGGCGTATCCGCAGGCGCAGCTTTTGGCTGCAATTTTAAATCAAAGCAATACGGCAGAATACTGAGGTATAATCTTCGCTTTGCAAAAGATAAACGTTTCTGCAGTGTTGGATCACTGCTGTTTACAGGTGATCTGTATGGCGGAAAGTTCTGCTATGATACGCTTCCGAATCATCTGGATCTGTTTGATGCGGATGCGTTTGAACAGGATCCGATGGAATTTTATGTAGTATGCACGAATGCTGAGACAGGTGAACCTGTTTACTACAGGTGTACAGATGGATTGGCGCATGACATGCTGTATGTTCAGGGAAGTGCCTCCATGCCAATTGTGTCGAGACCGGTCGAGGCAGATGGAATGAAGCTTCTGGACGGCGGTATCAGTGACAGTATTCCTTTGAAATACTTCGAGTCGATCGGGTATGAGCGGAATATTGTGATCCTGACACAGCCAAGATCCTATCAAAAGAGCGTACAAAAGGGTTTGCCTGTGATGAAAGCGGCATTAAAACAGTATCCGGAAATATATCGTGATATGGAACGCAGGCATGAAATGTACAATGAGACTCTCGAGTATATTCGTGAGCGGGAAGCACAGGGAAATGTTCTGGTACTTTGTCCTGATGAAGCTCTGGGGATCGGAAGGATTTCTCATGACCGTGATGAGCTCCGGAGAGTTTACCTGATCGGCAGGGAAACAGCTATCAGGCATCTTGATGAGATCAGAAGTTTCCTGAATGAAAGCGGAAAATGATGGAACGTAAGGATATACTGCATCTGCTGAATGAGAATGGTATCGTTTACCGTATCGTTGAGCATCCTGCTGTGTTCACGATGGAAGAAATGCATGCACTTCATCTGGAACAGGAGGATGCTGTGGCGAGAAACCTGTTCCTGAGAGATGACAAAAAACGAAACTGGTATCTGTTGGTGCTGCACGGTGACAGACCGGCCGACCTGAAGGAACTGCGTCATATGCTCGGTTCCAGACCGCTCTCATTTGCATCGGAATCATCTTTGAATGAATTACTCGGGCTTCAGAAAGGGGCAGTTACCCCGCTGGGAGCTTTGAACGACAAAGAACATCTCGTTCAGGTGGTGTTTGATGAAGAATACCGGCATCAGACCATCGGCGTGCATCCCGACAGCAACACTGCTACGATTTGGATGAACTGCGATGACCTGGTGCGTTTATTGCAACTATCAGGCTCGTCAGTCCGCTGGCTGGATATAAAAAACGGATAATCGTTTATCCGTTAAATTGCTTTTGCACTCAGGCGTTCGTTGGCTTCTTCAGCCCGGGTGCCGTTTTTAATATAGACTCGTGTAACTCTGCCGCTGATCAGGCACATGATCTCATATGGAATGGTATTCAGTTCTGCTGCCATTTTTTCGATCGGAATGTTTTTGCCGAATATCTCTACAAGCGCATTTTCCGATTTATACTCCGGAAGTTTCAGCATTACCTGGTCCATGCATACACGTCCCACTACTTCTGCAGGCGTACCGTCTACCAGGACGTATCTGCCCTGATTGGCTCTGATAAAGCCGTCTGCATATCCGATCGGCGCGGTAGCGATGATCTCATCTCCCGAAGTTACATATGTTGAACCGTATCCGATCGGTTCACCGGGAGCGAGCTTTTTGACCATGAACGTCCTCGTATACAGTCCCAATGCGGGCTTGAGATCATGGCTGAATGCTGAGATCCCATACATGGCAATACCAATCCTGCATGCATTGCTGAGCGGGTCACGGAATGAAAGAGATGCGTCGGAGTTATCGCAGTGTATCCATCTGAACGGATAATCCATGGCTTTGACTGCCTGGGCAAAGCGTTCATACTGCTTCATGGTCATTTCTGCGTCTGTATCGGCTTTTGCAAAATGCGTAAAGATACCATCCAGACTGCATCCTCTCAGCATCAGCAGTCCTTTTGCTTTTTTCAGTTCATCAATGTCTTTGAAACCGATCCTGTTCATTCCGGTTTCAACCTTCAGATGCACTTTCAGACCGCCGCAGTTCTTGCTGGTAACGCCTTTGACCCACTTGGTTGAATAGGCTGTGACACTGATGCCGTTTTCGACCAGGACAGGAATGTCGGAAGGGTCGGTCGCACCAAGGATCAGAAGTTCTCCGCTGTATCCCTGGTGTCTCAGCATCATAGCTTCATCCAGGCTGGACACAGCGATCATTGAAGCACCGGCTTCCATGACTGTTTTCGCGACCTGGATGTCACCGCATCCATACGCATCAGCTTTTAAGACTGCGATCAGCCGTTTTCCGCAGACTGCCTTGATTGTTTTGATATTCTCTGAAATTGCATCAAGATCAATTTCCATCCATGTTTTTCTGTACATATGATTCTCTTTTCCGTTGATGTAAAAAGTATAGCACACTCATTCAAGATAGAGGTCACGGAGGTGCTCAAGTCGTACTTTGTCAATGCCGTATTCTGCTTTGAGATACGCTTCAAACGTGTGATAGCGTTCATAGATCAGATCCAGCATACTGTCAGCGACACCGCGCTGTACACCGGCTCCGGCACTATAGCGGTATTTTGCGGTTTTACTGATGGCGGTCAGCAGTTTGTGCCGGCGCAGAACGGCTTCGATATTGTCCGCATAGTATACATTGGTCAGTTCGTAATCGTCCAATGCAGTTTTCCGGTCGACCCCAAGTGCCAGAAGGATCAGGATCGCTGCCACGCCGGTTCTGTCTTTTCCTGCTGCACAATGGAAGAACATAGGTACCTGCTGACGTTCCAGCAGATCAAACATCATCTGAAATGCTTTGTTGTGAAACGGCATGGCGTTATATACGTCATTTGTGATCATACCTCTGATCAGCCTGAACAACGTAATAAACTTATGGGTCAGTTTCTCGATCGTTCCGGGTGAATAGTCTATCTCATGACCATACCGGTCAATGCTTGCGCATTTTCTGAAATATGATGCAGAGTCCGGAACGTATTCGGGATTATGATCGCTTTCGTTTTTGGAACGGAAGTCCAGTACTGTTTTTATATGCAGATCATTGATTGCTTTTTTATCGGATTCACTTAATCCGCATAAAGCAGGCCCGCGGAATAAAAGACCGTATTTCACATGACGGCCGTCTGCAGCAGCATATCCGCCCAGTTCTCTGAAATTCTTTACATGATCAAAAGGAATCTGTTCACCTGGCTTCATAAGACCTCCATGTACAATTGTAAACAAAAAATGGCTTTTCAGCCATTTTTTATATGGAGCGAGTGAGGAGAAAGGATAGAAGGTCATTTTCCTTGTGTTTTTCGCTGTAAATGGCTGTTTTTTCGTCATTTTTGCACGTATTTCTATGTACTTTCTAAAAAATGTTGCCACAAATGTTGCCACGAATCAACTCTTGTTCCGGTGTTTTTCAATCGTATCCATCATTTCGTCATTCGTCTTTTCCAAAAGGTGGGTATAGGTCTTTAACGTCTGATTGATACTGGCATGCCCGAGCCGTTTGGACACAGCTACGATATTTACTCCGGCATTGATCAGGAAGGTTGCATGAGAGTGACGGAGGTCGTGGATCCGGATCTTCTTTACTCCGGATTCCTTAATAGCCTTAGTGAACTGTCTTTGAACTCCGGAGATCGGCAGAGACTGAGTTGTTCCAAAAACAAACGGATCAGCAGCACTGATGTATGGCTGCATAATTTCTAATGTCGTGCTGTCGATCTTAATTGTCCGCTCGGAAGAATCGTTCTTCAGAGGAAGAAAACCATTTTTGTAATGTTTGATAGATCTGTGAATGTGAACATAGCCGTCTTTGATATCTTCCTTGCAGACTGCCAGTGCCTCGGATCTGCGGCATCCAGTCCAAAACAGGAAAGTAAAATAAGCTTTGTATACGGGCAGGCTGACATATTCTATGAACTGATCAAACTCTTCCGGAGTCCAGACTTCCATTTCTTCTTTGTCTTCCTTTGTCAGCTTGAAGGTCTTCAGGACGACCGAGGGATTCGGGATATCATAAACCAAGGATATAAACGAAAATACTGATTTCACATATTGAATACCTCTGTTCATGGTCCTTGTAGCCAGCCCGGAATCCTTTAGCTCCAGCCTCCATGTCACAAGATCATCTTTTGTGATTTTCTCTACGGGTGTATCAACGTAGGGGAAATGGTTCTGGATCCAGTGCTCTTTCAATTCTCTGGTAGTGTCGGAAGCTTCTGAATCTGATAGATACAGTTTCAAAGCTTCCCTGAATGAGATGGATGTGTGCTTTGCTTTTTCTTCTTCAAGTTCGGTCTCCCAGCGGATGGCCTCTCGTTTTGTTTTGAAACCGCGCTTTTTTTTCTGTAGCGCTGAGCCGGTGACCGGATCTGTTACCCGGTATGACACATACCAGGTCCCGCGTTCTTTGTCTTTGTGTGCTGACATAAATCCTCCATTTCGTGCTAAAATGTAGGCGCAATAAAAACTGGGGAGTTGATATTGCGCCTGATCTCAGACAGTTGCAGCTGTGTGGGATCGTTTTTATTATCTCTGCAAATTTATAAACCGTTTGTCTTGGGTTCGTAGACCGTCAATATGTTCTTCCAAATTTTCTTTAATTCCTGCTCCAAGGGGGTCAAGGACAAAGTCAATGCCTTCCCGTCTTGCGAGTTTGGCGGCGGGAACAAAATCGCTGTCACCTGATATCAATACAATCTGACTGACTTGCTTTTTGAAAGCCATAGAAGCAATGTCTAACCCAATTCTCATGTCCACACCTTTTTGTGTGACCATCATACTTAAATCGCTCGACTTTAAATCTTCAATCTTGCACTTGCCGAGCAGTAATTCTTTTGTTTTTGGAACCGGTATATAATACCCAATTCCAGAATCGGCAATTTCTCCTAGGCGGACAGCAAATTTCCGTTTCTTTTTTAACTCTTTAAGAAATTCGTTTGTCCAAGAATACATGTTTGTTTCTTTGAGTTCTTCGTTTTTCTTTGTGAGTGGATTGAAAACAGATTTTTTTGAGGGCTCACAGTCATAATAGAAAATTCTGTATAAATCATGTTCGTGAGAAACACCGTTGATATTTTCGGTCAAATGTTTTCTGCAGTAATGATCAAGCTCTTCGGCTCGCTCCTGAGGTGATTTGTCACCATAAACGGTATACGCTCTTTTTCTATAGAAGGCACCATCAACAAGAATGGCCACTTTTAGATGATCGTATATTTGTCTGCTATTATTCTGAACTTTACCCATAACATCTCCTAAAATGTAAAACCCTAGTCTCGGCATTCCTCTTATGAGTGAGGTGTCCTACTGCTAGGGTCATTTTCAAGCTAATCAAGAATAATCTTGATAAATAATTAATACCCTTTTTTGCCGAATGTTGTCAACATTTTTTTGAAATAACTGATAATACATTTATTTTTCTGAGCCACGCTGAATAGCGGAGTCATCCCCTCCGCCGAATTCAGATTGCCACGCTTGAGCTGCGATTTCTTGTCGTTTAAGGTCTTCAATGGATAGTTTAGCTGTGTCAGAAATCTTCAGTATACGATCTACTGCTTTCTTCGTGTCAGGGCTGGCTGAATCGTAGGCGGCGAGGAGGTTTTTTCCTTTTTCAGTTAGGATGGGGGCATTGAAAACATTTTCTCTGATCAACGAGTCGGTTGTAACAGAGAACATATCTGCAATCTTTTGGACATTTCCCATATTAGGTTCAGTCCGATTGATCTCCCATGAGGATACAGTTTTACCGCTTACCCCTAATCTTTCCCCCAATTCGTCTTGGCTCAGATTGTGAGCTTCCCGAATCTTCTTTAATTTTTCTCCAAACATTAGTGTCACCTCCCGACAAGATTAATTATACACATAATGTAGGATTATTGCACATGAAAATATGCAAAATGTCGAGTAATATGTTGACATCTACAAAACGTAGAGTTATTATCATTTCAGGAGGTTCGGAGATGACAACCATAGAAAGATATTCACTTCGCACAGCAAGACGAATTAAAGAAATCTCACAAGATGAAATGGCAGAAAAGCTAGGGATTCATCGAAATACCTATGCAAGCTGGGAAGAACACCCAGAGGATATTTCGATGAAAAATGCATCGATTATTTCTGAGATCCTTGGAATGCCCGTAGAAAAGCTCATTTTTTACGCAGATGATTCTACAAAATGTAGAGTTTCAGGGAACAAAATCGATGCTGAAGATTATAAATAGCTTTACTGCCTTTTTCATGGAAAGGAGGTGATTGTGTGAAGACTAGGGATGAACTCCTTGCACAGGCTTTCCTTAACAGATCTGAGATATCCAGGCTTCTGGGTGTCCCGTATGCTACAGCTTCAAAGATCTATGCATTGGCAGACAGGATCGATCAGGAAGGTCTCAAGGAGTTCCGGATCTATGACACAAAGGTCCGCATCACATCAGTCTGCAAAGTGGCAGGTATCTCTCTCAACACTCTGCACACTCTGCAGAAACAAATTAAAAGCACGTAAGCCGTGGAAAGTGAACGTGCTTGATGCCTGATATTTGGCATCTCCATTATACACGAAAGGAGACTCAGATGGAGATTAAAACGAATAGGCCTGAGGGAAGGCCTACAACCAGAGCCTGGATGTGGTTCTGGATCTTCTTATCACTGCTTCTGCTCGATGTCGCCCTGTGGCAGCATATGCAGCTGTTGGAGGTGATGGGATGACGCTCACGATAATTCTTATTATCCTGATCCAGATTGTGCTGGTCGCCAGTGCGTATGCAGTGATCGTGGTATTCAGAGCACAGATCAAAGCACAGCAGAAGCTGATCCAGACACAAGCGAAAACGATCAGAACCATAGGCACGGAAATTACGAATATCGCCGATCATGTAAGGACAACAGATCATAAATTCGAGAATCTGAAGATCTGGGCATACCGGTATCTTCCGGAGGAGGAAAAATAATGTCAACTGAAAAGATCATGATCACAAGAGATCAGTTTAAGACCATTTCCATAAAAGCACTTCGGGCTGCTCTTGACGCGGCTATTGATGCCGGTTTTGAGACTCCTGAGATAGCTCTTGTACATGTGGCTATGGCTGCAACGTTCTCAACAATTGAGGATGAACTGTTTGAAAACAAGAAAAAGGAAAATGGCCCTGATGGGTTTGAGAGCGTCAGAGAGTTCTATTCTGACGATCGAAGCAGAAAGGTACAAGTTCTTGCACCGGAAGGAGTAGCTATTCCGGATGAAGTATTGAAAAAGGTCGAAAAGATAGCGAAAGAGCTTTGTGAGGATGAAGATGAAACAAATTGGAACTGAAAACCTGTTTTCTGCGGCCTATAAAACAGAGCAGGAAAAGAATGCTGTTGAGTCCGTGAAGATCAACAGTCTGGAACTGGAAAATGTCAAAAGAGTAAAAGCCGTAAAACTTGAACCGGCAGCCAATGGACTGACAGTTGTTGGTGGGAAGAATAATCAGGGAAAGACCAGTGTTCTGGATGCGATCACATACACTCTGGGCGGCGGTGATTATAAGCCTACCAATGTAAAACGTGATGGATCTATGGTGGATCCTTATATGAAAGCAGTGCTCAGCAACGGGATTGTGGTGGAGCGTAAAGGGAAGAATTCTTCTCTGACAGTAACCGATCCCTCTGGCAAGAAAGCCGGACAGACATTGCTGAATTCATTCATAAGTCAGTTTGCATTGGATCTGCCGAAATTTATGAATGCCTCGGATAAGGATAAGGCAAGATCACTGCTTCAGATTATAGGTGTGGAAGAACAGCTGAAAGCATTTGATGCAGAAGAGGAAAGGCTTTATAGCGAACGTCTGGTTATTGGAAGAACAGAAAAAGAAAAACGCGGTCATGCAGATCAGATGACACAGTGGGACGGTGTTCCGATTGAACCGATCAGCGCGACGGAACTGATCAGACAGCAGCAGGAGATCCTTGCAAAGAACGGAGAAAACCAGCGTAAACGTGACCGTCTTAAAGAGATCACATACGAAAAGCATCGTGTGTTTGATGAGATCACGCGTCTGGAAAATCAGTTGAAGGATCTCCAGACAAGAATCTCTGAACACAGGGATGTTTATGAGAAGGTTGCCAGAGATGAAGAGATTGCCATGAAAGACGTTGCCGAGCTGGTCGATGAATCCACAGAAGCTCTTCAGCACAATCTGGAAGAAATTGAAGCGATCAATGCTAAGGTCCGGGACAATCATGAAAAGGCAAAGGCTCAGATGGAAGCTGATTCTTATCGGCTGAAATATGACGAACTTAGCGCTCAGATCGACAAAGTCAGAGATGCCAGGATGGAGTTGCTGGATGGTGTCAGCATGCCCTTGAAGGGGCTCAGCGTGGATCACGGAGCGCTGATATATAACGGTCAGCCTTGGGACAATATGTCCGGATCAGATCAGCTGAAGGTTGCGACAGCAATTGTCCGGAAGCTGAATCCTAAATGCGGCTTTGTACTCCTGGATAAGCTGGAACAGATGGATCTTGATACTCTGAAAGAATTCGGAGCATGGCTTGAACAGGAAAAGCTTCAGGCTATTGCTACAAGAGTATCCACAGGTGATGAATGCACCATTTATATCGAAGATGGCTATTCCGTTGATCATGACGGGAACAAAACAGCAGAATCAATGCTTCGTCCGGCAGAAATGATGAAAACACCGGATCCGGATCTCAGTAAGCCGAAATGGGAAGCTGGTAAATTTTAGGAGGAATAATCATGTCATTTGAAATCACGTCAGGTTTGCAGCACAAACCGTATAAGACAGTGATTTACGGAGTTGAGGGAATCGGCAAGTCGACACTGGCTGCCAGTTTCCCTGATCCTCTGTTTATCGACACAGAAGGATCCACAGCAAGGATGGATGTCAAAAGATTACCAAAGCCTACTTCGGCCGCAATGCTGTGGGATGAAATTGTTGAAATTATCAGAAAAAAGCCGTGCAAGACACTCGTGATCGATACATTCGATTGGGCAGAACGACTGATCGTACAGAATATCTGTGACAGCTCACAGAAAAAATCCATTACATCATTCGGATATGGAGATGGATTTGTGCAGCTGGAAGAACAGGTAGGCAGATATCTTAATCTTCTGCAGGATGTGATTGATGTTGCTGGAATCAATGTTGTTATCACAGCTCATGCTCAGATCAGAGCATTCAATCAGCCGGATGCAGACAATTCCTATGACCGGTACGAAATGAAGCTTGGCAACAAAACAACAGCCAAGACATCAAACATGCTGAAAGAATGGGCTGATATGGTTCTGTTCTGCAATTACAAGACGTATGTTGTTTCCAAAGACGATAAAGGGAAAAAGTATAAGGGGACCGGCCGTCAGAGGGTCATGTATACGACTCATTCACCGGCATGGGATGCAAAGAACAGGGACAATCTTCCAGAAGAGCTTCCGTTAAGTTTTGACGGGATCGCTCACTTATTTAAGGATCAGGAGATCCACGCTGCAGAAGAAAGAATAAAGCAGGTGTTTGGAGCAGAGAATGTAGAAATTGTTGATGATACAGAACCTCTTGCTCAGCCTGTACAGGTTCCAGACACTCCGAAAATTCCTGATGCCAATCCGATCGAAAGTGTATGGCAGCCTATTCCATACACTCCGGAGGAAGTAGCAGATATGGAGAAATTACCGCCTGGACTGCAGGACCTGATGATAGCAAATATGGTGCATCCGTCAGAAATACAGGAAGCTGTTACAAAGAAAGGCTACTTCCCCAGAGGTATGCCGGTACACATGTATGATCCGGCTTTCATTGATGGCTGTTTGATAGGAGCATGGCCGGATGTATTCAGGATGATTGAAGAAGAAAGAAATTTACCATTTTGAAAGGACGATAAGATATGACAATGTATAACAATCCGTACAGCAATCAGGGCTATTATCCGCAGTCAGGATCAACAATGACTGAAGGCGGAGAATTGAGTGAAACAGAAGTTATTTCTGCAGAAACGCTCGGTAATTACGATGAGGGATATACACTGCTTCCGGAAGGCGATTATCCGTTTACCGTTGTTGATCTGAAAACAACCAGATTCCAGCCTGGGCAGAATTCTTCCGGCAAGATCGGTGCATGCAAACAGATCATCCTTGTTCTGCAGGTTGTGGATCCGACTTCGGGTAAAAATGTAGATCTGAATCATAACCTGTATATGTGGAACAGTGCTGCATGTACCGGTATGATCGCCCAGTTCTATGATGCGATCGGAAACCATAAAAAAGGTGAACCGCTTCGTTTTGACTGGAGACCTGAAGTAATCATCGGCAAGACTGGAAAGCTCAAGCTGAGTCATCGTATTCACAGGGATGATACGAATAAACCTGCTGATCAGCAGAGAAAATACAATAACATTTCAAGGCTTTACCCTCTGGATCCGGCAGCAGCGTCGGCTCCTCGGGGATCCGGGTATCAGCCAGGTAAATTCTGATGCCTGCTGAACTGAGACCGTATCAGGAAGAGGCAAGACAGGCTATCGAAACGGAATGGGCAAGCGGCAGAAAGAAAACACTGCTTGTCCTTCCGACAGGGACCGGAAAAACAGTAGTTTTCTCAAAGGTGACCGAGGACATGGTAAGGAATGGAGACCGTGTCCTCATTATGGCGCATAGGGGGGAGCTGCTGGATCAGGCTGCTGATAAGTTGGAAAAGATCACCGGCCTTACAAGCGCAATCGAAAAAGCTGATGAAACATGCATCGGCAAATGGAATCGTGTAACAGTGGGCTCCGTACAGTCGTTGCAGAGGCCTCAGAGGCTCGAAAAGTTTCCGGGTGACTATTTCTCCACCATCATTGTCGATGAGGCTCATCATTGCATTACGGATGGTTACAGAAGGATACTGGATCATTTCCCGGATGCGAAAGTACTTGGAGTTACTGCCACACCTGACAGAGGTGATCAGAGAAGACTGGGAGAAGTATTTGATTCCCTGGCATATGAATATTCGATTGTACAGGCGATCCGGCAAGGATATCTGTGTAAGATTATGGCTCAGACCATTCCACTGCAATTGGATATGACAAGCCTTAAAACACAAGCAGGTGATTATACTCTTGGATCCATTGATACAGCTCTTGATCCTTACCTGGAACAGATTGCAGCTGAAATGGAAAAATGCTGCAGAGACAGGAAGACAGTCGTGTTCCTGCCGCTTATCAAGACATCACAGAAATTCAGAGACATCCTGAACAGGCACGGATTCCGTGCTGCAGAAGTAAATGGAACCTCTGAAGACCGTGAACAGATCCTTCAGGATTTTGAAAACGGTAAATATAACATCTTATGCAATTCCATGCTTCTGACGGAAGGATGGGATTGCCCTTCGGTCGATTGCATAGTTGTTCTGCGTCCCACGAAGGTCAGAAGTCTTTACTGTCAGATGGTTGGCAGAGGGACAAGACTTTCTCCGGGGAAAGAGAATCTGCTTCTCCTGGACTTCCTATGGCTGTCTGAGAGGCATGAATTATGCAGACCGGCAGATATTATCTGCAAGAACAAAGAAGTATCAGAAAAAATGACAAGCAATCTGGAGGCTGCCGGTTGTCCGGAGGACATTGAGGAGGCTGAAAAGAAGGCTTCTGAAGACGTTCTGAAGGACCGTGAAGAGAAACTCGCGGCTCAGCTGGAATCCATGAAAAAGCGCAAAAGATCGCTTGTGGACCCGCTTCAGTTTGAAATGAGCATCCAGTCAGAAGATCTGGTGAATTATGAGCCGACAATCGGCTGGCAGATGGCGCCGGCTTCAGAGAAGCAGCTGAAGGCATTGGAAAAGTATGGGATCTTCCCGGATGAGATTGAAAATGCCGGTAAAGCAGATCTGCTGCTTGATCGTCTGGCAAAGAGAAGACTGGAAGGCTTATCAACACCAAAGCAGATCCGATTCCTGGAAAGCAGAGGATTCCAGCATGTGGGCATTTGGAGCTTCACATCAGCAAACAATATGATCGCAAGAATATCAGCAAACAGCTGGAGAATCCCTGCCGGAGTCATTCCGGCCGCATACGTACCGCAGGAGGCATAACACATGGCAGATGAACAGGAGATCAGGGAAGCCCTTAAATATATAGATCCGGTCACATGTGATTATCAGACATGGTGCGAAATCGGTATGGCTATCAAAGCAGCCGGAGCACCATGTTCCCTGTGGGATGAATGGTCAAGGAGGGATCCGGGGCGCTATGACGGGGGATGCTGGAGAAAATGGGATACATTTAAATCCTCCGGCATCACTGAGAATACTTTATTCAGAATGGCGATAGATAGAGGTTATAAGCCTCTGGGAAGCTATTACTGGAAGGATGGAGGATCAGGTCGGGAACTGCAGGACAACGAAACAATCGATGTTTCTGATTATTACAGGGTCATTGAGAAAGACATGATTGATTCCCGCAGTATTCCGGAACCGGTCAACTGGGATCCTGTCGAAGATATACGTAAGTATATTTCCGTGATCTTCAGTCCGAATGATCATGTCAGCTATTGCACCAGCTGTTATAAGGACAAAGACGGTAAGTATCATCCGTCCGGAAGAAACTATGACCGGACTGCCGGAAGGCTTATGGAAGAGTTGGATTCTGCCAAAAAAATAGAAGACGTATTCTACGATTACAATCATGAATGCGGGGCCTGGATCAGCTTCAATCCAATGGATGGAAACGGCGGAAAGATTGATAACATCACAGATTTCAAATATACCCTGATCGAAAGCGACACGCAGGATATAGAAACACAATACGCTCTTATGATGGAGCTTGAGCTGCCTATAGCAGCACTGGTTCATTCCGGCAACAAGTCAATTCATGCGATAGTCAGAGTGGACGCAAACAACGAAAAGGATTATTCCCGGAAGGTTGATTACCTGTTTAAGATCTGCAAAAAAAATGGGCTGGATGTGGATACATCCACAAAGAATCCAAGCCGTTTATCCCGAATGCCCGGGTTCTGGAGAAACGGGAAGAAACAGTTCCTGATCGGGACCAATCTCGGAAAAGCATCCTGGGAAGAATGGATAGAATATATCGAATCCGTAAATGATGATCTTCCGGATCCGACACCATTGTCAGATAAATGGAGCAATCTTCCGGAGCTGTCTCCGGAGCTGATCGAAGGTGTTCTGAGACAGGGACATAAGATGCTGTTGGTCGGCGGTACCAAAGCTGGTAAGACGTTTGCTCTGATCGAACTGACAATAGCCATTGCAGAGGGCCGGAAATGGATGGGCTGGCAATGCGCCCAGGGGAAGGTCCTGTACGTCAATCTTGAAGTTGATGAGGCATCATGCCTGCACCGATTCAGAGATGTTTATGAGGCAGTGGGTATCAGTCCTGAGCACCTCTCAGACATCGATATATGGAACCTCAGAGGCAAGGCCGTCCCGATGGATAAACTGGCTCCGAAATTGATCAGAAGAGCTTCCAAGAAGGGTTATATTGCTGTGATCGTGGATCCGATTTACAAGGTCATAACAGGTGATGAGAACTCAGCTGAAGATATGTCCAAGTTCTGCAATCAATTCGATAAAGTGGCTACAGAATTGCATACGGCAGTGATCTATTGCCATCACCATTCGAAAGGTGCCCAGGGGCAGAAGAAATCTATGGACCGTGCCTCCGGATCAGGAGTATTCGCAAGAGATCCGGATGCCATGATCGATATGATTGAGCTTCCTCTGGAGGACGCAAATATCACTTATCTGGAAAACAAAATGATCTGTGAAACCTTCCGGAAACATATACAAAAACAGTTCCCGGATTATTATCAAACGATTCCATATGATGACTTTATGAGTCCTGCTCAGATGGGAAAACATGCTTATACCAGCTTCAGAAAGAAGTACAAAGATGCAGATAATCGTGTTGATCAGATCCGCAGTAACGCTATAGAAAAGGCACGGCAGATCACTGCTTTCCGGCTGGATATGACCCTCAGAGAGTTCCCAAAACCGAAGCCGAGGAACATCTATTTCAGTTATCCTCTGCATCTGGTAGACGATACAGGAGTGCTTGAAGACATCGAAACAGAGGATGAAAAACCCGCCTGGAAGAAAATGAGAGAACGGCAAAAATCACCGGAAGAAAAGAAAAATGACCGGCTGAATGAGCTTGAAATTGCCTTTGAAAATCTATATGAAGATGAGAATTCAGTCATTACAGTATCAATGCTTGCTGAAGAAATGAGCAGAACAGCCCGCACCGTTTGGAACTATATCAAAGAGTCAAACGGAAGATTTACAGCAAAAAAGATGGAAGATTCAAAAGAATCCAGGGTCACGAGACATGGTGATTAACTGTGAAAATCACGTAATTTTCCTTTCTTCACACTTGATCACATTTACCTGTGAAAGTGTGAAAATCACGTAATTTTCCTTTCGCGCGAAACTGTGAAAAACACGTGATTTTCGCGCGAAGAAAAAACCCTATTACTTACGTAATAGTACGGAACCGTTTCACAGTTGGTCATGACGGTGTGTATATGCAAAGGGGTCGAGGGCTCCCCTTTGCAATACAACACAACCGTCTGACGATGACCCGCGCGAGAGAAGGAGGTTGAGTCGAAAGTGAAATTCTTCATACCCATGAAGAGATTGCCGACAGCAACAGATCAGGAGAAAGGCTTCAACACAAAAACCAAAACTGTGTACCGGAAGACAGAAGCTGCAGCCGCAAGAGAAATGCTGAGAGCATTGCTCGTGAAACATATTCCTTCAGAGCCGATAGTAAAAAAACCGATCAGGGTGAAAGTCGTATGGTGTTTCCCGATAACCGGTAAGCATAAGAGCGGTGATCCGAAAATCACTAAGCCGGATACGCAGAACATGAACAAGGCTTTGTACGATGTGATGACTGAGCTTGGCTTCTGGGATGATGACTCCCGGATCTGTGAAGAACACATCTACAAGGTCTACGCTGATTGTCCTGGACTGTACATGAAAATCGAAGAGTTGGAGGCGACAAATGAAGAAGATCATTGAGAAGATCATGAACTGCCGGACAATGACACAGCTCAATCTGATTCGTGACGAAGTGTTTGATGCCATGAATGCAGCTGAGACAAACGAAGACCGGCTGATCATCCAGAAGGCTTTCAGACGTCAGAATAACAGGATCAAGATCAAGATTTACGGCAAGGAGGTGGCACAATGAATAAAACAAAATTTGATCGCCAGCAGATCTACCGCATGTGGCAGGAAGGTTACAGCATTGATTACATCACTTTAAAAATCGGTGCTAAAAGCAGAGGCCACATTCGTGGGATCATCAAGAAGAAGTTCGGGCTGGTCGAAGATAAGTGTATCGATTCCGGGAAGATCTTCGCGCTCCGGAATGCAGGCTGGCCAATTGCCAGGATCGCTGATGAGATGCAGATCCCGTTTGCGGAAGTTACTAAGATCCTGATCGGTGAAGTAAAACCTTAAAGCAAAATGGTTGTGAGGGAAGAAGAATGAAGATAATGACAGATAAGCAGTTCGAGGAAGCTGTCCGAAAAGCGATTGCAGATGATAGGCGACAAGAAAGAATCGAACTTGATTTCAAAAGATTAGATGATCGCGTTGACCAGTTGATGTGCAGGATTGAAGAATTGCAGTACAGACTTGTTTCCGCTGAGAGGAAAGAAGAATGATCCTGATATATATCGCACTGATAATCTGCACCAGCCTGCTGATCCTGTTTGTCGGCGCAATACTGGCAATCTATATGGCGGCAGCAATAATGGATGCCGGGAGGAAATAAGAATGGCCGCGGTACATACGTTCATACTGCTTGCTTTAGCAATCGGGATCTGTTTCGAGCAGTCGCTCAGGATCGAGGATGACAACATACTGCAGAAACAAATAATTACACTTCGCGAAAGGATAGAAAGGATTGAAAGGAATGCCAGATCAGGAAAAGAAAAATGATCTTCTCGTTTGGCTTGCGGCAGTAAGCAAAGCCGAGGACGAAGGGAAACATGAGTTCATCTGCCCGTTTTGCGGCGGGAAGGCTGAAGTGTATCGGGAAGAATATAACAACCATATCAGAGCATGGTGCAATCAATGCGGAGTGAGAATGATGTCGTGAACGACAACAGGAGAAAACGAAGATGAATCATGAGATCGGACTGGATGATCTGAGGAGATACCAGGACTTGAAAAGGAATATTGCTTCAATCGAGGCGGAGATCCAGTCTCTGTATTATCCGGTGTCATCTCCTTCCGGTTCTCCGATCATATCCGGCAAATCATCTGTACGGACTGCAGGTGACCCTACAGCAGCTGCATACAGGGACATTAGTGAGCGGAAAGAAAATCTTGAGAAGCTACAGTCAGAATTACAAACGCTGGCAGACAGGATCTATGACTTTGTTGACGGCATGAGTAATCATCACATAGCTTCTATACTCAGATACCATTTCCTGATCGGGCTGACATGGGCCCAGACGTCTGAAAAGGTGTATGGGTATGTTGACGGAGACATCTGTCGTAATGCGGTAAAAAGATATTTTCAAAAAAACGATCGGTTTGTACCGCCCCATCTGTGATATATGTTATGTAGCAGATAGCAGAGGTATGCAGGCTCCTCTGCTTTTTTACTGCACAAGAGGTCCGGGCCAGGTTATACAGATCGCATACTCATAAAGATCGTGCGCTTTTCTAAGTTTTCACGCACGACGCCTCCTTTCGAATACACCGGGCCTCTTTTGTTTATCAGGGGACATATGGCCAAAACATTGAGACCGGATCATAACGGAACACACCGCGCTCAGTTCGATAAGAACAAGCGGATTATTTATGCTACCCAGGGGGTGTGCGGTATCTGCGGACTCCCGGTAGACAAAACGCTTCGGTGGCCTGACCCGATGTCAAAGACAGTTGATCATATCATTCCTGTTTCGAAAGGCGGACATCCATCAGACATATCAAATCTGCAGCTGGCGCATTTCTCTTGCAACCGTCAGAAGTCCGACCGCCTCCTGCAGGAGGATCGGAAACACGGAACGAAACAAACTGAAGAAGTTATTTCAAACAGAATACTTCCGCAGTCTATGGACTGGAAAACATACAGATCGTAATCAACAAGAGGGGGGGGATACCTCCCTCCCACGCTGCAGCCGTATATCACGCGCGCCGGTCGTGGAATATTTTTCGCAGACATCTCAAAAGGGGGTGCCTTTTCATTTGAACAGGAGGGACAATGGCAGACTACAGAGGAATCGAATATCTGAGACGTAAGCTGAATCAGAAGCGCACGAGAGTGCTTCTCAGATACGAATATTATGAGATGAAAGACAGGAGAGCACAGGTATCTGCCGTTATTCCGCAGAGGCTTCGTGCTATGTATCAGAGCACATTCGGCTGGTGTGCAAAAGCGGTTGACAGTATGGCAGACAGGCTGCAGTTCAGAGGTTTTACAGAAGATAACTTCGAATTGATGGAGATCTTTCAGATGAATAACCCTGATGTGCTGTTTGATTCTGCAATTCTTGGTGCTTTGATTTCATCCTGTGATTTCATCTACATCTCTGCGGATGAGGATGGATATCCCAAGATGCAGGTTATTGACGGTGCAAACGCAACGGGAATCATAGATCCGATCACAGGGCTTTTGAAGGAAGGCTATGCAGTTCTGGACAGAGATGACAATAACCGTCCTTCAATCGAAGCTTACTTTCTTCCGGAAAGAACAGAGATTTACTACAAAGGAGATCCGGATCCGGATGTATACACACACAATGTCAAATATCCGCTGCTGGTGCCGATCATTTACAGACCGGATGCCAAAAGGCCATTCGGACATTCACGTATATCAAGAACCATAATGTATCTGCAGAATGCAGCCAAAGCGACAATGGAACGATCGGAGATATCAGCTGAGTTCTACAGCTGGCCGCAGAAGTATGTTCTTGGTCTGTCGGAAGACGCACAGGACTTTGATACCTGGAAGGCGACGATCTCCAGTATGCTGGACTTCCGCCAGGATGAAAACGGGAATAGTCCTACGGTAGGTCAGTTTACGCAGCAGTCAATGTCGCCATACACGGAACAGCTCCGCACAATAGCTTCTGTATTCGCTGGAGAGACGGGATTAACACTGGATGACCTGGGCTTCGTCTCACAGAATCCGAGCTCTGCAGAGGCTATAAAAGCGTCTCATGAGACACTCAGATTAACTGCAAGGAAAGCACAGAGGACATTTGGATCCGGATTCCTGAACGCGGGATATCTTGCGGCATGCCTCAGAGATGATTTCCCATATCTCCGAAGACAGTTCTATCTGACAAGACCTCTTTGGGAACCGATCTTTGAGCCGGATATGGCTGCACTGGGCCTGATCGGAGATGGTGTGCAGAAGATCAACACAGCTGTTCCCGGATACTTCACTGAAGAGAATCTGAGGGATCTGACCGGTATTCCATCCATCAAAACGGACATTGAGGAATTCTGATGGCTGATATCGATAGTGTCCGTCAGCAGATGATGGAGGAGCTGGAACGAAAGATCCGTAGTGATGGAAGGCTTGGATCCATCCGGAACAAGATCCAGAACGGAGATTATTCCGAAGCTGGCCAGTACGGCACCAGATGCGGAGAGCTTCTTTCAGAAATCATACGGCAGAACATGACAGAAGACCTGTTCCAGGAATGTGATGTAAATGGGCTGGCCAGTATGCTATTGCCAGTAATCGAAAAAGAAACGGAGTATGTATCCAATGCAGTAGCAGCTGCCCAGAGATCACAGAATCAGGAAACCGGGATCGGAATCAAACCGATTAAAACCGACTTTGATGCATCACAGTATTACAACATCTTCGGAAAGATGCAGGCATACGATTCATATGATGAGGCTGCCTGGCTTCTGGATGAGCCGATTGTTCAGGACTCCCTCAAAACAGTAGATGAATCGCTGAGAGAGAATGCGGAGTTCCAGTATAAAGCTGGGCTCAGAACTTGTGTTATCCGTGAAGTAGAACCTGACTGCTGTGAGTTCTGTGCGGAAAGGGCAGGGACATACTACTATCCGGATGTTCCAGATATGGTGTTTGAACGGCATAACGACTGCAGGTGTGAGATTAGGATAGAGACGGAAAAAGATGCCTACGGTAATAAAAATCGTTCAATATTTGCTGGAGATATAAATGCTAGTAAACGCATTTCTTTCGCACAACATGGTGATAATATAGGCAATGAGATAAGAAAAAAAACACCCCAGCAAAGGGCAATTGAGACAGATATTAAGTTAAAAAGTGAGAAAACCTTAATTTATACTATTGCGGATAACCATGAGGGGTTGGGAGAAAACACTCCTGCACAATGGAAAAAAATACTTGAAGACTCAGGTTTTGAATTGAAACCGCTGAATAAAGGAACGTTCAAGAATCAACGTTTTGAAGACGGTGGTGGATATAGGTTGGTTTTAGAATATGATGGTGGATATTTCCAATATCATCCTGAAGGTGGGGTTCGCCATACAGGTGCATATTACAAGATTTCATCTGGAAAAACTGATACAAGACGTTATAATTTAGATGGGAGTATTAAGTATGACTGAGCTTTTGAAAAGAATTAATGACGAGCTGAAAAGAAACTATGATGAAGTCGTTATCGGTGGACGAACGCTTTTTGACATGAAGGATGGATCTTTTTTCAAAATTGATGAATTTAGTGATCATGGGCCATTCGTCATTGAATATGCAGAAGACCTCAAAGCTGCAGAAAAAGGATGGCTCGATGATGGTGAAGTATTCCCCCGTGATATGGTTTTCAGCCAACTGATTTCCGAAATAAAAGAATGTGTTGCAAACGCATAATATGATCATTAAGCACTCTCCGGAGTGCTTTTCTGAAAGGAGGTAACAATGATCAGAGCACCTGATTACTAATAAACGGAGGGTAGGAGAATGGCAGAACGTAAAGGTCGCCAGACTCCCACGCAATCCGTAATATTGCCTTACCAGCATACCAAAGGAATCGAAGCAGCAGAGATATATGCACGATCCGGAAGGAAAGCTCTGGAGTGGCAGGAGCTGCTTCTCTGTGACGTTATGGCACAGAATGAAGACGGCTTATGGACACATCAGAAGTTCGGATATTCCGTGCCAAGACGTAACGGCAAGAATGAGATCGTTGTCATGCGTGAAATGTGGGGACTGATCCATGGTGAGATCATCTGCCATACAGCACATCGAACGACCACATCAAGTTCTGCATGGAACCGTCTGAGATCACTTCTGATCAAAGCCGGATATGTTGAACTGGGACGTCAGAAGAAGGGTGAAGATCCTCCCGAGAAGAGCTTCCGGACAAATAAGCAGCATGGCCTTGAGAACATCGTGCTGACAAACGGAGGAAAGATCGATTTCCGTACCAGGACACCAAACGGAGGACTGGGCGAAGGTTTTGACCTTCTCGTGATCGATGAAGCACAGGAATATACCGATGATCAGGAAAGTGCACTGATATACACTGTGTCAGATTCCAAAAATCCACAGACGATCTTTTGCGGAACACCGCCGACTCCGGTATCTTCTGGAACGGTGTTTACAAAGATGCGCTCAGAATGTCTTGCCGGATCCACCTATGATACCGGCTGGGCTGAATGGTCTATACCGAGACAGACGGACGATGTCTATAACACGGAAAACTGGTATGAGACCAATCCATCCATGGGAGCCCACCTGGATGAGAGAAAGATCAGGGCGGAGATTCGAAAGGATATCATAGACTTCAATATCCAAAGGCTTGGTGTATGGCTGACATACAACCAGAAATCTGAAGTTTCCGAAACTGAATGGGACGCATTGCAGCTGAAGAAACTGCCAGCGCTGAAAGGCAGGCTCTTTGCTGGAATAAAGTTCGGGCCTGACGGCCAGAATGTTGCCATGTCGATTGCTGTAAAGACAGAGGACGGAAAGATCCTGGTCGAAAGCATTGACTGTCAGTCGATCCGGAAGACGGATGGCTGGATCCTGAGGTTCCTGAAAGAAGCAGATATCCAGATGACTGTAGTTGACGGCAAGAGCGGTCAGAAACTGCTCATGGATCATTGCCAGGACATGAAGATCAAGCCGCTGCCTCAGGAAGTAAAAGTGGCTGAAGTGTGTACGGCATCTACAGTCTTTACACAGGCGCTGGAACAGCAGACGATCTGTCACATGGGGCAGCCTTCACTGAAACAGTCGGTATGTAACTGCGAACGGAGGGCAATCGGGTCATCCGGCGGATACGGTTTTAAGAGTCTTAAGGAAGGAATTGATATCAGTTTGATGGACAGTATGGTATTGGCACACTGGGCATGTGCTGTAAGCAAGGAAAGGCGAAAACAAAAAATCAGGGTGTAGAAAGCGGTCTATATGATCGCTTTTTTACATACATAACGCATACCACGCGGATAAGTTGGGAGGAGAAAAAAATGGCAGATTTTACACCAATTACAACACAGGAAGCATTCGATACAGCGATATCAGACCGCCTGAAACGGGAAAAAGAGAAGTATGAAGGATATACATCTCCTAAGGATCTGGAGAAGCTGAAAGCAGATTATGACAAGCAGATTGCGGATCTGAATAAAGCTATGGAAGACCAGTCAAAGAAGTATGCCAATTACGACAAGGATATTGCTGAAAGGGATGCCAAAATCAAGGGCTACGAGACCGCCTCGGTAAAAACGCGAATTGCCCATGAGCTTGGACTGCCGTATGGTGCTGCGGATTATCTCAAAGGAGAAGATGAGAAGTCCATCAAAGAAAGCGCCGAGGCTGTTAAGAAGTTGTTTGGTAATCAGCATCGAAATCCAACAGCTCCGGAGGCAAACACAGAGAGATCCGCCGGAGATGCAAAAAGGGAGGCATTGAAATCAGTCCTCCAGAACATGAACAAGTAAAAAGGAGAAAGAATTAAAAATGGCAGATATTTTAGCAAGAGGAACAATGCTTCCTCCGCAGATCGTCACTGATATGTTCAATAAGGTCGGAGGCCATAGTTCTCTGGCAGCGCTGTGTGCGCAGACACCGATTCCGTTCAATGGTACAGAAGTGTTCACTTTCACTCTGGATAAAGAAGCGGATATCGTCGCTGAAAACGGCGCAAAGACAAAAGGCGGAGCTACAGTTGAACCTGTAACAATTACACCGATCAAATTTGAGTATGGTACACGTGTTTCCGATGAATTCCTGTATGGAACTGAAGAATATAAGCTTCAGGTCCTGGAAAATTTTGCAGATGGTGCTGCGAAGAAGTTTGCACGTGGACTTGATATTGCTGGTTTCCATGGCCTGAATCCGCGTACAATGACAGCCTCTGCAGTAGTCGGAACAAATAACTTCGACAGTGCCGTAGCTGCAGCCAATGTAGTAACTTATGCTGCAGCGACATGTGATATCAACATTGAAGATGCTATCGCCCTGGTTGAAGCAGTCGATGGTGAACTCAATGGAATCGCAATGTCTCCGGCAATGAGAAGCGCTATTGCTGCTCTGACAGTAAATGGAGCCAGAAAGTATCCTGAATTCGCATTTGGTGCGAATCCAGGCGTTCTTGGCGGTATGAAGATTGATGTCAACAGCACTGTTGCTTCCGCTGTTTCCGGAGCTACTTCACTTGATTATGCAGTTCTCGGCGACTTCCAGAATGCATTCAAATGGGGTTATGCAAAGGATATTCCACTGGAAGTAATTCAGTATGGTAATCCTGATAATGATGCAGTTCTCGGCGATCTGAAAGGGCATAATCAGGTATATCTCAGAGCTGAAGCATATATTGGCTGGGGAATCCTGGCGGCTGATCGCTTCGCAATCGTCAAGTCCTGATGAAGTACAGGAACACTCGAACAGGTGTTTTCGTAGAAGTGTTTTCTGAAATCAGAGGAGAATGGGAGAAGGTTGAAGAACAGCCTTCTCCTGTTGATTCTGTGCCGGAAAAGAAAGCACCTAAAAAGAGAAAGAAAGCGAGTAAATAAAGATGAGAGCATTTGCAACAGTCAACGATATTGTGACATTGTGGAGACCGCTGGAACCGGATGAAATGACAAGGGCTGGCGCTCTGCTTCCGCTTGTGTCTGATGCTCTTCGCTATGAGGCTGTAAAAGTAGGGATGGACTTGGACGCAATGATTGAAGAATCGCCATATCTTGCTAATGTTGCAAAGCTGGTGACAGTTGATGTTGTGACCAGGGTGATGCGTCAGAACACATCCGGAGAACCAATGTCACAGGAATCACAGGCAGCGTTAGGGTATTCCTGGTCAGGAACCTATGCGATTCCAGGTGGTGGTATTGCTAATGCTATTATGATCAACGATCTGAAGCGTCTTGGTCTAAGAAGACAGAAGATTGGAGTGATAGAACCTTATGATACAGGGAACAACCATCACTTTGATTAACAAAACAAGATCTGGAACTGACCCGTTCAATGCCCCGATTTATACGGAAACACAGACAGATGTAGAGAACGTTCTGGTTGCGCAGCCATCTGCGTCACAGGTAATCGATCAGATGAATCTGTACGGCAAGAGACTGGCATATACACTTGGAATTCCTAAAGGTGATACACATATCTGGAAAGAACAGGACGTGATCATATTCGGAGAACGGTTCCATGTTTTTACAGAAGTCACAAAAGGCATTGAAGAAAATGTTCCGGGACCTTGGCATCATACATACGGAGTAGAGAGATATGGCTAGAAAAGTGATCGTTCAACTTAATCGTGAGGGTGTCGGTCAGCTTTTGAGATGTCCGGAGATGAAAGCTGTCATTGAAGGACAGGCACAGGCAATGGCAAATAATCTGGGCGAAGGGTATGGAGCCAGGACATGGTACAGCTCGAAAGACAGACGTGTTACTGCTTTTGTGGGGACCATGACGGACAAGGCATTCCAAAAGAATCTGGAAGAAAATACCGTTCTGAAGGCGGTTGGAGGAAAGAATGATTGAGAAGATCGTGCTGGACTACCTCAATGAAAGGTCATCAATCTCATGGTATATGGAGACTCCGGCTGATCCTCCGGAACAGTATGGTCTGATCCAGAAGACAGGCAGTTCAGTAAGCAATTTTATCTATCGGGCTACTATGGTACTTCAGACCCATGCTGATTCCGCTTATGAAGCTGCATGTCTTAATGAAGAGACAAAAGAACTGATGGATGGGATTATCATTTTGAATGAAATTGCATCTTCCAAACTGAATTCAGATTACAACTTTACTGACACAACGAAAAAGAAATACAGATACCAGGCGGTGTACGACCTGGTGCATTATGGGAGATAAACTATGGATACTAGAAATGTTTCGGCTGGCAAGCCGATGATTGGCGGTGCCGTTCATGTTGCACCGATCGGGACCACACTGCCTACAGATGCCACTGCTGCTCTGGATTCGGCATTTGCTGATCTCGGCTTCATGAGTGATGCCGGAGTGGTGAATGACGGCTCCAGAACGAGTCAGGCTATCAAAGCATGGGGCGGACAGACAGTCCTGAACATCCAGACAGAAAAGAACGACATCTGGACTTTTACCATGATCGAAAGCAAGAACGTCAATGTGCTCAAACAGGTGTTTGGAGAAGAAAATGTAACAGTTGACAGTCAGACCGGGTTGATTACCGTGACGGTCAATGCTAAAGAGCTTCCGGCTTACAGCTGGGTGTTTGATATGCTTCTGTCTGACGGTTCAGCCAAGAGATGTGTTTTGCCTTATGCACAGATCACTAATGTTGGAAACATCAGTTATACAGACTCTGCAGCGATTGGTTATGAGACCACA
The DNA here is from genome assembly GCA_024693325.1 of Solobacterium sp. Classification (GTDB taxonomy): domain Bacteria; phylum Bacillota_I; class Bacilli_A; order Erysipelotrichales; family Erysipelotrichaceae; genus Bulleidia. The sequence continues at coordinate 164,325 of JAILLA010000108.1, forward strand.
CTGAGTGCTCTTCCGGATGCTAGCGGCAATTCCCATTACGAGTATATTACTGCTTCGTAGGAGATAAAGGATGCTGACAGGGACGACCAGTACCGGGTTTGCATATGAGATCCCGGAAGAACAACTGGATAACATGGAGCTTCTCGATGCCTTAGCTGAGGCTGATTCCGGGAAGCTCCTTGCTATTTCCAGGGTATGTGATCTGCTTCTTGGGAAAGAGCAGAAACTGAGATTGTACGATCATTGCCGGACGGAGAAGGGAACTGTACCTACTGCGTCAATTCGTGATGAGATCCTGGACATAATTCAAGGACAGGACAACGGAAAAAACTGATCGCCCTTGTCGGACTCCTGCGGAATTGTAAAAATGAACTGATCTGTGATTTTGCAGAGACGTATCGGATTTACGACTTCCGCAGGCTTCCGGCAAGACTGGCTGCAATCTATGCAGTCGGTCTGAGGGCAGATTCGAGAACAATGATGAAAGTAACCGGTATGAAAGTGCCGGCTGAAATATTTAATCAGGTGATGATCATTGATCAGCTGAACCTGATGATGTGGTCTCAGAGCGGAGCAAAAGGTCGAAGGCCGGAATTGTATTCTCAGAAAATGCTCGGAACTGAAGAGACAGGAACTGCTGAAAGGTTTGCCACTCCGGAAGACTTTGAAGCTGAATGGGAGAGAAGAACGGGGGTGAAGTATGGCAAGCGGAATTGAGCTGGCTACAGCATATGTCCAGATCGTGCCATCTGCGGAAGGCATTGAAGGGAAGATTACTGAAGCACTTGAAAAAGAAACAAGCAGCGCAGGCGATAAAGCCGGGAAATCATTATCCTCTTCACTGGTAAAAGGTATTGCAACCGGAGCAGCTGCTGTAGGCGCTGCAGCTGCGTCATTGGTATCCTCAATAACAGGCAGCGCTGTGAAGGTTTCTGAGTATGGCGATAACATCGATAAGATGTCTCAGAAGATCGGCATCTCAGCTGAGTCCTACCAAAAGTGGGATTATGTCATGCAGAGAGCCGGAACCTCTGTAGACAATCTGAAGACAGGAATGAAGACACTGATCACTGCAGCGGAATCAGGGTCTGATGCGTTTGATAAACTTGGGATCTCCCAGGAGCAAATCGCATCGATGTCCCAGGAAGAATTGCTGGAGAAAACGATCAAAAGTCTTGCCGACATGGAAGAAGGTGCTGAACGTACAGCACTGGCAACACAGCTGTTGGGTAAAGCCGGTATGGATTTAGGCCCGCTGCTTAACAGCGGATCTGAAGCAATCATGGAACAGATGCAGATGGCTGAAGATTATGGCATGATCATGTCTGATGAGGCAGTGGCGGCATCTGCAGTATTCCAGGATTCATTAACAACATTTAAAGGGACGATCGGTGGAATGAAGAATTCCATTTTTTCTGAGTTCCTTCCGTCAATGAGCACTGTCCTGGACGGTCTTGCAATGGTCTTTGCCGGGAACGGCGAAGGCATGGAACTGATCAGTGATGGTATTGATGGATTTATAGAGAAGATCGGCGAGATTACTCCGCATGTCCTGGAAATCGGCGGTGGAATTCTTTCGTCTTTGGCTAACGCGATTATTGAGCATCTTCCGGATCTTGTAGAGAGTACAACCGGGATAATCAATCAACTGATTACGGGGCTTACTGAACATCTTCCGGAGATCGTGATTGCCGGAATTCAGATCCTTGTAGCCTTAGTACAGGGATTGGTGCAGGCAATTCCAGAGCTGGTAGCTGGCCTTGGCCAGGTTTTTATTTATCTGTTTAACACAATCAGACAGAATCTGCCGACAATGCTTTCCAGTGGTATGGAACTGCTCAGGAATCTGGGGAACGGTATTGTTCAGGCTATCCCGGTTGTAGTGTCCAAGATCCCAGAATTGATCAGTAAAATGATCCAAGCACTTAAGGGTGCGATTACGCAGTTCTTCAGCATCGGTGGAGAAATTATGGCCGGCCTTGCCAAAGGTATTGCAAGCGGTATTTCTAACGTTGTAAAAGGTATCGGAGACGCAATCGGTAATGTGGTTGGTGCAGCCAAACAGAAATTAGGTATTGCATCCCCGTCAAAGCTATTCAGGGATGAGATCGGCGAAAACATAATGCTCGGTATGGCAGAAGGTATCACCGGGAATATGAAAGCTGTAACCAGTGCTTTGGATGAAGTTACGGATTATGCTGCAGCTGATATCCAGCAAGAGATTGCATTCAGAACCAATAGTTTCAATATGCCGGCATACAGTCCTGCGAATGATCTGAACCGCATTATGGAAAAACTGGATAATCTGAGCATCAATTCCACGGTGGTCCTGGATGGAGATACTGCCAAGCTGTTTAAGGTTGTCAAACAGGAAGACAAAAAGTTCAAGACCAGGACTGGATCCAGCCGGTTCGCGTACTGATGAAGAGGTGATCGGATATGGCAAATATTGTTTTGTTTAAGATCGGAAATACAGATCTGACAGATTATCTCGATATCCAGGGATATAACGTGAATAAGACTGAAGAGTTCAGTGAGTGGATAGATGCAAATTATATCCATCACCGGAATGTCGTCAGAACACGTCTGTCCGGCAGATTAAAACTTGGCTTTAAAAGTACTGCTGCAGTCACAAACTTCCTAAACGTGTTGGATTCGAATGTACAGCCGGGTAATTATTATCCGGCTTCTGTTTTTGCAAATAACGACAACACTCTGCATACAGCCAATGTTTTCCTGGACGGAGTTGCAGAAATCAAAAGAGACCTGGTAAATAACCGGGTCTGGCATGAATACGAAATAGATCTGGAAGAGAGGTGATCCGGAGATGTTGAATATTCCGGTAGAAATACAGGAACTGATAAAAACCGATGGGGTAAAAAAGAACTTCCGGGTACACTTTCCTAATGGAGAAAGAGCAGATATTACAAATGAAAATATAGCATCTGAATCAGTGTCCTTTACTGAATCTGTATGCAGTTCTGACATTTTTCGTTTCGGCGGTGCAGAGGCATCTGAGATCCAGTTTGAAATGGTTGGTATTGAGAACATTATCGGCATGATGATTGAGTGCTCAATGGAATATGCTGTACCGGCAAATATGCAGGCAACATACGGAGAATGGTATTCAGTGCTCTACGGTACATTTACTGTCACTTCCTGCCCGAGGAATCACGAGGATATGACACACAGGAAGGTGCAGGCAGTAAGCAGGACGAGCATTACGAATGATGAGTTGATGCCACAGGTTGAACAAGGCAAGTTGAATATCAAGCATTTTGCCAAAGACGATTACGAACCAAATGTGAAATATCTGTTGGGATCTGTGAATGGCATAACAGATGAATATACAACAACATTCATAGGGAATCAGGACACTATTTCAAGCCAAATAACAGGTACGCAATCACGTGTTATCGCAAAGGTGGCTAACACAATGTACTACGCAATATTCAATTACAAATGTAAATATGTTGATGTTGAGAATTGCCTGTACACGCTCACAGGAGAGTACGATGACTCTGTAGACAGATATTTGGACTCAGTCATAGCAAGCCTTACTAATCCTACGGTATATGATACGAACATTGAATTTCTCAAGACCTTAACATGTCTCAACATTGGGTCACAAGTACCTTATAACATATATAAAGGGAACTTGTGGTTTCGTGATTTCAAGCACTTGCAGCACTGTTATCCATACATGAATATGGAACATTATGACAATTTTTGGATACCAGTCGAAGTCACTGTTGAAATTCGCAAGAATTACACTGGTGGAGAATTGGTTAGCACGTACACTGGAAATCCTTTTCCGACATTCTCTATCAGCAAACACACAACAGTAGACGATTTCCCTTTAACTTTGGCAATCAACCACACACTGGAAACGAGTCTTGATTCAGGCATAAAGATGTATTCCTTCGCCAATGCCTACACAATGGCAGACATAGTCATAGGATATGCTGAACTGTTTGCAGGATTCAACAGACGAAACAGAGACGGATCTAGCAGTGTGATCCGATTCAACAACACCAATCCCTATCCTCTCACAGCATCCGATGTTGAAGGACAGGCGTGGTGGGATGAATACGACATTGCCGATATCGGCAGTATCAAATACTGCTGGACTGATGGCAAGGGAGACAATGAAGGCGAGTACACATGGAATCCTGATGGCAGTGTTTATGACATGACCGACAATGGTCTGTTTAAAAGCATCAAGCTGCGAATCAAGACAGTGAATGCCTTGGACAAGATGACAGATCCAACAATGTATTATGTCTACAGTGGAAACTGGTACGCATACAATGGAACAGAATTTGTTCAGATGGGCGAGTATGAATCCAAATCATCCATTATCGAACACATGTTGGACACATTCTTCCTGCCGTATGCCGACATCCACTTCGCACCAATCGACATGAACATCAGAGGACTTCCATTCCTGCAATGCGGTGATGCAATCACATTCACAGCTGCAGATGGTACAGTCATTCAGTCCTACATTCTGAATCACACTTTCTCCGGTATTCAGCACATAACTGAAAACCTGGACACAGTACAAGGTGAGGTGCTTGCATGACGGAAAGAAAAATGCTTTATGGAAAATCTGCCGACACCTTCCAGTCAATGGTAGAAGGGATGGAATTGGTTGAGTCAGGTCATCTTGTTGGTGCTGACAGTGAAAGCACAACTATAAACATGTCGAACTATTTCATTCTGTTGCTGTTCTGCCGAGAAATCACTGTATCATCAGGCAATGGATCAGGAGCGCAGATATATATGCTCACTAAGCAGTTCAGCAGTGGGTCGGTGTATGGTACTTCAAACGTATACGAATCCTCGACTGGTCATGTGACTGTGACAAAAGGAACGGATGATACAGTGACCATTGCACCATCAGGAACAGGATACGATGTGTATTACGCATTGTATGCAGTTATGTAATTTAGGAGGGCAATCTGTATGAGACGAGGAACAACACCAACTCTTGAACTGACGCTGACAGGTGTTGATGCGATTGCTTCGGACACTCTGTATGTCACGCTCAAACAGAGTCAGAGAGAGATCACAAAGACAAATGATGATCTGTCGATTGAAGCCGGTGAAACCGAATCTGTGATCAATCTCTACCTTTCGCAGCAGGAAACACTGTCGCTCCGGAAAGGAACGTGCGAGATCCAGGTCAGAGGTATCAATGCACTTGGCGATGCCTGGGCATCTGATATAGCAACGATCAACATCAAAGAGATCCTCAGAGATGGGGTGATCACATATGATTAGACTTACGGTCAGACAGACTGACTGTGTCAATTTATCGGTGCACCAGAGGAATTGCATACCGATCAGTATTGAAGGGTATCAGAGCCACAGGATCACACCGGAAGTGTATAGGGGTGACTATGATGTCACCTCTTTTGTTGCGCAACCATTGCTGACGACATCGCTTGTGCTGCCAACAAATGAAAAGTACATGATCGATGATGTGACCGTTTACTCTGTTCCAACAAGAGAAGAGTATAACGAAGCTGGAGGTGTCACATTTACGATAGGAGGATCATGATATGGCTGTAAACAAAGTGGTATATGGTAATCAGACATTGATTGATCTGAGTACCGACACAGTAGCATCTTCAGATGATATTTTGCTTGGGAAAGTAGGTCATTTGAGAGATGGCTCAGTGGTCACAGGTACTGCCAGTGGTGGCGATCAACACGGCACAATTTGGCAGGACGGACAGGGATACGTTCACTTGGATGATGAAAGTGGAATTGCTTTGCAATCCAAGACAGCAAATCCAACCGAGTCACAACAGGTCATCGAAGCCGATGAAGGATATTACGCACTGGATAAAGTAACAGTCGGAGCAATCAGTTCGTCATATGTTGGCAGTGGGGTATCACGGAGAAGTTCTTCTGACTTAACTGTCAGTGGGGCAACTGTTACTGCTCCTGCAGGATATTATTCAGCACAGGCGAGTAAATCTGTGGCTACTGGTACGGCAGGAACACCGACAGCAACGAAGGGAACTGTCAGTAATCATGCTGTTACTGTAACACCTTCCGTAACAAATACCACAGGGTATATTAGTGGTGGAACGAAGACAGGTACAGGAGTGTCGGTTTCGGCATCTGAGTTAGTAAGTGGAACATATTCTGTTACCTCAAGTGGAACGAAGGATGTTACCAATTATGCATCGGCATCCGTTCCTGCAGGAACTGAGGGTACACCGACAGCCACAAAGGGAAGTGTGAGTAATCACTCTGTCAGCGTGACACCTAGTGTGACTAACACAGGTGGTTATATTAGCGGTACAACAAAAACAGGAACTGCGGTCACTGTTACTGCGAGTGAACTTGTCAGTGGCACAAAGTCTATTACTCAAAATGGCACAGGCATAGACGTTACGACATATGCCAGTGTTGATGTCACTGTGTCAAACATACTTGATGTGGTTTTTACACGCACAGGAAGTGGTGCTAATCTCACGTTAACTCCTAATGTGACGTTTGCTTCTGCAAAAGCCGTGCTTGATGCTGGTGGTGCGTTAAGGATGAACACCAGTCTAGGCTGGGATGAACCATACATGGCTTATTATTATGCCAATTCTGAAATCACTATCAATTATTATGACAGACTAGATGGTTATGACCGAGCATATTTATGGGATAGTGAAGTCTTGTTCAATTACGCAAATGTTCCCATTATGGAAATCCCTACAGCGACAAAAAACATCACTCAGAACGGCACTGGTATAGACGTTTTGAATTATGCGAGTGTGAATGTTGCTGTTCCTACTGGGGCAAGCAATGTTGTCTTTGGAACATTCACACCCACTGAAATCGGCACGCTTACGGTCAATATTCCTTATACTGGTAATGGATATCCAATCGCAGGATACGTTACTGTTTCTGGTGGTTATAAGGGCAATAACACTGATTGGAACGATTTAATTCACAAGTATGCCATTGGTGTGTGGGGATTTATCAAGGGTAATCCGAATATTGCTCCATCATATAACGGAACTGTAAACGATACATCAGTGATGTATTATACGGGCAAGGGGAGTACCTCTGTACCAACAACTTACACCACTAGCGGTGGTGAATACTCTCCGTTTTATTCGTCTTCAAATACATCGTATTGGTATCGGTGTATAACACTAAAAAATAAAAATACACTTGAGGCGCGAATTAACGGAACAAATTACTGTCTAATAAAAGATTTTACCTACGATTACTGCATCGTGTATTCAGAATAGGAGTAGCATATGACAGACACTTTAGACATTTTCGGCAAACGCTATAACAATGTGACTGGCATCATTGTTAGCGCTCAGTTAAACGGTCCGCTCAGCGTTCATTAAAATGGGCCAATATGCGCTCATCTAAAACGACCACTCATGAAAAACGGCCATTACATAAGTTCTTCATTTCCCATTACACTGTTGTAGACCAATACATCA
>JAILLA010000112.1 GCA_024693325.1 Solobacterium sp.
GAACAATACAGTCGTCACGACAGTCATGAGCAACTTCGGTCTGTACAAGGCACTGGATAAAGTGGGAATCGGATACGAGAAGACAAAGGTCGGAGACAAGTATGTTTACGAGAACATGGTAGAGAACGGCCACCGTATCGGGGGAGAGCAGAGCGGACACATCATCTTCACGAAGTACGCAACGACAGGAGACGGTATCCTGACATCGCTGAAGCTGATGGAAGTGATGCTTGCGAAGGAAAAGCCGATGAGCGAACTGGCAGCACCTGTCGTATTCTATCCGCAGGTACTGAAGAACGTGCGCGTCAAGAGTAAGCCCGAGGCACAGAATGATCCTGACGTACAGGCAGCAGTGAAGAAGGTCGCAGAAGAGCTGGGAGACAACGGAAGGATCCTGGTAAGAGAAAGCGGAACAGAGCCTGTGATCAGAGTTATGGTAGAAGCGGATACAGATGAGATCTGTGAGAAATACGTAGATTCAGTCATCGAAGTGATCAAAGCAAAAGGACATACAGCATAAGCAGGAGGAAAACAGAACATGAGAGTCGTAATCCAGGACAACTATGCCAAGATGTGCAAATGGGCAGCAGATTATATTGCCAATAAGATCAGGAACCACAAAGAAGACAGACCGTTCGTACTGGGACTTCCTACCGGAAGCTCACCGATCGGCGTATACAAGGAACTGGTAAGAATGAACCAGGCAGGAGAACTGTCATTCAAAAATGTCGTCACATTCAACATGGACGAATACATCGGACTGCCGCATGAACATGACCAGAGCTACTGGTACTTCATGCACGACAACCTGTTCAACCACCTGACAGACATGGATCCTGCGAACATCAATATCCTGAACGGAATGACAGATGATCCGGAAGGTGAATGCGCAAGATATGAAGAAAAGATCGCATCGTATGGCGGAATCGACCTGTTCATGGGAGGCATCGGAGTAGATGGACACCTTGCATTCAATGAGCCGTACACATCCCTGTCCAGCAGAACAGGCGTGAGAGCCCTGACAACAGACACGATCATCGTGAACTCCAGGTTCTTCGACAATGATCCGAGCAAAGTACCGACACATGCACTGTCGGTCGGTATCGGAACAGTCACAGACTCCAAGGAAGTTCTGGTACTGATCTCCGGCCACAACAAGGCAAGAGCCCTGGCTGCTACAGTAGAAGGCGGAGTATCCCAGAAGTGGACATGCAGTGCGCTGCAGCTGCACCCGGCAGCGATCATCGCGTGCGATGAAGCAGCCTGCGGGGAACTGATGGTAGATACCTACAAGTACTTCCTGGACATTGAAAAAGCAGAAAGACTGTAATCAAACAGACTGTAAGGGGATGCGGAAACGCATCCTTTTTTGATGCATGAAAGAAAAATCATCATCCGGTTTTCATTTCCATGCATGATAAACAGAGCTGTAAGCAGAAACAGGTATGGAAAAATATCCGTGAAAGTGATATATCTTTGCAATAAAAGGGGGCACTTATGGAACAGAGAGTATGGAATTTTGCGGCAGGCCCATCAGTACTGCCGGAAGCAGTCCTGAAAAGAGCCGCAGCGGAGATGCTGAACTGGAACGGTTCCGGCATGTCGGTCATGGAGATGAGCCATCGATCCGCGATGTTTCAGAGCATTTTTGACCACGCGCAGTCACAGTTCAGAAAGCTGATGCATGTCCCGGACAATTATCATATTCTGTTTCTGCAGGGCGGCGGAAGCACGCAGTTTTCCATGGTACCGCTGAACCTGATCGGCCGTACCGGCAAAGCCGATTACGCCTTGACAGGGCATTTCTCCACATCTGCCGCAAAAGAGGCAAAGAAATACGGAGAGGTCCATATCGCCGCGGATGTCAGTGATACGGGTTTCCGCGTCATCCCGGAACAGGAACAGCTGATCCTTGATCCGGATGCGTCCTATTTCCATTACTGTGCCAACAATACGATCTACGGTACGGAATGGCAGTATGTCCCGGATACCGGCGATGTACCGCTTGTCTGCGATATGTCGAGCAATATCACATCCAGACCTGTAGATATTTCCAGATATGGTCTGATCTACGCAGGCGCGCAGAAGAACATGGCACCGGCCGGCCTGACGGTCGTGATCATCAGGGATGACCTGATCCTGTGCGAAAAAGAATATACGCCATTGATGCTGTCGTATCGGAGGATGATCGACAAGCAGTCGATGTTCAATACACCGCCGTGCTGGAACATCTACATCCTGTCACTCGTCATGGACTGGATCGAAGAACAGGGCGGCGTGGAAGGTATGGAAAAGCTAAGGAATGAGCGTTCCGCCATGCTGTACCATGTCATCGATGAGTCAAAGCTGTTCCATGGACATGCCGAAAAGTCCGCACGTTCCGGAATGAACGTCACATTCAGGACAGACGACCCTCAAATCGACGCAAGGTTTGTGAAGGAAGCTGCGGAAGCAGGCTTCGTCAACCTGAAGGGGCACCGCCTGAGCGGCGGCATGAGAGCTTCGATCTACAACGCAATGGATCCGGAAGGAGTGAAGCAGCTCTGCGGATTCATGGAGTCATTTGAGAAAAAACTTCTGGGGGAATAACTGCTATGTACCGTGTAAAAACACTGAATAACATTTCCGATTCTGCGAAAGAGATCCTGAAAGAACCGATGTATACAATCGGCGATGATGTGGAAGCCCCGCATGCGCTGTTCGTACGCGCATCGGACCTGCATCATTATCCGTTCAATCCGGAACTGCTCTGCATCGGCAGGGCAGGCATCGGATACAATACGATCCCGGTCGATGAATGCATCAGGAAGGGCATCGTCGTATTCAATACACCCGGCGGCAACGCCAACGGCGTCAAGGAACTGTTCCTGTTTGCCATGTCCATGGCAAGCCGCGATATCTTCGACGGCATGAAATGGGTCTACACATACGACGGAAGCGAAGGTCCTGTTGAAGAACGGATGGAAAAGGTCAAGAAGCAGTTTGCCGGACCGGAATACGCCGGAAAAACACTGGGCGTCATCGGTACCGGGAACGTCGGCAGTATGGTCGCCAATGTCGCGCTGAACCTGGAAATGAAGGTGTTCGGATATGATCCCTTCCTGTCGGTCGACGCCGCATGGAAGGTATCCAGACATGTAGAACGTGCATCCAGCCTGGATGAACTTCTGCAGGAATGCGATTATATTACCCTGCATGTACCGCTCAAGAGCGATACCGTCGGACTGATCAACGCGGAACGCATCGCGAAGATGAAGGACGGCGTACGCATCATCAACTACGCCAGAGGCGAGGTCGTTGATGAAGACGCCATCATCGCTGCGCTGGAAAGCGGCAAGGTATCCAGGTATGTCGCCGACTTCCCGACAGAACGGCTGATCCATGCCCCGAACACGATCCTCACGCCGCATCTAGGCGGAACGACGATCGAAGCGGAAAGCAACTGCGCAAGGATGGCAGCTGCCCAGATGGATGATTATTTGAGAAACGGAAATATCCGCAATGCCGTCAACATGCCCAATGTGTTCCTGGAACGTACCGGTACAGCCAGACTGTGCCTCATCCATGAGAACAAACCCGGCATGCTGGCAAATATCATGCCGTTGTTTGCTACGGAAGGCATCAACATCGAAAACATGACAAACAAATCAATGGGAGACTTCGCGTATTCCATCTTCGATGTCAACTCACACATCGAACAGCATACGATCGATGAACTGAACGCGATCCCCGGCATGATCAAAGTCAGACTGCTCGTCTGAGGAGAAATACAATGAATAAACCCCGCATATTGATCACGACAGACATGGAATGCGATGATATGAATTCCATGATCCATCTTGCCCTGCATCTTGACGAGATCGATCCTGCGGGGTTTGTTTATACAGCTTCCAAATATCATTTCAACGGTGACGGGATCCATACGCTCGGTGAAGTCACGCCTCATTATTCCTGCGGCGGGGAACTGGCATATTCCGGACACGCGGGATATCCCCATCCCGATCCTGAAGCGGTGCACCTCAGGTCATACCGACCGTTTGAAGAGGGCTGGATCGAATCACTTTGGAAGAACGAATATGCGGCAGTATATCCGAATCTGCTCAGGCATTCCCCGGATTATCCGTCCCCGGAATATCTGCTCAGTATTACAAAAACCGGAAACATCGCGTTTGAAGGGGATGTCAGGGAAGAAACAGAAGGCTCCGCATTTATCGAACAGGTCATTCTGGATGATGATGAACGGACTCTGTACCTGCTGTCCTGGGGAGGCATGAATACGATCGTCAGGGCGCTGATGTCGATCCATGAACACTATGCCGGTACTGCCTGCTGGGGATCTGTTCTCAACAAGGTTTACAAAAAGGTCTGCGTACTCGGTGTAGCGGACGGGTTCGGTCAGGACAACAGCTGGCTGGATCACGGAAAACAGCTGTTCCCGGAACTCAGGATGCTGAGGACGGAGTTTACACATGCGGGATTCCTTGCGGCAAAGTTTGCCCAGGAAGACGCTGTCCATACATTCCGGGCACCATGGCTGAAGGAAAACATCAAATTCGGACACGGACCCCTGATGGAAAAAACGATCCTGTTCGCGGATGGAACAAGATTATACGGCGAACCGGAAAACCGCCAGTACGGCCTGATCACCGTTCTGGACTGGGGCTGGGACAGCATGCCCGCATATCATTTTGACCAATATGACTGGATCGGTGAGGGAGACAGCACAACAGTCGTTCCGGTACTTCCGCACGGTCTCAGAGGACTTGAAGACGGCAGGTTCGGAAGCCTTGCCGGCAGACTGTATCCGGACGGGGAAACGCTTGAAAAGAAAGAAACGTACAATCCGTTCCTTCCGGCGTTCCAGAGCGAATGGGCCGCAAGAGCTGACTGGTGCGTCAGACCGTACGAAGCCTGCGATCATCCGCCCCTCGTACGTATTCTGACAAATGACTGTACGGTCTCACCCGGCGAAACAGTCATCCTGTCGGCGGAAACGGAAGACCGTGACGGACGCGGTCTGGAAACAGAATGGAGCTTCTATGTGCCCGGCTGTACTTACAGCGCGGCTGAACTGCCTGAGATCCGTGAATCCGACAGCCTGAGGGCATCGTTCGCGGTTGCGGAAGATGTCTGCGTCCCCGGCTGCCTGATCGCAGTGTTCTCCTGCAGGACAAAAGGCGTCAAGCCGATCACAAGGTATGGCGAAGTGATGATCAATATCCGGAAATGACAGTTGATCCGGTAAAAATGTGACATGCAGTTTTGATCCGGATACTGTTAGAATATCTGCAGTTAGGGGGAAGAAGATATGCCGATAGGAATTATCGTAAACTGTCTTGCTGTAGTTGTAGGAGGACTGATCGGAAGCAGCGCGTCCGACCTGCTCAGCGACACGGTCAAAGTGAACCTGAATATGATATTCGGACTTGCGTCCATGGGTATGGGCGTATCAAGCGTGGTCCTTATGCAGAATATGCCGGCGGTCATACTGGCTCTGGTCATAGGAACACTGCTTGGCCTGTGTTTCCATCTTGGTGAAGCGATCACAAAAGCCGCTGCCGGCATGCAGAAGCTGTTCCATGCGGAAGGAGGAAGTTCCGATCAGCTGGTCACAGTGATCGTACTGTTCTGCGCAAGCGGCACAGGCATCTACGGATCGATCGTATCCGGCATGAGCGGTGATCACTCCATCCTGATCGCCAAGAGCATCCTCGATTTCTTTACAGCCATGATCTTTGCCTGCTCGCTGAAAAAAACAGTCAGCCTGATCGCAGTGCCTCAGTTCATCATCATGATGATCCTGTTCGTCCTGGCAGGCTATATCATGCCGCTGACGACACCGGCCATGATCAATGATTTCAAGGCCTGCGGCGGGTTTATCATGATCGCCAGCGGCTTCCGCATCCTGCAGCTGAAAATGTTCCCCACAGCGGATATGATCCCGGCAATGATCCTTGTCATGCCGCTGTCATTTCTCTGGGTCACATATATTCTTCCGCTGCTGGCGTGAACACCGCACCTGTGTGAAAAACAGATGAAAATGGTCGATTTCTAACGAAAGTCCCTTATCAGTGAAAGTCCCTTAAAAACACTGAAAATCAAAGAAGACCAAGTATTAAAGTATTCAAAAATGTGGTATTTATTAGTTACAGAGCTGTGATTTGGCCGCGTTAAAGGTATT
>JAILLA010000113.1 GCA_024693325.1 Solobacterium sp.
AACAAAACCAGGATATGCTGAAGACAAATCCTGGCCCCAAAAAACACTACAAGTTTCATTCCGGCAAAACTTGAAGTACACATATATGCGTTTAAATCATACATCGATTTTCACGCCTTTTGGTAGTGCTTGCTTAGTTTCCGCTTCAAAAAATTATTATTTACGCGTTATAGAACTTTCCTAGTCCATCAAAAACACCTGCGGTCTATCTATGTCGACTCGCTAACTTGGTAAGAAATCTTGTCAAACTTGTACTTGACTGTTCTGGCAATGTTTCCTCCAATGTAAATCTGTTAATTTTCCCGATCGATATATTTCGAACCGGGATAATCCAAACAATTCGGAAAGGTCATTACCCAGAAAAGGCAGTTCTGTTTTCACGCAGCACTGCCTTTGTTGTGATCATGAATGATCAGAATAGCGTTGAGAAGAAACTCTTGATTCCATTCCAGTAATCGACGATACTTCTCTGCCCGATCTTGAAGGATACGGTCTTTGTGCCGCCATATCCGTTGATTCCACGGAATGTGACCTTAGCTGTCCCCTTCTTCAGATTGTTGGTGTAGCCGTCAATGACAAAGTCTGTTCCAAGTTTAAGCGGTGTTGTCTTGTTAATGGTCGCTGTGATATCAGCTTCTGTCAGTGTGACAAGTGAGCCTGTGTATTCCTTCTGTGTGATCTTGAACGTTGCTTTGCTGATATCTTTTCCTGACTCAAGGATACGGTAGAAGGTTTCTGCTGTTCCTGTGTAGTTCCCTTTACCGGTTACTGTAACTAAGACAACTGTTCCAGCTTCTACAACTGCATGAAGCTCCTCACCATCTTCTGTTGTATAAGTAATGTTCTTATCGTAGTCTGTTCCTGCTTTCAGTGTCTTTCCATCAGTATCTTTCAGTACAGGTGTACTTTTCCAGGCATTTGCTTTTGCAGAATATACCTTATCCTTTGCAGCAATACTAATGCCACTGATGTCTTTTGGCTGAATGAAGAACTGTCTCTTCACTGATGCGGTTCCTTTATAGTTGCCTTTAAATGTTATTTCCGCTGTTCCGTAAGTATTTGCTTTTGTGTTGTATTTATACTTCACTATATAATCAACACCTTCTGTCATTCCTTCGATCTTTACCTGTGCTTTAGCTCCGCTCTTTTCATATACGGCCTCAGATACTGATATCTGGTTTTCATTTAGTTGCGCAGAAACAGGTGCGATCGTATATGTGACCTTTTTCGTCCCGGTGAATCTGTTGATGCCCTTCAGTACTGCGCTTGCTTTCCCTGCGTTTACGTTGTTGGCATAATCATCAACCACATAATCAACACCCTTCTGCAGTACTTCTCCGTCATAAAGAACTGCAAAGTTTTCATCCAGTTCGATCTCCTGACCTGTGTACTGATATACCGGAATGACTGTTTTGATCTTTTTGTCAGTCATTGATGTTCCGGTTATCTTGACAGATACAGTTCTCTTTCCATAATATTTGCCTTTGCCTTGTATAGTGAAAGTACAGGTTCCAATCTGATCGCAGTTCTTTGCGCTGTCCTCAATGATCTCGTATTCAACATCCTTCAGCAGCGTAGTATTCCCATCCTTAACTGTGATTCTGCTGCCGAAATCAGTCATGAAATCTCCGGTAAGATCAGTATAACGGACTGACCCGGATGTCACTTTCAGTTTTGCAACAGAGGTCATTCCCTGTGCTGCCACATGCACCGTGACATCTCTTGTGCCCTGGAAGTTTCCTTTGCCATGGATCTTGATCGTGATATCTCCGGAATCCATCTGGTTCCATCCATTGTAATCAACTGTGAAATCTGTCTTGTTCTTCAATTTCTTCCCGTTGAAATACACAACCGGAACAGGACTGATCGGTTTTGTGCCCGCTTGAGCAGACAGTTCATCTACTGTGATCTGTTCATCATTGATATCCAACGGTTCAATGGTGAAGTATATCGTCTTGGATCCTTTATAGTTGCCTTTGCTATTGGATTTAAGAATGATCTGAGGTGCTTTTTTTGCAATGAATTCAGAGTCATCTTCTGTCAGAGTATATGCTTTCGTATTGTTCTTATAGGTGATCGTGTAATCTGTTATAGGTGTCAACAGGATACCGCTGTCATATATCTGGATTTCAGGTTTAAACGCTGAACCGGTATATGTATACGAATCTGCCAGTCCTTTTATATATACACCGTTTGGCATTACTCTAACTATACAAACAGCGATATGATTCCCATCTTCCGTGGTCACTGTTATCTCTGCAGTTCCTTCTGAAATGCCTGTAACAACCCCTTCTTTATCGACAGTTGCGATATCTTCATTGCTCGATACATATGTAACTGCTTTATTTGAAGCGTTTTCAGGTGTGAAAAGTATAATCAATGACCGTGTTTTTCCAATAACAGTCTCCGTTGCTTCTTCTGCAAAAGCGACTTTCTCAATATGGTTATAGAAGACATCTATCGTCTTGGAAGCAGTAAATCCACCATCTTCTGATGTCGCTGTGATCGTAACAGAGCCTTCTCCAACTGCGGTAATGATTCCGTTTTCATCAACGACAGCAATCTTCTCATCACTGGATGACCATCCGAGTTTCTGGTTAGTTGTATTGGATGGTTCAAAAGTTATTTTAATAGTTCCATTTCTTCCAAACTCAAGTTCAGACACGGATTCTTCATCATTGACGGTAATACCTTCAGCAAACACCGTATAAGACGTTACTGTACATGTATCTGTATATCCTCCGTCTTTCGTTTCTGCAGTTATGACTGCAGTTCCTTCTGATACTGCGGTAACTATACCGTTCTCATCTACAGTTACGACATCTTCATCACTGGATGACCATAATACGGTCTGATTGTACGCATCTTCAGGTTCTATGACTGCTGTAAGTTCATACTGATCTCTTATGGCAATCGATATCTGATCATCCGATAAAGTAATTCCTTTGACTTTCACTACAACAGCAACTTCTATCGATGCACTATGATCACCGTCTTCTGTTGTTATCGTAATCGTTGCTGTCCCGTTGCTCAAGCCGGTAACCAATCCGTTTTCATCTACCGAAGCAACTTTATTATCGCTTGAACTCCATGTAACATTCTGATTCAACGCATCTTCCGGTTCTATTACATATTCCAATTGATATGTCTGACCCTTTTCAATCAGAATAGACTCTTCATCTTCCAATTCCAGCAAATAAACATCAACGACTTTGATCGGTTCCCATTTTGCGTACAAAATCAGGTTATCCCTGGCTTTATCTTTATTGAAATTCCATTTTGTGGATTCCGTATACCTCGGACTGGTATACCATCCGGAAACATAGTATCCTTCAGGTCCGTCTACCTGAGGTTTTGCAAAAACAGAATCTTTTAATACTTCTATAATTTCAGTATCTCCTTCATCATTTAGGACGAGTGTTACTTCTGTGAAAAGACTGTCTGCGACCCATGTAACATAGGCAAAATTCTCACCAATCTCATCCCTTATTTCCTGTGTCCATAAGGTATTTTCTTCAGGATAATATGCGAATGCGTTTGAGTGATAATACACAAAATATTCATGCTTTGGCGGATCACCAAGAAAATAGACATCTGTAAGCGTCTGGCTGTCAAAGGCCTGTCTTCCTATCCATTCAACATTCCGTCCAATCACTACTTTTTCGTATTCGCCATAGTAGAATGCCAAAGCCTCGATTCTGGTAACTGTATCAGGAATTATGATTGTCTTAATGTTTCTCGCATATTGAAAGCTTCCTTCTCCAATCTCCTCTAAATATGGCGGCAATTGAATATCTGTAAGTCCAGAACAGCTGATAAAAGAATAGTTTTCAATTTTGGTTATACCTTCTGGAATAATCAGTTTTCCGATTAGTCTATAACAATAACGGAAAGCATATGCACCAATATATTCAAGACTCTGAGGCAGTTCTGCAGAATCAAATGATAAGTATGAGCTGCTATCAAATGCATAATCTCCGATATAAATCAGATGATCAGGAAGATGAAATGGATTATGTACATCTGTATATTGGGTACTGCAATGGGCAATCGAATGATCTCCGATGTATCTGATACTGTCAGGAAGAGATATTGTAACTACGTTTGATAATCCCATAAATGCATAATCACCGATACTGGTAACACCATCTTTTACAATAACAGTCTCGATCTCATGCATATGATCTGCCCACGGAGCTCCTCCTTCAGATGAAAAATCATACATTTCACCTTTACCGCTGACAGTAAGAATTTTGTTCTGATATTTCCATGTCAGATTATCACCACAGGAATCTTCATAATCTGCACCCTGTTCCTTCCAAATGATTGGTGTCCATCCATTTTCGCTGATCCTGTTCTTGGCATCATCAGTCCAGGTATCATCATCAGCCGGATAATATACAATCAATGGTTCACTGGAAAAAACATTAGAATTAGCAGCTGTTCCCGGTGCATTTCCTCTGAAAACGACTTTCTCCAAAACTGTATCACTAAATGCAGCAACTCCGATATATTTGACATTCTTGCCAATTATCAATGATTTGATATGCACTCCTCTAAAAGCCTCTGAATCAATTCGTTCTACTGAATCGGGAATGATCAGTTGTTCTATCACAGGATCATCATCTAGTCCGAATCCTGCAAAACCTTCTACACCTATTCTTTTTAATGAAGATGGCAGTTCAATACCTGTAATCCAACGGTTATATGAGAATGCACCGTGTTCTACCACAGTGATACCTTCTGGAATCACCAGTTTCCCTTTTAGCTGCAAGCAATTCGCAAAAGCCCATGAACCGATATATGACAGTTCTGCCGGCAGAACAGCGCTCTTGAAAGGAAGCCACTGATCACAATAGAAAGCGTAGTCTCCAACATACTCCAGCTTTGAAGGCATATTAAAAGTATATGTTGCACTCTTATCTCGAAAACACAGATTAAACGCATATGATCCGATAGATAACAGATCATCGGGAAGTGTCACCTTAGTAAGTGCTGAGAAATTACTAAAAGCATAATCACCGATACTGGTAACTCCGCTTTTTACAATGACCGTTTTCAGAGTATCTTTATACTGTGCCCAAGGCGCTGTTCCCTCTGAAAAATCATCCATATCCCCATATCCACTGATCGTCAGTGTATTCTTGGAATAACTCCATGTCAGATTATCACCGCAGCTTGCAGTAATAATACTTTCTACTTCACCTTCTTCTGCGGGTTCTCCTTCGTCTGTTATTTCTGTTTCTTCTGTTACAGAATCAGATAATTCATTTTCTTCATCAAAGTCATCCTCTATAACAGCTGATTCCTCAGGGATTAATTCCGTTTCCGTAATATCTTCAGCCGGTGTTCCTGTCTGCTGGGGAAAATCTTCTGCTATTTCGTTTTCTGCATCTCCAGTTTCATCTCCTGTAATAATTTCCTCAGACAATTGTTCCTTGGGTTCTTCAGGATTTTCATCATGGATTATCTCTTCGTCAGAAGGAACCTCAATCTGTTCTTCCTCAACGGTCTCCTGAACAATCTCTTCCGGCTGTTCTTCTGCCACTTCCAGAATCTCCGGCTCTTCTGTTTGCACCGGGTCTTCCGCCTGAGTCACAATAAAAGAACTGTTGAAGCACATCAAAGCACTCAGCATCCATGAAATATACTTTTTTGTCATTTTCGGCATAGTATCTTCCTCACTTAAACAACGATAAAACCACGATTATCTGTCTTATCCATTTGTCAAATCCTGAGGAAAGTATAACAGTTTTTCGTCGGTCTATTCTTGTCGACCTGATGCTTACAGATAAAAACCGGGTTTTGTGCAGCATTTGCACTGTAACCCGGTTCTTTCGATAATGATCAGTTTTCAATCAGTTGAAGATACTCAGAACATGCGTGCGAAGAAGTCATTTATACCCTTCCAGTAATCAGTAATGCTCCTCTGCCCGATCTTGAAGGATACTGTCTTTGTTCCTCCGTATCCGTTGATACCACGGAACGTGACCTTGGCATTCCCCTTCTTGACATTGTTCGTATAGCCTACGATCTCATAGTCTGTTCCGAGTTGAAGCGGTGTTGTTTTATTGATGGTTGCTATGATGTCAGCTTCTGACAGTGTTACTTCACTCCCGGTGTATTCTTTTGCCGTGATCTTGAACGTGGCTTTGCTGATATCTTTGCCTGTATTAAGGATACGGTATGTTGCGGATACTGTTCCTGTGTAGTTTCCTGTTCCTTTTACAGTCACTGTGATCTCAGTATCTGGCTGGGCATCTCCTCCTATGATATTTCCTGTATATTCATAAGTCTTCTCATAATCGGTTCCTGCCTTCAGTTTCTTTCCGTCGGTATCTGTCAGTACAGGTGTGCTCTGGTACTTCCCTTTCTTATAGACCAGGTCTTTAGCAGTAATTGTGACGTCTTTGATATCTTTCTGCTTGATATAGAACTGCTTTATGGATGAAGGTGCTCCCTTATAGTTTCCTTTGTAGGTGACAGTCGCTGTTCCGTATGTTCCTGCCTTGGTATTGTTCGTGTACTTAACAGTATAATCAACACCTTCCGTCATACCATTGATCAGGACTGCAGGTTTCGCTCCGCCCTTTGTATATACAGCTTCCGCTACAGCGATCCTGTTATCCGCTACTCTGGATGTATCAGGTAAGATCTTATAATTCACCTTTCTTGTTCCGGTATATTTGTTGATTCCTTTCAGGGTAGCTGTTGCAGTTCCTGCATTGATATTCTTGGAATATCCTGTGATCTCATAGTCTGTTCCTTCTTCCAGCGGCATTCCATTATTCAGCAGTGCAAAGTCATTTCCGAGCTCAATTTCTTCTCCAGTATAAACATACACAGGCAGCTCTGCTCTGATCTTCTTGTCTGCCAGTGATGTTCCAGTAATCTTAACAGTTACTGTCTTCTGTCCGACATATCTTCCTTTCCCTTCAATGTTGAATGTGCAGGATCCGATCGAATCACAGTTGACTGCGCTGTCTTCCAGCACAGCATATTCGATTCCTTTGACAAGTTCATCTTTTCCGTTCTTTACGGTGATTCTTCCGGCAAAGTCATTCATGAAGTCTCCGGTCAGATCAGAATAGCTGACCGGTTTTGTTGTTACCTTCAATTTGGATACTGACACAAAATCCTGCGGTGCAACTGAAACTGTTACATCTCTGGTTCCGCTGAAATTCTTAATGCCGGTTATCGTGACTGTATGTTTTCCTGCTGCTGTCCGGTCTCCAAAGTTATCGTATGAAACTGTGTAGTCTGTCTTGTTCTTCAGTTTCTTTCCGTTGAAGTATATGACCGGTACCGGACTTAATGGCTTTCCTGTTGCCTGTACGGACAGTGCATCTACGATAATATCAGGATTCTCTTCACTGATATCTGCCGGATGAATCGTGAAATAAACGGTCTGTGTATCTTTATAGTTGCCTTTCTTGTTTGATTTGATAATGACTGATGCTTCTCCTGCTTTGACATTGTTTTTATATGTCACAGTGTAATCTGTCTTTTCTGTTAACAGCACACCTCTGTCATATACTTTTACTTCTGGCTTGAATGCCTGCCCCGTATATGTATAGTCCGGAAGTTTCTGCACACTGATACCCTCAGGATATCCTACCACCTTTACAGTGGCTGTTTTTTCACCGTCCTTAGTGGTGACAGTAATATACGCCTTCCCTCCTGCCAGGATCCTGACCAGTCCGTTCTCATCAACAGTCGCAACATCCTCATTATCAGATTTATATGTTACATCCTTGACTGTCGCATCTTCAGGCAGGATCAGCGTCTTCAGCTGGACAGTCTCCCCAGTAAGTCCTGATACTTCCTCTTCAGTAAATGCAATGCTTTCAATATGTGTGAAGAGAATATTGATCTCTTTGCTCGCAGTAAACCCGCCGTCTTCTGATGTTGCAGTAATCGTTACTTTTCCTTCTCCGACCGCTGTGACAACGCCATTCTCATCCACTGTCGCAATACTCTCATCACTGGATGTCCATGTCACCTTCTGATTTGTTGTATTAGAAGGAGTGAAAGCAACTTCCAGTGTTTCAGAATTTCCGTACAGGATCTCTGTCACTTCTGAAGAGATAGTAATACTCTGGGCAGGGATGATCACATGGATTTCAATAGACGCAGAATATCCTCCATCTTTTGATGTGACTGTAATGGTCGCTGTTCCGTCTCCGACCGCAGTTACTTTACCGTTCTCATCGACTGTCGCAACACTTTCATCACTTGATTCCCATGTGACTGTTTTCAGTGATGCGTTCTCTGGATCATAGATCAGTTCCAGTTCTTTTGACTCATGAATGATGATATCTGCTGATTCTTCTTTGAATGAGATTCCTGTCAGATGGGTAAACAGTACGTTGATCTCTTTGCTCGCAGTAAATCCACCGTCTTCGGAAGTTGCTGTGATAATGACTTTCCCTTCTCCAACAGCTGTCACAACTCCATTTTCATCCACTGTCGCAATACTCTCGTCACTGGATGTCCATGTTACCTTCTGGTTAGTTGTGTTGGAAGGTTTGAATGTCACTTCAAGTGTTTCAGACTCACCATATTCGATCTCACTGACTTCTGTCTGGATCTCGATCTTTTCTGCAGGCACAATGACGTTTACTGTGATCTCTGCTGTTAAGTTTCCATCTTCTGAAGTAGCTTTAATTACTGCTGATCCGCCATTAACTGCTGTCACTGTACCGTTCTCATCGACTGTCGCAACACTGTCATCACTTGATTCCCAGGTGACTGTTTTCAGCGATGCATTCTCAGGATCATAGATCAGCTCAAGTTCTTTTGACTCATGAATGATGATATCCGCTGATTCTTCTTTGAACGAGATTCCTGTCAGATGGGTAAACAGTATGCTGATCTCCTTGCTTGCAGTAAGACCACCTTCTGAAGTTGCAGTGATCGTCACTTTTCCCTCACCCACTGCTGTAACAACACCATTTTCATCTACTGTTGCGATACTCTCATCACTGGATGCCCATGTGACCTTCTGATGCGTCGTATCAGACGGTGTGAATGTCACTTCAAGTGTTTCAGACTTACCATATTCGATCTCACTGACTTCTGTCAGGATCTCGATCTTTTCTGCAGGTATGACTACTGTTACTAAACACTCAGCCGATACGGTTCCAGCTGTAGCTGTAATGGTTGCTTCGCCTCCGGATACACCTGTTATCTTGCCTGTCTCATCGATCGAAACGATCGACGCATCACTGGATTTCCAGACAACGATGTCAGTTGTATTCGCAGGCGTGACTATTGCTGTAAGCTGAGCTGTTTCACCTTCATTTACTGTCAGTGATGAAGCATTCAATGTAATGGATGTTGCAGGCACATCTCTCGGTTCCAGATATCCTTGTGTGCTGTAAACACACATCTCATACTGGTTGACGACCTTGATATCAAGATATTCATTTTCAGGAACATTCTTGAGATCATCTTTTGTGAAATAGCGGTAGATCGAACCGGACAGGCCGGATCTGCTGGAAACAGTTATGCTCTTGAACAGCTGATTCGTTCCCTTCTGATACAGCCTGATCGTATACGGGAATACTGCCTCAGGTCCGAATCCGATTCCTAAGTAGACATTGTAGCTCTTTCCCGTTGCATAGACAGTTGATCTTCCTGTTGATACATAATGTCCGTATTCACTCTCATAGTATTCAGGATACGTTCCGTCTGCCTGTCTGGCTTGCTGATAGTCTCTGGGACGTACTCCGTTTCTTGTTACCCTGAAATAGAGACCGACATATTCTGTGCTCAGACCGGAAATTGTCAGAGTTCTGCTACTATAACCCGTAATAGACCATCCGGTAACAGGTGTGCCCAGTGCATCAAATACTTCAAGTTTATACTTTTTGTCTGTCCAGAGTTCCTTGGCTGCGGCCGCACTGGCTGCGCTGTTGAGTTCAGGAGTATCCATGTTCAGATTAAACACTGTAGTATTGGTCGAATAGTTTGTCGAGAAACTGCCGTACATATACGTCATATAGAACGTATCAGTGATCAAAACTGTTATTGCAGTAGTGACATATGGCTGTTTATCATCTGTGAACGCAATATTGTACATACCATCTTCAGTGATCGGAGTTGTCAGTGTCCAGTTCTTAACTGAATAAGTATTATAGTTGATATTGTTTCTGACAGCTGTGCCTGCTGTGATGCTGTTTGATGTGCCATATACTGTTCCAGCCTGATCTGTAAGTTCAAATTTCATGCTGGCTGTATCCACAGCTGTTTCCGCAGGAATTCCAACAAAGATACTGTCGATCGAAGTCACCTGAGTGTTATACAGATATTTAGATAATTGTACATACGCATTGCCTGTATCGACTTCATCAGAAGGATATCTGACACTTACATTTGCTGTAGTACTGTATTCCGTTTCCCCATCTTTGGAGTAATACTTCAGATAATATGTCTTGCCGCTGACAGGTTTGAACACTTCTTCATTAAACTTCAGATTGAATGCTAAGATGCAGTCTTCAGTGATCGTAAATTCTTCTGTCTCACCGATACGGTTGACGTCTTTGCTTCTGTCACTGCTGTTGTTATACGCAATGACTTTTACGATCTTGTCAGGATTTGCAGCAGTTGCTTCAAACTGTTCACGTTTCCAGTTATACCAGGATTCATATACATCGTATTTATAACTATCACCGGCATAATAATATAAAGTACTGCCGCTAATGTTATTGATATATTCGTATCCGTCCTGAACCTCAAATTTGAATTCAAGATTTAATGAGTCTTCTTTCCAGCAGTCACCTGTCTTCTTCAGCTTATATACCGGTGTGCTGCCATCGTAATAGTGTGCTGCAGGGGTCGTTTCAGTTGCCTGCTTTCCCTGGTAATACAGTACTGGCCAGATCTTGTCGGGGTTGATATTCTTACCGCTAAGTTCAACGAAAATATAATCTCCCAGAGAATTATAATCAGAGTCCTGATAGATCGAATCCAGTATTGCAGGATCTTCAACTGAGTAAACAACCAGACAGTCATTGATCATCAGTGTCCGATTATCTGATGTTGTCAGTCTGGCTGAATATGTGCCTGACTTTAAGCGTTTGATCAGATTGATACGGAGACTGCTGATATATGTATATGATGTTGCTTCAGAATAATATACAGAGCTCGGGAAATGATATCTTTCTTCATATCTGGTGCTTGATGTTCTTGTACTGACAGTTTCAGTTTTTCCGCAGATAGCCCCGGATGCATTGATCAGTTCTGCCTTTGTGAATGCTGCTGAGCTGAACTCTTCCGGAAGATAAATATCGTATACATATACATTTGTCGAATCGGAAGATACATAAGATACTTCAGTTTCTCTTGTGTCTTTTACAAACCTGATGTTCTTAACTGCTTCTTTGTATGTTGTGCCAAATTCGTCTTTGATCGTGAATGATGCAGAATAGTCCTTATCATAATCAAACGTGGTTCCGAAGGCTGTCTCTGCATCTTCTTCCAGGAATACACGGTCGTTGTTATAACTGGTGTTGTTATAAGTGATATCTGTTGTTTTTCCGTCAATAGTCAATGTGAGCGTATAGCTTCTTCCACTCTTCATTCCGGCATAATAAACGGCTGCAGTCTTCTTATCTGAATGATCATAGAACTGATCCGGAATCATAAGTGAATCATTTCTCTGTTCCGTTTTGAAATTACTGATATAGTTCTCAATATTCTCAACGGATGCAGGGAATTTATCCGTGGTTATCGTATCAGGATCAATCATGTTGTAATACACGGAAGGATATTTCAGACTTGTAAATCCGCTCAGATCAGGCATCACAGTCAGATCGTTATAATCCAGGTCAAGATTTGTAATACCTGTCATTTTCTGTATAGGACTGATATCGGTGATATCATGTCCTTCTGCAGAAAGATGGGTCAATACCTCAAATTTATCAACACCCTTCAGTGATTTCATCGGTTCTTTGAGGTATAAATTCATATAAGTGGAGCCGCTGTAATAAGAACTTGACTGCGTCTGACTTAAACGTATAGTAAGATCCGTTATATTTTCAAAGTTTGCATTCGTTAAGCTGTCTTCCTCAGCCAGTTTGAAAAAACTGCGCAGTTCTTTATACAATGCCGGATCAAAATCACTTTCAGAATATGTAACCAGTTCTCTGGTTGTGAATGTCAGCGGTGCATCAGCACTTCCGTCACTTCTCAGTGTTACATTAGTCCCATTTTGATAGTATTGATCGACTTTATAATATTCATATTCTGTATTTGGCTCGAGTTTTGTCAATTTAATACTCGCACTCGTTGGTTGATTGCTGTAGGAAGAATAATAACCATATTGTGATTTATAATCGGTATCACCCTTCTTTCTGTAATAAACATACGGACTCAGCGAATCCCATGAATAATACGGGCTGAACTCAGCTTTGATGACTGCACTGTTAATTAATGCTTCTGCTGAAATGTTTGTGGTTATTTCTGAAGGATCTTTCGGGCTGAACGAAAGTGCTTCTGATTCAATATGTTTGAGTTCTCCTTCTCCTTCCGGTACTTTTACACCGATCTTTACTGAATATCCGGCTTCCCATTTATTAGGCACATCTGCATAATAGTATTTTTCAGTGGAATTATAAGTAGTGTAATATGTTGTACTGCCTTCAGTACCATCCGGCTGAGTCACAAACAATCTGGTTTCAATGAGCTCTTCATTGTTCGGATTATCAAAATTAAAGGTTACACGGGATTTCACATAACCGTCCTGGACCTGAATATCCTTGATCGCAACAGCAGTCTGTTCAATTCCGGTAGCTGTTGTAAAGCTGAATTTACTTCCAAGCTGCACATAACTCCCGGAAGAATACAGATATATCTGCACATAATAAGCGGTATTTGGAGTCAGCACTGTATTGTTTTTTCCATCAACATGCCATTCGTATTCATATCTACCGCCGATAAGATTATAATCACTTTTGATTTTATAAAGTGTATTTGCATTGGATATGTCTGAATAAGTTACTGATTCCTTCTCAGTCAGCAGGGTATCAGTACTGTCTGTTGAATAGACAAAATACAGAGTGCTGATATATGAATTAACCGAAAACTTAATGACTGCGGAATATGCACCCGGCTCAACAGTGATCTCAGTTTCAATGTTATCTGCTGTGACTATTGATTTTTCAATCCATTCGGCAATCAGAGTCACAGACTCTGTCACTTCAAATATAGTGAAATCAACTGGTTCTCCGCTTCCTTCCAGGAACCAGCCGACCAGTTCCAGTTCTTCATCAGCGAAAACTTCCGGTACTTCTGTTAAAAGTGTCCCTTCTTCGACAGTTACTGTGAGTGAAGTACTGCCGTCTTCGAAATGTCCGTCACCTGCGTCAAATGTAACTTCATACTGAGCTGCAGGTTCTTCTGTTTCTTCGGGTTCTGCTGTTTCTTCTGCAGGTGTTTCCGTAGTTTCGGGCTCAGCTGTTTCTTCTGCAGGCAGAGTTGTTTCTTCCTCAGTCTGTTCCTGTTCAGGCTCAGGTGTTTCCTCTGTCTCTTCAACAACAATCTCGTCAGATTCAACTGTTTCCTCAGGCAGTTCTTCCTGGTTTTCTTCGACTGTTAATTCCTCCTCGGTAGTTTCAGGTGACTTTTCTTCCACTTCTATAGAAATCTCTTCTGCTGTTTCAGGCTGTTCACTCTGAGTTTGTTCTTCTTCCATTACCTCCAGGTTTTCCGGTTCTTCTGTTTGTACAGGTTCTTCCGCATGTGTCACAGTAAAAGAACTGTTGAAGCACATCAAAGCACTCAGTAACCATGAAATGTACCTTTTTATCATTTTCGGCATAGTATCTTCCTCACTTATTCAATGATAAAATCAGTATTATCTGTCTTATCTATTTGTCAAATCTCGAGGAAAGTATAGCAGGTTTTTAGAGGTCTATTTTTGTCGACCTACCAATTATAGTTAAAAATGATTGTTTTTACATTTTTATCTGATTATCACATTATTTTTCTCAATAATTTGTCGTGTTTACACGAAAGATTTGCTTGCCAATATTGATTGTTTCGATATTAACTCCCAATGATTAAGCACATATAATCTGTTTGTAATAATCCGAGAAAAATACAACAGTTTTGGATGGCCTATTTTGATCAGCCAAGATGAACTTCTAATTGAACTTTTTTTGGTTTTATCTAAGCAAATCAAAAAAGTTTTAGTTATTGTGATAACCAAAACTTTTCATTTTTGAGCTTTTTGGGTGTGCGTTATATAAAAGTTTCCATCAATTGAATTGCAAAGAAACCGATCTAGTTGTACTGAACGTAAGCTCTTTGCAGGTATGTGGTTATAACACTTTATTCTGCTGATCCTTTCAGCCACTGATCAAACCATGAGATCATTTCATTCAGGAACAGCATCTTGTGCTCAGGTGATCCGGCAGACAGAAGCGTATGCCATTCCCCTTCAAATGTCACCATTCTGGAAGGAACGTTAAAGTACTTCATTGCCCCGAACATCTGCAGTCCCTGATCAAGCGGACAGTTATGGTCTTCGATTCCGTGCAGGAACAGGATCGGTGTTTTTGCCTGGTCGGCATATTTCAGAGGACTGTGCTTCCATACTTCGGAAGGATCATCCCAGCATGTCGTCTGAAGTTCATTGAAGTCAAAATTGATCCCCAGTTCACTGGTCATCGGATCATTAAAGAAATTGGAAATCGAAGCATTTGATACGATTGCCGCAAAGCGGTCTGTATGGCCTTCGATCCAGTTTGCCATGAAGCCTCCGTATGAACCACCGAACATACCTGTTCTTGTCCGGTCGATCATCTGGTATGCTTCCAGGACTTTGTCCGTAAACAGCATCAGATCTTCAAAGTCGATCTCTCCCCACTGTCCTCTGAGATCAGCGAATTTCTCACCGAATCCTTCCGAACCATGCGGGTTGCAGGTAAATACAAAGTATCCCAGGGCATTGAACATCTGGATTTGGAATGTATACATCGGACCGTTGCAGGATCTCGGTCCGCCATGCACCATCAGCAGTCCGGGATACTGTTTTGTTTCATCATAGTCATGCGGTTTGAATACCCAGCCATGCACTGTATCCCCTCTTTGATCCACAACATTGAGCGATTCTGCTTTGGATACAGTGTGTGACCTGAAAAATGCCTGATTCGGATCATACAGTTTCTTCATGCCTGTTTCATCGATCCTGTAAAGACAAAGTGCTTCATCTGCCACTGCAGCAGTTACATACAGGGTATTGCCAGCAAGGTCCATACCGGAAATATTGCCTTCAATATCCGCCAGGACATGCATTCCCTCTCCATCGATCCTGACAACTTTCGTATGTGTTCCTTCCTGTACTCTCAGATACAGACCGGTTTCAGCCGCTATGAAGAACGGATCTCCTCCGGCTGTCATATCACAGTACAGCGTTTTACCGAATGCATAATGTTCCTCACAGGACAACAGCATTTCTCCGTTTTTCCAGATATCAGAAAGCTGATGATTGCCGTATTTCTTCATATCACTGCCAAGCCAGAAGACATCATTGCCGTATGCCGCAACAGCATCGATCCTCTGCAGTTTGTCTTCCAGAATCACTCTGACTTTCTTTTCTTTGAAATCATATGCCCTGAGCTCTGCAGAAGGTCCCATAACCGTATCAAAGATCCTGCCGGAATAATACAGACAGTCTTCCGTCAGCGCACTGCCAGCCACATGTACTTCACCGGTCAGTTTCTCCATTTTCTTATCTTTCAGAAAATACAGGTAAAGACCGTTTCTCTTGCCGGAAATGTATCCTCTTCCATCTCCCCAGTAAGGGAATTCCTCCAGGATATGGATCCCTTTTCCTTTTGTCTCTTCTTCATGTCTGTCTTCTGTATGTGAAAGGATCCATTCTTTATCATTCCGGATATACTTCAGCGTATAGCCTTTTTCCAGTTCATATGTTTCTTTCAGTTTTCCGGTACTGACTTCATACCGGCATACCTTGGCAGTCTTTGCCCTGTATGCCGGGGCATACTGGATCAGCACATCACAGCCTGAAGCTGCCATTGCCGTGATCTGTTTCCTGCGTTCCAGGATATCCGTTCTGCCTGTTTCAGTATCCAGAATGATGACATCACTGTTTGTCCTGTAGACTTTTCGATCGGAAACTGAGGTCAGAAATACAACATATCTGAGATCTTCTGTATGTACGGTATTAGTAATTTTCTTTAGATGGAAATAGTCTTCGGGTCTGATCTGATTCATAATAAACTCCTCACATATAAGCAATTGTACAGAAACAGATACGCATGAAAAGAGATATGAGGTCATGCTGTTTGTTATTCTTCATAGCTATCTGATATATTCATGAAAACTTTTCAGGCGGACAATACATATCGCAGATCAGAAAAAGAGACCAAAACGGTCTCTGCTGCAGGTGTGCATGCGATTGGTATACCCGGTTGATAACA
Source organism: Solobacterium sp. (assembly GCA_024693325.1). GTDB lineage: Bacteria > Bacillota_I > Bacilli_A > Erysipelotrichales > Erysipelotrichaceae > Bulleidia. Next base: position 16,449 of record JAILLA010000113.1, read on the forward strand.
ACGTTATAAAGGCTTGCTTATGCGTTTTTCTGTTTTTGTATTGTTTCCGGCAAAGGATTTGTTATTCATTAACATGAATTTGCAGCGCAGATATTACACTGGGTATTTGATGAAACATTAATCATCATATTCATAAAAATCAGGCATACAAAAAACACAGCCGATAAATGACTGTGCTTTTGTAAGTGTGCTTATTTGAAATATCCGTTCAGATATTCTGTGATGTCCTGTTCGATGATCGCTGCCTGTTCCCTGGTCGGTGCGGATACCGAGATGTATGTCTTAAGTTTCGGTTCTGTACCGGACGGTCTGACAACAACGGAACAATGATCTTTCAGGATGAACTTGAGTACGTCTGATTTCGGAAGACCGTTCAGTCCTTCCAGATAGTCAAATGTATTCTGGATCCTTCTGCCTGCGATATGCGTCATATCCATGCGGAAGTTCTTCATGATCTCCTGCATCCTGGCAAAACCTGCTGATCCTTCGAATTCATAGGAATGCAGTGTATTCAGACAGTATCCGTATTCCTGATAGATCTCATTCAGTTTCTCCAGCAGCGAGATGCCTCTTGTTCTGTAATATGCAAACATCTCACAGATCATGTATGCTGCATTCACAGCATCTTTATCCCTGACATAGATGCCTGTCAGATAACCATAGGATTCTTCAAATCCGCAGATATAGTCTGACTGTCTGCCCTGTGCTTCCAGTTTACCGATCACTTCACCGATGAATTTGAATCCTGTCAGTACATTGACTGTTTCCACGCCATAGTGTTCCGCGATGCGTTCTGCCAGGTCCATGGTAACGATCGTTTTGACAAAGACGGGGTGTTCCGGCATCGTCTTGTTTTTGATCCTCTGGGAACAGATGTAGTCCAGCAGTAATAATCCGACTTCATTGCCTGTTAACAGCTGGTAGTCATCACCGTTTCTCACGGCAATGCCGCACCGATCACAATCCGGGTCTGTAGCCAATAACAGATCTGCATCGTACTTCTTGCAGTACTCCATACCCAGTTCCATAGCTTCCCGGATCTCAGGATTGGGATACGGACATGTCGGGAAGTTCCCGTCAGGCTGTTCCTGTTCCCTGACAACGGTAATGTTCGTAAAGCCCGTTTCTTTCAGAGCACGGGTAACAGGCTTCAGTCCTGTTCCGTTCAGCGGTGAGTAAACGATTGCTACATTGCGGTCGATCTCGTCATTTTCTCCCAGTACACTCTCATGCTTCACGCATTCCGTGAATGATGTATAGACATCTTCAGAGATGTATTCGATAAGTCCTGAAGAAAGACCTTCTCCAAAGCTGATCGTCTTCACATCCTTGAAGCAGTCCAGCTTCTCGATCTCAGTCAGGATCTCTTTGGCTGCCTGTGTGGTGATCTGGCATCCGTCGCTTCCATATACCTTGTATCCGTTGTATTTGGCAGGATTGTGGCTGGCAGTCACCATGATGCCTGCTGAGGCATGCAGATACCTGACGGCATAGGAAAGACACGGCGTCGGCATCAGCTGACTGTACAGGTATACATGGATCCCGTTTGCCGCAAAGACAGCAGAAGCTGTTTTTGCAAAAAGATCTGATTTGATCCTGGAGTCATAGGACACAGCGATAGAACGCTTTCCTTCCGGGAAATGACTGTTCACGTAGTCTGACAATCCCTGTGATGCTTTGCCTACCGTACATACATTCATCCTGTTTGTACCGGCACCGATCACACCTCTGAGTCCGCCTGTTCCGAATGCCAGGTCCCTGTAGAAGGCGTCTTCGATCGCTGTTTCATTACCTGCCATTTCATTCAGCTGGATACTGATGTCTTCATCACTGAAGACATGTTCACACCATCTTTTATATTCATCCATCCATCTTGTCATACGTTTTCTCTTTTCTAGCAGCTGACTCTCAGGAACTGCGCTGTGCCATGGAGCTGTACGGGTACGGAGTCTGCCGGAATGAAGATGCAGTCTCCCTTGAAGAACGGGAGTATCTCATTCTCATACCTCAGCATCCCGCTTCCTTCCAGACACAACATGACCATAAAGCTCAGGCTGTCCGTCTGTACCGTTACCATTTCCCTGATCCGTTCCGTATTCAGCAGGATACGTTCTGTCTGGAAGTATTTGCAGCGGTACAGGAACTCGCTTGCCCATCCCCTTCGGTAATTCAGAAGACGCATCGGCTGTACCGGCTTTTCCGCCGCACTCAGGTCTGCTACAGCAAGTGCCTTTTCAACATGCAGCTCACGTTTATCCCCGTGCCTGTCGGTACGGTCATAGTCGTAGAGCCTGTATGTCAGGTTCGAGCTTTCCTGTACTTCCGCCAGCATAACACCTGCGCCGATCGCATGGATCGTACCTGCTTTGATGTAGAAGACATCATTCTTATGGACAGGCACCTTCTGCATGTATTTGACGATACTGCCATCCTCGATGCCTGCTCGGAGTTCTTCCTTTGTCACGGTCCTGTTCAGGCCATAGATCAGTGTGCTGTCCTTCTTTGCGTCAAGGACATACCACATCTCATCTTTTCCAAGCTGACCGTTCTCGTATTCATGCGCATACAAGTCGTCAGGATGTACCTGTACGGAAAGATCCTGCTTGGCATCGATAAGCTTGATCAGGATCGGCAGTTCCCCTTCTGTATGGGGATGCGTACCGATGTACTCCGGATGTTCTTTCAGGACATCGCTCAGCAGCCTTCCTTCATAGATACCGGAAGATACGGTGCTTGGTCCGTCAGGATGCGTACTGCATTCCCATGTCTCAGCCAGCGGCGTCATGTCGATGTTCTTTGCATAGTCATCGTTCAGACGTCTGCCGCCCCATAGATAGTCCTTGCCTGCAGGCTTCAGAAAAAACGGTATATTTGTTTTTCTGTTTTCTTCCTGCATTCTAATACTCCAACGGGAACTTCTGTTTGTCTTCCCTGCTGATCTCCTTGCCTAACTGTACTTCGATGAGCACCAGTTCCGTATCAGCGATCACGGTATGACGGCAGCCTGCCTGGATCGTAATAACGGATCCGGGTGCCACTGCTTCTTCCATACCGTCTACGATCGTTTTGCCTGTTCCTGAAACAACAGTCCAGACTTCATTGCGGTGCTGGTGGCTGTGATAGTTCATACGGTGTCCGGGATTCAGTGTGACCTTGACTGTCATGGATTCCCTGTCGACATCCAGTACACGGTAGGAACCCCATGACTTCTCGGCAAACATGATCTGCTGGTCAAACTTATCGACATACGGTTTGATATAGGAGCTCTGCTGTTTGTCCGTTACCAGGATCCCGTCCGGGCTTGCGGAAATGATGACATGTGAGAGGCCCATAGCCAAAACAGGCACATTGAGTTCATTGACGATATGTACGTCTTCACATCTGTCATTCATAACACCGTCACCGATGACAGGTTCTTCCATGGCTTCCGTGAGTGTATTCCATGTACCGAGGTCTTTCCATTCCCCATGGTATCTCATGACCTGGATACTGGGTTCTTTTTCTACCACAGCATAGTCAAAGCTGATCTTTGTCAGTGTGTCATATCTGCTGTAGAGGTCTTCATAGTCTGTGTAGTCCAGTAATGTTCTGGCAATGTCCAGAACATACTTGAGCTTGTATGCGAACACACCGCCGTTCCATAACGCACCCTGTGCGATATAGGACTCTGCTGTTTTCTCATCAGGCTTTTCCTTGAATGTCGAAACATAGGATACCTGTTCATCCGTTTTCGGAATGATATAGCCGTACTTGGCACTGGGGTATGTCGGTTCGATCCCCATCAGGACCAGGTTGGCTTCACCCTTTTCTGCCTGTGCATGGAGCTGTTTCAGTGCTTCAAAGTAGCTGTCTTCTACATATGGGTCTACCGGGCATACAACGACCGCTTCGTTTTCATCGATCCCTTTGACATCATGCAGGTAAGCAGTTGCCAGGGCAATTGCCGGGAATGTATCTCTTCTGGAGGGTTCAACAGATATACCGATGTCTTCACCTAACTGGTTATGGATCGCGGATACCTGGGAACGTGAAGTCGCTATGGTCACAGACGCGTCAGTATCAACGCTCTTGATCTGACGGTATACTCTCTGGACCATGGATTCATATGTACCGTCTTCCTTCTTGAAGATCTTGATAAACTGTTTGGAGCGGATGTCATTGGACAGCGGCCATAAGCGTTTTCCGCTTCCGCCGGATAACAGAATGATATTCATAATGCCTTACCTTTCTGCCCTCATGGGATTGTTCAGGAAGTCTTCGTATGCCAGACGGATACCGTCTTCCAGTTCTGTCTTGTATGTCCAGCCAAGTGCTGCTGCCTTGGATACATCCAGCAGCTTCCTGGGTGTTCCGTTCGGTTTGGAAGGATCCCAGAGGATCTCTCCTTCATAACCGACTACTTTGGCTACCAGTTCTGTCAGTTCTTTGATCGTCAGTTCTTTGCCTGTACCGGCATTGACTGTTTCATTGCCGCTGTAATTGTTCATCAGGAACACGCACAGGTTCGCAAGGTCATCCACATACAGGAATTCCCTTAACGGGGAACCGTCTCCCCAGCATGTTACACTTGCCTTTCCTTCCAGCTTCGCTTCATGGAAGCGTCTGATGAGTGCAGGCAGTACATGGCTGTGCTCGGGATGATAGTTGTCGTTAGGTCCGTACAGGTTTGTCGGCATGACGGAAATATAGTCTGTACCGTACTGTGTGTTCAGGTACTCGCAGTATTTCAGACCGCTGATCTTTGCCAGCGCGTATGCTTCATTGGTCTTTTCCAGTTCACTTGTCAGCAGGCAGTCTTCCTTCATAGGCTGAGGTGCCATACGCGGATAGATGCAGGAGCTTCCCAGGAATTCAAGCTTTTTACAGCCGTTCTGCCATGCGCTGTGGATGACATTCATCTCCAGGATCATGTTGTCATACATGAAGTCTGCTTTGGCTGTTGCGTTTCCCATGATGCCGCCAACCTTGGCAGCAGCCAGGAATACATATTCCGGTTTCTCTTCCGCAAAGAACTTCTCAACAGGCTCCTGTCTTGTCAGATCCAGTTCCTTGTGTGTTCTGGTAATGATATTCGTATAACCCTGTCTCTGCAGTTCCCTGACAATGGCGGAACCTACCATGCCTCTGTGTCCCGCAACATAGATCTTAGCGTTCTTGTCCATCATAATACGTCAGCCTCTTTCAGTGCTCTTTCTCTCTTTGCAAGCTTTCTGTCATGTTCAGCCATGATGCGCACCAGTTCTTCATAGCTTGTCTTCTGGGGGTTCCAGCCAAGCACGGTCTTTGCCTTGGTCGGGTCACCCCAGAGATTATCGACATCGGTCGGACGGAACCACTGCGGGTTGACGCATACAAGCATCTTTCCTGTTTCTGCGTCATATCCCTTCTCATCCAGTCCTGTGCCTTCCCAGCGGATCGTAATGCCGTTGGCAGCGAATACTTTCTCGGTAAAGTCCCTGACTGTATGCTGGACGCCTGTCGCAATGACGAAGTCATCCGGAGTTTCCTGCTGCATGATCAGCCACATGCACTCTACATAATCTTTTGCATAGCCCCAGTCTCTCAGGCTGTCCATGTTGCCCAGTTCCAGGTGGTCCTGCAGACCTTCAGCGATCCTTCCGGCCGCAAGCGTGATCTTTCTTGTAACGAAGTTCTCACCTCTGCGTTCGGATTCATGGTTGAAGAGGATGCCGTTGACAGCAAACATACCGTACGCTTCACGGTATTCCTTTGTGATCCAGAATCCGTACTGTTTCGCTACGGCATACGGGGAATACGGATGGAACGGTGTTGTTTCCTTCTGAGGGATCTCTTCTACCTTTCCGTATAACTCCGATGTTGAAGCCTGATAGACCTTTGTTTTCTTTGTCAGGTTCAGGATGCGCACTGCTTCGAGGATCCTCAGTACGCCCAGCGCATCGACATCACCGGAATATTCCGGCACATCAAATGATACCTGTACATGGGACTGTGCAGCCAGGTTATAGATCTCATCAGGCTGTACCAGTCCGATGATGCGGATCAGTGATGAGGAGTCTGTCAGATCTCCGTCATGCAGTCTGATCTTTCCCATCAGATGATCGATCCTGCCTGTATTGGAGATGGATGATCTTCTTGTAATACCGTGCACTTCATATCCTTTTTCCAGCAGGAATTCAGCGAGGTAGCTTCCGTCCTGTCCTGTAATTCCTGTGATCAATGCTGTTTTAGCCATACTTAAATACCTCCGTACTTTTATACAGATCTACATTATCAGATTATGTATGACCATTACAGAAACAATCATGCGTATCAATCAAACAATCTTGACTTTCAAAAGATCAAGTTGGAAACGACATAAAATCCAACTATAACAGTGTAATCATAGTGTTCTGAATCTCATGTTCCTTCTTCAAACAAAGAGCGCATAGAAATACTATATGATTCATTAGCATGTAATGTTCGGTTATATTACACAAGTTCTGCTTCAAAATACTATTTTCAACCTCATAAAACTGACCATAGTAATATATGGTATAATATATCCATATTAAGGAGATTTTTATGACCCAAATCATCCCTATTAAGGATCTAAAAGAAAGTGCTAAGATTTCTGAGATGTGTCATTCAACCGATGAACCGATCTTTATAACAAAAAACGGATACGGCGACATGGTGATCATGAGTATAGAAACATTTGAAAAATACAAGCGTCTACTGCAGCGTCAACGAATTTATCATGAACTTGCTTTAGCAGAAAAAGACGTCCAGGCCGGGAGAACTATGGACGCTTATGAATCATTGGATGAATTAAGCAAAAAATATGGCCTATAAAATCATTGTGACCGAACGCGCTGCTCAACAGATCGATGATGTATTCAGTTATATTGCTGTTGTACTTGCCAATCCTAACGCAGCCAGATCTGTCAGGGATGAACTTCTCACCTCTTACAGGAAATTGGAAATGAATCCATTCAGTGCACCTCCCTGTAATGATCTGCAACTTAAAGCCTTGGGATTCAGAAGGATGAAACTGAAAAAACACCAGTATATTTTGATATTTAAGGTCTGTGAGTCCGATGTAATCATATATGGCTTCTTTCATACTTTGGAAGATTATTCAGCAAAGTTATAACTGACTGATCCAGATTTCATATTCACCGTATTCAAATCAATATTTTCATCTGGTCCATGCTGGATTGCTGTTTGCCGGGTCAAAGTGATGATCATTGTTTCAGGGATATGATTCAACTGCTCTTTTGTCAGTTTCATTGTTTGCTTGGACGATCATTTTACATTTATCTATGCAGATTGTTTGGCAACACTTTCCATGCTGCACTGTTCTCTCAAAAAACCATGGAATTTTCAGAGTCACGCCCTCGGTTAGTCCATGGTTTTATATTTACAAATCATCGATAAATCGATCAAAACGTTGATGATACTGCTATCTGAACTTCTCAAAAATATATTGTTTATTCGTTTAAAGAACCGGGTCATGTTCATGTAAACCCGGTTCTTTCGATCCTGATACAATTACTTGTTGTTTGAATAGTGATCAGAACATAGTATTCTTTTGACACCAAGTAAAGTATAGCAAAAAACAAGCGCCAGATAACCTGCTGGATCATAACAGATTGATGTCAGTACTTTACTCCGAAGTAATCAAGATATGCCTTGAACCGATCCTGTGCAGCCAGGCAGGTGTCACGAAGATAACCTTTCTCGTTTCGCCATTCCTGCAGACCGCGGTAATAGTACATCTTCATATCATCTTCGATAATGAAAGGTACGATCCCGTTCCGAAGACACTCTTTAAAGAGGATCAGTCTACCTACGCGGCCATTACCATCCTGGAAAGGATGGATCGACTCAAACCGGTAATGAAAATCCAGCAATTCATCAAAAGCAGCTGTTTCCAGTTTTTCGTAATCTGAAATCAGCTCTTTCATTTTCTTCGGAACCTCCTTTGGTGCGGCGGTTTCTCTGCCGCCAACCTCATTTGCCAGTTTCTTATAGTTACCAACCGCAAACCAGTCTTTCCTGCTGTCAGAGGTCCCTCCTTTCAAGAGATAATGAAACTGTTTGATCATTGTTTCCGTAAGGGGTCGTTTCGCCTGATCGATCATCAAATCTATACAACGGAAATGATTCACAGTTTCCAGAATCTCATCCACGTTCACAGAACCGTCCGGAGCATCGATCGTGTTTGTTTCAAAAATATAGCGGGTCTGCTCATCTGACTGCTCCCGATGACTAAAGTCACGGGTTCTCAGGAATTATCTGCTTTTCCGGAGTTCATCACGGTCAGAAGTTCTGACCGTATGTTAGCTCAGGCACTGACAGGATCCCTGATCTGTTGCGGAGCTGCTTCGTACGAAGGATGCTTCTCCAGCCCGGCCATTTATGACCTGCTGTGCATTTTCGCTTCCGCCTAACGGCTGCACAGTCAGTCAGCCGGATAGTTTTATGAGTTATCAGCTCAGTATCTTTCAGCTGATATACCAGCTGAGTTTTCCTGTTTCCTGAAGTCTCTTCAGTTCTTTCTTCTGAAGGACGATGTAGTGTTCAAAGTCTGCTGCGCAGGACTCATAATCAACTGTATCCGGTTTCTCAGAGTCTTTTGAAGAATAAGCAGTATGTCCGGTTATAAATGCAGAATAGAGATCCCGCTGTACCATGATCCCTTCGATTTCAAAGGTTCGGACACTGAGATCCTTCTTCACTTTTTCTCCCGTCGCATGATTGATCTGGGATGCACATATCTTTGATGTGTCTGTATGTATCAGTTCTTTTCCAATGTAATGAAGCTTTCTGTCAAGAATTGCTTCAAACATTGACGGTGCGTGGTTTGCCAGAGCTTTGCCGAACCTCGATTTTCTGTTATATCTTCCGTTCTTCTGATTGACGGATGTTTTCTTTGAACGTTTCTGCAGAGCTCTGTAGTTCATTGTTTCGCAAATAATGCACGTGCTTCTTTCGAGCATTTCATTAGCGAGTTTTTCGTGGGATTCCTTCAGGGAGGCTGCACGTTTTCTGTACAGCTCTCTTCTTTTCGCCCGAAGTTTTCTGTACCGTCCGGAATACTTCCACTTCAGTTTCCCTCTGAGGATCGATCCGTCATCTTTATAGTTTGACGGATTAGATGCTCTTCTGCTTCGATCCATTGCGCGGCTGATTCTTCGTATTTCCGCATCTGTTTCCGGTATTTCAGGTGCCAGCGCATGGAGTTGAACATGTTCCGATGACACTTCCGCCACAGTTGAGACTCCGATATCCAGCCCGGTGACCGTTTCTTCAGATCCGTATTCATGTTTCTTCGGAGGAATGCCTCGTAAAACAAGCTGGACAAAATATCTAGTTTTCCCTCGTATGGTTTTTCTTGTCAGACGGACATATTTCAGTCTGCTGCTGCGGAGCGCTTCTTCCGCATAGGCATCTCCCGGTTTTACAGTCACTTCATATTTGTGCTTTCTTCCGATATACAGCAGACCGTTACGGTAATTCAGTGCAGAATTCTTTGATTTTCCTTCCACCGATGTATCATCATAAACACTGTGGTGCCTAACTCTGTCTGCTTCATGGAAGCGTATCTTCTCCACTGCCCGGAACGCTTTTGTTGCCTGTTTCTGACATTCGTCTATCCCGACAGTGTCTGAAAAATGATGCTTCATCTCCGCCGCCTTTTCGTGAAACTGATATTCTGTATAACCGTATTCGATCTGTTTCTGATGAATCTTTTTGTTTCTCCCCGGAACAGACTTGTTTTTCACAAGCATCTGATATTCCGGGTCCATCTGAAGTCTGTGCAGTCTTTTCAGCGCAGTATCAAGACAGCCGTTATAGATCTGATCCAGTATACGGAAATACTTTTCAATAAACTCGCAGTCCTTGATATCAGCTTCCAGAGTAAGAACAAAGGATCTGGTCGTCTCATATCTATGCATGTTTCTGCTCCTCGATATAGCGGCGGATGGTATCTTCAGAAATATGACCGATGGTGCAGCAGAAGTAGCTTCTTGTCCACAGGGAAGGAATTCTGCTCTTCAGCCAGGGAAACTCTTCCCTCAGCAGCCTTGACGACTTACCTTTCAGAGCTTTGATGAACTGATGAAGAGGAACTCTCGGGTCAAGATCAACGAACAGATGAACATGATCAGGCATAACTTCCATTGCTTTAATCTCAGCTTCGAATTCAGAAGCGACAGAAAAAAGAATTTCTTTGAGACGTACATCCACGCCGTCCACAAGTACAGGCCTTCTGTATTTCGGGCAGAAAACAATATGAAACTGGTTCTTATAAACCAATCCTTTTTTGTGCGTATAGTTATCTTTGATCATAGTGCTCAATTCCTACTATTATTATAACATATTTGGTATTAGATATCTATGATATATCTAATGTAGGCCCTATGGCTGTACAAATAATAAATGGCGATTCCTCCCGATCACTGAAGTGACGGGCTTCCTCGCCTAGCCATTGTGATAACCGGCTGCCTTCGATGTGATTGGAATTGTATGTAAGTTCAATTTGTACCTTATGATAGATGCCTCCGGATATTCCGTTTTCCTTTTCAAAAACCAGCCTTCCAAGAAGATCCTCGGGAATTTGGCGCTGTCTCGGTTTTCTTTCCGGCTTCTCTGCGGCATCTGGAATATTCCAGGTCTTCCCGGTAATAAAGGCACCTGGTACACGTCCGTCAGCACAGTACTGACGGACGACCCGCTCTGAGATTCCCCACTTTTTGCTTGCTTCTTTTACTGAAATGAAACCCATCCACCCACCACCTATCTGTTCTCTGCAGATTCAATATACTCCTTTATCGGCTGTTTATCTGCTATTAAAGCGCTGATTATCCGTATTATATTCAGCCGATAAAAGATTCAGGCATCACTTTTGATATTTTTGCATATTCATAGCCGGTAAGAAAAACCAGGTTTAAATGCAGAATTTGCATTGTAACCCGGTTCTTTTGATAATGATCAATTCTCAAGCAGTTCTGTTGACGCTCAGAACATGCGCGCGAAGAAGTTTTTAACGCCCTGCCAGTAATCACTGATACTTCTCTGCCCAATTTTGAATGTTACGGTCTTTGTTCCTCCGTATTCACCTTTGCCCTGGAACGTTACTTTCGCTGTTCCTTTATTGATGTTGTTCGTGTAGCTTACGATCTCATAGTCTCTTCCAAGTACCAGATCCTGTTCTTTCATTCCGAGCTTGATGCTTGTTATGTCATCTTCTGTGAGCGTTACAGCTGATTCGGTGTATTCCTTGTTTGCAATCTTGAAGGTCATCTTTGAGATGTCCTTACCTGTATCAAGAATATGGTAGTACGTTTCTGCTGTTCCGGTGTAATTCCCTTTGCCTGTAACTGTGACCTTAACGACTGTTCCAGCTTCAACAACTGCAGGGAGTTCCTCACCATCTACTGTTGTATAGATAATCGTCTTCTCATAGTCTGTTCCGACCTTCAGTGCTTTACCATCTGTATCCTTCAGTACAGGTGCACTCTTCCATGCATTTGCTTTTGTGGAATATACCTTGTCTTTGGCTGTGATCGTTACTGCACTGAGCGGTTTCGGATCGATAAAGAAGTCTTTTATAACTGATCCTTTGAAGTTTCCTTTGAAAGTGACAGTTACTGTCGGCCATCTGCTTACAAATTCATCAGTTACTTTCTTATTGTTTGCATACTTCAGTGTGTAGTCTGTTCCAGCTTTCAGTTCCTTATCATTCCAGAATACATGTACTTCAGGAATTGCTCCGCCTTTACTGTAGACAGTGTCTTTGACATCAAATGTGAATTCGTCTTTATGTTCTTCATACAGACGCGGTGTGATCTTGAATGTCTTCTTGACTGTTCCGGTGTAAATTCCTTTACCGGTTGCTGTGACTGTTGCTGTTCCGGCATTCACATTCTTTGTGTATGTGACGGTGTAATCATCCTCTGTAATAATTCCTTCATATGCAGGTTTCGAACCGATCGATGCATTAAGCTTTTCATTACCGTCATATTCTTCAGATGCTGCTGTGATCGTGATTGCCTTACTTAATGCGATTGTCTTTTCCTTGACTGTTTCTTCTGCTATCGTCAGAGGGATCTCTTTCTCTCCGGTAAAGTTCTTTTCATTGCCTGTTATGACGATCTTATATGTACCTGCATCCTTAGGTCCTGTCTTCTTGTCCAAAGGATTGTTTTCACTGTCATAGTACGTCAGTGTATATTCCTTGGAACTCAGTACTTTACCATTGAAGGTAATGACAGGAACAGGTCTCTGAACTTTATTGTTGGCCTTTAATGCAATGCTTTCTTCGGTATATACCTGCTCTGAATCATTCAGATCAATCTGATCAATTGAGAACGGGACATATGTCTTTCCGGAATAGTTTCCCTTTCCTGTGATCAGGATATAAGGTGTCTTATCTCCCTTTGCAGGAATGAAGGATGATCTGTCTCCTTCATAGGAATAAGCATTGGTGTTGTTTTTGTAGGTGACTGTGTAGTCTTTTCCTGCTGTCAGAAGCTTTCCGGAATCATATACTGCAGGGACAGGTTTGATGGCTGTACCGGTATAAGCGTAAGAATCATTGAGATCTCTTACATAAATATTCTTTGGTGCAACCGTTACAGTACACTCTGCTGTTTTATTGCCGTCTTTTGTTGTAACAGTGATCACTGCTGTTCCTTCTGAGATACCGATAATATTTCCATCCGGATCAACAGTCACAACTTCTTCATTATCAGAAGTGAATGTCACTTCTTTGTTGGATGCGTTCTCAGGTTCAAAATGAAGACGAAGTGTGCGTGTATCCCCTTTAGCCAGAACTGTATTTTCTTCTGTGAAAGCAACATGCTCAATGTGATGGTATACGACTGTGATCTCTTTTGAAACAGAGAAACCGCCATCTATAGCAGTTGCTGTAATGATTACCGTACCTTCTCCAACTGCAGTGATGCTACCGTTCTCATCTACAACAGCAACCGTCTCATCACTTGATGACCATAATAGCTTCTGATTTGTTGTGTCAGCCGGTTCAAACGTGATCTGAATCGTTCCTGTTTTGCCATAATCGATCTCTGATACAGACCCTTCTTCATTTACCGAGATACTTTCCGCATGTACAGCATATACAGTAACTGTACACTGAGCGGTATATCCTCTGTCCTCTGTTTTGACTGTTATGACTGCCGTTCCTTCCGTCAGTGCAGTCACTAATCCGTTCTGGTCTACCGTGGCAACAGTTTCATCGCTTGATGACCATGTCACGTTCTTGTTTTCCGCATTATCCGGTTTTATTTCAGCATCCAGGTCAATTGTTGTACCGACACACAGATTGGCTGCTTCTTCGGAAATAGTGACGGAAGTGACACGAACAGGCTGCGGTCCGACATTCAGTGCCCCTATATAGCCTGCATCAGTAATGTGCTGATTGATGCCTTCAGCCCGGATCACAAACCTGTATACAGTATCTGCTGAAAGACCGCTGAGATCTTCTTCTGTAAAGAAATAATTACTGTCTTCATCCAGTTCAGACTGACTGCTGATCGTAATCGTTTTGACCGGAACAGACTGACCATACGGGTAGATCTCAAGTACAACAGGATATCCTTCTGTACCATGGATATATAACCCATAACAGAAGTTCTCTGTCTTATTATTGGAAATCAGATGGAAATTGAATCCTGATCCATCGTCCGTGGAGAATGAGTACAATATTCCATGTTCCGGATCAGATTCCTCTCCGAAATGCTCGTAATAATCCATATTCGTCGCAGGATGGAGTGCATTTCTGCCATCTTTCGTCACTCTGGCATAGATCCTGTTTAAGGATGTATCCAGACCTTTGATATAGAACTTCCATTCATTGGACGCACTGATACGTTCATATTTTTCTACTGTCCAGCCGGTCTGCTCATTCCAGTTTTCACCAAAGAAGCGGAGCGCGTAACCGTTGTCCTCCCATACATCTGCTATATTTTCCTCACTGTACGGACTTAGGGTAACGGAACTAAGCGTGAACACATAATCACTGTCCGAATCTGCTGTTTTCACCAGTGACTGGGATTCTTCATAGAATGTATCATCTTCTTCAACAACAGTTACCTGATATCTTCCGACAGTTCCGTCCGGTGCTTTCAGACGAACTGTGTATACGTCGGCAGACAGCAGTTCCTGAAGTTCCAGGGTACCGGTATAAACACATGGTTCCCCACCATCTGCGGAGATCTTCTTCCATGAAGCTGTCACACCATACACTGTACCTGTACTCAGATTCTGGATGTCAACGGTATAGTCATCCGGAACTGCTGTCTGATCACTCAGACACAGCAATGCGTCCAGTACCGTTTCATTGGTGTATACTGCTTCCCTGATCGAAAGAGATACATTAGTATCTTCGTAATTGTATTTCAGCAGATCAAGACTGCAGTTAGCTGTCCTGCTTGTTCCGTTGACTGTGAATGTGGCTGTCAGATACAGCTGAACTGTGTTTTCCACAGGCTCATAAATATTGCCTTCTGTATCTTTCAGGACCATATACGCCATATGATCTTCATCAACGGTACCTGTTCCCTGAGCGACGACTGCAGACCCAAAGAGCTTTTTCAGATTAATACTGATGCTCGTCCCGGCTGGGATATTGGAGCTGGTGCTGAATTCAAATCTTTGCTTTTTGTAGTTGTAGGCTCCCGAAGTGATCTTGTATGAATTCGGATACAGATAGAATGAATCATAATCAAACGGAAGTGCCTGTGCATGCATATCCCTGAGGTCCCGGTAAGCGATCTCTTTTGGATTCAGCAGCCGGATCTTTCCTTCAATCGTACTGTCTGTATGATCCCAGACAGATCCTGTCTTCTTTAGGACAAAGATCACCTTTCCGCCTGTACCATAATCATCGACCGTAATCGTATTTACCGGTTCCGGATCCGTCACAGGTGTTTCACCTACATACAGGATCGGGATAATGTCTTCGGAATACATGTTCGACATCTCCATCTGGATATGAACATACGGACCATAGTTATCGTAATCATCAACCAGGTCTGTATAGTTTACCAGCGGACCTTCATCTGCCGCATAGGAAATGATCTTCTTTTCCAGAACATATGTGATATCCCTGACAGTAACGACAACATCATATTCTCCCGCAGGAATGCCCTGGAAGACAGTGAAGCCGACCATTGTTGTCTGCGTGTTTGAAATGTTGTATCCGTCATAATTCAGATCCGGATAATACCCGCCGTAATTCTCCAGATACGCATTGAAATCACCGACTCCCTGAAGAACATTGCCTGCCTGATCCCGGATCATCACATTGATCTCATCAAGTTCATAGCTTCCAAGAATCTGGAAAATGAAATTGCTGTATGTTTCCGTGCTGGCCAGTTCTTCCGTATTCATCAGGACGATCTTGTCTGTGTAGTGAATAGTGATGTCCTTTTTCATTTCACTGCCATATTTATCGTACACACGGAGAGTGAAGCTGTAATCATTGCCGGGTTCCAGTCCGAAGTCATATTCCGTGCTGTTCAGATCTTCAAACCGGAACTGTTTGATATACATCGTCAATGCTGTGTCTGACTTTAATACTGCTGTTTTTTCACCGTAAGTCAGTTCCGCATACACATCACGGTTTGTCTTCCACTGACATCCCAGGAGGAAAGAAGGCTTTCCGTCAATGAAGTAATACTGTGACTCTGTCGTGATATCCTGTTTCCGCTGCATGCGCAGAGCGGAACTGATGAAGTACGTATTTGAAGCCACTGCAGGAGGCAGCTTGTCTGTCGTCAGTTTTTGTTCAGTCAGGAAGTTATAGTTTAACTGCAGTGACGTGATACTCGTCCCTGAAAGATCAGGAATGTCAGCCAGATCGTTATAGTTGACATTCAGCGTTCCAAGTTTTGTCAATCCAAGTACAGCATCGATATTCGTCAGATTATGACCTGTTAAATCCAGATATGTGAGGTTTCGCAGATACTGGATCCCTTCGACAGATGTAAGTGCTTTATTCAGATACCTGAAACCGAAATAAGCGGATGTTACAGTATCCAGCTTTTCCTGTGTCAGCTGTCCGTTTACACCGTATTCTCTGAGCAGATACTGATACAGCTGGGGATCACCAAAATCAGCTTCGGTATAAATAACTGTTTCGCCATCCTGTACTTCCGCTTCTTCAGCTTCCTGTTCCAATGCCTCCTCAACTTCAGGATCTTCTTCCGATTCTGTCTGAAGTCCTTCAGGAGCTTCCGTTTCTGAGATCTCTTCCTGTTCCGGTAATTCAGAGACTTCTTCCTCGTTATATTCAGTTCCTTCATCGATATTCTGATTCGCAGTTACGTTTTCCTGTTCCTCATTCTGCAGATCCACGGAATTCTCTTCATCTGTCTGTTCGGTTTCTTCAAGGATGTTCTCATCCTCAGAGGCAGTTTCTTCTTCAGGAATGATCCCTTCCGTTATTTCTGTTTCTTCTGTCATCATTGTGTTCTCTGGCTCAGAAACCATTTCTTCTTCCGCCCGGATAACACTGAACGAGCTGCTGAAGCATAACAAAATACTAAACGCCCACGAAATAACACAATTCTTCTTATCTGACATAACTCTCCCTCACTGTCTTTTTGATTGTTATCATTCCCTCACCTGCTTGATACTTAATTGATCGATCAGTTTGAATCTTTTGACATATTCTCAGCAAAGTATATCAGTTTTCAGAAGGTCTATTTTTGTCGACCTGTATGTATGGATCATGTGTTTTGCTGTCCGGTTCAGTACTATTGCCTGTATCGTGAAAAACTTTCATTGGACCGGTCAGCACAGAGAAAAAGCAGATGTATCAGTACAAACTGATCGATCTGCTTTCTGCTCTTATATGCTGATAAATGATCCGGTTTTGTGCCTAAACACGATCAGAATGCTTTGCTATAAACCATCGTGCTATTAGAAGTGAACGATCTCAGCCTTCCTGATGGCCTCAGGTGAAATATCCTGTCCGATACCCGGAAGCTCCGGAACAGTGAAATAACCATTGACCGGCTGATAGTCGTAGATACACTCTGCGATCGTTCCGCTGGTCGTGTTGGCGATGTGATGCTCATGGATGATAAAGTTCGGAACAGCAGCTTCCAGATGCAGTGCGATTGCAACACTGATCGGACTGGAGCAGACATGCATCTGCACGCCGACATCAAACATATGTGCCAGATCACAGATCTTCTTTGCTTCGGTAATACCGCCGCAGTTACCGATATCCGGCTGGATCAGTGACAGACTGTGGTTCTCCAGGAACGGAAGGAATCCCCATCTGGTATACGTTCTTTCTCCTGTAGCCAGCGGGATCGTTGTGTTTTCCGCGATCTTCCGCATTACTCCGGGATTCAGCGGGGTGCAGCCTTCTTCCAGGAACATGATGTCATAAGGCTCAGCCATTTTGGCAAACTGGATAGCTGTATTTGCATCGGTCATCGCATGGTTCTCAATGAGAATATCCATATCCGGGCCGACTGCTTCACGAACTGCCTTCAGTCTTTCCTCTGCCGTTTTCATCGTTTCCCGGCTGAGGTGACCGGTCGTGTCCAGATGAGAGAGGATCTTTCCCTTACGGTCAAACCGCAGGAAATTGATCTTGATTGCGGTATATCCCTGTGCTTTTGCCTTCAGAGCAGCTTCGGCATATTGTGAAGGTTCGGAAAGTGCATCTGCAGGATTGAACGAATCAACACCCCAGCCGAACTGCAGCTGGCTTGCGTAAACTCTCAGTTTATCCCGCTGTTTTCCGCCCAGAAGCTGATACAGCGGCATGTTGGCGGCTTTTCCCTTGATATCCCAAAGCGCGGTATCTACCGCACTGATCGCAGACATCATGATTGCTCCGTTTCCCTGTGCCCAGAAAGAAGTCTTGAAAAGCTTCTCCCAGATCACTTCATGTGCCAGCGGATCCATACCTTTGATCATCGGGGCGAAGTCTTTCAACACCTCAAACGCGCCGCGTGAGCCGCTTCCGATCGCCACTCCGGCTTCACCGATTCCATAGATCCCTTCATCTGTAAAGATCTTCACGATGATCGGTCTTGACCCTCCGCAGCCCATGTCTTTCTCAAGAGCCATTACATCAACATTGGTGATTTTCATTGCGAGTTCCTCCTCAAATTATAAAAAAGCCCGTATTCTTCCAAACAGTTCTCCGTAAAGCAATGAGAAGTCCATGATGACAGGATATATGATCTTCAGCCATGAACGCCCAAAACAACCTCTTTACTGCCAATGAACGCCCCCGGTTTATATTCATTAAAATTTACGTATCAGCAGTTTTTGGCAATTATTCTTTTCCGGATCTTTATTTGAAACATCTACACCATTATCTTAGCATTATTTTGGTCATATGGAATTACAGGTGTCTCAGGATGCAAAGATCGTTCGAAAATAATCGGTCGTTTCAGTTCATTGACATTTTCAAAAGACATGTGAACCGATTGAACGCAAACAGTATAGGAAGCCTGTCTTGGAATTCTGCGGCGAAGATCTGTTCAACATCATTACCTGTATTCACTTACCCGACACTGTCTTTACCGCTCCTACACAGCAAAAAGCCCCGGATCCATACTGTTTCCATGTAAGTTCCAAGGGCTTTTTCCGGTTTGCTCAATGCATGATGACCCGGATCATTTCCAGTAGTAGCTGACGTTCACTGTCTTCTCCAGATTGTTGACACGTTCTGCCTGGCGCTCCAGTACGGATGTGTCATCTGTCATGTCGTTTCTCGGGTCAAAGTCCGGCTCGTCGTATCTTCTTGCTTTCCAGAGATCTTCCAGCCATCCGAACATTGCGTCATAAACGATGCCGAATACATTCTCAAAATTCTCGATGTAATTGATCTCAATACAGTAACCGAACATCTTGATGATCAGGTACGCGCCATCCAGTTTCGCTGAGATATCCAGTGTTTCCTGCACATCCTTGTATGCTTTTTCCACATCGATACCTGTGAGTTTCTTGAATCCGCGGGCAAGCAGACGGGCTGTTGCTGACGAACGGTCGATCGCAGCTCCGGCTAGAACTTCATGTGTCTGTGTACCAAGCGCATCGTTTTCATCCAGTGTTCCGCCGAACATATAGTTCAGCAGCTGGGCGATCGCGATGTCTGCTGCCGAAGCAGCCTTATCGACGATACCTTCGATCTCTTTCTCCGCGCCTTCCATGTATTTGGCCTTCAGCGCTTCCTTGGCCGCCTTACCGGCTGCGTTTGCTCCATCTGTCAGCGTGCCGCTGGCTTTATAGGAACCGCGTACATACTGCATAAAGACATTGATACCGGCTGTGTCCGCTTTTGACTGATAGCCTTTCCTCAGCTGGTCAGAAAGCAGGTTTCCGGCATATTTGCCGCATGGTTCAAGTACCTTCTTGCCCAGTTCTTTGATCTTGTCACCGAGGAACGCCTTGAACTTGGTCAAGGTCAGGTCGCCTAATGCGGCCATAAGTGATTTGAAGATATCACCCTTGTCATCACCTTCTCCATAGAAGTAATGCTTGGAGAAGCTCATCATCAGATACAGTGAGACGAACTGTCCGAGCACTCTTGGAGTCATCGGAATCTCACCTGTCAGCACTGCGCCGAGTGTTTCGTTGCAGCTGTTGACCAGCGTCTTCATGAACGCGAATTCTTCAATGTCTCCGCCTTCCGTCAGGTCGACCCATGACCAGCGGGCAACATACTGTCCAAGGTATTCCGCCAGCGCGTTTTTAAACGGGTTGGCAAATGCCGCGATCACATCTGACGGCGCAGTCGGCCAGTACAGTTTGATCGCTGCTTCGGTCGCCTTGTCGCCGATCGCGACCAGGGATGACGCAACAACGATATACCTCGTCATGACCTTGTCGATCGAAGCGTATTCTTCACTCTGTGCTTCGTAGAACAACTTGCCTGCAAGCAGGACCTGGTATGTCAGATGTTCAATGTCTGCGCCTGACATATTGGGAGCGTTTCTCACCATATTCCTGAGATCGGGATCACTTCCGAGTCCGAAGATCTGAACTGCTCTTCTGAGTTTTTTCAGTGCTTCTTCCTTTCTGGCAAGGCTGGGCAGATCGGGTTTGATACCGATCATTCGGAACGGAAGCTTCGCTTCTTCTTTGTGTCCTTCCCCTTCATACAGCAGTTTCAGGTAAGCGTAATAAGGCTCTATGACGACAGGCAGCGTATTGTACGCATAAATGGAAATGCCTGCTCCCCCGTATACTTTCCAGGGGAAATGCTCTTTAAATGTATTTCCGTATTTCCCGTCATCCAGGAATCCTGTGTAATTCATGCCGGGGTTCTTTTCAACTACTGCCTCTTCCCCGTTCATGTAACATACATATACATTGAACATTGCAGGCGGTATCTTTGCGCTTCCGACCGCGTTTTCATCCGGTATGGTATTCATTTCGATGCAGCCGTCTTTCTCGTCTTCCATCGGTACCGAGATACCGTCAGGCCAGATGTTGATCGTAAACTCATTTTCTGTATGCGTTTTGTCCGCAAAGTCTGCGCGTATCATAACATCCTGGCGTCTTCTGTCCGCAAAGATGTCAGCGGTCTTTTTGATCTTCCTCGTACGGTTGGTGATCTCCGCCCAATACGTATAGGAATACTCATTGTCCTTGACAGCATTGATTGCAAAACCGGTGGTATTGCTGAAGGTGATATTCTCAGGTTCCTCCAGGGCACCGGCCAGCAGGAAACGCAGCCTTGTCTTTCCGCCCATACCGGCGATCACATCCGTTTCATTCAGATCCGCATTGATGACCCATGCGCTTCCGTCTTCCTTCATCTGCGGGAAGACGATCTTCACATCTCCGCCCAGCCGGAAGATCACATTTCTGATGAACTCACCGCCTTCGCCGACATAGCGGAACGATACCGTCCCCTCTGTCTTCAGCGATTCCGGATCTGCTGTCACAGAAGCGTATTTATACTTGCCGCTCATCCCTGCGTCACGGACATTCAGTGTATCGTTTTCCGAATACACCTGGATATTCTTTGTCAGGTCGTTCCGTGGTTTCTCCCCGTCCTCCGTGATCTCTGCGATCCTTGCGCCGACACGTACCGGTTTCCCGTCCTTACGGATCACATCACCGAAGTCCTTGTATACATACATTTTGTAGCGGGAAGCGTACTTCTTCTTTTTCTTCTCTTTCTTATCACCGGAGTCATCCTTCTTCGTTCCTCCGGAAGCGATCGCAGCGCCTGCGGCTGCAGCCCCGCCGACGCTGATGATGATCGATCCGGGAAGATCCGGGTCATCAAACTCATCGACGATATCGGAAACGATATGGGTTCCGGAGTCTTCGCCGGACTGCTCTGAAGCAGCACCGGTGGAAGTCTGGCTGGTCTTGCCGACGGTAAAGTAGAAATCATAACTCACATGTGTATCATCCAGATCATCATTTTTGTAGATCTGTACCCTGACTCTCCGGACCCCCTCTGCAACAGTGTATTCATTGTGTGCTGTCCAGGATTTAGAAGCGTCTGTATTAGGCCAGTCATCCGAATATAGTTTATTGATCGTCCATCCCGTATCCGAACTGAATGCCATATCCCAGTTCACTCCCGGCAGATCTACCATCGTATCCGTCATCATGATCCATGTATTCAGTTCACCGTTGTTGCCGTGTTCCGTTGCGGAAACACGAATCGTGTCTCCCACATTGATGTGACCGCGGTATTCACGGATGTCCACATTGACCCAGTCTTCTTTATTTGAAGCCTGATCACTCTGTTTTACCAATCTGAGATCCCAGGGCTGTGCAAACCAGCCATCCACTGTCCAGTCCATAGACCCTCTGTGCTCACCGTGAGAAGGAATTCCATCCACATACACAAATGTTTCCCCGTACGCAATACTGTCAGATATGGACTGGTACTGCCGCTCTCCTTCCGCATGCGCGGTCACTGCTGCAAGCGGCATTGCCATCGTACACAGTAAAAGAACTGCGGCTGCGAGCGCATGAAGATATCTTTGTATATTCTCTCTTATATGCTTCATATGCCCTCCTTTCACAGCCCCATTGCCATGACGGCAGTCATAAGTGCAAATCCAATCGAAATACCGGACAGCAGGCTCTTCACCTTGCCGGTCTGAACGATACGTTCTCCGTTCATTTTCCCGGAAGTAAGTGATCCTGCCAGTTCATACAGATTTCCGTCTTTCCTGCCGATCGCCTGCAGGCTCAACAACGCGCCGGAGATCCCTGCCATGGAAGAAGCGGAGGCATTGTCAATGCCGGTAAAGCCAAGACAGCAGGCAGCTCCGATGATCAGCCCGAACAGGAAACCAAACAGGCTTCCTTTTCCTTCATTCTGAAACAGGGAACCGATCCCTTTGAATGTATTGCTGATCCCTCCGGAAAACAGTGTCGACAGGAATACTGCCGTACATCCTTTTCCAAAGATCCCGCCTTTGGCACAGGTGATCCAGGACAGCGCTTTAACGACCTCAGACCCGGAGTCCTTCAGTATCGCCAGTACAGTCCAGAGTCCTGCCATCAGCAGTGAATACAGCAATACCTTCGGTTTCACAAGCATGCCAAATAAACCACTTACATAAGATCCCAGGTAACGCAGGATCCCTGTGAGAGGTGAATCTGCTGAAGCAGCTGATAATACAGGTGATGTACTGAGTTCCGTGATCCCCGAGATCACAGGACCCATATCACCGAAATCCATTTCTCCCGCGGCAGTGGACGCAGCCATTCTGAAAGCACCCTGCAGTTTCTGAACAGAAGCAGGTCTGACCTGACGGACAGGCTTACTGCCCTGCAGTGGACTTCCGCAGAACAGGCAGAACTTTGCGCCTTTGTCTGCTTGCTTCCCGCAGGACGGGCAGATGATTTCTTCCGGTTCCGGTGCTTTAGGCTTCTTACCGGTCAGCGGTGTTCCGCAGCCCATGCAGAACTTCGCACCTGCGTCTGCCTTTCTTCCGCACACAGGACAAATGACTCCCTGTGTTTCAGGTCTGGTTTTTTCCAGAGCAGGAAGCTCTGTTCCGCAATAAAGGCAGAACTTTGAGTCTCCGCTGACTTCTTTGCCGCATGAGGGACATGTTCTTTTACGTACAGCCATAGGCTTCTCCTTACGGTCTTACCAGCAGGACATCGCCGAACATGCCGCTTTCCCTGACAACGATGTTGCCAAGTACATAGTCCCTGCCTTCATAGGAATAATACGGTCCCAGACCGATCGCAATCCCTCCGTCAGACAGATCGATGTATTCCGGATCCCATGTACCGCTGAACGGTTCATAACCGACTTCCTCTTCCGTTTCCGGCATCACATCATTTCCATAACGGATGTACTGGGGATGCAGGATCAGCTGGGCACCCTGCTCAGAGAAGGATACTTCCGCAGTACCGATCTCATCGATCCGCTCTTCCCCGGGGATCGTCCGGTTGAATGTCATGCAGTATTTCCATTCACCGCCGATATATCCAGCTTCACGCAGGACAGCACCCTTGGGGATCCCGTTATTGTATACATCGTCTTCATAGAACAGAAAGTCATCAAACCAGACATTCGTCAGATCACCTAATCCCTGCGGGATATCCTCAACCACCGGTGTCTGTACTTCGGGGACTGCCGGTACCGGTGTGCTTTCTGTATGTGTCTGTTGTTCCACAGGTGTTTGGTTTCCTGAAGACGTCTGGTTTCCTGTAGGTTTTACAGTAGAGGGCTTCTCCGTACCGGAACCTGTATTGTTGTTCACAGTCTGCTGGGCAGGAGGATCTGCAGGAGGTGTACGGTGGAATATTGACTCCAGCCCTCCGATCAGCAGCAGGAATATCCCTGCCACAACATTCAGGATAAAAAACCATTTCACGATCTTCCAAAGAACCGAAAAGTTCTTCTTTTCCGGTGTCTTTGCGGGTGAAGAAAACTGTGGTGTGTTCATTAAGGGAATCTTTGTTCCGCAGTTATCGCAGAATTCCGCATAATCCGGTAATTTCTTACCGCAGTTGGGACAATATACAGCCATATTTCTGATTCCTCCTTTGTTTATTTCTGAAGTTCAAAGACGACTCCGACAGGAGTATCGTCTTTATAGAAGACCGTCGGGATCTTTTCCGGCGTTACTGTCTGCAGACTGACCTGGACAGTACCGCTCTCTGTAACAGTCCCGATCCTGATCACAACGGAATCGTCACCGACTGTAATACGCAGTTCATGTGCCGCGTCATATCGGATATCAAAGCTTCCGTGCGGCGGCAGGTTTCCGCTGAGGAATGTATAGGTCCCCTCCTGTCTGCCTTCCGGCAGGCCGCTCATTTCCGCCAGTTCCGGTCCAAAGTCAATGATGACTGTTGTATCATCACCGTTGAATTCCATGGATCCGTATTCCGACACAAACAGTCCGTTATGGGGATCGGGTACCGGTGTATCAGGTACTGGCGGATAATTGCCCCCATCCCTGGGACCGTGCGGGAAGAACATGTAAAAGCAGACTGCGCATACCAGCAGTGCCGCTAAGATCAGTAATATCCGTTTCATATACTTCATATCGTTCACCGTTTACAGTTATATCTGTTGATTCTTTCATTCTGCTTCTGAAAACTACTTTTTCATGACCTGTGCCTGAGGACAGCGGGCAGTAATATAGTCCAGTACAAAGTCATAGTGCTCCGGATCGGTATAGACCTGGTTCCGGATCAGATTTCCATACAACTGGAACAGGCACTTTGATGAGTCTGCCTTGATCTTTCTGACATTGGAGAACCGTGAATACAGGGACGTTCCTGTTGCGGAAAGAACACCTGCTCCTGCGACAGTACGGTTTCCTGTTTTCGCTCCGGCAAGGATCGTCAGCGCTTCCAGAGCTTTTGCCTTGTCGGTCTTGATCTGTGTATGGTCAATTCCTTCTTCATCCATTTCAAACAGCACGGTATATTTCCCGTTGTTTGCCTTTGTAACGATCCAGTAAGCCGGAAGTGACAGTACCATAAGAATCGCAAGTACAATGATCCCGGTCGTAAAAGCTCCGGTCACACCATCCAGTCCATCTCCGGACAGCAGGTTGATCACCAGCATGAGCACAATGATGATTGCCGCACTAATGCCAAGAACCCTCCAGACTTCAAACAGGAGGAAGAAGCTCTTCATCATCGGAAGCTCATATACCCAGCGGTATACACCTTCACTGTCTTCAGCCGGTCTTTCTTCCGGCATATCTTGGTTCAGCGCATGACCGCACTGATTGCAGAAAACAGCGTTATCCGGAAGCTCAGCTCCGCAGACAGGACATTTTACCGTCATATGTACCCTCCCTGACCCACGATTAAAATGTGATTGCGGTCACTTTCATTTTAGACATACATGAACATGTTTCTTTTCGTGCCACATACTATGTCAATGACTGTTATGCGGCACATATCTGTTATACTGAAAATGACAGAAACAAAAGCTGTCGGATAGGAGTGTTTTCTCATGTTTGCCAATCAGCTGACCCTGCTGCTGGATACTCTGGAGGTATCCGGATCTGATCTTGCCGGTTATGCACAAATGGACAGAACAGCCATCAGCCGTATGAAGAACGGATCCAGACAGCCGAAACATAACGGAACATCTGTTAAGAAACTGATCCATGGGATCATCAGTTACTGCTCAGAAAACAGGAAAACAGATACTCTGCTGGAACTGACCGGTACAGAGGATCTTTCTGAAGAGGAACTGTCACAGGCATTGCTGGAGTGGCTGTATGAAGACAGCAGTGCTGATGACCGGAATACTGCTTCCCCTGCCGAGCGTGTATCAACCCAGTCTTTCGGTACACATTTAAACGCTGTCATGAACCTGGCAGGCATATCCAATATCAGGCTCAGTCAGCTCGTATACGCTGACGCGTCTCTCATCAGCCGTTACCGCCGTTCCCAGCGCCGGCCAAAAAGCGGCTCTGACATGGCAATGCGCATCTGCAGAGTCCTGTGGGAACGTATCGAAAAAGCAGACCGCATCCCGGAATTATGCGATCTGATGATGTGTAATGAAGCAGATGAACAGTCATTCTATGCATGGCTGTTTGAAAGCAGTCCCCAGGCTCAGACAGAAGATATCACAGCTGAAAAGCTGATCTCCCTGATGAATACGGCAGTGGCTGTACCGCAGGCAGTCAGGCAGGAAATGCCTGTACTGCCGGAAAGTGAGATCAAAGAGATCTACCACGGAACAGCCGGACTGCGCAATGCGGTATTGAGGTTTCTGAAGGATGCTGTTCAACAGCATGTACAGCAGATGTTTCTGTATTCAGATGAAAACATGGACTGGCTGAGCGGTGACCCTGGCTTCTTCCGCATGTGGGCTGCCCTGATGCATGCCTGTGCTGTCAATCATACAGAGATCACCATCATTCACCACGTCAACCGGAATATGAAGGAGCTGAATGACGCTGTGGCAGGATGGCTGCCGTTATACCTTTCCGGAATGATCTCTTCCTACTTCTGCAGAAGAGACGAGCGTTTCCAGTTCACCAATACCATGTTTCTGATTCCGGGTAAGGCCTGTATCCGTGCTTCCCATGTACGGGGATTGGAAGCAGACGGCGTCTACCATTACCATACTGACAGTGAATCTTTGGACCAGTTTGAAAAAGAATACCGGTCCCTGATCCGTCAGGCATCTCCCCTGTTTGCGATCCTGCCGGGCATGCATCTGCCGGAAGGAAACGATCAGGTGATCATACGGAATACCCTTCCGCTTGGAACCATGTCTGAAGATACTGTACGCAGTTTTGACCATGAAGGTCTGTATCGGGCATGGGAAACGATACGGTACCGCTTTGATGAAACAGATCATGGTCCGATCAGGGAATTCATTCCCCTATCAGAGCCCGGAAATGCAGTTTCTACAGAACCAATACCCGGCATTCCTCAGTTTGTCTACACGGAAGAACAGTACCAACAGCATATCCGGGATATCCGGAACTTAGGTGCAGAGCATGACAGCTACCACCCTGTTTTCCTGAAGCACCGGACATTTGACAATGTACAGATCTTCATTACGGATACAAAAGTATCTGTCATCCGCATGTATCCTTCCCTGATCACATTTGAGACAGCTCACCCGCAGATGTGCCGGGCATTCCTGGACTATGCGGACCGCCTTCAGCAATCCTCCTTAAATAAAGAAACAGAATCGTAAAAACAGAGCAGATGTGTCAGCACTTGACACGTCTGCTCTGTATTGTGTTTTCTGCACATAAATGAATTCTCAAACTGACCTCATTGTTTCTCACAGCAAGAATGGTACGTAAAATTTTTGCGGCATCCGCATTTTTTTCAGTTCATGCCGGTGCATATCCCTTTGGATCAGAACTCTTTTCTTTCCTGCAGAAGCCCGTCGGCCCATGCGTTCAGTGAATCACTGTCACGGAACACATCTGCTCCAATGATCTCAGCTTCACCGATATACGGTTTCAGCTTCTGAGCGGTCTTACCGATATCACTGCCGCCGGATGTTGCAAACAGTGCGATCTTCTTTCCTGTCAGGTCATATTCTTTCAGGAACGAAGTGATGATCAGCGGTGCCCCGTAATACCAGATCGGGAAACCGAGGAAGATCAGATCATAAGTATCCATGTCCCTGACAACGGATACAATGGATACATCCTTCTTCGTGATCATTTCGCGGTTGCATCTGGCAAGCGGATTCATATAGTTCAGATCGGCATCGGAATACGGAACCTTCGGTACGATTTCAAACAATTCTGAACCGGTATGTTCTGCCAGTGATCTGGCTAATGCTTCGGTCGTACCGGATGCGCTGAAATATGCAGTCAGTGTTTTCATGATAGTCGTTCTCCTTCTCAGTAGTGTAATGGTTTTTTCTGACATTACCAGAGTTCCCTGTATTCCCGGGGACTCATGTTTTCGATCTTGCGGAAGATTCTTGCAAAGTATGTGGAACTGTTGAAGCCGCAGGCATATGCGATCTCTTCGATCGTCATATCTGTGAACCTCAGTTTTGTCTTAGCGTTGGTGATCCTGTTCTGGATGACATAATCGATCGGACTGGTGCCGTATGTATCCTTGAACAATCTGGATAAGTATGTCTTCTCCAGGAAGAAATGTTCCGAAAGTTCATCCAGCGTGATCTTCTCAGAAGAGTGCAGGTCCAGATATGCTTTGACTGCAGAGATGTCTGAACGGTCTTTACTGTTGGTTACACTGACCGGATCCCAGGCATCCTTCATCAGATATGTCAGCATCTCCGATAACAGCGTATTGATCTCCATGTCCCTGACATAGGAATCAGACATCGCTGTGTCATAGATCTCTTTTAATATTGAACAGTACTGGTCAAATGTCTGTTCCGGATGGAATGCAGGTCTTCCCCCTCGTTCCAGATACTTGTTGTAGATCACAGGCATGGATGGTCCCATAAAGTGTACCCATCTGATGGTCCAGAGATCATCTGATGTACTGTGAGAATAATTCTGACGGCAGTCGATCATGACACAGTCACCTTTACCTAATTCATACTGTTTTCCGCCATACATGAGACTTCCTTTTCCATGCTCTACCGCAAAAAACAGATAGCTTTCCAGACCGCTTCGTTCACTTGTATGTGCCTTTAAAGCAGTCAGTACACCTGTTTCCTGCAGAGACAATAAAGAAGTCCTGGCAAACGGATTGGCAGTATAAAGACATCTCTTAGAATCTACAACTGCCTGATCCGAAGAGAAGATCGGTGTATCGGTTTTGTTTATCATGTCCTGATTCACAGGATTATTTTAGCATACAACGAAGACGAACTGTCCGCAGAACAGTACAGGTAAGCAGAAAGCCCGGACATCAGAAAACCGGATGATCGGCAATGATCACCCGGCTGTTTCCACGGTACTGCATTGATACATAATACCTTTATTTGACTTATGCTGCTTCCTGTTACCCTTCCAGCGTATCCTTGAGCAGACTGAGCAGTACATCTTTCTTTTCCGCATTGCTCATGTGCGCAAAGCTTTTGGAATGGATTGCGGCAGAAATGTCCGCGGTGACCCTTCCTGCTGCGATATCCAGCGGATACTTTCCCTGATAACCGAATTTGACCAGTAATATCTGTACGGCAGGGATCAGGGCTGCCACTGTCCGTTCGTGCAGGGCAAGACGTACGGTCCAGTGCATGTTCTTCTCAATACGGCTGTATCGTTCCATGGCGGATTCATAGCTGTCCAGAAAGGAAGACACCATTTCTTCCGGTGCAGTAACCTGTTCCGTCATCTTCTCAAAGTCTGCCTGATACATGCGGAAGAAACGGTCGGCAACCACATCAAAGAGTTCTTCCTTGGACTTAAAGTAGTGATAGAACATCCCTACTTCCCCGCCGACTTTCTCCAGGATCATTCTTACCGAGGTCTTCTCAAATCCCTCGGTGAAAAACAGCTGTTCCGCAGCTGTTATGATCTCTTCCCGTTTTCCGCCTTCCAGTACAGGTTTTCTAGCCATTGGTCTTAGATTCGATCCATCCTTCTATGGTATCCAGCGCCAGCTTCAGGTTGCCGATCTGGCAGTGATGATCCGCATGTTCCTCTTCTGTAAACAGGCGTCCGGTCACACTCCTGGCATTGGTCAGGGCTTTCAGCTGATCTTCATAATATATTGTATACAGATCTCCTGTACCCGCAAGTACGAGTACATCCTGTGTCAGCATGGGTGATATTTCCCTGGTGTTGTACTGCTTGATGCAGTTGAAGTATTCATACGGCGTATGTACGTTCTCGTAGATCGCGTATCCCTGTCCCAGCAGCCAGTGCGTAAAGATATTCTCGTTCAGTTTTTTCTCCAGCCATTTCCACAGGATATTGCGGGGATGTGCCGTCAGGTAGTCAAAGAGACGCGCTGTCTTCTTCCCCATCTTATGTGTGATCGATCCGTAGAAGTCATAGATCATATCAAACATGACGACTCTCTGGATCCGTTTGTCGTATACAGCGGCTCTTGGCGCAAGATAACCGCCTAGAGAAATACCGATCAGGGTAACATCCTGAAGACCGAAGTGATCCAGTACAGCAGAGGTGCAGTGTTCCCACTCCGGCGTCATCTTGATGCCGCAGCGCATCAGCACTTCTCCCTGACCCGGTCCTTCAAAGAAGTATGTTTCGTATCCCTGTTCACCAAAGTACAGCAGAACATCCAGGAATTCCTGAACGATGCTGTCATATCCCCCATGCAGAACGATGATACTGCGGGGATTCTCCGGCTTGATGTAATATACCGGAAGATATCCGTTCCCGTAAGGGATACGTTCATACTTCATCTGTTCAAAGGAACTGTAGTACGCATCATAGAGAGACATACACTTCTCATACAGGATCGACTTCAGTGATCCTCCGTTCCCATCCTTCGCGTCACTCATGGTGTAGAACTGAGCGGCACGGTAACACACTGCCGCCTTTTTGAGTTCACCCTTCTCATCTGCCTGTCTACCGGCTTCCGTGAATAAAGAGATCCATGTCTCAAAGTCCACGGCTTTCTTTCCAATCTCCATGAGCTCGTCATAATCCAGAGCTCCCATGGAGTAAAACCTGTTCAGCTGGAAATTCATACCCACATTCGTACTGAATTCATAAAATCCGACATTAAAATGCATGATCATGATCCTTTCTAATTAACAGAATACTGTTCTGTTAATTATCATAGAACACTATCATGCATCACGCAAGATAAACCAAATACTGTTCTGTTAATTGTGTATAAAACAATGTTCAGTACTGCAGATCCCCGTTCATCAGGTTGATGATATGTTTGAATTTCCCGCTATGGGGATGCTGTCGGGGAGGATCATCCGACAATGATATCGTCACATGAGATACTCCCTGTGTACTGAGATAGTCCTTCAGACGTTCCGAAGCAGCCGCAAAGACTTCAGTCCTGTCAATGCCTTCCTTCTCCTCCATACGCAGTACAAGATGATTTTCCGAATATACCAGTACCTGGAAGCGTCTCAGGTCATGAATTTCTTTCAATACTGCGTATACAGACAGAGGTGCAACTTTGATCGTCTTCCCGTCTTCCGTAAAGGTCAGTACATCATCTGTGCGTCCTTCCAGTTCCAGCCAGGGAGACGGATTCCCGCAGGCACATGGTTCATGGTGCATGATCACCCGGTCCGTGACCTCATAACGGATATACGGCTGTGTGTAATTGTACAGATTGGTCAGATAGATCTTATCTGACTGCACTCCGTCCGGAACAGGGTTTCCCTGTGCATCCACAGGTTCCACGATCAGCCAGTCATCGTTGATATGAAAGTGATGGTGGATGCACTCACAGGCTACGGTACCTCCTTCCGTGCAGGAGTAGGATGTCTGTACATAACAGTGAAAGGTCTCCGCAAGCTTTGCACGCAGTTCTTCGGACAGGTATTCACCGCCTGTCATGATCAGTACCGGAGAGATCTTCAGTCTTCCTTCTTTTGCTTCATCTATCAGCAATTCCAAATGCGACGGATATCCCCCGAGCATGGCCGGCTGGAATTCATTGAGCTGTTTGACGATCTGCGGTATGGGGTATAAGGCACTGGATATCGCAAGCTGTTTCTTCTTCCAGGGCATACTGCGCAGTCTTGTGCGGATACTGCTGTTTCCCAGATAGAAGCCCTCATCCGCAAATACACCGATGCTTTTACCGCCGCGTTTTATAAATGCAAGGAGATCTTCTCTGCGGGCAAAGCTGCGTACTGCACTGATGCCTCCCATGATGTTGTTGGCAGTCTTATCAACAACAGTCACCAGCGGGTTTCCGGTGGAACCGGAAGTCGTGAATACCAGGTATCTGCCGTTCAGCCAGACACCGATATTCTTCTTGTCTTCCATGAAGCGTTCAACGTCCTCAAGTTTCAGTTCCCTGTCGCATACCCAGTCATTCCAGTTGTCCATCAGTGTTCTTTTGTCTGTAGACGGAAGATCGCTCAGCTGAAAAGATTCCGGTGCATCCTGATACAGTTTCTGATAGTACGGGCTGTTTTCTCTGGCATAGCGTACGATCTCCTGCAGTCTCTTTGTCTGCAGAGCCTGACGCTGCTGTGCATTCATCTTTCCGTAATCACGGCAGAGTTTCATCGCTTTGAATATTCCTGTTCTATTCATGACCTTCCTCCTTTTCACAGATCCCGTACAGCATCAGATCCAGATAGTCTTTCATCTGTGTTCTGATCCTTTCACTGTTCTCAAAGAACTGATCAGGATCCTGCTGGTACTGCAGCAGGTAACGGTTCATGACCGCATTAATGTAGATCTGCAGTCCTTCTGCCGTAATAGCCTCCTTGTTTTTCAGATGTAATTTGTTCATGGCATTTCTGAGCATCTTTTCAGACTCAGACCGTATCACAACCGCATACCCTGCCATGATCTCTGCTTTCTCCTTTGCAATCTCAGAAGACGCATCACGAGAAGACATGTTTACCATATGCATCTCATCTCTGTATTCCATGCATAGTCTGATCTTATGGTTCATTTCTTCAAACAGGATCTCATAGAAATCATTCCCGGTGACCTCTTCGGTTTTACCGGTAAGGCGTTCCATGGATTTTTCCAGGCAGAACAGATAGAATTTCTTTTTTGATCCGAAATAGTGGAACAGGATCCCTTTTGAGATCTGACACTGCTCAGTGATCGTATCTGTACTGGTATCCCGGAAGGATTTCAGTGAGAATTCCCGGATCCCGGCAGAAAGGATCTTCTCCTGTTTATCCGCCGGCAGTTTTTCAAATGTTCTGAGTGACATGGTACCTCCAAGTATCAAGTAACTGTCAATGCTTTCTGTTTCCAGTATGTCAGATATTGACTGGCCAGTCAATATTATCCAGAGAACAAGAAAGCCCCATATCCTGCTGTTCAGCACGGGTATGGGGCGATATGTTCTTGTATTAGCTTAGAGTCTTTCAGCCTTTTCAATATCCAGGAAATACTTGTAGGTATCTACCATCAGTTCCCCGCAGGCTGCTTCATCGCATGCGATGATCGCTGCCGGGTGCAGCTGCAGCGCACTGCATGTCCACTTCTGGGATACTCCGCCTTCGACTGTAGCAGCCAAGGCTCTTGCCTTGTTGTGGCCGGAGATCAGTACCAGGACTTCCTTGGAGTCTGTGACTGTTCCGATACCTACTGACAGCGCATGTGTCGGTACCTTTGAAGGATCATTGTCGAAGAACCTGGAGTTGACGATGATCGTGTCTGTTGTCAGGGCTCTCACGCCTGTTCTGCTCGACAGGGATGTGTACGGCTCATTGAATGCAAGATGTCCGTCTACTCCGATGCCTCCCATGAACAGGTCGATCCCTCCATACGATGCGATCTTTTCTTCGTATCTTGCGCATTCACCTTCCGGATCATCTGTCATTCCGTTCAGGATGTTGATGTTCGCAGGATCCATGTCTGTCAGGTGGTTGAACAGATTGTCGTGCATGAAGTACCAGTAGCTCTGGTCATGTTCATGCGGCAGTCCGATGTATTCGTCCATGTTGAATGTGACGACGTTTTTGAATGACAGTTCTCCTGCCTGATTCATTCTCACCAGTTCCTTGTATACGCCGATCGGTGAGCTTCCCGTAGGAAGTCCCAGTACGAACGGTCTGCCTTCCTTGTGGTTCCTGATCTTATTGGCAATATAATCTGCTGCCCATTTGCACATCTTGGCATAGTTGTCCTGGATTACGACTCTCATGTTCTGTTTTCCTCCTGCTTATGCTGTATGTCCTTTTGCTTTGATCACTTCAATGACTGAGTCAACGTATTTCTCACAGATCTCATCTGTATCCGCTTCTACCATGACTCTGATCACAGGCTCTGTTCCGCTTTCTCTTACCAGGATCCTTCCGTTGTCTCCCAGTTCTTCTGCGACCTTCTTCACTGCTGCCTGTACGTCAGGATCATTCTGTGCCTCGGGCTTGCTCTTGACGCGCACGTTCTTCAGTACCTGCGGATAGAACACCACAGGTGCTGCCAGTTCGCTCATCGGCTTTTCCTTCGCAAGCATGACTTCCATCAGCTTCAGCGATGTCAGGATACCGTCTCCTGTCGTCGCGTACTTTGTGAAGATGATGTGGCCGCTCTGCTCTCCTCCGATACGGTGGCCGTTCTCTACCATGTTCTCGTAAACATACTTGTCTCCGACCTTTGTCTTCTCGTATCCGATTCCCACTTTATCCAGTGCCTTGTACAGACCGAAGTTGCTCATGACTGTCGTGACGACTGTATTGTTC
>JAILLA010000126.1 GCA_024693325.1 Solobacterium sp.
CCGGGATCTCAAAGCTGCTGGAATCTGAAGATGTCCTGGTCTGAATGCTCAGGTAATCTTTATGAACATAACCGTTCTTTTCCGGCACTGTGACATTTACCCAGTCTCCTTCGATGCTGTTCACGATGACCGTTTCTCCCAGGCGGAGCTGGTCGATTACCTCATAATTCATTCCGCCGCCGCATCTGACGTTCAGACGGGATCCGTTGGTACGGACAGTTCCGATCTGCTCTGTCTCTTCACCTTCTTTGGTGATTGTGATCTTGATATTCCCGGATCCTGTATCATCCGGATCATCCGTCTGTGTACCGGTATCCGTTGCCACATCTGCAGCTGTAATAGTTGCCACTGCCGCATCCGGATCACTCCCTGTGTATGCAAAAGCCGGAACTGTACAAGCCCCGGCTCCGATCACAGCTGCAATCAGTACTGCGCATATTCTCTTAATCATGATCTGTTTCCTCCTCATCCATGATCATCATGTTTCCCGGAATGCCGCCTTTCTTGAAGGCTGCCAGTACTTCAGCCAGCTGTTCCGGAGTAAGGTGTGCAGCGTGAACCATTTCATGGATCTCCGTATTCGTTTCTTCTGTGATCTGGTCCTGTGTTTCAATGATTCTCGCCTCAACCTCTGCTTTCTTCGCTATCAGTTTCTTAAGCTCGTCCTCAAGACGTTTTCTTTTCTTTGTCATAAGCCCTCCTTCGATCACGGCAGTCTGCCGAAACAGTAGAAATGCGCCTGCCAGTAACTTGTGTTGATCGACGCGTATTGAATCGGATTTCCGCAGTGGATCATCATCCCGTTGCCAACGTAGATCGCCACATGGCTTGCGCCGTAAGTGTTGTAAGTTCCCTGGAAGAAGATAATGTCTCCCGGTTTTGCCTCACTCGGCGGGATAATGGTAAGCCGCTGGCGCAGGCCTTCTGCGGTTGTCCTTCCGTAGTTCCACCCATTGCCGCAATGATTGATCACCCAGCATACAAACCCTGAGCAGTCAAAGCTCGTTGACGGGGAAGAACCACCCCATACATAGGGATATCCGAGATACTTCTCTGCTTCCTGGATCATCCTGGCAAATCGCACGTCACTCAGCGCTTCTGTCGGAATGTCATAATCCGGATACTCCGGAGACGGTACAGGATTTGCATAGATATCATCCTCAAACAGATACGGCCTGTTTCCCTTTGTTTCATTCAGGATCATGTACCGCTCAACCTGATCATCCGTCATGCCCCGGGCAAATACTGCAGCTTCCAGTGTCTTGTTCTGCAATGTCACATTCAGGATGTGATACTCATATTCGACCTCGACCTCTTCTTCATATTCCTCTTCGTAGGAATCGCCGGTATCCGGATCGATCATAGTCCTTGTATTTGTTTGTGTTTCAATCCTGGTACGGATCTCAACTTCTTCCTCCAGCGTCAGCTCATACTGCTCATCAAACAGCGCGTGCAGCTCACTTTGTACCTCAGCTCTTGTATAATCCTCATATTTGACCGTCAGATAAGAAGTAAGGACGTATGGATTGTGATTGATCTCCGCCAGGTTATAGCGATATTCGTCATATCCCGGATGTGTGGATTCGATATTGTTCACTTCATTCCGGAGTGCTGTCTCCAGAGCTGTATAATCGCTGTTTGCACCTCTGATATCTGCGTCTTCCGCAGTATAGGAACTGCCCAGGAGTGTGCTTCCGGATCCCCCTGCCATGGAAGAACACGATGACATCTGCGTGAACAGGAATACCAGGAGTAAGATAAAAGCACCGCCGATCGCAATCGCACCGGCATGGCTTCTGAGAAAGCTGCCTGCACGGTGAATGACCTGCTGAGCTTTTTCTTTGACTGTCGTTGTTCCGACCGCTCTTTCTGCGGCTTGTGATGCAGCGCGGCCGCCGCGTGCGGCTGCATATTCCTGCTTGATATTCTTTCTCTGCATAAAGCGGGAAAGAACATTGGACTGACCGGCATCTTTGGCTGTTTCAGCCTTTGCTCCGGCACTCTTAGCAGTTCTGGTGGTCTTTAAACCTTCGGCTACTTCATCCTCCACATGCCGCAATGTTTCTTTCTCCACGCCGACTTCAGCCTTCACCGGACGGTCATGC
>JAILLA010000009.1 GCA_024693325.1 Solobacterium sp.
CATACAGCAGTCAGTGCGGACCGCATACAGAAAGAGTATGTGCAGAAGAAGCGGTAAAGAAAAACAGGATAAAGAGAGGATTGTATCAGGAAGGCCAGGACATATACAATGCGGATGCGCTTGGTGCATACAACATTCTGAAAAAGTATCTGTATGAGAATCAGATCGATGTATATATATCTGTAGCAGGCTTGTCCTCGACAGTAGTGATACAGGCAGCTGTATAGTATCTGCGATATGCAGATACAGCAGTAAAGGTGTCATGGACGCACCCGGGAGCTGCACAGCTAATGCTGTGCCAACCCGATGCTTGGCAATTCAATTGCCGAGTAGTTCACTGACCGGTTATTTTTTGCTGTAATGCTTTTCGTAAAGGCCGGCTTTTTCGACTTCCGGGAGCTGATCGATTTCATCGAGGATCTGATTGATCACGCATTCATTCGTTGTGATCAGATCAGTCTCAAGGATGCGGTGGTTTTCCGACTGATACACATTGATCTTGCCCGGATTGCCCGAGTACTGACGGACCTTGGCAATGACAGGAGACATATCCGTTATGCCTTCCTTCAGCACGATGGAGACCCTTGTTACAAACAGGAGCCCGGCACTGTAGCTGGCATGGTGCAGGATGAACTGGATCACGACGATCAGAAGCCCGGTAAATAAACCGAGCCCACAGAGTCCTGCGCCAAAGCAGATACCGATGCCGGCAGTGGTAAAGATGCCGGCTGCCGTTGTCAGTCCCTGGATGCTTTCATTCCTTACAAAGATGATGCCTGCCCCGAGAAAGCTGATGCCTGAGATGATCTGTGCCGCGATACGCGCCGCGTCAAACCGTACGGTGTCATCAAATCCGTACTTTGAAACAAGCGTGATCGCTGCCGCAGCTACACACACGATGGCATGCGTTCCTACTCCTGCTTCTTTGGAACGGTTATGCCGCTCAAAGCCGATCAGTGTTCCTGTTCCTGCCGCCAGCAGCACACGGATGATCCATTCCGGATTCAGATAAAAAATATGCATGATCTACCTTGCTTTCCTGCGTTATCCGCAAAATTTACTTCCGTCATCATAACAGCAGGTATCTGATACCTGTGCAAACGATGACCTGTTTTATTCATTTTACAACAATCAAAACAGCAAATACAGTTTCCGGAACGTATCTTCGCTGCCGGCTTCACAGAAAAAGGAGCCGCAGCTCCTTGTATCTGTTCAGTGCAGAAGTTCCGCCAGTGCTTTGCCGCATTCCTGCGTGCTTGCTGTTCCGCCCTGGTCGGGTGTCAGGGCGATCTTTTCGACCAGCATCTGCTCGATTGCGTCTACGATCTTTTTACCCCACTCTTCGTAGCCGAAGAAATCGAGCATCTGTCCGGCTGTCCAGATCGTTGCCAGAGGATTCGCGATCCCCTTCCCGGCGATATCCGGTGCTGATCCGTGGATCGGTTCAAACATGGACGGGAATTTCTTTTCGGGATTCAGGTTTGCGCCTGCCGCAAGGCCCATGCCGCCGCTGATCGCTGCGCCAAGGTCGGTCAGGATATCCCCGAACAGGTTGGACGTAACGACGACCTGCAGACGTTTGGGATCCTTTACCATGAACATGCTTGCGGCGTCTACCAGCAGTGTATGTGTTTCTACATCAGGATAATCCCTGCCGACTTCCCGGAAGATCTTGTCCCAGAAGACCATGGAATAGTTCAGGGCATTTCCTTTCGAGACCGATGTCAGTGTCTTTTTCTCTTTGCGGGCAAGTTCGTAAGCGTAGCGGATGACCCGCTCACAGCCTTTGCGTGAGAAAACACCGTTCTGGATCACGACTTCCTGTTCGCTGTCAGGATAGAGCCATGCACCGCTGCCTGCATATTCACCCTCACTGTTTTCCCTGACGAAGATCATATTGATGTCTTCCCT
Organism: Solobacterium sp.; assembly: GCA_024693325.1. GTDB lineage: Bacteria > Bacillota_I > Bacilli_A > Erysipelotrichales > Erysipelotrichaceae > Bulleidia. The sequence goes on from JAILLA010000009.1 coordinate 1,912, forward strand.
GGGAACATCCTTGAGCGGGCAGTCTGCCCCCTTCAGGAGTTTGACGGGACGCAGGTTGATATATTCGTCAAAGTCATGGCGGATCCTCAGCAGGAGGTCTCTCAGTGAAATATGATCGGGAACACCGGGATAACCGACCGCGCCAAGCAGGATGGCATCATAGTTCTTCAGGATCTCAATGCCGTCAGCCGGCATCATTTCGCCGTGTTCCAGATAATACTGACAGCCCCAGGGATACTCTGTGAATGTGAAGCTGATCCTGTCATCCAGCTCTGCGACACGGTTCAGGATACGCACGCCTTCCGCTACAACTTCTTTGCCGATCCCGTCTCCCGGGATCAGAGCCACCTTATACTCGGTCATCTTTTTAGTCCTCCATTGCGATCACGTCGCTGCCGATGCTGTACCACTGCCATGCGACAGGATTCAGGAACTGGGCTCCCGGGTCAAGCCTGGAAACTTCTTCCGCCACTTCATCCATGTATTTATTTACAGCATCCAGACCTTCACGCTTGATCATGACATCATGATGGAACGGAATGATCGTCTGGGCGCCATAGCTCGTCATCAGCTTTGCCAGCGTCTTCGCGTCGACCTGTTTGCCGGTGCGCATGTCTCCGGTACCCTCACGTACACCTGCCTGACGCAGCACGAGATCAGGTGCTTTCTCACGGCAGACGTCGTAAAGGTCGTTCCATACAACACGTCCGGATGCGCACAGGATACGGAAGTTGTTCTTTGTCGTCAGGATGAAGTCCAGTGATTCGATAGAACCCCATGTATCGCATGCTTCATGGCCTGCGACCGGAGCGATCGCTTCCGGTGACCAAGTACGGCCGCCGCTGGGATTGTGCTTTGCCTGATAGAAATCGATCCGGAAATCCTCCAGTGTGAATGTGGAATTCGGGAATACCGGGAAGATGTTGTCATAAGGGATCTTGTGGAATTTGACTTCGTCAAGAGCGCACATCACGCCGCAGAATACCTTGCTGTTGAATTTCTGTACGAAATATCCGATGTCCAGGTCATGATCAAAGTGCGCATGGGTCAGGATGATATAGTCTGCCCCTTCGATCTCTTCTTTTGTATGTCCGTCAGGAAACTCATTGCCGGTAAACCAGGGATCGATCAGGATGATCTTGCCGTTAGGCAGTACGATCTGGAAATTGCACCCTACATTGAAAGGTCTGATCTTGATGTTCGTGACTCTCATAATTCTCCTCCGGGTTTTATGAAACCGCTTTCTTTACTTAAAACATAGCATTCGTATATAATTATGTAAAATATGTTATTTCGTTGTTTTAATAGCTTTTTCCTATGAATCAGAGGTGTGTATGAAACTGACCCAGCTGCAGTATTTTGTAACAGTATGCCGTTACGGGAGTATTGCCCGTGCCGTGGATATCCTGCATATCAGCCAGCCTTCGATCTCAGCAGCGATCAGGGAACTGGAACATGAATTCGGCGTCAACCTGTTTATCCGGGAAGGCAGGACACTCACGCTGACACACGAAGGACAGGCCCTGTTTGAGCAGGCTGAAGACCTTCTGAAACATGCGGAAAGGATCGAGCGGCAGATGATGAATGCGGGGCACAACCGCAAGACCCTGCATGTCGGTGTTCCTCCGATGATCGGTTCCCTGATCCTGCCGCAGGTCTTTTCACGGTTCTGTGATGACACGGAGCTGCATCTTGAGATCACCGAGGCAGGTCATAACAAACTGTTCAGTGAACTGAAAAACACTGCGCTGGACCTGGCATTCCTGCCGCATGACGGACCGGTCGCCCCTGAGCTTGGAAGCGCACCCATCCAGATGCTGGAAACAGTCTTTGTCACATCAGAAAATAATCCGCTGGCTGCACGTTCATCGGTGAGCTTTCCGGAATTGCGTGACAACCGTCTGATCCTCTTCCAGAGCGGTTTTTTCCAGAACACCATGATCACCAGGAGTTTCCGGGAACTGGGCATTGATCCCAATATCCTGACGGAATCCAGTCAGCTTTCTACGGTCATCTCTGTCATCCGTTCCGGGATCGCCGACGGCTTCCTCTTCCGCAATGTAGCGGAAGCTTACAGCGGAATCGTTCCCATATCGCTGGATCCGCGTCTGCAAGTGCAGATCAGCGTCTGCTGGAACAGATCCTCCTATATGAATACGGATATGCTGAGGTTTATCGAAGCGGTCCGGACGATCCGTTTATAAGCAAAAAACCGGAATATCCGGTTTCATCGTTCATTCTGTATGTGTGCCCAGATAAGCCTTCAATGTTTCAAGACCTCCCGGCGGCACGCAGTATGTCTGATCGTGGTTCCGTACGCCTTCACATACTTCTTCCAGGGAAAACCATCTGACGCTCTCCACTTCTTCTTTCTGCAGCGTCAGTTTTTCAATGTCTACAGGTCTGCTGTATACATAGACGAACGACACTTCGTTGTCCCTGAACGGTTTGTCATGGAAGACCATGTCATAATGGATCCGGAACAGGCCGGCATACGCAAGTTCTTCCGGTTCTGCCCGGATACCGAGTTCTTCGTGCAGTTCCCTGATCGCTGAAACAAGCGGTTCATCTCCTGCCTGGATATGACCGGCAGAAGAAGTATCGTATCTTCCCGGGAACGAATCCTTGTTCATCGAGCGCTTCTGCAGCAGTACTTCGATATGGTCATCCTTCTTCCTGATCACCCAGATATGGGCAGTCCGGTGCAGGATGTCCCTGGTATGCGCATCCGAGCGTTCTACGGTCTCTCCGGTCGGGATCCCGTTTTCATTTACAACATCAAACCATTCCATGCCAGTATTATATCCCCGTTCAAAGCATGCGGTCAGGAAATAAATCCGGAAATGATCAGGAACTGGGCAAGCACATATGTCAGCATGATCCCCCTGTCTCCCTTTTTCAGGAATGTCCGGCAGGCGATCAGTGTATCAGAGATCAGGAACAGCACCGAACCGATCCACACAGGAAGTCCGCCTGAAGCCAGGCATCTCAGCAGTGCCGTCCAGCTCATGACCAGGAGCACGACCATGTATACCATGACCGGATATCTCATCTTCCTGCCGGTATGCGGTATGATGTACTTCATCGATAAAGCAAGATAGATCAGATAAGGGACCAGGCTGAGATAGTATGCCGGTCTGACACTGTATAAAAGCAGGTCTCTTGTGAATACGTAAATATAGCAGAAGTGTCCGATCATGAAGGCTGTCAGGCCGAATACAAACGGCCATTTCCCGTCTTTCATCAGGCACAGGTCGCCGATCCACCCGAATATCAGGGCTGCGCATAAAAATGTGCTGACCATATTGGCATTCAGCACATAATATCCCAACAGCAAAGGCAACAGAAAAACCTTGCATGTCCGTCTGCCGTGATGTTCCGATGCAGAAACATCACAGGCCGAACATACGATGTACAAACCCAGTACGAGTATGGAAATGATCCTCTGCGGCATAACTGCTCCTGTTATCTGTATTTTTTCAGCATATCAGCCATCGCACGGCGTCCGGGATATTCAGAGACCCACTTCCGTGCCAGACGCCTTGCCATCTGTTTTCCCTCTTCATATCCGATGATAATATTCAGCCTGCGCTCCATTTCACTGTAGGCTTTTGATTTGCGTGCTCCGTATGCCATCATATCAAGCTGACTCTCATACAGTTTCAATATCTCTTTGTCATATTCATGCGGGAAAGCGGTCCTGTACTGATCGAGAAGATCATGATCATTTGTTTTCTTCAGTACTTCAAACAGTTCATCGATACGCTTTTCTTCCGCAAAAATCATGCACTTCTGCTGTTCATTGGTGTTGATCTTCAGAATGGAATTGATCCTTCTGTTCCATTCATCCGCAGCGCATAATTCTTTCAGCCTGCGGACATCATTGAGGTCGATGCGTTCATCCCTCATCAGCAGGCTCTGCAGATACTGTTTCTCTTTAGCTGTATCGCCGGTTTCATGATACAGAGCGATCAGTTCTTTCATGTCCTTCACTTCCGAATAAGTGTTTCCGCGGTCATATTCAAGATCATCAAGCAGGATCCTTTCGATCTCTGCGGTGTTATTCATTGTTTTCGCTTCTGAAAGCGCGATCGAGCGGACAGTTCTGAGATGCCAATGGTCTTTTTTGTATGCTGTGATCTCTTCATCTGACGCTCCGGCGCGTTTCATCCATTTGAACCGTTCCGGGACCGCATCATCCATTCTGAGCTGCCAGTAAGTATTGCCGGGTTCAGCTGTGTCTATCAGTTCATCCAGTTCTGCAAGTTTCCGGACAGCCATCTCATGATCCCAGAAATGATCTTCCACAAATTTTTCCGATTCGCTGTCCATCTCACTGTCCGCACGTCTCTGCAGCATCGTTCTGATTGATTCCTTTTCCTGTTCCGAGCAGTGTTCCAGGATCGTTTCCCATATCATTGTGCAGCTGCCGGCGAAAGAAAACGCATTTCCGCCGTATGAACTGTCCATGTCGATCTTGTCCAGTTCATTGAGAATATGCCATGTCGTTCTGAAGACTGGCATACAGATACCCTTTTCTGCCAGAGGCTGAAGCTTTTCATTCCGAAACCGGTACAGACCGTTTAACATCGAATCTTCATCTTCCTCGTCAATATAGTAATCCTCTGTACATGACATCATGATCAGATCCGCTTCCCTGATCAGCGCAGTCTCATCAACGTACTGGTCACCGTGTCCGAAACTGATCCTGACAAGATTGGCAAATGATACGTCGTTCTGTGCCTGCCTCAGGATAAATTCTCTCATCTCCTCCGGACCGGCATCTTCCAGAAGTTCACGGACACCGACAGCTTCCGTCCTGCCCTCCATCAGGATCTCTTCATCAGGCAGATCTTCGATCGTATAAAGCACTGCCGCCATATGCTTGCAGTTATGTCCGTCCATGGCATAAGGACATGAACAGTACATATCCATGACCTCGTTCTCTTCCAGTTCGATCCTCACATGATAGGTTTCCGTTCCGTCAACTTCTGCCTTGATCAGGTCACGTGTCTGCTTAATATCATGGACCGCACCGCTGTAGGCATAGTCCTCTCCGCGTTCCAGTATCCTGCGCGCGAAATAACTCTTCCATCCGATTATCATAACAGCTTCTCTTTGTCTTCATTCTGACACAGATACATGATCCGGTAAATCCGTATGTCTGTATTTCATGGAATAAAGCAGGCTTCCGTCCATATGTCTGCCCAGTATCCGTACGGAATAGTGCGCAGTCAGCAGTTTTTTCTGTTCATCACTCAGACTTCCGATCCATCTGACAGATGAAGGATATCGTTCTTTTGCCATGGATAATGTTTCTTCAAGCGTCGTCATATCACTGTTCCTCCACCCGTATCATAAAAAACCATGACAGAAACGCTGTACCGGATCCGGTACAGCACATATTCTTTGTCAAATGTTCCCAGAGTGCAGCACCGAAAGAAAAAGGAGCGCTCACATATGGTGAATGCTCCTGTACGGGTGTTTATTTTGTCGGATCGCTGCCTTCCACGAAATTGCGGATGTCATTGCAGAGCTCTTCGATATTGTCTTCTCCGAAGTAGATCATGTGACCTGACGGATAGCCTTTGACGAATACCCTGTCCTTCGGAAGACCGGCGTGGGATACGGTGTAGTAAACGATACCGATCTCTGTCGCGCCGTCATAATATCCGTTGGCGAAGAATGTACGCATGCCCGGGATACGCATCATGGCATTGCGCAGCTGTTCTGCTGTCGTGCCCTTGGGCGCTTCCCTGTTCCATGTCTCGATCACGTTGACGGAACGGACATACTGTCTGTCAAGCTTAACGTTGAGAGCCGGCAGGATCGCTCCTGTCAGGGCAGCGTAGAAATATGTACCGTAGCGGTCGCTGGACGCGTCATCCCTGATGCCGACTGATTCTTCGACCTTTTCCGGAATATAGCGGGGTCTTGTGAATCTGCCGTCAAAGCGGGCAGCGCTCATGTTCTTGTCCTTGATGACTTCCTGACGGAATGTACCGTCATCGATCTTCATCGCGCGTGCTTCCAGATAATCCCTGCTCATGCCTGTGTAATAGGAGACCTTCTCAAGGATCGCCTCCCTGGCTTCTCCCTCAAGGTTCTCGCCTTCATACAGCGCAAGCAGGTAATCCTTATCCGCGAATGCCTTGGCTTCTTTGACGAATTCTTCCAGGGACTGATCGCTCGGATGATTGTGGTACCAGTTGACTGCCGCAAAGGTCGGGAAACCGGTGACGGAAGACTCTACGGGAACCTCTTTGTTGTAGTATTTTCCGACTGTGACTGTGTTGCCGATCAGTACGAGGCCGTCGAATGCGGCGCCATATGAACGGTCTTTGCCGCGGGTTGCCGCAATGCCTGCCGCTACGGACGCGCGTGTGCATCCATAGCTTTCACCGATCAGGTATTTCGGACTCAGCCAGCGGTTGTACCTGTGCAGCCATGATTCTACGAATGTCAGGAACGCTTCCGCATCTTCTTCGATTCCGTAGAATTCCTTGCCTGATTCCGGATCCAGCAGAACGCCGTATCCTGTACCGACGGTATCGACCAGGACGAGGTCTGCGATATCGAGCAGGCACTGAGGGTTATCGATGACTGTGTACGGTCCCAGGGCACTGGATCTGTTCAGTTCCGTATAGACGACACGTCTGGGCCCCATGAAGCCTGTATGTACATACATGGACGGGGAACCGGGACCGCCGTTAAAGCCGAACAGGACGGGACGCGGTTCGGTATCCTTTACATCGGAACGGAAATAGGAATAGGAGAAGATTGACGCGATGGGTTTGCCGTCATCGTTGTAGAACACATTGTCTTCACTGACGGTATGGTACGGGATCTCAACACCCCGCAGTGTAATGGTGTGATCTGATTCAAAACGCTTCGGTTTGAAATCAGCCGGTGTAAAGTTTTCTGTCTTGTACATACTGTTCTGGTCTCCTTTTATCTGTACCGGTCAGTGATCAGTTTTTATAATCGATGGTCACATTGCCGCTCTCGTCATAGACAACGGCGTCTTTATCAAGCACGAGCTCATTGACCGCTTCAAAGTACGCTTTGATGGACGGATACTGCGGTTTGTAATTCGCAACGATCTTCTTCGCTTCTTCACCCTCATTGCACAGCAGCGCATCGACGACAAAGAGCTGTGCCTTGGCGGAGTTCACGCATAAACGTTCCGGGTCAGCGACATGGAAATCGATCCCGTGGAATGTGCCTGTTGCGCCGGCTGCGCTGAACTGTACGCCCGGCATAACGCTTGTAATATCACCGAAGTCGGAGGAACCTGTTCCCCATGCTTCGTAATCGAAACTGACCCTGTCTGCACCTGCCAGATCCGTGCAGCACTGTTCAACGAGCTTCATAAACATCGGATCATCTGTTTCCGGTGAATAACCGGGACGGTCTGTCAGTTCGACACGCGCGCCGATCGCGAGTGCCGCGCCTGTCAGGGCACGGTTGATCTTGACGTTCTCACGCTTGATCGCTTCCAGTGTCTTGCCGCGGACATAGCTCTCGATCTTCATCTCATCGGGAATGATATTGACCGCGCAGTTGACGCCCATCATTATCGGGTGGAAACGGATCAGATCCTTTTCCTGGAATGTTTCACGCAGGTCGTTGACTGCCTGCAGGCCGAGCATCGCCGCATACTGGGCATTGATGCCTCTGTGCGGGGCACCGCCCGCATGAGCGGACTTGCCTTTATAAGTGATCGTTTTTGCCATGCATCCGTTGGAGCCGTAATGGCAGGAGAAGTCATACGGTTCACCTTCACCGGCAGACGTGCCATGTACCATCATGGCAAGATCGACGCCGTCGAGGATGCCTCTGTGCATGAACTCGACCTTGCCGCCCATGTAGCTGATCACGCCCTTCTTTCTCAGATCCTCACGGAATGCCAGCTGGATCATTTCTTCAGCCGGTACCGCGATCAGACGGATCGTTCCGCAGAGTCCTTCAAGAGCTCCCGGTTCCTTCAGCGCAGCCGCAATGCCCAGCAGCGCAGCAGCCTGGCCGTGATGGCCGCAGCAGTGCGTCATGCCGTTGACGGATTCAGGATGGTTCGCAATATCCAGCGCATCCAGTTCCCCGAAGATCGCAAGTGTCGGTCCGGGCATGCCTGTTGGAACATCGGTGTAGAAGCCCGGAATGTTTCCGAATCCCTTGATCTCTCCGGCAAGAACAAGCTCATAACCCAGTTCCTGGAATTTCTCAACAAGGTAATTATGGGCCTGCCATTCCGTGAAGCCTGTCTGCGGATGTGCCCAGAGCCAGCGCTCTGCATCCAGGATCAGCTGTTTGTTTGCGTCAACATTTCTGACGATCAGTTTCTGTTTTTCATTCATCGTAAAAACCTCACAATTGTCACTATTATACCATCCGGTATTTTCGATCCCGGCTGTGCGGTGCACTTCTTTCTCACAGAAAACATGTTCTGTACCTTCTTGTTTCAATTCTTTCAGAGCGTACCCTGCAGTACGGAGAACAAAAAAAGTCATATGATGGTATACAGTCCGGAAAGGAATATAACCGTCATATGAACATACCTGTTATGATCATCGCAATTATTCTGCTTGTTTCATCTGTTATGACATACTTCAGCAGTATCAGAGCCGAAGGCAGTTCTTACCGCAGGATCTTGTTTCAGGCGCTGTACTGAAGTTCTGCGCGTCACTGCCCTCAGTATTGTATGCGTACAGGGGATATCAGCTGAATCAAACAAGGTTCGGGCTGATCATAACGCTTGCCATCGTCCTCGGCCTGATCGTCGATGTCAGCATCAATATCAGCTTCCTGGCAGGCGGAGCAGTCTTCCTGATCGGTCACCTGCTGTATGACTTCGCCTTTTTCAGTGAACAAAGGCCTTCAGGGAAACAGGTCGTATCATGGCTTGTGCTGACAGTCCTGGCAGGAGCAGCGATCTATCTCTTCAGGAATCATTTCGATTCTTTCCTGAATGCGGCCGGTCCGTTCCTGTACATATCCATCCTGATCTCAACGGTCGTTTTCTCATGGTCACATGGGAAGATGGTCTTCGCAGCAGCGCTGATCTTTGCCTTAAGCGACTGCTTTATGGTGGGAAACATGGTGTTTAACAGCACGATCCTCCTGAAGATTCTTGCCCTGCTCGTATATTACGGGGCGCTGCTGTTGTACGGAACAGTCCTCTGGCAGCGCAGCACACAGTGACAGCACTCCGGTGCTGTTTTTCTTTTGCCCTGATCACCAAAAAAACACAGTAATATAACATTAATGGTGGTGTGGCTACCCCTATAACATAACGGTGGTGTGGTCAGGCTATAACAATTGGTGGTGGTGCTGTAACAATGGGTTGCAGTCCTGTAACAGGTGTGTGGTT
>JAILLA010000044.1 GCA_024693325.1 Solobacterium sp.
TTAGTGCGCACGTATTGTAATAAACCGGCTGATCAGTTGATACAGATAATCAGAAAACAGATTGTTCATCTGCCGCACCACAAGAAAAGAGGATGTAATCCCCTTGAGCAGTATTTCAAACTACTCAACTGTTACATCCTCTGTTTTATTTACACCTGAAGAATTGTTTAAGTTTTTGAAATACCGCTCTTGAGACACTGTTTCGGTGGTATGATTGTGGCATGATCAATATACCTCTTCCGCAATGGTTCGTAACATTTGACTGGCAGGCAGTCCTTGAAACATACGGTAATCTGTCACCGCTTGTACCGATCCTGGTCGTTTCCCTCGAGTCCTTCATACCGATGCTGCCGCTGACGGCGATCGTGGCATGGAATGTCGCAGCGTACGGTTTCTATCTCGGCGCAATGTACAGCTGGGCCGGCACATGCATCGGCTGTACCGTATCTTTCCTGTTCTGGCGGGCGATCCTGGGACACAGGATGGAACGCTATGCCATGAACCACGAGAAGGTCATGAAAGCCAGGAGATGCGTAAAACGGATCAAGCCCGGTACGCTGTTCCTGATCCTGATGATGCCGTTCACGCCGTCATCATTCATGAACTTTGCGTTCGGGGTATCCGTATATTCGAAACGCCGGTATCTGTTTACGCTCTATTGCGCCAAAGTCGCCATGATCACCATCCTGGCATTGATCGGACAGAGCCTGGTCCTGTCGCTGGATGAACCGCTGTTCATCATCACGGCAGTCGCTATGATCGCGATCATGCTGTACCTGTCCAAATCTGTCTTCAGGTTTGATGAAGAACCGCAGGAATAAGAAATACCGCAGATCTGCCGTGCAGGTCTGTTTTTTCTTGAAATCGGTGCGTTTCTGATACAGGGGAGCCTGTTCTGTAACATAAGCAGCTGTAAGTTCTGTTCCGGAAGTCAGGATTTGCAAGGTATAATAATGATGAAGGAGACTGACATTTATGACTAAGAAGATCATATTCCTCGATGTGGACGGAACACTCATTGACTACGAACAAAAACTTCCTTCATCTGCCAGACAGGCAGTCATCGATGCGCGGAAAAACGGACATCGTGTATATATCTGTACAGGCTGTTCCAGAGCTGAGATCGATTCCAAGCACTGGGATTTTGAATTGGACGGCATGATCGGCGGAGACGGTGCGTATGTTGAGGATCACGGAAAAGTGATCATGCATCAGAGACTGACCGAAGAACAGGTCAGACATGTAGTTGACTGGTGCACGGAACGCGGTATTATTTTCCGTGAGGAATGCAACAGCGGCATGTATATCTGCGATGGATATGAAGAGGGTTCTCTTCAGGCTAGGATCGCCTATATGAAAGGCAAGGGTGCCGATGTTCCGGAAGGATACAGACCGCCGCTTCCTTCACATATGATCTCCGGTGCCAATATGATCCGTGATGATGTGAACAAATTCAGCTTTGTGCTGAGAACATATCAGGATCATCTGGATTCGATCAAAGAATTCCCCGACCTGAAAGCAGGTACCTGGGGAGGCGTCGGAGAAGCTGCTCTTTATGGTGACCTTGGCGTCAAGAATATCAACAAGGCACATGCGATCAATGTACTGCTGGACTACATCCACGCGGACGCGAAGGATGCGATCGCGTTTGGCGATGCCAAGGTGGACATTCCGATGTTTGAATGCTGCGGATACAGCGTGGCAATGGGCAACGCAGGCAAGGAATGCAAGGAAGCAGCGGATTATATTACAGATGATATCAACGAGGACGGACTGGCAAACGCATTCCGTCATCTCGGACTGATCGATTGAACGGAGGTAGACTTATGAACAGAAGGATCGTATCTGACTCCTCATCAAATGTTCTTGAACTGGAGGGCGTGGATTTCCGCTCCGTACCGCTCAAGATCCTGATCGAGGGGAAAGAATATGTGGATAACAAGGACCTGGATGTCCCGGAAATGGTCGCTGAACTGATCGCGACAAAAAAACCGAACTCCTCATCATGCCCGAATCCCTTTGACTATGAAGAAGCTTATGAGGGAGCTGATGAAGTGTTCGTCGTAACGATCACCAGCGGACTGTCGGGATCATGGAACTCAGCGGAAACAGCAGCCAAGTACTATATGGAGAAAAATGAAGGGAAAAAGGTCTGCGTGATCGATTCCCTGTCGGCAGGACCTGAGCTGCAACTGATCATTGAAAAACTGGCGGATCTGTTCAAGGAAGACCTGACGTTTGAAGAGATCGTCGATCAGATCCATGAATACCAGAAACATTCACATCTCGTATTTACCCTGGAGTCCCTGGCAAATCTTGCCAAGAACGGCAGAGTCAATCCCGCTGTCGCAAAGATCGCCGGACTGCTCGGCATCCGTTTCATCGGCATTGCCAGTGAAGAAGGCAAGCTGCAGCAGATCTCAAATGTCAAAGGCATGAAGCGCGCTGTAGCAGCTACGCTGGACGCCATGAAAAAATACGGCTTCAACGGCAGAAAAGTCAGGATCGCTCACTGCCTGAATCCGGAGGCAGCCTACAGGCTGAGAGACCTGATCGCTGCGGAATTCCCGTTTGCCGATGTGATCGTCGAGGCTACGACGGGCCTGTGCAGCTATTACGCAGAAAAAGGCGGCCTGATGATCGGTTTTGAAGACGGTCAGGCCGCAGACTGAAATTCATACATTTTCCTGTAAAGCGAGTTCATACTCTTCCTGAGTAATGTACTCGTTTTTTAACATGGCGGACAATACCCTGCGCTGGCGCGCGAGGGCCGCTTCATGTCCTGTTGAGAGCTGATAGACAGCGGGACGGTTCGGAATGCCGGCTAATATTGCCGCTTGGGCAACTGTCAGGTCGTTTCCGTTTGTCTGGTAGTATCCCCGGGATGCCTGCTGCAGTCCCCAGAATCCGTCGCCGTAATAGTTCATGTTCGCGTAGATCGCAAACAGTTCTTCTTTGCTGTAAACATCCTCCAGCTCGGACATGATGAATACTTCCGCGATCTTTTCATCGATCCCGCGGCTGACGGACTGGTAGTAGAGGTTCTTGGCGATCTGCTGTGAGATCGTACTGCCTCCTTCTACAGCCTGTTTGGCACGCAGGTTTGCGATCACTGCCCTGACGAAGGCGACCCAGTCAAATCCTTCCCTGACGAAGTAGCGTTTGTCTTCGATCGAGACGACCGCATTGACGAAATCCTCGTCAATATCGCTGAACGCCAGACAGTCGGCGCATGTCTGATATGCTTCGGCAGCTGTTTCGACCGGAACATCTTCCACAGCTTTTCGATATGTCTGCCATCCGCGGTATCCTGCATAGCCGGCGATCCCGGCTATGACCAGTACTGCAAGCAGGAACAGTTTTATGATCAATCGTTTCATGCATCAATTATCGGCTTTAACGCTTGTAAAATCCAGTTACAGATATTTATGATTTGTTTAAGATTGCTGTTGTTGTAGAATGTGCATGCAAAAGACCAAGGAGAGACTATGCTGAAAATACATCAGATCAAATGCCCGATCGGAACGACCGCCGGCCCGGATGAGATCGCAGCGAAGCTGCGCTGCAGTCCGTCGGATGTTCTTTCTCATGAGATATACCGGCAGTCATTGGATGCCAGGGGCGATGAGCTGCTGTGGTCCTATACGGTCTTTGCAGAAGTACGGAATGAACAGAAATACCTGCGTCTGAAGGATGTGGAGGAAGGACACCGATATACCTATGTCTGTCCGGAAGCACCGCTTCATGCGCGCCGTCCCGTGGTCGTTGGATTCGGACCCTCGGGAATGTTTGCGGGTCTGATCCTGGCGGAAAGCGGATTGAAGCCGATCATACTGGAACGCGGAAAAATGGTGGAACAGCGTTCTGAAGATGTCAGAACATTCTTTCAGGGCGGTGAACTGGATCCGGAATCCAATGTCCAGTACGGGGAAGGCGGCGCAGGCACGTTCTCGGACGGCAAGCTGACATCCCGTTCCAAGGATCCCAGGGTACAGAAGGTCCTGGAGGAATTCGTGGAAGCAGGGGCAGACCCTGCCATCATGTACCGGCATATGCCGCATCTGGGCACGGACCAGCTGCAGTCCATCGTCAGAAAGATCAGGGAAAAGATCATTTCCCTGGGCGGGGATGTATTCTTCAATACCCGTATGACATCTCTGGATATCAGGGACGGGAAACTCAGAGGCGTCAATACGCAGATGGGCCTGTTTGAGGCGGATACCGTGATCCTGTGTCTTGGACACAGCGCATATGAAACATGGAAAACGCTGTATGATCAGGGATTCATGATCTTCCAGAAAGACTTTGCGGCAGGCGTGCGTGTTGAGCATCCGCAGAAGCTGATCGATCAGAACCAGTACGGCGCTTACGCAGGACACCCGGACCTCGGCGCAGCTTCCTACCGCCTGACACACAGAAGCTCAAACGGCAGAGGGGTATATTCGTTCTGCATGTGTCCCGGCGGTATGGTAATACCTGCTTCGACGGAGGCAGGAGCATTGGCTGTCAACGGGATGAGTGAAAGCTCACGCAGCGGGGACAACGCCAACAGCGCGATCCTCGTACAGGTCCGCACATCTGACTTTGACAAGGGACATGCGCTGGATGGCTTCCTGTACCAGCAGAAGCTGGAACAGAATGCTTACCGGACAGGATTCCGGGCTCCGTCCCAGAATATCAGGGATTATCTGAAGCACTGTGTCAGTGAACAGGCAGTGCTCGCATCCAGCTATCCGCTGGGAGTCGAGCCGACGGATATGCACGTATTGTTTACGGATGACATGAACGCCGCGCTGGAAGAAGGCTTTGCGTCCTTTGAACATAAAATACCCGGTTTTATCAGCCGGGGGATCATGACCGGGATGGAATCACGTTCTTCCTCCCCGATCCGGATGGAACGGGATGATACGGGACAGTGTCCGGCATATGAAGGCGTATTCCCGTGTGGAGAGGGCGCCGGTTATGCGGGAGGGATCGTATCCAGCGCGATCGACGGGATCAGGCAGGCGGAGAAACTGATCCTGTACCTGAATCGGAAGCCTGTCAGGCAGCCCTGAGGGACATTCGTGCTATAATAGTTGCGTTAACAGGAGAAAAACTAATGGAACAGTTAGAATTTAAATTTGATACACAGCTGCTCATCGATGGTGAAAACCTTGATGAAGATGAGATCCACGACTATATCGATGAACATTTCAAGGGAGACAGCCTGCTGGTGGTCGGTGATGATACACTGATCAAGATCCATTTCCATACGAATGAACCGTGGCTGGTCCTGGAATACGGACAGTCCATCGGTGATATCTATGACGTTGTTGTCGAGAACATGCAGCGTCAGCAGGAAGGTCTGAAAGGCTAACAAAAAACGGAAGCGCAAGCTTCCTTTTTTGTCAGGGCAGGGTGAATGCCGCTGCGATATGGATCATGAACAGGAACAGGCATATCAGGATGCTGGATGATGTCAGCAGGAGTTTCCAGAGCGGCCACTCCCCGGCGCCTGTCATCGGGAAACCGAGCCTGAGCGCCTTGCGCGATATGCCGAACCCGGCAAGCAGGAACTGCATGACGATCAGGATGATCGACAGCCAGATCATGCGTTCCGGGATCTGCTGTATGACAAGATAGAAGATCTGGATGAATATGGAGATCCTGATCGTCGGACGGATGGAATGATACTTCAATGTGATGTGCGACAGGAACCATCCGGTAAAGAATGCGGGCACGATCATGACGATATCGGTCTGCGCGATGGCATACAGGAATGCGCTTGCCAGGACGCCGAAATATCTTCCGTAATGACCGAGCTGCCGCTGTATGATGCCCCTGAAGATCAGTTCATCACTGATGGGCTTCAGAAAGACGAACAGCAGGATGTACAGGACATTGCACAGGATCTTTTCCTGTGAGGTGAATACGCCGAGATAGTCGTATGAGATCCCTTTGGTGAATGAGGACAGTCCGATGGCCGACATGGCGGCGTACAGGCTGATCGAGATGACAGCACCGATGCTGTTAAGCGTGATCTGCTGCGTTTTTGTAATGCCTGCCGGCTTCAGGTAGTCACCGATGCGAAGGTGCAGGAATATGGAACTCAGACCGAACGCAGTCAGAGGAATGATGACAAGCACAAGGGCTGAAACAAGCAGTCCGAGAATATCCTGGCTGTAGTTATATACCGTGCCGGGAAAGCGCGCGAAGAAAAGATCTGATCCGTAATACACGATCAGCGGCAGCAGGATATAGAAGCCAAGGGATCTTCCGAAATGGTTGATGCTCGCTTTGGCCTGTTTTCTGGTGACTGTTTTCGGCGCTTCAGACATGCGTGACCTCATAAAAAAGATGTGCGTATTGTAACACATCAATGTGAAAAACAAGTGAACTGACTAAAAGTCATTATAAAAAATGCCCGGTTTCTGTGAAAATCAGGCATTTTTCTCAATATCCATGCTTGCGGAACAGCTGATCCATCAGCTGGGGATAGCATTCAAACGGGAATGCCTGCATGCTGTGGGAAGAAAGACCGATATCCGCAAGATATCCGTGAATCCATACAGCCATGCATACGGCTTTGAATATATCGGCGGTAAATGACAGCATCGCTGTCATGATGCCGGTGAGCAGGTCACCGCTGCCTGCCTGGGCAAGGGCGGGATTTCCGCTCTGGTTGAAATAGTATTCTCCCGACGGACTGGCGACGATCGTATTGGCGCCTTTCAGTACGACGATGACACCGTACGTATCCGCGAATTCCGATGCCAGCCGCACCTTATTGTCACGGACATAATGGACCGGCTTGTTGATCAGCGCAGCGAACTCCCCGATATGGGGCGTTATGATGACTGGCGCTTTGACAAAGCGCAGCAGATATGTATTGTGTACCAGCATCCGGAGCGCTTCCGCATCCAGGATGACGGGGGCTTTGCTGTTCTGGAGGATCAGGTCCATCACATCCCGCTTGCGCGGCATGTTTACTGCGCCGCTGCCCATGCCGATGGCACTGGCGTTTGTAACAAGCGGCAGGATGACATCCTTCCAGTTGTCATAATTGAACGGATGGTAGACCGTGGTGATGAATCTTGACGCCGGGATGGCATAGATCTCTTCCGGCAGCGCGCATTCAATATAGCCGGCACCCATTGCGGACGCGCCGAGGATATTCAGGCACGCGGCGCCTGCCATGCCTTTGCCGCCGGCAGCGAGCAGGATCTTTCCATGGCTGCCTTTATAGGCGGATTCTTCTTTCTTCGGGAAGTTCTGAAAGAAGATCTCTTCATTCATTTCGTGAAATTTTGACGGCAGCGCATGAGGCAGATCCATGGACAGCAGCTGTACGGAACGGAACAGATGGTGTTCCTTTCTCAGCATGTGGAACGGCTTCAGGCAGTCGAGCGCAAAGGTGACATCCGAACGGATGGCATTTTTGTCAAAACTGTCCGTATCGCATTCAGCGCCGCTGTTGATATCGATGCTGTATACGGGCTTGGATGATCTGTTGACCTTTTCGAACAATGCTTTCAGGCCGGCAGGCAGCGCACCGTGAAAACCGAAGCCGAATACCGCGTCTACGACTGCATCGGCTGCTTCCAGTTCCTCATCAAAGTGACGGACGGAAACGAAGGTGCGTCTGGTCAGCTTTGCGTGGTTTTCCGCCGCGGCTTCCGTGGAAGGTCTGCCGCTGACCAGGATGACCCTGCATGTATAGTCCTGTTTCAGCAGTCTGGCCGCAACAAAAGCATCGCCTCCGTTGTTGCCTTTTCCTGCCAGGAACAGGATCCGTGATCCGGGTGCGATATGTTCTTTCAAAGCGTCCGCGACTAAAGAACCTGCCCGCTCCATGAGCTCGGACACAGTCATACCGGACGAAGCTTCGATTTGTTTCATTCCTGCACTATCTACGATCATTTTCAGATAACATCCCGCTGTACATAATATGATACACCTGAAAACTTACAAAAAAATGCAAAAAAGGCTTAATTATCAGAAAATAGTGTTATAATCTTGCAATGAGGCGAAAGCTTCGAGGGAGGATTTATTATGCCGACAAAGAAAAAGGCAGAAGAAACAGCAGCTGCAGCAGTTGAGGCCGAAGCTAAGAAGACAGCCAAAAAGCCCGCCGCAAAGAAAGCTGCAAAGACAACCGCAGCAGCAGAAACAGCTGAAAAGAAAACAACAGCTAAGAAGACTGCCAAAAAGACAGAAAAAGCTGAAACTACAGAAAAGAAAACAACAGCCAAGAAGGCTACAGCGAAAAAAGCAGTTAAGAAGGCTGCTGAACCTGCACCGGAAGTTGTTAAGAAGTCCTATCAGGAATACAAGGATGTAATCAACTGGAAGAAGTGGGAAGCTCACAATCTCGATTGGCTCTGGATCGAAGTCAACGCAGGTGACCTTCTGACAGAACTGGAAGCAGGCGTAGACAATATCGCTACAGCAGTTGCAGCAGTTAAGGACTGCATGCTCGAAGGCGACTATTATATCGTTGAAGCTGACGACGCAGCGCTCTCTGTCCGTTACTATACAGACAACCTGAGCGAATCCCGCCGTACATACAAAGAAGTTAACGGCTGATCAGACAAAAAAGAACGTCCGCATTGGACGTTTTTTTAGACTCTGGACAGAATGATGGAAATGCCGACGGCATAGATCAGTTCCGCCGGACCGTTGATCGTACCGTCGCTCAGGCATGTCAGTCCTGCTATGACGCACATGAAGAGATAGAACCGCATGAGCTCCGGCTTGGGCAGCAGGGATCGCAGTATGATCACATTGAAGACCAGAACAGATCCGTACGCGCATATCAGGTGGATATGCGAGCTGATGTCCTCCGGAACATGGTACGGGATGACCAGCGTCAGGATAAACAGGGAAATATAGACTGCCCACAGGAAACGGATCCGGTACCGGACGGCAGTCCGGTATGTCATGATCACCGTATAGACCATGACGGGAACCAGGCATACGTAAAATACCGGCAGGCCTTCAGCCGCGATGCCGGAATAGTTCAGCGTAAAGCCTGTCATGATCATCGGAATGCCCAGCAGTACCGGTATGACCAGATCGGACAGGATATTGATCCTGTGTTTTCCTGTATTCATGTTATGAATGATAACATGTACCGGGAAACCGGTGAAATGTTATTCTTCTGAAAAGTTTTTCAGAAAACCGATGCTTGATAGTGCCTGATGTATGTAATATACTTACATCGGAAAACATATGAAAACATTCAGAAGCTATTACTATTATTACGTTGGATAGTGCGGACGTTATCTGCAGATAATGACCGCTTTTGTGCAGTGTGACGGCATTATCTGATGGTAGAGGAACTACAGCCACATGGATGATGCCATGCGGCTTTTTGTTTTCCGGAGGTGACCGGATGGAAATACAGGTACATACAGACCAGAGGGATTATACAGTTACGGTGGAACGTGGCTCCTTGTCAAGAGTACGTGAGATCATCGGTGATGACGCGCATGTATTCATCGTCAGCGACAGCGGGGTACCGCAGAAATGGAAGGACATCCTGTGCGGACAGTTCCCGGACGCGCATATGCATGTGTTTGAACAGGGAGAAGCGTCCAAGAACATCGATGTATTCCGGGAGATCCTGGAAGACATGCTCGCCTGCCGTATTTCAAGAAACGACATCCTGATCGCGCTGGGCGGCGGGGTGACCGGCGATCTTGCGGGATTTGCCGCAAGCGCCTATATGCGGGGCATCCGTTACGTCAATATCCCGACGACATCGCTCTCAATGATCGATTCCGGGATCGGCGGAAAAACAGCCATCGACCTCAACGGCGTCAAGAACTGTGTCGGCGCATTCTGGCAGCCGTATGCGGTCATTGTTGATTCGGACATCCTCTCAACACTTCCGGAACGTCATCTGAACAACGGAATGGCGGAAGCAGTGAAGGAAGGACTGATCCGTGATCCGGCGCTCTTCGTGTTATTTGAACAGGATGACTGGAAAGATCACCTGGATGAAATAATCACCCGCTGTCTGGTCATAAAGCGTGATATTGTTGAACGGGATGAACGTGAAAGCGGTGAACGGAAGCTGCTGAACTTCGGACATACATTCGGTCATGCCTATGAAAGCCTGCATGGCTTTGATACTTATCTGCATGGGGAATGCGTGGCAATGGGAATGATGACAGTGCTCAACGACCCCATGATCAAAAACAGGCTGCGCAGCGTCCTGCAGAGACTGAAGCTGCCCGAAACATGCAGCGTGAGCAAGGAAGACATCTTCCGTCTTGTCATGAACGACAAGAAAGCAGACCATGGCAAAGTCACGATCGTCCAGGTGGACGAGATCGGAAACGGTCATCTGGAAACATGGTCCTCAGAACAGATCAAAGAAAGGCTGGAAGCTATATGAACAATACGATTGGAAACCTGATCACATTGACAGTATTCGGGGAGTCGCACGGACCCGCCATCGGCGGCGTGCTCGACGGACTGCCTCCGGGACTGCCGGTCGATGAAGCATATATTGCTTCACAGATGGATCTGCGCAGGGCTGTCGGAAAGATCTCGACAGGCAGGCACGAGGCAGATGTACCGGAGTTCCTGTCCGGTGTCAGAAACGGAAGAACAGAAGGAACACCGCTGGCGTTCATCATCCGGAACACCAATGTGAAACGCACCGATTATGACATGCTGGAAGACAAAGCCAGACCTTCCCATGCGGACTATACAGGCCACGTGAAATACTGCGGTTATCAGGACGCCTCAGGAGGGGGACATTTCTCCGGCAGACTGACTGCCGTGATCGTCGCGGCAGGTGCGATCCTGCGGCAGGCACTGGAACAGAAGGGCATTCTGATCGGAACACATATCAGATCACTGCACGGGATCGAAGATGATCCGTTTGAACAGAATGAACTGATCAGTCAGATCCGTGCATTGAATACAAAGGACTTTGCGGTACTCAATGAAGAAGCAGGCAGACAGATGAAGGCTGAGATCGAACATGCCGCATCCCTGCATGATTCTCTCGGCGGGATCCTTGAAACTGCAGTGGCAGGACTGCCTGCAGGCATCGGGGAACCGATGTTTGACAGCCTGGAGAGCAGACTCTCACATGCCCTGTTCTCGATCCCTGCCGTCAAGGGCGTTGAATTCGGGAGCGGCTTTGCACTGGCAGGGATGTACGGCAGCGAGGCAAATGATGCGTTTGGCATTGAGAACGGACAGGTCATTACCCTCAGCAACCATAACGGCGGCATCAACGGCGGTATTTCCAACGGCATGCCTGTCATATTCAGGACCGTGATCAAACCGACGCCTTCCATTGCGCGGCCGCAGAAGACCGTGAACTTCAAAACGATGGAAGAAACAGAGATCACGATCACCGGCAGACATGATCCGGCGATCATTCACCGGGCAAGAGTTGTACAGGACGCGGTCTGCGCGTTAACGCTGGCCGACCTGCTCGTACAGCGCTTCGGTCTCTTATGGCTGAAAGAGGACAGGATATGAAGCTCGGACTGATCGGACATCCGCTCTCACACAGCTGGTCGCCGCAGATCCATAAGTTTTTCCTTGGAGAACCATATGAACTGATCGATCTGGAGCCGGAAGAGCTGGAATCGTTCCTGAAGAAACGCGGCTTTGACGGAATCAATGTCACGATTCCATATAAGACAGCAGTCATTCCGTATCTGGATGAGATCGATCCTGCCGCGTCAGAGATCGGCGCGGTCAACTGTATCGTCAACAGGGACGGCAGGCTGAAGGGATACAATACCGATTATCTGGGCTTCCGCGACATGCTGGTGCAGGCATGTATCGAAGTAAAGGGAAAACAGACGGCGGTCCTGGGAAGCGGCGGCGCTTCCAAAGCGGTCGCCAGAGCGCTCAGGGACCTCGGAGGGAATGTCAGTGTGGTATCACGCACACCGCATGATGATCTGATCGGCTACGACGATCTGTATCAGGGAAGTTTTGAAGTCATCGTCAATACGACACCGCTTGGCATGTTTCCTCAGATCGACGATATGCCGGCAGACCTGCATAAACTGCAGGGCGTGAAGACAGTGATCGATGTCATTGCCAATCCGGTCCGTTCAGCACTTCTGTTTACGGCAGGCATGATGGGCTGCCGGACGCTTGGCGGGCTGGAAATGCTTGTGCGCCAGGCGTTTGCGGCTGGAGAACTGTTTACCGGAAGAACCCTGGATCGTGACATGATCGCTCCGTGCATCAATATGCTGAAACGACAGAAGCAGAATATCGTCCTGATCGGCATGCCGACATCCGGCAAGACGACCCTCGGGGCCCTGCTCAGTGAAGCGACAGGGAAAAAACTTGTGGAAATGGATGAACTGACGGCAGAGCGCATGGGCATGAGCATTCCCCAGGCATTTGCTCAACATGGGGAAGCCTGGTTCCGGGAAGCGGAGCGCAGGACAGTCGGGGAAATATCATTGTATGAACACTCGGTGATCTCCTGCGGCGGGGGCGTGATCAAAAACCCCGATAACATGAAGAACCTTGGTGCCAACGGTGTGATCGTCTGGCTGGACCGCAGACCGGATCTGCTGTACGGCTCAAACGACAGACCGCTGTCACCTGATTACGACAGCGTACTGAAACTCTACCGGGAACGGTACGGGCTGTATGAAAGCTTTGCGGATATCCGCATTACCAACAATGACACGATCGAAGACTGTCTGCAGCGGATCATGGAGCAGACAGGTGAAAACGGCTGAAACGGAGAAAACATATGATCATTACACTAAAAAGAACAGCACCAGCTGAAGCGGTGGAAAATATTATTCGTTCATTTGAATCCAGGAACCTGACAGTCCACAGGAGCTATGGTGAAAACTATATCGTTCTCGGACTGGTCGGTGATACGACACAGCTGGATGAACGGTCGATCCTGGCAAATGAATGGGTTGATAATGTCCAGAGAGTAGCTGCTCCGTATAAACTGGCAAACAGGATGTTCCATCCCGAGGATACGATCATCGATGTGAACGGCATCCGGATCGGCGGAAATGAAAAGATCGTGCTCATGGCCGGACCATGCTCGATCGAAGGGCTGGAGCCGACGATCGAGATCGCCAGGGCTGTCAAGGAAGCAGGAGCGGATATGCTCAGAGGCGGCGCATACAAACCCCGCACTTCCCCATACGCATTCCAGGGTCTTGGCACGGAAGGCATCCTGGATATGGTCAGGGCACGTGAAGAGACCGGCCTGCCGATCGTTACGGAACTGATGGACGCAGCCCAGATCGATGAATTCGAGCAGTACGTCGATGTCGTACAGATCGGTGCCCGGAACATGCAGAACTATACGCTGCTCAAGGCAGTCGGACGCATGCATAAGCCGGTACTGCTGAAGCGCGGCATGTCCGCAACGATCGAAGAATGGATCATGTCAGCCGAATACATCATGGCTTCCGGCAACCCGGATGTCATCATGTGTGAACGCGGCATCCGTACGTTTGAAAAATCCACGCGCAACACCATGGATCCGGCAGTGATCCCGATCATCAAGCAGCGCACGCACCTGCCCATCGTCGTCGATCCTTCCCATGCGACCGGTGACTGGAAGCTGATCGAACCGGTGGCCCTGGCTGCGATCGCAGCAGGCTGTGACGGTCTGATCATTGAGGTCCACCAGCATCCGGAAAATGCCTGGTCAGACGGCGCGCAGTCTTTGAAGCCTGACCGCTTTGCGGCACTGATCGAAAAAGCCCGGGCTGTTGCCGGGGCAGTAGGCAGAGAGCTCTGATGAAGGCGCTGATCAGAAAAGGAACAGCAGACGGCTTTACAGTCAGGATCCCGCCCTCAAAATCACTTTCCCACAGGGCATTGATCGTCTCCGCGCTTGCGGACGGGACATCAAAGATCATCCATCCGGCGGAAAACCGGGATATGAAGGCAACGATCCGCTGTCTGAGACAGCTCGGTGCCCGCATCCATGAAGAAGGTGATCACTGCATCGTGGAAGGGACCGGCGGGTATGACTGGTATGACGGAAGTCTGATCGACTGCTCGGAGTCGGGAAGCACACTGCGCTTCCTGATCCCTGTATTCGCGATGACGGGTAAGCCGTGCCTGTTTACCGGACAGGGAAGGCTGATGGACAGGCCGCTGGATGTCTATGCGGACCTGTTCAGAAAACAGTCACTGCTGTTTGAAATGAAGGACCGGATCCTGCATCTGCAGGGACCGCTGTCTCCGGGTGAGTTCAGTCTCAGGGGAGACATATCATCACAGTTTATTACCGGACTGCTGCTGACACTGCCGCTTCTGCCGGGAGATTCCGTGATCCGGATCACGGAACCGTACGAATCACGTTCCTACGTGGCATTAACGGAAGATGTCCTGCAGGACGCAGGGATCACATTCCATGACCATGGCCTGACGATCGGAATACCGGGCGGTCAGAAATACCATGGCAGGACATATACAGTTGACGGGGATGATTCCCAGGCAGCCTTCTTCCTGTGCCTTGCATGTTTAACGCGTCAGAGCGCGGATGTACTGTCCCTGCGCCATGA
Organism: Solobacterium sp.; assembly: GCA_024693325.1. Classification (GTDB taxonomy): domain Bacteria; phylum Bacillota_I; class Bacilli_A; order Erysipelotrichales; family Erysipelotrichaceae; genus Bulleidia. The sequence goes on from JAILLA010000044.1 coordinate 14,523, forward strand.
TTCACACCAGCCTGATCACAGGATCATCGATATCCTGCGTACCATGGGTGCTGAGATCACGGAGATTGAAGACGGATACCGCATCATCCCGCATGAACTGCACGGGACTGTGATCGATCTTGCGGACTGCCCGGATCTCGGACCGGTGCTGTTTGCCTTAGCTTCTGCTGCGGAGGGCACATCGGTATTTGTGAATGCGGGAAGGCTCCGGTACAAAGAGAGTGACCGCATTGCGGCAATGGAAGAAGAACTGAAAAAACTCGGATGCGATATCTCATCCGATGAAACGACTGTAACGGTACATGGCGGGGCAGAGCTGCATGGGACAGAACTGGACGGTCATGGCGATCACCGTGTCGTCATGTCGCTCAGCGTGCTTGCGGCATCCATGCAGGAGCCAGTTGTGATCAAAGGCTGCGAAGCAGCAGATAAAAGCTATCCGGGATTTCTGGAAGACCTGAGATCCACGGGAACAGAGGTGACACTGTATGATCGATAAGAATACCGTCATCACGATCGTCGGACTCGGACTGCTGGGAGGCAGTTATGCCCAGGCGTTTGCCAGGGCAGGCTATGGCGTCAAGGGGATCGACATTGATGAAGACGCTGTTTCCTTTGCAAAGGAACAGGGATGGATCACGGAAGGAAGCACCGATGTCAGCCTGGCAGCTGATACGGATATCCTGATCTGCGCGCTGTATCCGCATGTTTTCATCAGCTGGGTGAAGGAAAACCAGCACCTGCTGAAGCCGGGTACCTTGATCACCGATGTGACAGGCGTCAAGCGCAGTGTCGTTTCACAGCTTTCACAGGTCCTCAGACCGGATATTGAATACATTGCGTGTCATCCGATGGCAGGCAGGGAATACAAGGGGATCCGCTATGCGGATGCCTCCCTGTTTGAAAAAGCAAATTTCATTATCGTACCGACAGAGCGAAATACAGAAGAAGCGATCCGTACGGCAGAGCAGATCGCGCAGATCCTGAAATTCAAAAAGATCTCCTGCCTGACCCCTGAACAGCATGATGAAATGATCGCGTTCCTTTCCCAGCTGACGCACATCGTTGCGGTCAGCCTGATGAATGTGAAGGACAATACGCACCTTGCGGACTTTACGGGGGACAGCTTCCGTGACCTGACGAGGATCGCCAGGATCAATGAAGATATGTGGCCGGAGCTCTTTATGCTGAACGGGGATTACCTGACCTCTGAGATCGAAGCGCTGGCTGCAGAGCTGCTGCGGTTCAATGATCTGATCAGGACAGGAAATACGGAAGAGATGAAGCGTCTGCTCATCCAGTCGACAGAACGCAGAAAGGCATTTGAGGGACAGTCATGACAAAGATCATGGTACTGAACGGACCGAACCTCAACATGGTCGGGATCCGTGAGAAGAACATATACGGAACGATGTCATTTCACGACATCATTGAACTGATCGGGGAAGAAGCGAAAAAGCGCGGAATCGAAGCAGACTGCCGGCAGAGCAACCATGAAGGCGATCTGGTGGACTGGATCCAGGAAGCGTATTTCGCTCAGTATGACGGGATCGTCATGAATCCCGGGGCTTATACCCATACGAGCATCGCGATTGCGGATGCCGTCAAGGCCATCGCACCGGTTCCTGTCGTCGAAGTGCACATCAGCGATATCGATGAACGTGAAGCGTTCAGGCATATCTCTTACGCTGCCCCGTACTGCATTGCCCAGATCAAAGGGCACGGCGTCAAAGGATACATCGAGGCAATGGACCTGATCATCCGCCATCAGGAACAGGCGGACTGATACGTGAACTGGTATCTGAACGGGAATAATGCTAAAATACCTTCGTTATGAAGAAAAAAGAAATATATATCCTCATTGCGATCGCTGTGCTGTCAGTGATAGCATTGCTGTTTATGAAGAATCCGTTCAGAAAACCGGAAGAACCGAAGACCATGGTCGGTATCTTCTACCGGGATAAGCTGATCCATACATTCGATCCTGATGAAGATGCCGTATATCATGTCCAGGGTTCCTACGGAACGCTGGATGTGGAGGTCAAAGACAGCAAGTGGCATGTCACGAATGAACAATGCCCGAATCACATCTGCGCCGGTATGGGGTGGGTCACGGTGGATGACCTGCTTCCGATCACCTGCATGCCGAATGAAGTTTATATTATGGTGCTGGAGACTGCAGAATGACGATCAACCGGACAAGACATTTCGTATATCTGACATTGCTGTCGGCAATGGCCATCACACTGAACCTGATCGAATCGATCTATATCGGGCCTATCTTCCTGACCCTGCGTATCGGTCTGGCTAATATCATAGCCTTGATCACGATCAGGATCCTCGGGGTCCGGGATATGATCATCGTCAACGTGATGCGCGTCATGATCGGCAACCTGCTGAGAGGAACGATCTTCGGAAGTACATTCTGGATCGCTTTCGGCGGCGTCCTGCTGTCAAGCATTGCGCTGATCATCATGGACAGGCTGAAATCATCCCTGATGTTCACCTCCATCATGTCATCGATCGCCCATTCGCTCGGGCAGGTGTTCGTTGTCATGATGTTCTACAACCAGCCGGCATTCGCGGCCATCCTGCCGTATATGCTGTTGGGATCGATCCCCATGGGATTCCTGACGGGCTATACCGCAAAGCTTGTGCTGGACAGGATCAAACCTCTGAAGATCAAGTAAAAAGCAGTGCTGTCACTGCTTTTCTTTCGCTTCCTGTTCGCGTTTCCACTTTTTCCAGGCTTCTATTTTTTCTTTATGTTCCTTGACCCGCTTTTCCACACCCTGTTCGGTCGGGTTGTAGTAATGCTTGTCCTTCAGGGAATCCGGCAGGCACTGCATGGCAGTGACCTTTTCTTTTGTGTCATGCGCGTAAATATAGTCTTTCCCGTAGCCCAGTTCTTCCATCAGGGATGTCGGTGCATTCCGTATCTGCAGGGGAACAGGTTCATCCAGCATGTTGCGGGCATCCTCCGCGGCAGTGTTGTAGGCGACCTCCAATGCGTTGGACTTCGGTGCCAGGGAACAGAATACCACGGCATGCGTCAGGTGGACATTGCATTCCGGCATGCCAAGGAATGTGCATGCCTGATAGGCAGCCACAGCGACCTCAAGCGCCCGGCTGTCCGCCATGCCGACATCTTCCGAAGCAAATCTGACGACACGTCTTGCGATATACAGGGGATCCTCGCCTGCTTCCAGCATGCGGGCAAGCCAGTATACAGCGGCGTCCGCGTCTGAGTTGCGCATTGATTTATGCAGGGCAGAGATCAGGTTATAGTGTTCTTCACCGTTTTTATCGTACAGCAGTGATTTTCCGGCAATGCACTGTTCGATCACTTCCCGTGTCACGATGGACTCCGATCCGCTTCCTTCACCGTTCAGCACTGCCATCTCCAGTGTGTTCAAGGCCGTTCTTGCGTCACCGTTGGCATAGTTTGCGATCAGGTAGAGCAGATCGTCACTGATCGTTACATTCCATGTACCGAATCCGTTGGGATCACAGATCGCCCGTTTCAGCAGAGCGACCAGATCATCCGCGCTGAGTGCGTACAATACAAAGACCTTGCAGCGGGAGAGCAGAGCTGAATTGATCTCAAAGGAAGGGTTTTCCGTCGTTGCGCCGATCAGGATGATCGATCCCCGTTCTACATAGGGGAGGAAGGCATCCTGCTGGGCTTTATTGAATCTGTGTATTTCATCTACGAATACGATCGTTTTGATCCCCATGGCGCGGTTGCTTTCGGCTTTGCTCATGACTTCCTTGATCTCTTTGATCCCGGAAGTGACAGCAGAAAAAGTAATAAAGCGCGACTTTGTCGTTGCCGCGATGATCTTGGCCAGGGTAGTCTTGCCGACTCCGGGAGGACCCCAGAATATCATGGACTGCACTTCATCACGGTCGATCATCCGCTTCAGGATCTTTCCGTCTGCCAGCAGATGCGACTGCCCGGCATATTCCTCCAGGGTAGTCGGACGCATACGGTCTGCCAGAGGGGCATTCATATATCTGTTTTCATCAAATAAAGATGATTGTGTCATAGAGCCTCCGCTATACCTCTATCATACAAAAAAAGATGGACTTACGTCACATCTGATGCAGATATCGAGCAGGGGTAGAGAGAATCGAACTCCCATCAGCGGTTTTGGAGACCGATGTACTACCATTGTACGATACCCCTAATAAAAATGGTGACTAGTACGGGATTCGAACCCGTGAATGCCGCCGTGAAAGGGCGGTGTGTTAAGCCGCTTCACCAACTAGCCACACGTGATGCTTAGTTATAGTAGCATAGACCCCAAACGAAAGCAACAATATTTTTCGGAAATTTTCAGATAATTGTGCTGGCGTGTTTTCCCGGAGAGAATATTACGGTTATAATGAAATCAGCAGAAGTATTAAAAATAATAGAAGACAGGAGATCTGAATGTATGATTGATTATTCTGAAGGATCCGGCAAACAATATCATATCGGTGTCGGAAAGGGTGATGTAGGCAGATATGTTTTACTGCCGGGAGATCCGAAGCGCTGTGCAAAGATCGCGGCATATTTTGACAATGCAGAACTGGTAGGCGACAGCAGGGAATTCGTAACATATACAGGCTATATCGACGGTGTGAAGGTATCCGTTACATCTACAGGGATCGGCGGACCAAGCGCTTCCATTGCGATGGAAGAACTGACAGTCTGCGGTGCTGATACGTTTATCCGTGTCGGAACATGCGGCGGCGTTGATCTGGACGTCAAGAGCGGTGACATGGTCATCGCGACAGGTGCGATCCGTATGGAAGGCACGACCATGGAATACGCACCGATCGAATATCCGGCAGTCGCAGACCTGGATATCACCAACGCGCTGGTACAGGCATGCAGAAATCTCGGATATCCGTATCATACGGGTGTCGTCCAGTGCAAGGATGCGTTCTACGGTCAGCACAGACCGGAAACACTTCCCAACGGTCAGGAACTGATCAGGAAATGGGATGCATGGGTCAGACTTGGCTGCAAAGCTTCCGAAATGGAATCCGCGGCACTGTTTATCGTAGCGTCATACCTGAAAGTCAGATGCGGAACAGTCCTGCTGGCCGTAGCGAACCAGGAACGCGCCAAGGCGGGACTCCCCAATCCCCAGGTACATGACACGGATCACGCGATCAGAGCGGCTGTTGAGGCTGTAAGGCTCCTGATCAAGGAAGACGATAAGCATCGGTAAGCTGAACGGTACATCAGAATACGGCATCAAGGACGTTTATGATCCTGAATCCTGCAGGAAGTAAACGTCCTTTTGACTGGAAAGGAACAGCAATCTTTACCGGTAACCGATACTGAATAAATGCCTTGATCCGGATATATCTTTACTTTTTCTGTGATCAGCCGTTAGAATCTTTACTTTTATGAGACGTTGAGATATGTCCAGGTAAAGAATTACAGGAAACAAAGAATGCTTGAGACTGAAAACAGTGTCTTTTTCATTTATGCAGATAAAACATTTTACTGCAGAGCACTTCCGGGTGAAAAAGAATGGCTGATTGATACATAACCTGAGCATCAGGCTGAATTTGTGAGGCTGGCGGATCTGTCAGGACTAACAATATTGTTTTTTTCTGCCTGAAAGAACAGAGTATTTGAACAGCGTCAGAACATTATTTACAATGGTGTGTGAGGATCATATGTTAAGTCAGACAGTCAGAAAATACATTGATGAACACGCATTCTGCTCAGAATATCTGTTTGCGGACTGGGAGTCTTTTCTGGATATTCTCTATGCGGAAGGAGGACGTGTCTGCGCACTGCTGTGGTGGGATCACTGCAGAAAGGCGGAACAGCATATGTCAGTCGGAAGCGGAGGATATACAGATCCTGCAGATCCGGATTATATGTACGCGGAGACACAGTCATGGGAAAACGGGCTTTCGGTAATGAATCTTACCGAATTGAAAGAGCACATTCACAAGGTCAGGGAAGCCGGTCTGCCCTACTGCGGTCAGTTTACGGGTCATGAACTTGTACCTTCTTTTTACCTGGATGGGGAGTGAATAAAATATGCTGCATAAAAATACTGCCGCGCTGCTGCATCATATGATGCTGAAGAAGCACAAACAGCTCCTTGAGTCAGCTGTAAGGCATGCTTCAGGGCATGAGGACGGGGATGTCCGGATGTCTGAGACACGGATCTACGTCGGACTGAACGATTCTGAGACAAGACAACAGAAATATGAGACCGAACAATACCTGGAAGTACTGAAAGATGTATGCAAAAAGCATCACGCGGCATTTTCCGTGGATGCTGAACAGGGCGGATACTACCACGAAGACGGAGAATACACCGAGGAGAATTCCCTTGTACTGGAACTGATCGATACAGACAAGCAGACCGTAAAGAGTATTGCGAAAGATCTGTGTACGATCTTTCATCAGGAATCTGTTCTGATCACGGAAAGTGATGTGAAAGGATATTATGTAGGGGGAGCAGACTCTGAGTGAGAAATGATCAGTAACGATCAATTAAAACTCTTATTCGGGGTCAGATTTGAGGAGATGAACGATGAACAATGATAAGAACAACAAGGAAAAAGAAAACTCCAACGGCATGGCGATCGGTATGTGCATCGGCCTTGCCATCGGGTCCGCGATCGGTGCAGCAACGCAGAATACCGGTCTTTGGATACCGGTGGGACTTTCGGTCGGTTTATGTCTTGGCATGGTGATGAGCAATCAAAGCGAAGACGATAACTGAACAGTCCATTGATACAGGTATGCTTTGTTCCATCCTGATATTTAACCCACAGGATTGTGAAAAAATGGTATACTTGTATCGTTTTTTACGGAGGCAATGATTCGATGATGAAACAACCGGTCAGAACAAATGTTTCTGACTTTATAAAATCCATGATGGGTTCCCAGTTTGTCATTCCTGTTTATCAGAGAAATTACACCTGGAATCCTGATTCTGAAACAAAGCGGTTTCTGGACGATATTGAGGACCTGCTCGGAGCTAAGATCAGCTCTCACTTCCTCGGTATCCTGATCTACATGGAATCCGAGATCTCTGCCATGTATAAAGAGATCCAGATCGTAGACGGTCAGCAGAGACTGACGACATCTTTTATTTTTCTGCTTGCACTCAAAGCGATCGCCAAAGAAGAACGCGACAGCAACGCTGCAGGAATGATCGATGACTATTATCTGTACAACCGTCATACCGTGGAACAGATCAAGCTCCGTCTGAAGCCCATGGTCAGTGACGATGACGTTTATGCCAAGCTTGTCTACGGCAACGGGAAAGATCTGAGCCGCAGGGAGAAGGAAGGCAACGTCTACAGAAACTATGAATATATTTATAAACGGATCAGGGAATTCTCGAAGAAGTATTCCCTGCTGGAAATACTGAACACGCTCGGCAGGATGGATATCCTGGCATTCCCGCTGTCCGACCATGATAATGCCCAGCAGATCTTTGAGTCGATCAACTCAACAGGCGCACCTCTGACATCAGCCGATCTGATCCGAAATTATATCCTGATGAACGATACCAGCGATATCCAGGAACGCAACTACCGCCTGTACTGGAAGCCGCTGGAGGGATACTGCCCGGATTCCAGAAAACTGGAAGAATTCTTCCGGTATTATATCGCCGCAAAAACATATAACCTCCTGAGCAAGAAGGATGTTTACCAGGGCTTCAAGGAGTACTGGAATACTTCCAGAGACAGCAAGGAAGTACGGATGAGGGACATCAACCGTTACTGCCGTTATTACTATGAGATCTATACAGGACCGGCAGAGAATACAGCACTGGAAGGCGTACTGAAGGAATTCCGGAGAAATGAATCACGGATGCCCGCGCCTTTCCTGCTGGAAATGTTCCGTATGTTTGATGACGAAGAGATCAGTGAAAAGGATCTCTGCGCAGTCGTACGCCTGATCGACTCCTATCTGATGAGAAGGGCACTGGTCGGCAATGACTCCGGCGGACTGAGCAGATATTTCCCACAGCTCCTGAGATCCGTAATGAACGCGCATAAAAAGAATGCCAAACGGAATATCATGGACATCCTAAAGGTCAACCTGATCCGTTATAACCGCGGCAAGGCATACGCTATGCCGAGTGACGAACTGCTCAGAAGCAGACTGAGGGAAGTCAACGCATATTCACTGATGTGCATCAGGCCTGTGCTTGAAAGGATCGAGCACGACGGGGCAACGGCTGAGGTGGATACCTCCAGCCTGAATATCGAGCACATCATGCCCCAGCATCCCAACAACTACTGGAAGAAGGCTGCACAGGCAAAGAATGATGATGAGTATTCCTTCTACGCAAACCTGATCGGCAACCTGACGCTGTGCGCAGAGTATGACAATACCCGCATGGGCAACCAGGACTTTGCGTTCAAAAAGAAGGTACTGTCCAAGACACTGCATATCCGCATGAATACGGAAATACTCAAGCTGAACGAATGGACGCCGAAGGATATCCTGGAGCGCTGCGACAGACTGGCTGCCCAGATCATCCGTCTGTATCCGTATGAGGACGCTTCCGTCACAGTCGAAGATGAGAAGGACGATGACATGATCGTTCTGACAGCACCCACAGTCAATGCCAGAGCTGTCTATCACAGTCCCGACAACATCGAAGTACTGTCCGGTACGACCATGAAGGCATACGGACCGCAGGAAATGAAGTCCATGAAGTCACTGTTTACCAGCCTGATGTCATCCGGCGTATTGTCCGAGGCAGAAGACGGGAGGATCCAGTTTGACAGAAACTATTCGTTCCGTGACCTGAATACCGCTGCCCAGTTCCTCATGCACAGGGGCGGGGACAATACCGCCGCATGGACAAGGGAGAACGGTGAAGCACTGACGCTCAGACCGGCGGAACCGGCTCCTGCCCAGCCTGTACAGCAACAGCCGGCAAAGAAAAAGCCGCAGCCCCGCAGACGTCAGTCACAGCAGAAGAAACAGAAATCTGCTCAACAGAAGAATCCTGAACAGAAAAAGCAGGAAGCACCTGCACAGAAGAAACAGGAACAGAAAAACAAACAGAATCCTTCCGGGAACCAGCAGCCCAAAGCAAAGAAAGAAAAGCCCCGCACGGAACAGGAACGCAAAGTGGAAGTCCGTGTCATCAGGGCAGATAAAAAGGAACCTGCTGAAAAGAAGGAACAGGCAAAGAAAAAATCAGAAACTTCAGGTTTTCTGAAGAATCTGTTCAGATCCAAGGGTTAATCCCGCAGGGAGTAATAATCTTTGTATTTTTGAAACGCATTAGGGATCGCGCGCTGAGCGAGATCCTTTTTGTCTGCCAGGATACAGTCTTCCGCGCATGTCAGAGGGGACGCAGTCCTGATCTCATATGCGCGCATATGCCATTCCAGATGCGTGAAGATATGTTTGCTGTCGGGAAGGCGTATGATATGCAGAGGTTCAAAACCCATGCGTTCCGCTTCATCCAGTGCTTCCCTGACGGACAGCACAGCGTCAACGGAAGGGAATTCATAAAGTCCGGCAAGAAGTCCTGTCGCAGGGCGTTTATGAAGCAGAAAATGCTCACCATCCCGGATGATCAGAACGGTCTTCTCAATGATCCTGCGCTGTTTCAGCGGACTCCTGTACGGGATCCTGTCCGTGGCCTGTTCAAGGCATGCTGTACATACATGCTCAAAGGGACATTCACTGCAGTGCGGAGGACCATTGGGAACACAGACAAGGGCACCGAGCTCCATCCATGCCTGGGTAAAGTCACGGACGGTATCCCTGTCTGGTGCCCAGGAATCATAACTGTGCTGAATGATCTCTTCCATCATCTGCTTCGTATGAGCATCCCGGATATCATCTTCCATGCCGAACAGTCTTGCGAGTACACGCATGACATTGCCGTCTACCGCGGCAGCAGGTCTGCCATAGGCTATGGCAGAAATGGCACCGGCGGTATACGGACCGATCCCCGGCAGGCGGATCAGTTCATCACGCTCTTCCGGGAGTTGTCCCTCATACTTATCCATGAGCACGGCTGCGCATTTCTTCAGGTTTCTTACCCGGCTGTAATAGCCCATGCCTTCCCATAGCCGCATCAGTCTGTCGTCATCACATGACGCAAGAGAAGGGATATCGGGAAGCTCGGAAGTAAATTCAATGAATTTCTCCCGTACCGCCTCTACACGTGTCTGCTGCAGCATGATCTCGCTCAGCCAGACATGGTAAGGATCACCTGTTTCACGCCATGGCAGTTCACGCTTATTCACCGAATACCATGACAGCAGCGCAGTCTTCATATCATCTGTAATTTCATATGTCCTGTTGTGACTGTTCATGAAAACAATTTTACAACGGTTTTGATAATTGAGAAAAGGCAGATACTGGTTTATAATGTACTGGCAATGCAGGCGTGGTTCAATGGCAGAACCTCAGCTTCCCAAGCTGATGACGCGGGTTCGATTCCCGTCGCCTGCTCTTTTTTATTGCTTTCAAAACTGTGCTGTTTTGTTACAACTTCAAATGTCGTATACCAGTTATTTCTTTTTTTCATCTTGTATACCGGCATAAACTCTCCATTTGCCATAATGTATGCGCAATAAAAACTGAGTAGTTGATATTGCGCGTGATCCCTAGCATTGCCACTTCAAACGATCTTTTATTGCTGTTTAGATTAAGTGTTACTTCACAAAGGTCATTTTCAAGATATAATAATTATGCAAATGGCTCGAGAAGAGTAGAACAAAAGGTGTTCTGTTTGAGCGCCTTTTTTCGTGGTATTCAGCATAATATGAGCTAAACTATCCTGAATACTGTGAAAAAAGAGATCCGGATCCTTGAAATGAATGGGGAACCGGATCATATACATATTCTGTTTGAATGCGGGCTGGAGATCTCACAAAACGTACTGAAAACCAGGTCAGCTGGACATGTCAGAAGAGATCTTCTGGATGAATATATAAAAATACGGAAAATCTTTTCCACCAATACCAATGCTATCCACGGATTCTGATAAACAAGATCTCCGTTTTTACAGCAACTCCTGCGGGATCCGGCGGTTATGGTCGTAGTATTCCCGGTCATGCTGGTCAAGCGGGCGGATCACACGGCAGGGATTTCCGAAAGCGAGCACATTTTCCGGAATATCCTTTGTTACGATGCTTCCGGCACCGATGACGCTGTTGTCTCCGATCGAAACACCGGGGAGAATGATCGCGCCGGCACCGACCCAGCAGTTTTTCCCAATCCGTACAGGAAGATTGTACTGCAGTCCTTTTTCCCTGTGCTCCGGAGAGAGGGGATGGGTACCGGTGCAGATCGTTACATTCGGACCGAACATGGTATGATCCCCGATCTCGATCACGGTATCATCTACCATGGTCAGGTTGAAATTGGCATAGACGTAATTTCCGAGCTTTACGAAATGACCGCCCCAGTTGGCATGCAGCGGGGGTTCAATGACACAGCCTTCACCGATCTGAGCAAACATCTGCTTCAGAAGTGTCTGCCGTTTTTCCTGTTCGTCGGGTCTTGTCTGATTGTACTCATACTGAAGCTGGAGACACTGTTTCTGGACAGCCTGGATATCGCTCAGATTCGGATCATACAGATCACGGCTATGCAGCAGATCAAATTCACTCATAAAGCACCTCTTTTTCTTCAGTATAAAGCAGACAGTACATTTCTGCACTGTCTGCTTTGGCGGGATATTTTAATCCTCTGAAGGCTCTTCCGGTGTCTCTCGTGTCTGACGCCACTGTGCGTATGCGGAGAGTTCCGGTTCTACCATTTTCAGCGCGACCATTGCTACACCGATATCGTCCAGATGTCCGATCAGCGGGATGTTGTCAGGGATCAGATCTTTTCTCTTTATAAAGTAGAGGAAAGAACTGACGATCGCGGCGATCACCCTCGGGGAGACCTCGGTATAGTCTTTTGTGACATAGCTCTTGACCATGGAGATCATGAGCGGAACATTGGACAGTGTCGTACCGACTGTCGGTACATCCTTCAGCCTTGTCTGAAGGTCATCCAGAAGTCCGTCGATCTTAGCAGGATCCTGGATCAGTTCCTGTGCCTGGTCGATTCCGCTGTCAATTGCGGCTTTAGCCCGTTCGAGATCAAATGATGTTTCCATAATTACGATTCCTTTCTGTTTTCATTGTGTTTTATTGAATTAAAGCAGACAATCACTGTCCGGTTTTCTATTAACAATTATATATCTTCTGTAAACAATGATACGTATTTTTGAACAGTTCTGCTCAGTCCGGTGAATGAAAAAAAACGGAACCGTGAAGTTCCGTTCAGCTGGCCTGTCTTACCATTTTCATGGCGTAATACAGCAGGGCAATGCATATTGGCAGAAGTATGATCTCGAGCAGTACTGCTCCGGCATAAGTGGCGAGGATGACGGTACATGCGTCTACCGCAAAGTGGATCAGGAATGCCAACAGCAGGTATTTCCGGTATGCGCCGCCTTTTGTGACTGCCTTCCATACAAAGATAGACAGTGCAATGTGCAGGCATATCGCCGAAACACGTTCCACGATGCCTAACAGGAACATATATGTCGGATAAGACGCGATCTGTGCCGCCATATCCTCTGCAAGTCCCGGTACATTTGTCGGACCGACCGGGGGCCCTGCCAGGGCAAGGACCAGGTTATTGATCCCGGTGATCCCCAGGACGACCATAGCCTCAAACCCGCCGTGCCCTGCTCCGTACATGACAGCGTTCATGTCATTGCTGTACATGTCCTTCATCAGAAACCGCATTGATAAGTATCTGCCGGTCTCCTCAAACAGCGCTGCCATGAATCCGCCGTACAGCGCGTACAGAAAGATGTTCTGCTGGATGGTCACCCCGACAGGGGATGTCAGGACGACCTGATGCACAGCTGACTCCAGTGTCAGGGCAAACACCAGCATTACGATCGCGCCGATCAGGAATGCCTTGACTTTACAGCCGTACTTACGGCGCAGCACGATCAGAAGCGCCAGCGGCAGCAGGAAACCGGCCAGCACCTGCAGGACCATCATGACCAGTTTCAGTCCTGAGACCATATTACTTCTCCAGTATCCTGACGGCTGTACCGTATACGACGACTTCCGCAGCTCCCTGCATCAGGGAGGAAGAACCGAAGCGGATGCCGATAACAGCATCGGCACCGAGTGCCTCCGCCTCATCAACCATTCTCTTTGTGGCAAGCTGGCGTGCTTCAGTGAGCATTTCGGTATAGCCGACGATCTCACCGCCTACCAGTGTTTTCATCCCGGCCATGAAATCCTTGCCGAGGTTCTTTGTCTGTACGATTGTTCCTTTGACGAGACCCAGGGCTTCAATTTCCTGTCCCGGGATGTGTTCAATACTTAGAAGCTTCATCTATTTCTCCTTTCTGCACTTCGCTGAGCCTCTGCCGAAGTGCCAGTATGATTCCTATGATCATGGAACCGATGATAAAGATCATCATCCATAATACAGCTGTTGGTGCGGGGTCTTCCTTGTTTGCCCAGAGTATCAGTACCAGCAGCATCACAAACATCGCGATGGATGCTGCTGCTGCGGCGATCGCTCCGGTGCGTCTCTTTCTGACATCTGACTCCCGGACATTCATAAATCTGGTTCCTCCTTTTTCCATTACACTGATCTCTTCAAGATATGCCTGGGCATCAAGCCCGGCAAATTCAGTGTGTTCCTTCATCAGTTTTTCGCAGATCTCCTGATTGTGCTCCAGGTCCTGCCTGCGGTGTGAAAGGCTGATGATATGGTGATCCATGCATTCCCCAAGCGAAAGGGTCCCGTTCTGTATCCTCCGGATATCCTCACAGGAGATCCCGAGCTTCCTGAGCAGCTTGATCCTGTTCAGGTCCTCTACATCCGCAAGGGAGTATTCACGGTATCCGTTTGCCGGATCCCTGTTCGGCCTGATCAGTTCCTGTTCCTCATAGAACCGGATATTCTTTTTGGAAATGCCTGTCAATTCTTCAACCTGGTTGATCTTCATATATGATATTCACAGCCTTTTTCTGCTTTGATACTTCAAATGTAAGGCTTCCCCTTGGTGGAAGGTCAAGAGAAAATCAGAAAAAAGAGTATTTTTTTGCCTGAAAATGGTTTGAACGGCAAACAGAAGGGCATGATACCTCTTCTGTGTGCTAAACTAACTGATAAGCTGATGAGGAAAACGATATGAGTGAATATACGATCAAGGAATATAAAGAATGGCTTCTGTCGCAGACAGATGATGCATATGAACTGAAAATTGATGAAGAAAAGAACCAGATCAGATTTCTGACGCAGTACGCGGAAGGCGTTGCGTCACTGCATGAGGATCTGGGGATCGTTGAACTGACGATCACGACACTGGCTGACAGCCAGACAATGTTCTATCTTCATTTTGAGCCGAACAGCCCCGAACATGCGGAAGGTCTTTTCAAGGAAATGAAGGAGACACTGCTGACGCTGAATGAAAAGCACGGTGTCAGGGTCCTGCTGACATGTTCCTGCGGACTGACGACAGGATTCTTCGCGGAACAGCTGCAGGCAGCAGCAGAGGCACTGAGCCTTGACTACAAATTTGACGCGGTGTCATTTACAACGATCTATGAAAAAGCGTTTGATTATGATGTCATCCTGCTTGCACCGCAGATCCAGTATGAGCACAAAAAGCTGGCGTCCGTGCTGACCGATAAGATCATCCTGGATATCCCTGCGGCAGCCTTTGCCCAGTATAAGCCGGCAGTCGTCATTGACATGATCGCCCATGCCCTGCAGGACAGGAAAACTGAAGCACCGGCAGAAAAGCCTGCCGCAGAGCTCCATATCGGAATGGTATCCGATAACGATCAGGTCATCCTTTCCGTCGGCATGCTGGAAGATCATGACAGTGTCCGTGTTTCCTACCGTATCTATGATCACGGGAAGGTCACTCTGGATGATCAGGTCATTAAAAAGACCGTGTCGGAAGAAGACCTGAACGACCTGCTGAGCTATGTGCTGAAAAAGCATGAGGAAGTTGAAATGATCGGCATTGCAATGCCGGGCATTGCGTACCATGGACAGGTATACAGTGCGCTGTACGGATTCGATCATGTTGACCTTGCGGACAACCTGAGAAAGAAATACGGAAAACAGATCGTGATCATGAATGATATCAATGCGCTTGCGCTCGGATATTATTCCATGCATGACGATACGAGGGATCTTGTATTCTACTATCTGCCCAGAGGAAACGCTGACGGCGGCTCCGGCATCGTCATGAACGGCAAGATCCAGATGGGCTATATGAACATGGCAGGTGACCATATCGGTGAACTGACCGGAAGGTTCGTGGATGACGCAGCGAAGAAGTGTGAAACACCTGAAGGCTGTGTTGAGATCATCGCAACAGCGCTGTATGCGTATCTGTGTACGATCGCTCCTGAACGCCTGGTCGTTTACAGTGAACTGCTGGCGGATATCGATGATGTCAGGGAGGAACTGAAGAAACTGCTGCCGGAAGAATATATTCCGGATATGGTCAGGGTCCTGTCACTCAAGGAATACATGCTGAACGGCATTATGATGAGATGCATGAGGGCTCTGCAGTCAAAGGACTGGCTGGAAGTCAATAAGAAGTGATAAAAAGGAAGCTGTGCGCTTCCCTAGATCAGATGAAAATGCTTTAACGCTTTGTATATACCGTCATGGTCGGCGTCATCGGTGATGAAGTCGGCCTTTTTCTTTACCTGTTCGGCTCCATTTGCCATGCATACGGCTGTATGGACATGTTCCAGCATCTGCAGGTCGTTTCCGCCGTCACCGAACCCCATGGTCTCCTCCAGGGCAATGCCGTAGTATGCCAGGAAGTGATCGATGCCTTTCTGCTTGGTGCCTCCTTTGGGGGAAATGTCCGTAAAGAGGGGATGCCATCTGGCACTGGTGCAGTCCGGCATATGCTTCAGCAGTTCTGTTTCCTCTTCTTCGCTGATGAATGCCATGCACTGGTATACATGTTCTTCCGTGATATGCGAAATATCACCGGCAGGATGATTGTCATTCTTTGTGATCGCATGGATCGCGTCGACCCGTTCATCCCGGTAGTTGAATACCTTTGTATCACGCAGTGTGAAGCCGCAGGGGAAGGGATGTTCATCCAGATAGGAAACCAGGTATTCCAGCTGTTCTTTTGCGATCGTGTTTTCATAGATGACACGGTCCTTTGTATAGCAGAACTGTCCGTTCAGCGTAATGTATCCGTCAAATTCCAGATCTCTCAGGACACCCAGTCCGTCTTTTCCTCTGCCTGTCGCAATAAAGATGCGGATACCGTTTTTCTGAAGCTGTTTCAATGCCTGATACGCTGACTCCGGCATTTCATGCGTGTTGAAACTGACGAGTGTACCGTCTATATCGAAGAAGATAGCCTTGACCATAGATAACTCCTGTTTACAGAAATATTATATCGTGTACCTTGACCAAAAAGAACCAACGGTTCCGAAGACATATGATTTCATGGGAAGCATATTCCCGGAAATAAAACAGTCTTGAATGAGTTTGTGTCTATGTGTTATATGTTAATCAAAAGAGAGGGTACGCATGGATAAAGTCATAGTCAGATCCGTTTATGATGCTTTTGAGTACGTTATGGACCATTATTATCCGAACGGCCAGGAAGAATATGCGCCGAGGAAAGATACCTATGCGGTCATATCCATACAGGATACACATACTGATGGATTCGGATTTGTGTTTACAAAGAGCAGATACTGCAAGGATGTGCTGACCCTGTATTTTGATGACATCTTCAAAGAGGTCAGGGGTGCTGTCCTCTTCAGTGAAGAGCAGGCGGAAGAGATCATCTCGTTTATCTGGAAGAGCAGGAATGCCAATACACTGCTTGTCCATTGTTACGGAGGTGTTTCCAGGTCCGCAGCAGTCGGGGCCTTCGCAGTCAAGATGCTTGGCGGGGACAATACGGAGTATTTCCAGAAACTCAATCCGAACAGGCACATCTACGATACGCTCGAAGAAGTCTGGCTGCGCATGACAGAAGCACAATAGTTACGAAAAGGGGATACCGCTGCGGTATCCCTTTCATGACTATTCGTAGTATTCCCATATGTCCCTGACGACATTGTATTCGTACACTCTGCTGCGGTCTTCAGCAACCGCGAATGTACGTTCCCGGGTGAACCAGCCGTTGGGCTGTATCGTTCCGAAGTATGCGATATAGCATGTTTTTCCTTCCAGTTCGATCGTTTCCGTCCAGTTATCCGGACCGGATGCGTAGTCTGTAAGCTCCGGATACTCCGCAAGCAGTGTATCAAACAGTCCCTGTGAATAAACATCGGCAGGTTCTGCGTCATAAGTGAAGTTATGGATGATGCCGCCTTCATTGAAGGAAGGATCTTTGCTGTAGTCTTCCGGCAGGAAACTGACCGTGTTTCCGCTGCTGTCTGTGACCGTGATGGAAGTTACAGGGTCATCCAGGCTGCAGACAATGAATACAGGTTCACCTGACTCGCTTCTGTAAAGCACTTCCGGGTCATTGATATCACGTATCCTGTTGGCTGCAAGCGAGGCATTGGGGTCTGTCGGAACAACACATATCAGCATATCTCCGTCATCAATGATGATATGGGAATCATCAATATCCGACATGAACGGATACAGATCTTTATAGATCGTTGCCTCAAATGTATCAGTTACCGTTCCGTAGATACCGCTGATCACGGCGACAGATACAGGACTTCCCTGCATGGCGGCATTGTATCTCAGCTGATCCAGTTCATTGTCATACGGCATCACGATGACTTCACTGCCGTTGACATCAAAGATGTCTGTATCATGTTCACCCATCGGTCCTGTGCAGTTGTCATTGTTTCTGCCGCAGGGATAGGAAACAAGGAATTTTGTCTGGTCATTTGTATTCATTGTGATATCTGCATCGCGGAATTCATAATACAGTTCACCATTCCCGTCAAAGAGCACTGCATACGTTCCCCCGAACTGAGCGGCACCATTGTAGGAGAAGAACCACAGGTCATCCATCTGCTGCAGTGCACACCTGCCGTATTCACTGTTGATCTTTACTTCCATGTCTTCAAACAGTTCCAGTTCGGCTGTTTCCGTACCTTCCAGCATGACGCGGTCATAAACGACGCAGCTGTCTGACTGGCAGTAGGGCACATCCTGTACAGAACCTGTCAGATGAAGAACGGTATGATCATTGATCCGGTAGCGGACATTCTCTTCCTGCGGCAGAAAACTGAGATGCTCTTCTGTGACCGTGATCTCTGTGACAGGCTCTTCCTCGATCGGGGAAGGCACGGCTGTTTCTGCGGGGGCTGCTGCATGCGAGCATCCTGTGATCAGCAGTCCTGTCAGCAGCAGAATAGATGTGTGTTTCATACGGAGTTCCTCCCGTTATTACCTTTATTTTTCTTCAGTTTTATCGTAACTGAAACAATTGAGAAAAACAGTGAATTAGTCAAAAAATGAATGAATTTCTTCCTTTTATATATACAGCAATATAAAACCGGTCAAATGAATACTGACCGGCGTGCATTTGATCGTCTGTTTACGGAGCCTGATTCACCAGCATGACGCTGGAAACAAACTCTGTTTGTCCTGCATGGAACTCTGCCATGCCGTGATACTTTTCAGCTGTCTGCTGAACAGAACCAAGACCGATACCGCTTCCGTTTGTTGTGGAAAGGTATCTGTTGTTTTTCATACGGGTGTTCCCGTCATAGCTGTTGACCTGTGTGATATAGAGGTATCCATTCACATCTGCTTCAGCTTTCAACTCAATATATCGTTTTTCTTCAGGCACGGTCATACATGCGCTGACTGCGTTTGACAGAAGGTTTCCGAATATGATGCAGAGATCTGTTTCACTGATCTGAAGTGCCTCAGGAATACTGATCTTCCAGTTCAGCCTGATGTGATCGTTTTCTGCACTGGAGCGGTAATGATTCAGTACAGCGTTTAAGGGATTGCTGCGGGTATATTTGATCGTGGATTCCGGAAGGGGATTGTCTTTGAAGTATTGATCCATAAATTCATTGAGGTCATCGTACTTCTGCTGTGCCAGCAGCGTCTGCATCGTGATCATGATCTGCCTGAAGTCATGTCTGATGCGTGATGAATCCTTTATATTTGATAGATCATTCTTATAGTATTCTGCTTCCATCTGAAGACGTTCTGTTTCATCTTCTGCCCTGCAAAGCTTTACTTTATCTGACGCATACTTGTATGAATGCTCTATGTAGAGACATAACAACAGAAACAGGATCACTTCTGCAGCGACAGCTCTGTATGGATTGAGATATCGTGCTGGTATCCGTTCAACAGCGATCGCCATATAAATATTGATTGAGGCAATGATAAAGGGTACCAGCCAGGCTGAGTTCCAGAAGTTTGTGTCATTGCAGGTTCGGATCAGATGTACTGCTGATCTTCTGCGCTGATAGAAACAGAGCAATACCAGAATGCAGTACAGGTACATGGGAGCTAGATACCATATACTAAGCGAAATCTGCCTGCCTGAATACAAGATCAGATAGGAATATACGAATATACATGCCGAGAAACTCAGCAGGGACGTTGTTAAACAGAAAATAAATGATTTCTTCTTCAGATCCGGTTCTTTCAGACTATAAATATAGGACAGATAGGAACCGCATATTAAAACAAACAGGGCTGCAGCCATGCTGTAACGGGAGTCAATAAACGCAGAAATTCCAATCACGATCAAAACCGCGGCCATGAATAATATTTTCTCTTTATCTGAAATCCTGTCATTATCAGGACACGACAGCAGCAGAATGATCATCGCACCAATTAGTACTATGCCAAAGAAGGTTATGTCAGAAAAAGGGATCATATGCCCAATGTCATTAAGTTAAAGATGACATTACAGAGCGAAAGGTCTGAAAAGAAAGAGAGTCAGGAAGACTGAGAGAACAATCTCAGGAAATCCTGATTCTTTTTTCTGAACAACGTCTATAGTCCTGTTGTTATTTCGCATT
>JAILLA010000045.1 GCA_024693325.1 Solobacterium sp.
AATGCGAAATAACAACAGGACTATAGACGTTGTTCAGAAAAAAGAATCAGGATTTCCTGAGATTGTTCTCTCAGTCTTCCTGACTCTCTTTCTTTTCAGACCTTTCGCTCTGTAATGTCATCTTTAACTTAATGACATTGGATTGATGCCTGCTTTTTCTGTACCTATCGGATGTAATAGATCACGACATGCGCATCCCGGCTGACCCATTCACCAAGATCATATCTTGTGCGCTGATCGACCGTTACCGACACAACGCTGCCCTGCTTTGCGAAGATGTTCTTCTTGTCCGACTTTTCAATGATGACATTGACGAAACCGGCATCGATGAACATCTGGTACACTTCGCTGCAGTTCTTGCCGGCAAAGAAATCATTGATGCCCGGGATCTGTACTTCATCCGGATGCATGATCCTGTCTTCCATTGAGACGAACGGTTCGTAATATGTGATCTGTACAGGCGTGTCTGCATCAAACCATGTGCAGCTTTCTGTTTCATTCAGACCGTTGATGCGGATCTCCGTGATCCCGTCACGTACCGTATTCTTTCCCTTTTCAGTGGTTGTCTGAGTAATAATATTTCTGAAGCCGAGACCTCTCAGTTCCTTTTCCACTGCTTCGGCATTCTTTCCGGCATATGACTGGATCGTCTCAAACAGAGGGATCTCTGTATGAGCTCTGCCTTCCTTGTGCTCATTCCAGTATTTCATGATCTGACGATACCCGTCTGAACCGGACCACTCCCTGCATTCGAAGGCACGCACAGCTGTCAGCGGATGTGTCTGTCCTGCAAGCAGGAGGAATTCCATTGTCTGGTTCCGTTTGGAATCCTTGACAAACTCCCGGTATTCTTCAGCCTGTCTGATAAACACTTCCGGATCAGCTTTGTCATCAATGAATTTGCCGTAGCCTGCCAGCCTCATGCATACCTCGATCATATGATCGCTGCTTCCGTCATAGATCATGGCAGCACGGTCAGCGGAAAACTCACTGCATCTCATCCAGTAGGCAAATGCCATCTGCAGCGGCAGTGTGACCAGTGCCCTGAGCGCTGACGGGATCATGGATGCCATTCCGTTGAGGATCAGTGAACCCATTGTCGTATAGAGCGTATGGTGGCAGACGATATGGCCGCATTCATGCGCGAGCACTGAGGGGATCAGTTCATCGGGGATCGTTTCGATCAGGCCGGAAGTCACAACGATGAACGGTTTGTCATCCCCGTATGTATATGCGTTGGGAACGACATTCAGTTCCAGATACATCTCCGGAACATCGATCTCCATTTTTTCACAGACATCCTCCAGCATCGCGTAGTACTTCGGAAGCTGTTCTTTGCTGATACGGAGCCTGGAAGACATGTTCTGTATTCTGAACTGTTTCTCATTCCAGTCCTTCATAAATGATTTTACAAACGATGTAAAACCGGGTATTGCTTTTAAAGCCTCAAGAGAAGACAGATCCTTCTCATGTACAAACAATCTTGAATCAAGACTCATATGCTAACTCCTTTACTGCTGTATGATCGGACATACATATCCATTATACAGTTTGGGAAAACAACAGTGAATAAAGCAATCATTCTTCAGAAACTCTTAATATTTACTGCAGCGCATGGAAAAATGGTTTTTTCATAAGGAAAAGAATGTGAGCGCGCAAAGCAATGTAATACAATGTTGTGCGGAGATACACATGACTGAACAGAACACAAACAGACAGAAACAGATTGGCTGGGGCAGACTGGCGCTGGAGATCCTACCGGAGCTCTGGCATTTTTCCTTTCACACTTCCCTGCTTGTTGCGGCCGCAGCCTGGATCATCAAAAAGTCCGCAGAGATCATCACCGGGCGGAATGTGATCATTACGACAGCCAACCTGACGGACCTGTTCACCCGCTGGGAGGGATACGTCCTTCTGCTGTCCGGCGTGCTGCTTGTACTGGCCTATACTTCCATGGAGCTGTTCGCAAGTTTCTATTTCGCGGATGATCTTCTCAACGGAAGACAGGGCGGCAGATACACCGGTGTACTTGCCTCGGTAAAAAAAGGCGTGTTTGCCCTGAAACGGTTCATGACCATTTCCGGCATTCCTGTCCTTCTGTTCATCCTGTTTGTCATCCCTCTGATCGGGATCGGTTTTACCGTCAGTCTGACCAGCACATACTATATTCCGAATTTCATTATGGATGTGGTACTCTCCACCCCTCTTTACCTGCTCATCTACCTGGTACTGGTCATTGCGGCGGTATTGATCTGTCTGCGTCATATATTTGTTCTTCCTGCGATCCTGATCGACGGTCTCGACCCAAAAAAAGCAATGCAGCGTTCCAATGAACTGATCCGAACGCACTGGAAGGATTTCTTCCCGAAGATGCTGAAATATATGCTGAAGCTCGGGCTGATCGAATTCAGCGGATATATTGTGTTCCTGGTCGTACCGGCATTTCTTCTGACAGTGGCCGGGCTGGATCTTCCGAAACATTACAGTCTAGATATTCTTTCCATCATTGAGACCGGCAGACAGCTGAGCGCGCTTGAACAGCGCATCCTGCTGAACCGCATTCTGTCAGTGTTTTCCGTTCTAGAGGGCGGATACCTGAACTCAGTCGTATCGATGCTGATGGGAAGTCTGCTGATCGTACGGTTCCTGCGCTTCTATCTGGACTATACGCATCCGCAGCCGGACCGTCTTTATCTCAGCCGGCCGCACAGGTATTCCTATACGGTGAAGCTGATCCGTTCCCTGCTTGTTGCCGGGCTGATCGCTCTGGCTTCCATTCCGGCCGGTGCCTTGTTCGATCTTTACCTGCAGGAAAAAACACCCGTTGATATCATTGCACATCGGGCCGGAGGAACGCTGGCTCCTGAAAACTCCGTTGAGGGGATCTATGCGGCTGCCCGGTATGAGTGTTACGGAAGCGAGATCGATGTGCAGAGAACATCAGACGGCTATTACATCATCAATCATGACAATGACTTCAGAAGATTGGCAGGTATATCCAAATCATCCAGGGAAATGACATTTCAGGAGATCAGATCCCTGAAGCTCAAAGATACGACCGGCAGAAACACTTTTGTGCAGGTGGCGGCCATTGAGGAAATGCTGGACGCGGCAAAAGACAGGATCAAGCTGTTTATCGAACTCAAAGGAGATACCGCTGACAGAAAGATGGTTGACGATCTGGCAGCCATGATCCGTGAAAAAGACTGCGCTGATGATATCGTTCTGATCTCCCTGAATTATGATGTCATCAATTATGCAGAGACACGTTATCCGGAATTTGAGACCGGACTGCTGTTCTTTGGGGCATATGGGGATATCGGTGCCCTGAACTGCGACATCCTGATCATGGAAGAAGAGACCGCCACAGATACCCGCCTGGAAAGAGCTTCCGATACCGGTAAAAAGACTGCGGTATGGACCGTCAATTCCAGGACATCCATGGAAAAGTATCTGGATTCCAATGTGAACGCGATCATTACCGACAATATTGAACTGGCCCGCACCGTACAGGAAGAGCTGGACGACCGGATGGATTATGAGATCATCCGCAGCTGGATCGGCGATATCTGGAATTAATAAACAGCTCCGCTGTATGATCATTGATCATTCACGGAGCTTTCTGTTTTATATTCAGACCGGCAGGCCTGTTCCTTCAGGAATGCGGTGACTGCCTCACACATCATTTCAGGATGCAGATCATATTCATGATCATCATCAGGTATGACTGCCAGACGGCAGTTTTTATACTGCCCGGAGGCAGTTGCGGAACTGCTGACCGGGATCAGTTCATCCTTTTCCCCGTGCACGATCAGTACAGGCTTCCTGTATCGTCTGATGTACTCTTCAGGATGGATCTGCTGTACCGTCCGGAAATATGCACTTCCAAGCTGATCGCCCCATATTTCCAGATCCTCCGGTATATGCAGCGTATCATATGTGGTGCCAAGGAAATTCCCCTTTCTGGCATCTTCCGGTATCGTGAGTGCCGGTGACAGAAGGATGAGTGCCTGATAATCATCCGGTCTGATACCCGCTGCAATCACTGCCAGAAGACCGCCCTGGGAATGCCCGCACAGATAAAGATCAGTCACAAAGGGCAGCTGCTTAGCATATTCCGTGACAGCAGTAAGATCGGAAGACCATTGTTCCAATGTATGATCCCTGAAAGCGCCGTCACTCTTGCCATGTCCGTACAGATCCGTCCTCAGTACAGCGAAACCTGCTTCATTCATGGCCTTCTGCACAGCCCTCAGGAAAGGCTCTTCCATGTGTCCTGTCAGACCGTGCACCAGTATGACCAGCGGACATGGTCCATTTTCTTCCGGCATATCAAGCTTTGCATGCAGCCTGATCTCACCATCTTTGATATAGAATTCCTGCATATCAGCTTATTTTCTTTTGATAACACCGTTATTCTTTCTTGGGGCTGTCTGTTTCTTCGGCGTTTTATGCTTTCTGACAGAATAACCGAATGTACCGATGCACCTGCCGAGCGCTCTGTATTCACCATGCGAATACGCGATCAGCCTGGCTTTTGCCAGGTCCAGTTTTCCCTGATCATCAAGATACCTGTCATCCACGGATACACCCACAACTTCGGCGATGAACAGGTCATGCACGCCGAGCGGGATGATCTGTCTGACTTTGCACTCAATGTTTACGGGACTCTCCGCAATACCCGGTGTACGGATATGCTGTGACTCCTGTACAGTCAGTCCGCACAGCTTGAACTTATCGACCTTGGCACCCGTCCTGACACCGCATGTATCAGCTGCCCTTGTCAGGTCCTCGCTGACCAGGTTGATCACAAACTCACCATTGTCCTTCAAAGCCTGATAGGAATACCGTTTCGGCCTGACGGATATCGATACCATGACGGGATCGGAACATACCGTTCCTGCCCATGCGACGGTCAGGATATTCGGTTTATCGTCCTGATCCAGCGTCGTCACCATTACAGCAGGAACCGGATACAGCATATTCCCTGCCCTCCAATGTACTTTTGTCATCTGTCCTCCCCGACAGGTTCCAGGTATTGGATGCTTTTGCCTGTCATTTGTGCGTATTCGATCTCGCTTCTTGTACTCTCGCCGATATATCCCCCGACGTTGATCACATAGATCCCGTCTGAAAGATCGATCTTGCGCTTATGCATATCGTCCAGCATTTCCTTTGTTTTCGTCAGCGTGCCTTCATCCATGTTCTCCCAGACTTCCGCATCACCCGAATGCCCGAACAGCCCGACACTGATGACGATATTGCCGTCCAGCGTCAGACGTTTCTGCGCCTCCATAAAGGCATCCTTGAAGCGTGTGCTGCCGCACAGAGTGATCACTCTGTAGTTTCCGATCATCAGAATCTGTGGCCTCCGCCTCCGCCTGATGAACCGCCTCCGCCGGAGAAGCCGCCTCCTCCGCCTCCGGAATATCCTCCGGAGGAAGAACCGCCGCCGGAAGAAACAGATGCGGGAGGAATATACCGTTTGGTCACTTTCAGGAATTTCGGTGTGATCGCAGCGATCGCCGCGAATGATGAGATCGCAGCCGCTGCTGCTTCAGGAGATACATATTTCTTTCGTCTGCTGATCATGACAAGCTCATAATTCAGGATCACGGCAATGCATACAGCCATCAGGATGTTGGTGATCACCTTCATCGGCCTGGCGATCTTTCCGCCTTCCAGCAGTGTATGGATCTGTCCGAATGCTTCTGAAGCGCACTCATAGTACAGGCCTTTGGATGCCTTTGCGTACGTATTGTCCGTGATCGTATCAGCGTATGATCTGGTGACTGTTTTATA
This sequence comes from Solobacterium sp., assembly GCA_024693325.1. Classification (GTDB taxonomy): domain Bacteria; phylum Bacillota_I; class Bacilli_A; order Erysipelotrichales; family Erysipelotrichaceae; genus Bulleidia. The sequence goes on from JAILLA010000045.1 coordinate 5,803, forward strand.
GATCTCACCATCCGAGAAGATATAGATATACCGGTTGTACATATCCACCATGAACAGCGTCCCGCTGTCTGTGCCGGAATATGTCCGGTACAGTTCTTTGGCAAGCTGTGTTGTGGAACTGTTGTATTCGGTATTGCTGGCAAAGACCGCATTACCGAATTCCGTTACCGGCTTCATGTCTTCAGCCAGTTTCGCTTCTTCTTCATCGCTTAAAAGATCGGCGTCATCCCGGATGTACACGGAATACCCGGTATCGGGATTTGTATAGAGCGCACCTTCCTCGGCAAATACAGGCAGGACAAGGACGAATACTGCTGTGATGCAGATCAGAAGATCAATAATCCTTTTCACTGTCATCCCCTCCTTTCCGCTCCGTGAAGTTCGGAATCGGCCTTGTCGCCGAGAGATTGTAATTCAATATCAGTGACACACAGCTGTACAGCATGACGATCAGCGCAAGGATGATCACCGCATAGTAATTCAGGTCGCTGACCGGATCGATCCAATAAATCACGGCTGCCATGACCGGGATCAGCGCTGTGAACAGCGCAGGCAGGATAAACTGTGCCTTCCGGCTGATCGAAGCGGAATATCTGATCGTCCAGTATGCCATATAAAGATCAGCCAGCAGAAGGATGATCATGCTGGAAACACGGGCTTCACCCACCCAGACGAATGCAGCGGCAGCGATGGCAATGAATACCCCGATCCCATGCGCCGCAGACGCCTGTACCAGTCCGGCTTTTTTACCGTCTATCACCCCATAACCTTTGTCATGGAGATGGTTTTCCCTGATGAATACCTTTTCTGCCTCCGCCCGGATCATATTCGCAATGATCGGTGTACAGAGACTGACGAAGAACAAAGCTGTGATCGCTGTTACTGCGATATATTTGTCCAGTCCGAAATAGACCAGGAAGGCAGTGAGCAATGATCCGATCAGAACCTTCTTTACATCCACCGGCACATCAAATGACAGCTTTCCTGTCTGGCCGTTCATGATCGAATAAGCGACCCTGTTATGGTCACGCCATGTCAGGAACCATACCGGAAACAATGCGGTATCACTGTTCACAGCCTCGGCATTGATGCGCTTTTTCATGGCTTCCTCAGTGCGGCTGAGACTCATATTGTATTCCAGCATATCATCGACCTGGTCGAGGATACGGTCGGCCGCAAGATCTTCCGCTTCAGGACTGTATATCTCCGGTCTTACGGTCGGTCTGTCCGCATAAAAACCTGCCAGATATTCCTCACGGAAATCCTTCAGGTCTTCTTTTTTGAACGGAGCCAGCTCATCGGCAACTCGGTCATCGAATCCTTTGGAGGCGTCATACGGGATACCGTATGTCTTTCCCTTCAGGTCGACACTGACATCATATTTCTCCGTATACTGATAGTTTCCCTTGCGGTACTGCTTTTCAGCATTCAGGATGATCGGATCATTGTATCCGACTTCATACATCCAGTAAGGGATATAGATCCCCCTGAATTTCTCCAGGAATTCCTCATTTCTGAATTCCTTTGGCAGATACGGGACATGTGTTTTCCACCTGAATTTCGTTCTGCAGTCTTCTTTGGACAGCTGGAACGGAATGATATATCTTGGACGCTGCTCCCTGCTCATCCTGCCTTTGAGCACTGCTTCATAGCCGCAGTAGCTGCAGAAACCGGTCGAAGCTTCATCGGGAGCGATGATCTCGGCAGAACAGTTCGGACACCTGTAAACAGCAGCCCCGAAGCTGTCGCTGTCTTCATCCGCATGGTTGGCTGTATGATATTCCTCTACGGGAATCTCAGAGGAGCAGTGCAGACACTTCAGCTGCTGGCTTTGGATGTCAAACACAAGGCTTCCCCCGCATTCAGGACAGTTAAACATATTCTGTACGCCTCCCTTGACCACATTATAAAGCAAGACACATGTTTCGTAAAAAAGACCATCCTGAGATGATCCTGTTCATTTCTTTTGTATCTGATCAGATGTATTCACCGCGCTGATACTTTGCGATCAGATCATCGAAGAAGCCGGGCTCTTCCTGCCCGTCCGCTTCCGTATCCAGCGCATCGATCTTTGCGATCAGCTTCCTGTTTTCCTCAGTCGGGATATATTTCGTCTCCAGGAATGCATCGATGATATCATTCATCAGGAATATACCTGTGATCTTGCCGCCGAAGCCAAGCACGTTTGCGTTCAGTTCCCGTCTGGCATAGATGGCAGTCGTCATATCACGCACCAGTGCAGCCCGGATCCCGGGGACCTTATTGGCAGCGTTGTTGATGCCCACACCGGTGCCGCAGATGCAGATCCCAAGATCCGCCCTGCCGGACGCAACGGCTTCACCGACGGCTTTCCCGTAGATCGGGTAATGTGTACGGAAGTTATCATATGTGCCGCAGTCGATCACTTCATGTCCCAATGACTTGAGATGATCGGATACTGCCATTTTTTCCTGTGTGACGATGTGGTCACAGCCGATCGCGATCTTCATTGCAGGTCCTCCCGTACTTTTCCCATTTTATTCAGCATATCCACGCGTACCTGATGCCTGCCGCCGTCATAAAAACCTTCCGCAAAGCATTTCACGATGTTTTCAGCGACAGCAGTTCCGGTCACTTCCGAACCGAGCGTGATGATCCTTGCATTATTGTGTGCCCTGGTCATATAAGCAGTACGCTCATCCGATACTTCCGCAGCGATCACGCCCTTGATGCGGCAGGCAGTCATAAACGGTCCTGCTCCATAAGCATCAACGATGATCCCGAAACGGTCTTCTGACCGATAGACTTCGCGCACTACAGCCAATGCCGCATCCACAAAATCACAGTCCTGTTCTCCTGTTGCGTCGATCACTTCATATGAATGACCGGTCAGATATTCCTTCAGGTGATCCTTCAGTTTTCTGCCTGCAGGATCAGCGCCAAGTACAAACAGCATGTACGGTACCCCCTTTTCTTATGCATTTTCAGCATAACCGTACGGGAATCCATTCGTCAATATCTGCAGGAGCTCCGGTTTCAGACAGACTTCTTAACATATATCCGTTTTTATAATGACTGTTAGATTAACGATCAGAACGCAGCTGACCTGCTTACCGTCATCTATTTATCAGTATCACCCGTTTTGTAAATAATACTGCAGAATATCTTACCAAAAAAGGCTTTGTATATTATGATAATTACATACAAGGGAGAGTTTAACATGATCAGAATATTATTATGCTGCGGAGGCGGTTTTTCTTCCAGCGCCATGGCAAAACATATGCAGGATGAGATCATTGCCCAGCATATGGAAGACGAAGTCAGCGTAGAGTACTATCCGTTTACGCTTGCTTACAGAGTACTGGACCAGAAGGATGTTATCGTATGCTGTCCGCATCTGAGGCCTGAGATCCCTGTCTTCATGAAAGAACATGACGTGAAGATCCCGCTCTACATCCTGCCGACAAGAATGTACGGAATGATGAAGATCTCGGAGATCTATGAGGATGTTAAGGATGTTCTGCAGATCTACAAAGAAACAGGCATGAATCCTGTTCATTTCCCGAATGAACCGAATCCCCTGACGCTGAAGCGTTATAATTCCTACCGGAAGACTTATGGTGATTATCACCTTGTAGAAGAAAAGAAAAAATAACCAGAATTACAGGCCGGAAAACCGGCCTTGTTTATTAATGTACGTGATGAAAGAACGCATCTCCCTGTACAGATGCAATTATTTCAAACATAACGGCGGAATATGTCATACTATGGTTGAGGTGGATTATGAAAACGATCGGAATTATCGGCGGAATGAGCTGGGAAAGCACGGTAACTTACTATCAGATCATCAATGAAACGATCAGGAATATCTGCGGAGGACTGCATTCCGCAAAGATCCTGATGTACAGCGTAGATTTCGATGAGATCGAAAAATATCAGTCTTCCGGTCTATGGAATCTCTGTTCCAAGGCAATGACGGATGCCGCTCTCATCCTTGAAAAGGGAGGCGCTGACTTTATCGTCATCGGAGCCAACACGATGCATAAATGCGTGGAAGACATGGAAAAACATCTCAGCATCCCCATCCTGCATATTGCGGACGCGACGATCGCAAGGCTGAAGGAACAGGAGATCTCCAAGGTCATCCTGCTCGGTACGAAATATACGATGTGCCAGGACTTTTATAAAAGCAGGATCATCAATGCTGGTATTGAAGTCATGATCCCGGAAGACTATGAGATCGAAATGGTCAACAGGATCATCTACGATGAACTGTGCAAAGGGATCATCCGGGAAGATTCACGCGAGATTCTGACAGCCATTACCGAAAAGCTTGCCCATAAAGGCGGTCAGGGACTGATCCTGGGATGCACGGAACTCGATCTTCTGATCGGTGAACATGATGTATCCGTACCGGTATTTGATACGACAATGATACACGCCCAGGAAGCTGCCTTTCTCGCGATCAAAGAGTAAAGCCCAAATGAGGGCTTTTATTTCTGATATACCTTTCTTGCGAGTTCCAGGATCATTTCAGCTTCTGCTGCGGCACTTCTCCTGTGATCATCATTGATCCATAACTGCAGCAGTCTGTAGCTTCCTGATACGGCAAATGTATCTGCCGCATGCTGCAGGTCCGGATCAAACTCATCATTGCGGTAAACGCTGAGCAGGTCCGGGATCTCCGGAAGCGTAATAATACGGTAGGCAAATCCCTGGTCGACCATATTGTTCAGCAGCAGACGTGACAGCCGGATATGTTCCTCCATATAGGTGAACACCAGCGTCACCATTTCAAGCACGCTTTCCCTGCTGTTGGGTTCAGCTGATGACAGCCGCTGCCTGACTGAATCCAGAAATGTGTCGCTGATCTCTTCCAGCAGATCATACTGATTACCGTAATGATAATAAAATGTCGTTCTGTTGATGCCTGCACGTTCGCACAATTCCTTGATCGATACAGCCTGGATCGGCATTTCCTGGAGCATATCTGTCAGTGCCTGTGTCAGCAGATGCTTCGTATGTCTGACTCTCTGGTTATCTTTCTGTGCCATAACTGCCCCTTTCCAATTCAACAGAATCCTGACATCTGTCGGTTGCAAACCCGACACCTGTTGAATAAAAATATAAACGGGCAGAACATATTGTCAATATTACGCAATTAAAAAAACAATGAAAAAAACGGTCATCAGGATCAAAACATCCGGGAGATACATGAAATGTATCGTGCTGAAGCCGGATCATATAGAACATCCCCTGCCCGGGATCCTCTGGATCCATGGCGGCGGATATGTGCTGGGCATGGCATCCATGGTCAGCTTTTCCTGCGGAAAAATGCTGGCGGAACGGTATGGAGCCGTTGTTCTGTCACCGGAATACAGGCTGGCAAAACAGGCCCCTTATCCCGCAGCCCTGGATGACTGTTATGCTGCGCTGGTCTATATGCATGAACATGCGGAAGAGCTGGATATCGATGTGCAGCGCATCATCGTCGGCGGGGAGAGCGCCGGCGGCGGTCTTGCCGCGGCAGTATGCCTGTACAACCGGGATCACGGCAATATACCTGTAGCCATGCAGATACCGCTGTATCCGATGATCGACTGCCGTGATACTGCCTCTTCCCGTGATAACCATGGGAAGGTATGGAATACAAAGCGGAATCACTGGGGATGGTCAAACTATCTCCGTTCACTTTACGGCACAGACCATGTGCCTGCCTATGCGAGTCCTGCCCTGGCAGAAGACCTGAGCGGTATGCCGCCATGCTGTACATTTGTCGCAGACGGCGAACCGTTCTTTCAGGAAACGGTCGACTATATTGCCCGCCTGGATCAGGCCGGTGTAAGGACGAGCCTTGATGTTTATCATGGCGACATCCATGCATTCGATCTGCTCTGCCCGTGGCTGGAAACAAGCAGAGCCGCAAAGCAGAAGCTCTGCCGGGTCTACGATTCATGGATCCATGAGAGGAGGTGACGGTATTGGAAATATTCTGGTATATCATCGCCTCACTTGGTGCAGGCATCGGAACAGGACTGGCAGGACTGTCTGCCGCTACGGTCATGGTACCGATCCTGATCGTACTGTGCCCTTCCTTCTCAGGTGAAACAGGAGCCTATCAGGCTACCGCGATCGCCCTGGCATCGGATATCCTTGGCTCAGCAGTCACTGCGTATACATACGCAAAACATAAAAACATCGATCTGAGGCGCGGCTGGATCATGCTGGTATGCATCCTGTGCATGTGCACGGTCGGCAGCTATGCCGCATTTCTTGTCGGCAACGTTGTCCTGGGAAGCTTCACGCTGTTCCTGACATTCTTCATCGGCATCCGTTTCCTTGTGAAGCCTGACAGTTCAAAAGAAGACCGACCGGACAAAGGGCAGCCGCTTGATCTGAAAGGCATCCTGATCTCCCTCTTCTTCGGTGTTACGATCGGTTTTGGAACAGGGTTCGTCGGGACCGGCGGAGGCATGATGATGCTGGTGGTATTCACGATGTTCCTGGGTATGGAACTCAAGACAGCCGTCGGCACGAGCACGTTCATCATGACGTTTACGGCACTGATCGCATCCGTCAGCCACATCCTGATCCATCCGGCGATTCTGCTGGAAAAATGGCCGGTCATGATCATCTGCATCGTGACAGCCACCGCGGCTTCCCTGATATCCGCACGCTATGCCAACCGGGTCAGCAGCCGTACGGTAGGACTGACGACAGGCATCGTCCTGACCCTGCTTGGAGCAGCCATGCTGGTGCTGAATTTCCGCGAACAGATCATGTCTGTACCGCTGGCAGCAGATATCCTGGACTGCCTGACAACACTGATCCTGTATATCATTCCCTGTGTTCTCATTGCGCTGCCGATACGGCTGTTCACAAAGATCCCGTCTTTTGTCTTCCGAAAACTCCTGCATATGATCGCCTTCACGTGTATTACGGTGATGCTGCTGGCAGCCGGGAGCTGGCAGGCAGCTGCACTCACGAGCACGCTGATCGCAGTACTGGTCTATCCTCTGCTGGCTGTATTCGAGCACGAACCATGGTATGGAAGGCTCTTTGTACAGAAAACACCGGGAGAGATCAAACGAAGCCTGCTGAAACTGTTCCTGATGTTCGCGGCACTGATCAGTGCTGCCTGGGGCATGATGGACAAGCCTTACGCGGCTGCCGCAGCCATCCTGATGTGGGGTCTGGGCGACGCTGCCGCTGCCCTTGTCGGGATACCGTTTGGCAGACACAAAGTCATGTTCCCTCCCGTCAACGGAAAGAAGTCATGGGAAGGCACATGTGCCATGCTGTTGGTGTCGTTCCTGACAGGATATATCCTGCTCGGTCTGTACTGCGGCTATCCTGCCGGTATTTCTCTTTGCGCATCCCTGACCGGTGCTGCAGCAGGCGCATTCACCGAACTAACATCATCCAGTGAATGGGATACGGTAACCGTTCCGGCGGTGATCCTGGTGATCATTCTGCTGATATTGTAAGCACTATAAAAGTCATATCCGCATACCAGAATATGTGAATATGACTTTTTGTTTTTATTTCAGGAACGCGAATTCCGAAGGATCCCTCATTCTCTCCAGGAATGCGATCATCAGTTTTCCGCAGTCATCAAAGTCCTGCAGATCCATCATCTCAACAGAGGAATGCGCATATCTTGTGGGGATCGAGATGCATGTTGTCGGGACACCTGCATAGCCCATATGGAGAGCTCCGGCATCCGTGCCGATCCCGGTGAAGATCTCCAGCTGGTATCTGATGCCCGCTTCTTCCGCGGTATCACGCAGGTACTGCCAGGCAGCCTTGGAAGCGACCAGGCTGGCGTCCATGATCTTGATGCCTGCTCCCTCACCCAGTTTCAGTGTATTGTCCATCATGCTTTCCGGCGTATCGCTGACGGCTGTCGTATCTACCGCCACAACAACATCCGGCCTGATCTCGGTTGCAGCACTGTGCGCCCCTCTGAGACCGACTTCCTCCTGTGTGGAGAAGGTCGCGATCAATGTACCATGTACATTCGCCCAGTCCGTCTTTTCGATCGCATTGACCAGTACCGCACATCCAGCGCGGTCATCAAATGCATGCCCGTATACCCTGTGCAGACCGGACGGTGTCCAAGGGGTATCCCATACGATCGGGTCGCCGATCCTGATGCCCATTTCCTTCACTTCAGCACTGTCAGCCGCGCCGACATCGATGTAAAGCTGACGGTGATTCCTGACGAGCTTCGGGTCATCGAACTTCATCATATGCGCGGAGATCGTACCGATCACGCCCGGCCATTTGCCCTTTTCGCTGTCTACGAATACTTTCTGTGACAGCAGGATCCTGTCATCATGACCGCCGAGTTTTTCAAATCTGATCAGACCGTTCGCTTCGATCTTTTTGACGATGAAGCCTACTTCATCCGTATGCGCGGAGACCGCGACAGTCGGTCCGGGATGTCCGCCGTGCTTGACAGCGATCAGGGTTCCCAGACCGTTGACATGCAGTTCATCCACTTTATCTTCGATCCTGTCCTTGAGATACGCGATCACCTTGTGCTCATAACCGCAGGGACCGGGAATTGAGATTAGTTCTTTCAGTAATTGTTCCATAATGTGACTCCTTTCCCACAATGATACAACAGATGAAATACAAGTAACAGGCAAACGATCAGGCTGTTTTTTGAGAAACGGTCAAAATACCGGGACTCTGTTTCAGGCAACACTGTTATAATATTCACAGGAGAATAAAACCCATGAAGAAACCATTGATCTGGGCGCATAGAGGTGCCAGTGCCTACGCGCCGGAAAATACACTCCCGGCCTTTCAGAAAGCGATCGAGATGAAGGCTGACGGTGTTGAGCTTGATATTCAGCTGACAAAAGATGACAGGATCGTTGTCATCCATGATGAGACCATCGACCGTACCAGCAACGGTTCTGGCTGGGTCAAAGATATGACTCTGGCAGAGCTCAGAAAATTCAACTATAACAGGACACATCCGGAATATGAACATGTAGACATCCCTACGATGGATGAAGTGCTGGACCTTCTGAAGCCGACTGATCTGACGATCGATATCGAATTGAAGACAGGCATCGTTTTCTATGATCATCTGGAGGAAAAGATACTCGCGCTGGTGAAGGAAAAAGGAATGGAAGACCGTGTCAACTATTCTTCCTTCAACCACTATACATGCAGACGCATCAAGGAATTGAACAAGGACGCTTATGTCGGTTTCCTCTACGCAGACGGACCGATCGATATGCCCTCTTATGCAAAGGAACATGGCATGGATGCACTCAATCCAGCCGTATACAACCTCCAGTATCCCGATATGGCAAAAGAGTGCGCAGAAAAGGGCCTTGATATCAATGTCTGGACTGTAGATGATCCGGACCATATCCGCAGATGCATCGATCTTGGTGTTACGACGATTATCACCAACAGACCGGATACGACCAGGGAGACTGCGGAATCATATGTGTTCGAAAACGATTCATTCAACGACCTGCTTGAACATCAGATCAAGCCGTGGCTGAAAGACCATATCGTCAGCGATGACATTCTGACCGGTGACGGCACAAGGATCCGTTATTACTATGCCCTGAATCCCAACGCGAAGGCATCCATTACCTTTGTCCACGGATTCTGCGAATTCTTCGGTAAATACCATGAAGTGCTTTACCGTTTCTACCAGGCAGGCTATTCCGTATTCTTCCTGGAACTGAGAGGATACGGCAAATCCGCAAGGATCGCCAAGGAAAAGGATATCGTCTATGTAGGCTCATACAATGAGTACCTGGATGACATTTACAGCTTTACCCATCAGATCGTATTCCCCCTCACGCCGGATGACAGGCATTTCCTGTTCGGCCATAGTATGGGCGGATGCCTGACGGCGATCTATCTGGAAAAGTATCCGGAAGAATATGAAGCCGGCGTTATGTCATCCCCGATGATCCAGCTGGACTTCGGTGGCTGGCATCTCCCCGTGATCAAGACACTGGCTGCCGCCACAAAGGTCACGCACAGGGATATGATCCTGCTGCCGAACCAGAAGCGCTTTGACGGCATCCGGGACTTCAAGAACAGCAATACCCTTTCCGAGATCCGCTTCAACTATCAGTTCAACCAGAGGCTTGCGGATGATGATTATCAGACCATTGCCGGTACAGCCGGATGGCTGAATGCATCGCTGCGTGCGATGGACTATGTCATCAAGCATACTGCTGACATCCAGGTGCCCCTGCTCGTACTTGAAGCAGGTCATGACAAGATGGTCGTCAATGAAGCGATCGAGGAACTGGTCAGAAAGATACCTTCCGCCGTTCTGCATCTCTTCCCTGAATCAAGGCATGAGATCTACTATTCCAACGAGAAAGAACGTGAAGAGTGGTTCACGATCATACAGGACTTCCTGAAGAAAACAGAAGCACAGTGACGTGCTTCTTTTTCATTGCGCAGGATGACAAAAGACCGGATCGTTCTCCGGTCTTATTCGTTTGAATCGTATTCCGATCACATACGATCGTGGCAGGTTCTTGCGATGACATCGAGCTGCTGCTCTCTTGTCAGGTCAATGAACTTGACTGCATAGCCGCTGACGCGGATCGTGAAGTTCGCGTATTCAGGCTTTTCCGGATGCTCCATCGCATCATAGAGTTTTTCCGTTCCGAATACGTTGACATTGAGGTGGTGCGCTCCCTTGTAGAAGTAACCGTCAAGTACGCTGACCAGGTTGTTTCTGCGTTCGTCATCATTATGTCCGAGTGCGCCAGGGCTGATCGTCTGGGTATTGGAGATACCGTCAAGCGCATACTCATACGGAAGCTTCGCTACCGAGTTGAGGGAAGCGAGCAGACCGTTCTTCTCTGCGCCATATGCAGGATTTGCGCCAGGTGACAGCGGTTCACCTGCTTTTCTTCCATCCGGCATAGAACCTGTGTTCTTGCCGTATACAACGTTGGATGTGATCGTCAGGATGGAAGTTGTCGGCTGGGAATTCCTGTATGTATGATGTGAAGAGATCTTTGTGATGAATGTCTTCAGCAGCCATACAGCGATATTGTCGGCACGGTCATCATCGTTTCCGTAACGCGGGAAGTCACCTTCGATCCTGTAATCGATGACGATACCCTGCTCATTTCTGACAGGATATACCTTTGCGTATTTGATCGCGCACAGGGAGTCAACGACATGTGAGAAGCCGGCAATACCGGTAGCGAATGTCCTTCTGACATTCGTATCGATCAGTGCCATCTCAGCTGCCTCATAGTAGTATTTATCGTGCATAAAGTGGATCAGGTTCAGGATGTTGACATACAGTCCTGCCAGCCAGTCCATCATGGAATTGTACTTATCAAGCACTTCGACGAAGTCCAGCGGTCCGTCTCCTTCGATCGGACGGTACTTCGGCCCTACCTGCTGGAGTGTCTTTTCGTCAACGCCGCCGTTGATCGCATAAAGCAGGCACTTTGCAAGGTTGGCACGTGCGCCGAAGAACTGCATTTCCTTGCCTGTTTCAGTCGCGGATACACAGCAGCAGATGCTGTAGTCATCGCCCCAGACAGGTCTCATGACACAGTCGTTCTCATACTGGATCGAACTTGTCTTGATGGAGATCTTGGAAGCGTATTTGCGGAAGTTGAGCGGCAGACGCGGAGAATACAGAACCGTGAGGTTCGGTTCCGGTGCCGGTCCCATGTTTTCCAGTGTATGCAGGAAGCGGAAGTCGTTCTTTGTGACGAGCGCACGGCCGTCGCCGCCCATTCCGCCTACTTCCAGCGTTGCCCATACAGGGTCGCCGGAGAACAGTTCGTTATAGGAAGCGATGCGCGCAAATTTGACCATTCTCAGTTTGAGAACGAAGTGGTCGATCAGTTCCTGCGCTTCTTTTTCCGTCAATGTACCTTCTTCAAGGTCTCTCTGGATATAGATATCCAGGAATGTGGAAACACGTCCGACGGACATCGCTGCGCCGTTCTGTGATTTGATGGCAGCCAGATATCCGAAGTACAGCCACTGGACTGCTTCCTTCGCATTGCTGGCGGGATTGGAAATATCATAGCCGTATGCTTCAGCCATGGTCTTCATCTTCTTCAGTGCTTTGATCTGATCAGCGACTTCTTCCCTCAGACGGATATCTTCTTCAGTCAGGTCACCGCCGCCGAGATGTTGCAGATCGTTCAGCTTGCAGTCGATCAGGTGGTCGATGCCATACAGCGCAACACGTCTGTAGTCACCGACGATACGGCCTCTGCCGTATGTATCGGGCAGACCCGTGATGATCTTGTTATGGCGTGCATGCAGCATCTCCGATGTATAGGCATCGAAAACGCCCTGGTTATGTGTCTTGTGATATGTATTGAAGATATGATGCAGATCCGCATTCGGTGTATAGCCGTATGCTTTGCATGCCTGCTCAGCCATATTGATGCCGCCGTAAGGCATGAAGGCACGCTTCAGGGGCTTATCTGTCTGGAGACCGACGATCTTTTCCAGATCCTTCAGATCTTCACTGATATAGCCGGCACCGTATGCATCAACATCGGAGACGATATCTGTTTCCATATCCAGAACGCCGCCCTTGGCACGTTCTTCCTTCTGGAGTTCCTGAACTTTTCCCCACAGCTGATCGGTAGCTTCTGTCGGACCTTCGAGGAATGATTCATCCCCGAGATACTCTGTATAGTTTTTCTGAATAAATTCCCGGACGTTGATCTCTTCTGTCCAGCGTGTACCGCTGAATCCTCTCCATTCTTCTCTCATTTTTTGCCTTCTCCTTTAACCGCCATAAGAATATTGTAAATATATAACATGTTCCTTGATTACAATCAAGTTTAAACAATAAATCACACGGATTTTCCGGAAAGCAGCCGCAGTGCTTTGTCAGTTTCTTCCGCAGATGGTGATCCGGTATCAGTGAGTGTATAACGGTAGCCAAGCTTTTCCCATTTGTAGGCTCCCATCGAGTGATACGGCAGGACATCGATCTTTTGGACATTACCGAGCTGTGATATGAACTCTCCCGTCCTTCTGAGGTCGTTCTCATCATCGGTCAGTCCCGGTACAAGCACATATCTGATCCAGACAGGCTTGCCGGTGTCGGAAAGATAACGGAACATATCCAGGATATTGTCATTCGGCTTTCCCGTCAGGCTGATATGCTTGTTCCGGTCGATATGCTTGATGTCCATCAGCAGTAGATCCGTCACCTGCATCAGCTGTTCAAACTGCCCGAACCATTCCGGGTCACGGGTAAAGGGCTGTCCGGCAGTGTCGATGCACGTATGCACACCTTTTGCCTTAGCCTTTTTAAACAGCTCGGTCAGGAATCCGATCTGAAGCAGCGGTTCCCCGCCGCTCACGGTGATCCCGCCTTCACTGCCCCAGTATGATCTGTACCGAAGTGCCTGTTCCAGCAGTTCATCTGTTGTCCTCTGATCTGCACTGTATTCTTCCCACGTATCCGCGTTGTGGCAGTATCTGCATCTCAGATGACAGCCTTTCAGGAAGATCAGAAAACGTACGCCGGGGCCGTCCACGGACCCGAATGTTTCAATTGAATGGATATTTCCTTTGATCGTATTCATGACTGCTCCTCATATATCTCTTCCAGTGCATTTCTGTCGGTTACCAGGATCCTGCCCTTGCCGATGCGCCTGATCATTCCCTGCTTTTCCAGTTTGGAAAGATTCCTGCTGACTGTTTCAGGACGCATGCCGATCGAAGACGCGATATCTTCCAGTTTCAGATTGATCTCCGGTCCGACACACCGGATATCCCTGTCCAGCAGAAAACCGGCAAGACGCTTCATGGGATTCTGTATGCTCAGCAGCAATGCTTTTTCATTCGCTTCACGCAGTCTCCTGCCCAAAGCCCTGATCAGGTCCACCACGGCATACGGGTGGTCTGACATGGTCTTCATGAATGTTTCGCCATCGATCATACAGAGATCCACTTCCGTGAGTGCTGCTGCGCTGTAGGGAAACACAGTCTGTCCTTCCGTCAGGGAATCCCAGATCACTTCACCGCCGTGAAGGATATCCAGTATCCTCTCATTGCCGTCCGAGTCCACCCTGCCGATCTTGATCCTGCCGCTGCGGATGATCAGGATCCGGTCAGCCGGATCATTTTCACGGAACAGATATTCACCTTTTTCAAAATGATCCGTTTTCATATACTGCTGCATGTCCTGCCGGAGATGTTCCGGCAGATCTTTCAGCACCGGCAGTATATTCATACATGACTCGTTTTCACAGTTTTCGCAGTTCAGTACAGTTTTTTCTGCCATTAACATCCCTCCTTCACTTCGTCATTTATTTGCCGGAACGTTTGATCCGGTACTCTCTCAGTTCCTGTTTCCTTTCATCGCTGATGCGGAAGCTTTCACAGGCTTTCTGGATCGCTTTGTTATGTACCCATTCAGGCAGCTGATACTGCCTGATATAGTCAATGACTGAATCATACTGCTTTGCCAGAGCTTCGGCAAAGTACCATGCGGTCATCATTCTGACATAGTAGTCATCGTTTCTGATACGGGATACGCGCTCCGGAAAAGCCGGATCGAACTTCTGATCCAGGAACAGTTTCATCAGGCACTCGATCCCATATCGTACGGTATACGGATGATCCGAGCAGAGCCATGTCTCAATATACGGCAGCAGTCTTTCAGGATCTTTCTTGAATGCCTTCACGATCATCTGATCGCATGTAGCCCAGTTATCCACATATGGCAGGAATGCCTGAACGCGCTCCAGTGCCTGACCGTAGTCTTTGATCTGCGATATCATGAACGCGTGCAGCTGGTTTTCCTCAAAGTATTCATGCGGAAGCTCATTCAGAAACACCGTCCCCCAGTCTGTTTTTACCAGCTCTTTCGCCAGTTTTTTCAGTTCCGGAGTTTTGATGCCGATCACTTTGTCCGCCTGAACAGTCGGCATCAGTTTGGCGATAAAGGAACAGTATTCAATATCCCGCAGTGCAAAGAGCTGCTTCTGTATTTCGTTCATACGTATTTCTCCTTCATTCCGGATCACAGATACAATATACTCACATGAAAAGGACGGAGTATGATAAAAATAACCCGCGTCCTGAATGTTATGTTCTCTTCCCGTTTCTATTTTACATGATATGCAGCACCATTTGAATACATGCAGAAGTTTTTATGATCTGCGATCAAATGATCTTCCGCACTGCCTGCAGGTGACAGTGATACGGCCATGTCCTCTCGGCACACGTACGATCCTGCCGCACTGCGGGCATGCAAAATGTTTGTAGTCTTTTTCCGTACGGTTCAGTTTCATGACCCTGAAAGGACGCTGTATGCTGTACTTCAGGTTCAGATATGCCTGCCGTTCTGCTCTGCGTTTCGCGATATTTTTCGAATACATCCTGAATTCTGTCCAGATCAGCAGGACGAGTCCGATCAGATTCAATACGGGCAGCTTCAATAATACCGAAACCATCAGCATCACTCCTGCAATGAACAGACATACACGCGACAGTTCATCCGCACCGTATCTGCCGTACATAAGCCTGGCTGCTTTATATTCAAGATCTCTCAGAAAGTTCTTCATAGTTATCTCCTGTAACCCGAATATCATAACGCATTGCCGGAAATAATCAAATCATTGATCACAGCCCGTATAAAAGTCCGGAATTTGATTTCCGGACATTTGTTAAAGCAGTTTTTCAGACCATTCGTTTTCGTTGAAGCCTACCAGTACCAAGTCCCCTCCGATCAGTACAGGACGCTTTACCAGCATACCGTCTTGTGCGAGCAGGCTTAAGATCTCCTCATCAGTCAGAGTCTTCAGCTGTTCCTTGATATTCATGGAACGGTACAGCTGACCGGAAGTGTTGAAGAACTTCCTGAGTTCCCTGCCTGAAGCAGCCTGCCATTCCTTCAGTTCCTCAACAGTCGGCTTTTCTTCCTTGATCGGACGTTTGGTATATGCGATCCCATGTTCCTGCAGAAACTTTTCTGCTTTTTTACAGGTACCGCACCGGTCATAACATACGAAGGTATACATGATCAGACCACGAAATCATCCTTGACGGACGCTTCAAGTTCATAGACCTTAGTGCATCCGTTATCGCTGATCGTGTAGAAGTGTTCTCTCTTTGTCGGATAGATATGTGCTGTGAATGTTGTTTCACCGCCGTTGACAAAGATCTCAATGGAACTGTGGTCGATGAACACCTGCATCGTCTTCAGAGGTGTCAGGGCAGGCAGATAGACCTGTTCAAATACCTTTTCATTGAAGCGCTTATCCATCTTTGACTTGTCTACCGTAAACCTCTGAGCGGTACTGTCATAATGCATCGTGAGTCCGCCGCTGCCGTCTTCTTTTGTAAACAGGTTCAGGTCAAAGTCACCCTCACCGACCTCAACATCCATCTCGCATGCATAAGGCAGTGTTCCTGCAGGTACTTCCGTATCTTTTCTCAGGCCTTTCAAAGCTTCGACAGGCTGCTGGATGAGACGGTTGTTCTCATCGATCGTGATCTTTCTGCACAGCGTCTGTGTGCCTTCCCAATCCTCTTCCTCACTCGGATAGTGGTTGTCGGGCAGACCGATCCAGGCGACCATGATCGCATGATCATCAGCGTTGACACCGGATGCGCACTGGGCTGCATAGAAATCGAATCCATAGTCCAAGAGCGTGAATTCTGTTTCCGGCACAAATGTCAGTGTATCGAAGTCCATATGGCCGACGATATATCCGTTATGGTTCGTGCTTTCACCGCGTTCAGGATACTTCATATACTGCGGTGAGAAGATCAGCAGATCCTTGCCGCTGAAATGTTCAATAGAAGGACATTCCCACATGCCGCCGAATGATTCATATCCGGGAACCTTCAGTTCGCC
Organism: Solobacterium sp.; assembly: GCA_024693325.1. GTDB lineage: Bacteria > Bacillota_I > Bacilli_A > Erysipelotrichales > Erysipelotrichaceae > Bulleidia. Next base: position 22,646 of record JAILLA010000045.1, read on the forward strand.
TTCAAACTTCCATCCGCTCAGCAGTTCTTCACTGGAATAAACAACGATCTTTCCTCTGAGATCCCTGTCCTGGGCACCGATGAAGATATAGTATTTCTGCTTCTCTTCAACATAGAAGACCTTCGGGTCTCTCTGATGCTCGGTATAGTCAGGATGAGGTCCGAACAGAGGTTTTTCCAGTTTTGTGATCGTACCATCTTCATGGAGCTGGGCAACACATGTATAAGCTGTTCTTGTCCAGTCTTCATCCCTGTGGTTTCCGGTATAGAACAGATACAGGTCATCTCCCTTTGAGAATGCAGAGCCGGAATGTGCTCCCCTGTTGTCATATTCCGTATCGGCAGCCAGTCCGAGGCCTTCATTCTTCCAGTGCACCAGATCAGGTGAAGATACATGATACCAGTATTTCAGTCCGTGTACGGCTCCCCAGGGGCACCACTGATAAAACAGATGCCATACGCCCTTGTGCTTGACAAAGCCGTTCGGATCTGAAGAAAGACCGGTAACAGGCTGAATGTGATAAGCCTGTCTGTAGGCAGAGTGACAGATTTGCTCATGGAGGTCAACGATCTCATCCGCACTCTTTAAAACTCTGTAGCGTTCTTCGCGTGTCCATTCTCTCATACGAGTCTCCTTAAATTATTTTTATCTGCAACCTTCTGTTAAAATCATAACATAAAAATACATCGGTTTTCAGTATGATCATTGCATCCTTTCCGATGTATTCATTCATGATGAACGCAGCAGATTGCCGTACAGAAGAACACTGGCCTGTACCCGGTATCCCGGCTCCATATATGCAGTATCTTCCGCAAACAGGGTGATCTCCACATTCCGTATCCTGACCAGCACAGATGTACGCAGTTCCTCTTCGTTTTTATCATCTTTCCTGACTTCCTGTACGATGCCGCTGATCCAGGCATGGGAGCTGTCCTCTGCCTCACGTTCAAACAGGCCGCTGGCGATCAGATCATCTTTATCGTGGTTGGGAAGTGCTTCGTAATTGGCAGACAGATTGATGCAGAGTCCGAATATCTCAGCCGAATAGGTAAATCCTTCCACTGCTCTTACATCCATATTTACGACATCCATATTGAAAACAAACGGATCAGCACCGGTCGTTTTCAGCTGCGCCGTTTTTCCGTATTCCGTTTCGATCATTTTCACCAGGACAACAGATACCGCGTTCATAAAGATATTATAGCATTCCGGCACTCGTACACTTTGCGTTCAAAGACCCGTTTTATGGTAGTATAGTCATGGACCGGTCCGTGCATCAGCCATTGCTGTATGATTATACGCCGGCATAAGGAGAAAACCGCAAATGAGCCTGTTATTAAAGAACTGCGACATTCTGAAAACTGAAAACAATGAATTCATCACGCTGAAAAATGCGTATCTGGGTATCGAAGGATCCGTGATCGACTGGATCAGTGCAGAGAAGCCTGAAAAGAAATACGATGAAGAAAAAGACATGTCCGGCAAGCTTCTGATGCCCGGTCTGATCAACTGCCATGGCCATACTGCGATGACCATGCTGAGAGGCTCGGGAAGTGACCTCAATCTGCAGGACTGGCTGTATGACTGCATGATCCCCGTGGAGGACAGGATGACTCCCGCAGACATCCATGCCGGCAGAGCGCTTGCCATGATGGAGATGCTCGCTACAGGCACGACCACATTCTCGGATATGTACATGGAACCGGAAGATGCTGTCCGCTTCTGCTCGGAAGCCGGTATGAAGGCACATTTCTCCAGGGTCATGCAGAGCTTTGATCCGCATGAATCATATGAAGACAACGGACGCGGTGCCGTCAACAACATGCTGTTTGAAAAATACAACAACAGCTCAGACGGAAGGATCCGCATCGATTATATGGTCCATGCCGAATATACATGCAATGAAGAAATGGTCAGACGATATGCGGCAGACTGCAAAGCACATGGCAGTCTCTTCCATACACATATCAGCGAAACAAAAAAAGAACATGACGAATGCTTAGAAAAACACAGAAAGACACCTTTGAAATGGTTTTATGACCTGGGAGCGTTTGAAAACCCGTCATACGTCGCGCATTGTGTTTGGGTAAACGAAGATGATATGGAGATCATGCGTGATAACGGTGTTACGTGTGTTCATAACCCTTCTTCCAACATGAAACTGGGCTCCGGATTCGCCCCGATACCGAGAATGCTGAGGATGGGCATCAATGTCGCGCTCGGTACGGACGGCGCTGCTTCCAACAACAACCTCAACATGTTCGAAGAAATGCACCTGGCTTCGGTGATCCACAACGGCTTTCACCTCGATTCAACGCTCATGAAAGCATCCGATGTCCTGAAGATGGCAACGATCAACGGAGCCAAAGCGCTCGGACGTCCGGATACCGGATCCCTGGAAACAGGAAAGAAAGCAGATATCATTGCCCTTGATATGAGCAGACCCCACCTCTATCCCAATCATGATACAACAGCGTTGATCGTCTACTCCGCCCAGGGCTCCGATGTCTGCATGACCATGGTCGACGGAAAGATCCTCTATGAAGACGGAAGGTTCCTGACGATCGACGCTGAAGATGTACACAGACAGGCCGAAGAATCGGTCAGGAGATTATTCTGATCCATCAGCCATCCTCCGGGATGGCTTTTTACATGGAAAAAAGTCCGCATCATATGAGACGCGGACTCTGTATCATCTGTGATCAATGTCCGGTATGACGGACATCACTATCCGGAAAGCTCAATTACTTAGCTTTTTTTGCAGGTTTCTTGGCAGTTTTTTTAGCAGCAGCTTTTGCAGCAGCAGCTTCTCTGTCAACCTTGATCGCAGCCTGTGCAGCAGCCAGTCTTGCGATCGGTACACGGTACGGTGAGCAGCTGACATATGTCAGGCCGACTCTCTGGAAGAATTCGATGGAAGCAGGATCGCCGCCGTGTTCGCCGCAGACACCCAGGTGGATGTCAGGACGTGTAGCTCTTCCGCTTGCAGCAGCCATCTTGATCAGCTGGCCAACGCCTTCCTGGTCAACATGAGCGAACGGATCGGATTCATAGACATGCTTGTCATAGTAGTCGCCCAGGAACTTGCCTGCGTCGTCTCTTGAGAAGCCGAATGTCATCTGTGTCAGGTCGTTTGTACCGAAGCTGAAGAATTCAGCTGTCTTAGCAAGGTCGCCTGCGAGCAGAGCAGCTCTCGGGATCTCGATCATTGTACCGATCGCGTATTCCTGTTTGCTTGCTTTCTTTTCAGCGATAACAGCATCAGCAGTCTTTCTGACGATGTCTGCTACGAATTCGAGTTCCTTCGGTTCGCCTACCAGCGGGATCATGATCTCAGGAACGAGCTTCCATCTGGGGTGCTTCTTGTTGACTGCGATCGCAGCGTTGATGATAGCACGTGTCTGCATTTCACCGATCGCCGGATATGTAACGTCAAGACGGCATCCGCGGTGACCCATCATCGGGTTGAATTCATGCAGGTCAGCAGCAGCTGCGGCTACATCTTCGATCGTAATGCCAAGGTCAGCAGCGACGTCTTTTGCGTCAGCTTCTGTCTTCGGGAGGAATTCATGCAGAGGCGGATCCAGGAGACGGATCGTTACGCTTCTGCCGCCCATAGCTTCGAAGATACCTTCGAAGTCTTCCTGCTGATAAGGTTCGAGTTCAGCAAGAGCCTTTGCACGCTGTTCGTCATTGCGTGCTACGCACAGCATACGGATCGCTTTGATTCTTTCAGGTGTATTGAAGAACATATGTTCTGTACGAACCAGACCAACGCCTTCAGCACCGAATTCAACAGCTCTCTTAGCATCTGTCGGTGTATCTGCATTTGTACGGATCTTCAGAGTACGACGAGCATCTGCCCAATCCATGAACTTCTTGAAGTTTCCGGAGATCGTTGCAGGAACGGTCTTGATCTCGCCTCTGTAAACGAGACCTGTTGTACCATCAACGGAAATAACATCGCCTTCTTTGAATGTTTCGCCGTTGACTGTGAATGTCTTAGCAGCTTCATTAACGGAAATATCACCGCATCCGGATACGCAGCATGCGCCCATGCCTCTGGCTACGACTGCAGCGTGGCTTGTCATACCGCCGCGGACAGTAACGATAGCCTGTGATACATGCATACCTTCGATATCTTCAGGAGATGTTTCGAGACGTACGAGTACGACCTTCTTGCCTGCATCGCTCCATGCCTTAGCGTCTTCAGCTGTGAAGACAACAGCACCGGAACCTGCACCGGGAGAAGCAGCCAGACCTTTGGCAATGACATCACCTGCTTTTGCCTTCAGGTCAGCAGCGTCGAACATCGGATGGAGGAGGTCATCGAGCTGCTTCGGTTCAACCATCATCAGAGCCTGATCGGTTGTAACGAGGCCTTCCTTGACCATGTCAACAGCAACTTTCAGAGCAGCAGCAGCTGTTCTCTTGCCGTTTCTTGTCTGCAGCATGAAGAGTTTTCCGTGTTCGATCGTGAACTCCATATCCTGCATATCATGATAATGGTGTTCCAGTCTGTCACAGATCTCTACGAACTGCTTATAAGCATCGGGCATTGTCTTCTTCAGCTGTGAGATCGGCTGCGGTGTACGGATACCTGCAACAACGTCTTCACCCTGAGCGTTTACGAGGAACTCACCCATGAGCTTCTTTTCGCCCGTTGCGGGGTCTCTTGTGAAGGCAACACCTGTTCCCGAATTGTTATTAAGGTTACCGAATACCATCGGCATAACGGAAACTGCCGTTCCCCAGCTGTAAGGTATATCGTTGTCACGACGGTAAACGTTCGCCCTCGGATTATCCCAGCTTCTGAACACGGCCTTTATAGCCTCTTTGAGCTGGATTATCGGATCGGAAGGAAATTCTTCGTCAAGTTCCTTTTTATATTCGGCTTTGAACTGTTCCGCAAGTTCTTTCAGATCGTCTGCGGTAAGGTCCACGTCAAACTCAACACCCTTTTTCTTCTTCATGTCGTCAATGAGCTCTTCAAAATGCTTCTTGCCAACGCCCATAACAACATCCGAGAACATCTGAATGAATCGTCTGTAGCTGTCATATACGAATCTTTCGAATTTGGGATCCGGATTGGCTTCGATCATGGCTTCAACAACCTCTTCATTCATACCGAGGTTAAGTATCGTGTCCATCATACCGGGCATTGAAGCACGTGCACCCGAACGTACGGAAACAAGAAGCGGCTTGTCGGGATCACCGAAATACTTGTCATTGATCATCTCGATACGTCCGACGAACTCCCATGGTAAAATAATGCATATCCTTGAAATTTCCATTTTCATCAACTGTAACCTTGAAAATAGCAGATGAAGGAGTCACGGAGTTGACTGCGTTTTTTAACCTCATATAAAGATCACTGCCCATATCCATACCGTCCTTTTC